>NZ_QVLT01000069.1 GCF_003417065.2 Hymenobacter lapidiphilus | reverse complement strand
AAGCGGCCCCACCACCCGGCCCAAAACTTTCTGATTCAGTATTTTCGCAAAGGTATTGAAACCACCTTCAGCTGCCTGACAGCGCGCTTTCCCAAGCAGATTCATGCCGTAACAGCGGCCGGCTTCGCCTTAAAAATAGTGCTTTTCATCTTTGCCCACGCACTACACCAAGTCGGTTTGTAGTTCGCAACTTGGGTTAGCTAGCCAACCAGCGGCCGGCCCAAAGCTAAACCCAAACCCGCAAACCACAGTACACTTTACCAAACGCCCTCCTACCCACCTCAACCCAAAAACAACTATGGCTACCGACCCCAACGACCGCCCCGTGCGCGTTATCAACGACGATACCTCCGACCAGGAGATGAAAGCCGGCCACATTGTGCCCGGCGCCGACCCGCCCAAGAACGAGAATGCCCGCGGCGGCTTTGGCAACCGCGACGGCAAGCAGGGCTTCGGCACCGACAGCTCCGATGGCGTTACAGCCGTGTCGATGAACCAGAACGAGGACAAGACCGCCCCGCCGCACGACAACATGCGCACCACCGAGGAAGGCCGCCCCGACCGCCCCAACCAGGATATGCCCGCCGAGCGTCACCTCACCCAGCAGCCCCGCCGCCCCGTCGATGAGCTTGATGGCGACGATGCCCGCAAAGGTCCCGACGAGATGGAGGACCCCGATTCGCGCGTGGGCATGGGCCAGATGGAAGCCAACCCACCCTCCAACGCCAAGCTCGCCAGCGAAGGCACCAACGCCGACCTCACCGATTACGAGGCCAAAGACACGGCCATCGATCAATAGTTTTTTCAGCTATTAGCTGGTAGTTGAATGTGAAAAGCCATCAGTTTTTAGCTGATGGTCAATAACTCACCTTTAAACCTCTCTATCATGTCTGATAAAAGCTGACCTCCCCCCAATAAACTAGACCACGCTAAAGTAGAGAAATCAGGCCCTTGTCGTATCTTAAACCAAGAGACATGTGCCATGAAAAAGACAAAGTTTACCGAAGCCCAAATCGTGTTTGCGCTAC
>NZ_QVLT01000068.1 GCF_003417065.2 Hymenobacter lapidiphilus | reverse complement strand
CGGTGCTGCTGCAGGCCGACGGGTACGGGGCCTGGGAAATCTACCTCAACGGGCAGCTGGTGCAGCGCGCGGGCATCCTGCAGGCCATCCCCGCCCAGGTGCCCGACCCCCATAAGCTCCCGCCGGTCGTCGTGCCCGCCGGCGGCCCCGCCGAGCAGGTGCTGGCCATCCGCTTCGCGCCCTGGCAGTCGCCGCTGCGGCGGCTGGGCACCGAAAAGCAGCTGCTGGAAGTGTACCTGCGCAGCCAGGCGCAAGTGCAAAAACTGGCGGACAGGGAGGTGCTCACCGCCATGGTGAACAGCGTGGTAACCGGCATATTCAGCTTGCTCACCCTGCTGCACCTGGCTTTTTTTCGCTACTACCCGGCTCAGCGAGCCAACCTTTATTTTGCCTTCTTCGCCCTGGCATTGGCGATGAATTGTCTGCTGGTGCTTATTGTATGGTCGCTCACGTTCCCTCCCCTGGAAGTGCTGGTGCTGCTGATGTTAGCCAAGTTCTTCTTGAATGTAGGGGCTTACCTGTGGGCCGTGCGGGCGCTGTACGCCTTGTTTCGGTTCCGGCCCGGCTGGGTGTACAAAGGGTTGTGGGCGGGATTTTGGGTCATGGTGGCCCTTCGGCTAGCCGGCTCGGAATACCTTGGCTATGTCTCATTGCCCATATTCATCCTGACCTTTGTCGAACTGCTGCGCCTGACCGGCCGCGCCCTGCGCCAGCGCCAACGCGGGGCCTGGATGGTTGGGGCCGGATTTGCGGTTATTCTCCTGATTCTAGTTATCATACTTGGCATCGTTGCGGTCAGTGCGCTGCTGAAAGTCCCGAATCCAATAGAGCAGCTGCCGGAGCAATTTGGTGTGGTTATCCTCTTGATGATATACCTGTCCCCGGCGCTGGGCATCTCGCTCTACCTGGCCCGCGAGTTTGCCCTCGACAGCCAGCTGCTGCAAGTCAAGCTGACCGAAGTGGAAAAGCTCTCGGCTCAAACCCTGGCCCAGGAGCAGGACAGGCAGGCTCTGCTGGCCGCCCAGAACGAAACGCTGGAGCAGCAAGTGATGCAGCGCACCAGCGAATTGCAACGCTCCCTTGCCGACCTGCGCGCCACCCAGGCCCAACTAATTCAAAAGGAAAAGATGGCCAGCCTGGGCGAGCTCACGGCGGGCATCGCCCACGAAATCCAGAACCCGCTCAACTTCGTCACCAACTTCGCCGACGTGAGCACCGAGTTGTTGAGCGAGTTGCGCGAAGAGCAGCAGAAGCGAACAACACTGGATGCCGAATTGGAAAGCGAGCTGCTAACCGACTTGGAGCAGAACCTGACCAAGATTACGCACCACGGACATCGGGCGGCCAGCATCGTGCGCGGCATGCTCGAACACAGCCGCGCCAGCACCGGCGAGCGAATGCCCACCGACCTCAACCAGCTCGCCGACGAATACCTGCGCCTCGCCTACCACGGCCTGCGCGCCAAAAACAAAAGCTTCAACG
>NZ_QVLT01000067.1 GCF_003417065.2 Hymenobacter lapidiphilus | reverse complement strand
TCCTGACTACGTTGGATAGCGGCCCGTATTGCCGAAGTTGTGCGGGCGCTGCCGTGGAGTATTTGTCCCATAAGTGCGTGCGAAATTCCAGCCCGGAAAATACACCATCTCTCCCTGGGACTATACAGCTAGGGCATAAAAGCATTCCTCCACCGTAAGCGTCCAGCCCTGGGCAATGCCCGTAAACACAAAAGGGTAAAAAAATGCTTTTGTAAGTGTGAAATTTAACCCAGCAACTAACACCATATCTTGAGTGGTATAACCCGCCCAACGTCCGATCAGGTCGTAATCAGGGCGCAGGTAGAGCACCACGAACGTAGCCAGGGTTACTAGAAAGTACACCGGATAGATCCGGGCAAAGCGGTTGCGGAAGTAATCCACTATCCACTCGCGCCGCATTTCCACGCGCTGCCCATACCGAGTGGCGATTAGAAACCCACTCAGCACAAAGAAAACAGTAACACCACTGTTGCCTTCTCGCAGGAGAAGACCGAGCCAACTGGCTTCTGCAAATGGGTTATAGTGAGTGAGAAAGACGGTATAAGCCGCGAGGGCACGGATACCAGTAAGGGCTGGGAAATATTGTTTGCTAGACGACATAAGGCCGCAAACCTACCAACTTCCTCCCACACCCCCCCCCCGCGCCCCACCGGCCGGGGCTTTCTTAACTACTGAAGCTTGGCCCCACAGTTCGGGCTTCGAGCAAACAAAGCCCCTTAACAGTCCAGTTAAGGGGCTTTGTTTTACAGCACGTTGCGCACGCTACTTCTTCTTCTTCTTAGGGAAATAATGCGTCGTCATTCTCACCTCCCCGGTCGGCTGGCATTCGGTGCTGTACTGAAATGTATCGCCAGCAGCATTCGTGTACTCCGTATTGAGATGGATGGTCTCGGCAGGCGGGCAACTCGCCACGCCCTCCCACTTGGTTATATTCCCGCCGTTACCGGTCAGGTTCTGCCACACAACATACATGCGCACTGGGCAGGAGAGGCCAGTTACTGCTCCTCCTTGATCCCAGTAATCGCCTACCACATGAGCGGTGTAGGTGGCATAGGGGTTTTGGGGCGCAACCATATCGGATGCTTTCTCACATCCAGTAAAGGCAAATGCCAGAAACAACGCGGCCAGGGCGGGGAACTTGTTTACACTTTTCATAATGAGGAGCTTATGGGTTGATGATTGATTATATATAAATATAAATATAATTTATATGAGTTTTACATATAATATCAATATTAATAAAATAAATATTTATATTATAACAAGTTGTTTTGACTCTGCTTTGACTGCCCTCTCTGCCAAGCAGCAACCTACGTTCCCTCCTAATGCCCCGCGCCTCCCCGGCCGGGGCTTTTTCGAGCCCGCTCCGCCCGCTGCCGGCCGGGCGTTGCAACATAACCCGGCCCCAGCCACCTATTCCGGGGGCGGCTCACGGGAGCTTTGACAGCTCTCTCCTAGCCGCTTACCTGCCTGTGCCGCTGCTGCTCTTTACCCAACCCATCCTGGAGTACCTGAAAACGCTCCCCTGGTTCGTGGGAGCCGTGCTGGTAGCGGCCTACGCCCTGTTTCTGGTGGCCCGCGCCCCGGTGCAGGCCTTTCTCAGCGGTTACCTCGATAGCCTGCTCAAGCGGCAGCAGGAGGCGCGCAAACAACCCAGCACCCACCTGGCCGCCAACTCGCGCAAAGCCGTGGTGCTGGAGCAGACGGCCGAACGCATGCGGGTGGAAGCCGGCTGTGACCATGTAA
>NZ_QVLT01000066.1 GCF_003417065.2 Hymenobacter lapidiphilus | reverse complement strand
TGAATGAGAGGAAAAGACGTTATCGGTAATCAATTAGAAGTCCACGAATCGAAGGTCGGATAGCTCCAGAAAGGAGGTGATCCAGCCGCACCTTCCGGTACGGCTACCTTGTTACGACTTAGCCCTAGTTACTTGTTCTACCCTAACTGGCTTCTGTGACGAGCACCAGCTTCAGGTCTACCAAACTTCCATGGCTTGACGGGCGGTGTGTACAAGGCCCGGGAACGTATTCACCGCGTCATTGCTGATACGCGATTACTAGTGATTCCAGCTTCACGGAGTCGAGTTGCAGACTCCGATCCGAACTGAGAACGGTTTTTTGAGATTGGCATCTAGTCACCTAGTAGCAACCCGCTGTACCGCCCATTGTAGCACGTGTGTAGCCCTAGGCGTAAGGGCCATGATGACCTGACGTCGTCCCCGCCTTCCTCACTGCTTGCGCAGGCAGTCTGTTTAGAGTCCCCATCATAACATGCTGGCAACTAAACATAGGGGTTGCGCTCGTTGCGGGACTTAACCCAACACCTCACGGCACGAGCTGACGACGGCCATGCAGCACCTTGCTTTGTGTCCCGAAGGAAAGGCTCATCTCTGAACCGGTCACGCGCATTCTAGCCTAGGTAAGGTTCCTCGCGTATCATCGAATTAAACCACATGCTCCACCACTTGTGCGGGCCCCCGTCAATTCCTTTGAGTTTCACTCTTGCGAGCGTACTCCCCAGGTGGGATACTTACCGCTTTCGCTAAGCCAGTAACAGTATATCGCTACCAGCGAGTATCCATCGTTTACGGCGTGGACTACCAGGGTATCTAATCCTGTTCGCTCCCCACGCTTTCGTGCCTCAGCGTCAGTACCAGCCTAGTCAGCTGCCTACGCAATCGGGGTTCTGGAAGGTATCTATGCATTTCACCGCTACACCTTCCATTCCGCCAACCTCGTCTGGACTCAAGCCCGCCAGTATCCAGGGCAGTTCCACAGTTGAGCTGTGGGATTTCACCCCGGACTTAACGGGCCGCCTACGCACCCTTTAAACCCAATAAATCCGGACAACGCTTGCACCCTCCGTATTACCGCGGCTGCTGGCACGGAGTTAGCCGGTGCTTATTCCTCAGGTACCGTCAGTGTACCACGCATGGTCTTTTTCTTCCCTGAGAAAAGCCGTTTACAACCCAGAAGGCCTTCATCCGGCACGCGGCATGGCTGGGTCAGACTCTCGTCCATTGCCCAATATTCCCTACTGCTGCCTCCCGTAGGAGTCTGGCCCGTATCTCAGTGCCAGTGTGGGGGATCACCCTCTCAGGTCCCCTAGCCATCGTCGCCTTGGTGGGCCTTTACCCCGCCAACTAGCTAATGGCACGCAACCTCATCCTGAACCAATAAATCTTTACCCATTATGTGATGCCACACTGTGGGTTTATGCGGTATTAATCCGCCTTTCGGCGGGCTATCCCCCAGTTCAGGGCAGATTGGTTACGCGTTACGCACCCGTGCGCCACTAGTGGTATTGCTACCACCCGTTCGACTTGCATGTATTAGGCCTGCCGCTAGCGTTCATCCTGAGCCAGGATCAAACTCTCCATTGTAAGATTTCTCTACACCCTATCGAAATAGGGCTGATGTCAAGTGCTGATCCGACCCTCATGTGTCACTCTCCGAAAAGAGCAACTGATTCGCTTATTCATTTTGCCCTCCGCATTGCTGCTTCAGGTCTTACCTATATTGTCTTTTCCAATCATTCAAAGAACGTGTGCAAGCTCCCAATTGGAGTCTGCCGTGTGCCGCACCTAAGTGCGGCGGTCTGCGTGTTTGCCCCTTCCGATCGAAGCGGGCTGCAAAGGTAAGCGCCTTTTCGCTACCTGCAAGTGAAAAGTGAAAAAGTTTTTAGAAACCCTTTTCTCTTCGACTTGCGCTGTCCCCTTCCAATCGAAGCGGGCTGCAAAGGTAAGTCTCTTTTTGCTTTCCGCAACACCGAAACAAGAAAAAGTTTTCCTCTTTTCGGTCTTCCTGCTAGCGTCCGCGGCCTTTTCAGGTGACTTGGCTAACCAGAGTGAAAGCGCTTCCGGTTGAAGCGGGGTGCAAAGGTAGTAAAAC
>NZ_QVLT01000065.1 GCF_003417065.2 Hymenobacter lapidiphilus | reverse complement strand
CTGCTGCTGCAGCTCGGGGGCCTGGTAGGCGGGGCGCAGGTAGCGGACGTGGCCGGCTTTTTCCTCCTGGGCGCGGGCGTGGTTGAGGGCCACGAGGCGGGCCAGCAGGCTCGGCTTCGGGCAGGGCGGGGGGCCAGTTGTAGGCGGCGGCTACGGCGGCATCGAGCTGCTGGTGCAGGCTGAGCACCACCGAGGCCAGGCCCTGCTGGTTAACGGTTTGGTCTTTGGGCGTGGCCAGGGGCTGACCGGCGCGCAGCTTCTCCACCACGTTGTAGAGGTCGGTGAGCGTGAGGGTGGGGTGGGCGGCCTGCTGGCGCTTGCGGTGGGCGTCGAGCTGTTCGGCCAGCTCCCGGATGCGCGCCTGCTGCTCGGCCGTGGCCTCGGGGAAGGGGAACGGGTCGAAGGTGCGCGATTTTCGGTAACGAGGAGTCGCTCCTACACCAAGAATAGCACCGACTGCTAATGCCCACACAACGTGAAAACGGCTTGATAAAACGCCTAGGTGATAGGCATCTTCAGAGGCGATAACAATCAGTGCATCTTCAGCTAAGATATCTTTATCCAGAAACTGAAATACGCGATGCTTTGCGGTGACAACAGTTGCAATGTACCTTCTTATGGCTTGAAGCGCAGGACGTAAATCCTGGCGTGGCTTTCCAAACAGCCACCATAGCTTCGCATATCCAGCACCATCCTTTGTCTGACCTTTTGCATCTCTTTCTGGCTTTACTTGCTCTAGTAGGTGTTGATATACTGTTGGAAAATAATTTAGTACTTGCTCAGAACTAAGGCCAAATAGGTCGATGACAAATTGCTTGCGGTTACGTTCGGTAAAGTCTTTACCGCTGAAGTATGGCCTTATATACGTATCCAGACCTTCAATACTCCCCAAACCCAAAAAGCGAGCTTTTTCTGCTGTCAAGACAAAGCCTTGGCCATGCAGTTTCACACCTGGGCTAGATAGATTCTCTAGCGCCTTTAGAGGTCGCGCACTATCTAAGTCCGCGCCAATTGTCAAGTCAGGTTGAATAAGACCTTCTTGAGTTTCAAACGTTACTTCCGCCGCATCATCGCCTTTCGCTGCGGTTTCGGTTCTTAGCGTCAAGAGTAAACCGGGCAACGGGGTGGCCGGGGTGCGTTCGGCTACGGTCATGGCGATGCGCACGGCGGCTCCTTCGGCGGCATCCACCCAGGGGTGGTCGGGCACGGCGAAGGTGAGCGTGAGCGGGGCCGGGTCGCTTCCAGGAAGGGCTGCATTACGCGGCGGTTGAAGGTTTGCTTGAGGCTGTTGGTGGTGATGAAGCCGAACCGCTCGGTGGCGCCGCGCTGCACGGCGGCGGCGGCATTGTACCACCAGTACATCACGAGGTCGGCCGAATCGGGCACCTTGCCCTTGTAGGCTTTGCGCAGGGCTTCGGTGTAGCCGTCGCCGAGGGCATCGCGCATCCGGGCCGGCCCCACAAACGGCGGGTTGCCCACGATGAACTCGGCCTGGGGCCACTCGGCGGGGCGGGGGTCGGGGTAATCGAGAACGGGCGTGCGGGCGGTTTCGTCGGGTACGGGCTGGCCGGTGGCGGGGTGCCGCTTGGTGGTGCCATCCCAGCGCGTTACGGGCTGGCCCTGGGCATCGAGGCGGGGCACGGGCGGGTCGTGCTGGAGGGCGGCATCCTGCTGGCGGATGTTCTGGTACTCATCGAGCAGGGGCTCGCGCAGCTCGGAGGGGCCGTAGGTGCGCAGGTGCCATTGCAGGTACCCGATGCGCAGCACCACGTCGGCAATGGCGGCGGCGCGCGGGTTCAGCTCCAGGCCCAGCAGCTGGTGGGGGCTCACGGTGGTGCCGCCGCCCAGCTCCAGCAAACCCGTCTGCCCGTAGCTGTTGATGGCAGCCAGCACCTCGCCTTCGAGCCGCTTGAGGTGTTCGAGCGTGACGTAGAGGAAGTTGCCCGAGCCGCAGGCCGGGTCCAGGATGCGCAAACTGGTGAGGCGCTGGAGGAAGCGCACCAGCTCGGCGCGGGCTTCCTTTTCCTGGCCTTCGGCGAGGCGGCGGGCGGCGGCGGCCTGGGCGGCGCTCCACTCGCGGCGTAGCGGCTCCAGCACCGTGGGCAGCACCAGCCGCTCCACGTAGCGGCGCGGGGTGTAGTGGGCCCCCAGGCTGTGCCGCTCCTTGGGGTCGAGGGCCCGCTCCAGCAGCGTCCCGAAAATGGCCGGCTCCACCTCCGTCCAGTCGGCCCGCGCCGATTGCAGCAGCAGCTCGGCCTGGGCCGCGCTCAACGGCAACGCGTTGGCCTCATGAAACAGCCGGCCGTTGAAGCGGCGCAACCGGGCCTTGAGGTCGGGCGAGAAGCCGCCGGTGTCCATCGTGCGCCAGAGCGTCTGGAGGGCGTCGGGCAGAAACTCCAGCAGCTCGGGGCTGCCGTAGCGGGTGAGCATGCCGGTAAACGACGTTTTGGGAATCAGGCCGGTATCCTCCGAGAACATCGTAAACAGGCAGCGCATCAGGAACTGGGCCACCACGTCGGGGGCGTGGCCGGCCTGCTCCAGCTGCTCCGAGAGCTTGGCCAGCCGGCCGGCCAGCTCCCGCGTTACGCGGGCGGCG
>NZ_QVLT01000064.1 GCF_003417065.2 Hymenobacter lapidiphilus | reverse complement strand
TGCCACCCGAGCGGCCACCACCGCCACCACCGCCGCCACTGCCACCGCCCGAGCGGCCGCCGTTACGCTCGGGGCGGCCACCAATTTTGCCGCCCAGGCCGCTGAAACGCTTGGGGTCGAAATCGGGCGCGGGGCCCAGGCCCAGGCCTTCGGTGATGTCCAGTTTCTCGATTTCGCGCTCAATGAGCTTTTCAATCTTCACCACCCGGTCCTGGTCCTGGTCGGAAATGAACGTGATGGCCGTGCCCTTGGTGGCGGCGCGGGCCGTGCGCCCGATGCGGTGCACGTAATCCTCGGCGGCGCGCGGAATATCGTAGTTCACCACGTGGCTCAGCGAGTCGATATCAATACCGCGGCTAAGCACGTCGGTGGCCACCAGAATCGGGAACTGCTTGTTCTTGAACTCGCGCATTATTTGCTCGCGCTCCTCCTGGGTGCGGTCGGAGCTGATGCCCTGGGCCACATAGCCCAACTTGTTGATGGCTTTCACAATCCCGCTTACGGCCGCTTTCTGGCTCGTAAACAGCACCATGCTCTGGACGTCCTGCGTTTTGATGAGGTGTTCGAGCAGGTATATTTTCTGGCGGTCGAAGGCCATGTAGAACTGCTGGTCGATGCCGGCGGCGGGCTTGCTCACGGCCAGCCGGATTTCCTCGGGGTCGTTGAGAATCTGCTTCGAGAAGTCGCGGATTTTGGTGGGCATGGTGGCCGAGAACAGCAGCGTCTGGCGCTCCTTGGGCAGCTGCCGCACAATGTTGAGGATGTCATCGGAGAAACCCATGTCCATCATCTTGTCGGCCTCATCGAGCACCAGGTATTTCAGGTCCTCGAACTTCACGTAGCCCATCTGCATGTGGGCGATGAGGCGGCCGGGCGTGGCCACGATAATGTCGGCGCCCGAGGTGAGGGCGCGTTTCTGCTGCTCCCAGCCCTCGCTTTTGCCGCCGCCATAAATGGCAATCGAACTGGCTTCCACGAAGTAGCCGAAGCCCGTTACCTGCTCGTCAATCTGGTTGGCCAGCTCGCGGGTGGGCACCAGCACCAGCGTGGAGGTGGTGCCGTGGCGGGCGTGCGAAATCTTGTCGAGCAGCGGCAGCAGGTAGGCGGCTGTTTTGCCGGTGCCGGTCTGGGCGCAGGCAATCAGGTCTTTGCCGTCGAGGATTTTCGGAATGGCCTGCTCCTGAATGGGGGTGGCCTGCTGGTAATTCATGGCATCGATGCCGGCCAGCAAATCGTCGTGGAGGTTGAATTCGTGAAACGTCAAGGTTCAGCTTGCAAATAGAGGATGGAAAAAGTCTGACCCGTCGTTTTCGGCCAGCAAACCGCATGGTGCTCTGCTAACAAAGATAAGGTATGAAAGATGGACTGAATTTTCCCTTCCTGACTTCGGCCCACCAGAAGCCACAGCGGCCCGACCGCGCAGCATTGCATCGTTGGGGTACTAGAGCTTACCGGAGTTGCCAGGTTCCCAGAGTTTTGCCTTGATATATGCAGCGTCTCAGCAAGGCTACTGTTGCCAAAATTCTGCGTAGCCCAGGATTTCAGCCTTACGAACCTCCGTCCGTCAGGATTTCCAGCTGCCAGCGGAGCTGTTCGGTGCTTACCGGGAAGGCCCGGCCGTGGCGAATGGTTTGGTGCACGGCCTCGAACAGCCCGGCGTATGTGCCCACCGGGGCCGCCAGTTGTTCAGTGCGGAAGTGGCCCGGCTCCGTAGCCAGCGTGAGCACGCCTTCGGCCCCGGCAGGCTCGTGGCCGTAGCTGGCGGCGGTGGGGGAGAGGCCCGCCACCAGCTGGGTTTCCTGCACGTCGGCGCGGGTTTTCTGGAATGAGCCGGCGGTGCCGTGCAGCACGTAGGCCGGGCCGGGCGCGGCCGTCAGCAGCGAGCCGGCCACGAATACGTTGAGGCCCACGGGATACTCCAGGTGGGCTTGGAAGTAGTCATCGACCAGGGAGCCGGGGCGGTGGCTGGCGCGGGTGAAGCGGTGGCGCAACGGCCGGCCGAACAAACTCAGGGCCTGGTCGAGCACGTGGGGACCGAGGTCGAAGCTGAGGCCGCTGCCAGGCGCGGCGGGGGGTTCCTTGAACTGCTTGGGGTTGAGGGCCAGCTTATAACGGTCGAAGCGGAAATGCACCTCCGCGAGTTGGCCCAACCGGCCGCTTTCCACCACCTGCCGCACCAGCTGAAAGTCCGAATCCCAGCGGCGGTTCTGGTAGGCCAGCAGGTGCCGCTGCTGCTGCCGGGCCAGGGCCAGTAGCTCCTCCAGCTCGGCGACGGTAGTGGCCACGGGCTTTTCAATGAGCACGTGCTTGCCGGCCAGAAGCGCCTGCCGGGCCAGCGCAAAGTGCGTGTCGTTGGGCGTGTTCACCACCACCAGCTCCAGCGCATCGTTAGCAAACCCAAGTTGCGAACTACAAACCGACTTGGTGTAGTGCGTGGGCAAAGATGAAAAGCACTATTTTTAAGGCGAAGCCGGCCGCTGTTGCGGCATGAATCTGCTTGGGAAAGCGCGCTGTCAGGCAGCTGAAGGTGGTTTCAATACCTTTGCGAAAATACTGAATCAGAAAGTTTTGGGCCGGGTGGTGGGGCCGCTTGCTGTTTTTGCGCCGCGC
>NZ_QVLT01000063.1 GCF_003417065.2 Hymenobacter lapidiphilus | reverse complement strand
GCCACCGCCTGCTCGGCCACGGCGCCGCGCATGGCCGCGAGCCAGCGCGCCCAGGCGGTTTCGTCGGCGCGCAGGGAAGCCAGGCCCGGGTCGGACGCGATGTTGTCGAGGTCGTGGGGGCTGCACGGGCAGCGGCCGGCGGCGGCTCAGTTGGCCCAGCCAGCGCCAGGCCAGCGGCTGTTTAGTGGGGCACTGGGGCGGCCGACAGGGCCGCCGCAAACAATTCAAACGGCGACGCCTGGGCGGAGTCCGGTGCGAACGCGCGCTCAAAAAGGGCAGTGGCGTCGCAATATTTCTGGGCCTGCATGGCGGCGCCCGTTTCCTCCATCCGCTTGGCGTATTCGGTGGCACCCTGACTACGGGCAGGGAGGGAGAGCAGGGCGGACAGGACGAGTAACAACAGGATTTTCATGAGAGGGGGCGCTCGCGATGGAGTGGACTTTGGTGGGTCGTTTGATAGATTGAACACTCGAAGCAAGCCCCCCTTCTCTCTTTCGCTACCTTATAAGTGACCACCCTCCCCTTTTCGTTGACCAACGCCCCATTCACTGAGAGGCTGGGGCGCACAATCGCAACCAGGGTCTATCTGTGGCACCGGGGGCTAAAATGACGCCAAGGCCCTGCCCCCCCCCTTGTGGTTGGGACAGGGTGCGCGGGGGGGGGCAGTAGCCGTTGGGATGCATCTTGCCATTGCTTAGCAAAGAATACTTACCCAGTCAGGTGCCGTAAGGGGCGGTTTTCAGAATCATCCATTCGCGATGAATAGGCGTGTCATCCACCAGCAAGAAACCTTTTTTCCAGTTCACGAAAACGGTGATTTTTCTGAACCTTATGAAATGAATGCAGTTGAGCTGTAACCCAAGAAGTTCCGTTGATTTACGTGTACATAGTCCAGCTCCCCGCATGCAGACGCCTGACACAGTTAAAACAGCGCCTGAAAAGAGGGCCATGTGAAATAGAGCACCGCCCCTTGCAGCAGCGTCAGCGCCAGGGTAACGCCCCAGAAAGCGGCTTTGCTGTTTTTATGTTGCAGCAACAATATAGCCGCCCACGCGCCAAGAGCTGCACCAGGCAGCGTAACGAGGTGCAGCGTTTTTTCGGCAATGCGCCGCTGGTTCCGTTGGGCTTTCCGTTTATCTAAGGCGAAGAGCAGGAAACACACTACATTGACAAACAACAGGCAACCCAGGAGTATTTTCATGGTGCGGGAGGCAGTCCCTTTTGAGTAGGCTGTTCGGAGTGTCGGTTTGAGAGGTTGCTGTACTGCTCTGAACCGGTTGTACGGGTTCAAAAAGGGCGAGTAGGTACTTGTTGTATCTCAGAATAAGATAAAAAAGGCGAAGTTTATCGATGGCCACACTCGTGTCGGCTTGACGCAAGACAGACACTAGTGTGGCCATCGTGGGGAACTGAACTCCAACATGCCGGGACTGCTCTACCCTCCTCCCCCACTGCCTACTCTTCAGGGATAGGTCGCAGTAATTCGGGATCTTGACGGGCAAAGAACTCACTGAGCGCCCGATCTAGTAGAAGCCGCTCGTTCCGTCGGCTCCAAAAAGCCAGCCGGCTTAGCTGCTCTTTATGAGTAGCGGTAATGCGCTGGCCAAAGGCGACAAGCTTCTCCCCTGCTTCCGGCATTGGGGTAGCAGCCGGGGAAGCAGCAGTAACTGAAGGAGCGGCGACCGACTGCATCAACATATCGGCCATGCTTTGCGTGGGCTTTTTCATAGAGCGTTTAGTATGGCTTGGGTAAGGAGCTGGTAATCCTGCGCGGCGCGGCTGGTGGGTTCGTAGGCACAGACGCTTTGCTGCATCGCCTGCGACATTGGTACCGCCATGTCCTTGCGGATGTGTGGCAGTAGTGCATCATCGCCGTAGATGCGACGCGTAGCCTCTACCGTACCGTGGTTGAGCGCGCCGCGCTGGTTAGGATGGTAGGCAGTGAAGAAGATGCCGGCCATTGTCAGCTTTTCATTCAGGTTCTCCCGCACAACACCAGCAGCCCGCACCATGTCGTGAAGTCCGTCGAAGGCCAGCTGCTCGGCTTGGCAGGGAATGACGTACACGTCAGCCGCTGTCAGGGCTAAACTGGTCAGGTCCCCCAACGAAGGCGGACAGTCAATGACTAAGTAAGCGTAGCCGTTAAGCTGTGGCAGTAACCGGCGTAGCAGTCCGTGGTAACCGGGGATGCGTTGGAGCCGCGATTCCTGACTTAATAGTTGAATTGAAGCGGGCAGGAGGTCCAGGTTAACCTGTTTGGTCTCGACAATGATTTCTTCCAGCGTAGCCTCCCCTAGCAGTACAGAAAGCAGTGTATGTCCCCGATAACCGCGCTGATGCAGCACGGCCGTAAGGTTGCCCGCCTGGGGGTCCAAGTCTAAGGCGAGTACAGCGTTGCCTTGGCGAGCCAGCTCACCGGCAATAGCCGCTGCTGAGGCAGTCTTTCCAACTCCTCCCTTGTTGTTGGCGACGGCAATGACCCGTGGGCTCGGCGTTAATGTATTGGAAGCTGGCATAGCTAGTAGGGCTTATATAGCTAGCAATGCTAGCACTTATTTTGTTTGTTTCTCCGCAAGATACGTGACAGTTGCAAGTATAGCTAGCAACACTAATAATAACATCTTATATAGCAGTCTTGCTGCTGATTCCTTAACTAGTTAGCTAACAGAGTTGTTGCCATAGCTAACCCAAGTTGCGAGGTATAAATAAGGCCAAAAAAAGTCTGTTCGGCGTGAACAGACTAGGTTTGAAGTATTCGACCCCTTCAAGCCCTGCCGACCATGCGCGAACAGACCGTTGCAATGTACTGTGTTCTCGATGATTTGATTCGTTTTACCCGC
>NZ_QVLT01000062.1 GCF_003417065.2 Hymenobacter lapidiphilus | reverse complement strand
ACACGTTCTTTGACATAGAGGAAAACAGAGTAAAAGAAAAAGAAAGCAATAAGAGTGATTAACCTATGGTTAGTCACCCGAGCCGCAACTGCCTACGGGCAGTTGCTCTACGAGAAGTAGAGAAGGGCACACGGGGGATGCCTAGGCTCTCAGAGGCGATGAAGGACGTGATAAGCTGCGATAAGCGACGGGGAAGGGCACATACCTTTTGATCCGTTGATTTCCGAATGGGGCAACCCACTAGTTTGAAGAACTAGGGCCTTTCCTTGTATGAGGAGAGGGGCAAACCCGGGGAACTGAAACATCTAAGTACCCGGAGGAAAAGAAAATAACAATGATTCCCCAAGTAGTGGCGAGCGAACGGGGAGGAGCCCAAACCGGGTTGGTTACGGCCAGTCCGGGGTTGTAGGACCTCAACATCTGATTATAGTATTTTAGCTGAATGGCATGGGAAGGCCAACCATAGACGGTGAGAGTCCGGTAAGCGAGCTGATACTATACGGTAGAGGATTCCTGAGTAGGGGGGGACCGGAGAAATCCCCTCTGAATCCAGCGGCACCATCCGCTAAGGCTACATACTCCTGAGAGACCGATAGTGAACTAGTACCGTGAGGGAAAGGTGAAAAGAACCGGGAATACCGGAGTGAAAAGAACCTGAAACCGTGTGCCTACAAGCAGTTAGAGGGTTTTAGTGGCCTGATAGCGTGCCTTTTGCATAATGAGCCTACGAGTTACTCCTCTCTGGCAAGGTTAAACGCTTGGAAGCGTGGAGCCGCAGCGAAAGCGAGTCTGAATAGGGCGCAGAGTCAGAGGGGGTAGACGCGAAACTTTGTGAGCTACCCTTGAGCAGGTTGAAGGTTGGGTAACACCAACTGGAGGACCGAACCAGTTTCCGTTGAAAAGGATTTGGATGACTTGAGGGTAGGGGTGAAAGGCCAATCAAACTGAGAAATAGCTCGTACTCCCCGAAATGTATTTAGGTACAGCGTCGGCGTAGAGTTACATGGAGGTAGAGCTACCAATAGGACTAGGGGGTGTCACAGCCTACCGAATCCTGATGAACTCCGAATGCCATGTAATATAGCCGGCAGTGAGGCTTGGGGTGCTAAGGTCCCAGGCCGAGAGGGAAAGAACCCAGACCATCTGCTAAGGTCCCTAAATTCGGACTAAGTTGAACAAAGGAGGTCCACTTGCTTTGACAGCCAGGAGGTTGGCTTGGAAGCAGCCATTCCTTTAAAGAGTGCGTAACAGCTCACTGGTCGAGCGAGAGGGCATCGATAATACGCGGGCATCAAGTCCGGTACCGAAGCAATGGATTTAACATTTAGTTGTTAAGTGGTAGGGGAGCATTCTGGTCAGCGGTGAAGCTGTGTCGTCAGGCATGGTGGAGCGGCCAGAAAAGCACATGTAGGCATGAGTAACGATAAAGGGGGTGCGAAACCCCCTCGCCGATAGACTAAGGTTTCCTGCTCAACGCTAATCGGAGCAGGGTTAGTCGGGACCTAAGGCTAGGCCGAGAGGCTACGTCGATGGACAGCTGGTTGATATTCCAGCACTTATGAAGTGGAGTGATGCAGTGACGCAGTAGTGAAAGTACCGCGAGCGGACGGAAGTGCTCGTTAAAGGGTGTAGGTATAGGGCTGGTAGTTAAGTACGCCGGCTTTGCTGAAACCTGATAGTACCTTGCGGCTTCGGCCAACGGGATAGTGTACCTAATCAGACTGCCAAGAAAACCTGCTAAGCGTTTACTGCTTTATAACCCGTACCGCAAACCGACACAGGTAGTCAAGGAGAGAATCCTGAGGCGCTCGAGTGAATCACGGCCAAGGAACTCGGCAAAATGGTCCTGTAACTTCGGGAGAAGGGACGCTTCCTCGTGGCAACACGAGAAGCCGCAGTGAAAAGGCCCAGGCGACTGTTTAACAAAAACACATGGCTTTGCTAACGCGTAAGCGGACGTATAAGGCCTGACACCTGCCCGGTGCCGGAAGGTTAAGAGGGGAACTTAGTGCGCAAGTGCGAAGGTTTGAATCGAAGCCCCGGTAAACGGCGGCCGTAACTATAACGGTCCTAAGGTAGCGAAATTCCTTGTCGGGTAAGTTCCGACCTGCACGAATGGTGTAACGATCTGGGCGCTGTCTCAGCCGTGAGCTCGGTGAAATTGTAGTCTCGGTGAAGATGCCGAGTACCCGCCACGGGACGGAAAGACCCCGTGCACCTTTACTATAGGTTGACATTGACGCTGGACAACACATGTGTAGCATAGGTGGGAGACGTTGAGCCAGGGCCGCTAGGTTTTGGGGAGTCGCCGTTGAAATACCACCCTTGTGTTGTTTGGTGCCTAATCTGTGGAAACGGAGACAGTGTCTGCTGGGTAGTTTGACTGGGGTGGTCGCCTCCAAAAAAGTATCGGAGGCTTTCAAAGGTCCGCTCAATCCGCTTGGTAACCGGATGTAGAGCGCAATAGCAGAAGCGGGCTTGACTGTGAGGCCTACAAGCCGAGCAGGGTCGAAAGACGGATATAGTGATCCGGTGGTTCCGCATGGAAGGGCCATCGCTCAAAGGATAAAAGGTACGCCGGGGATAACAGGCTGATCTCCCCCAAGAGCTCATATCGACGGGGAGGTTTGGCACCTCGATGTCGGCTCGTCACGTCCTGGGGCTGGAGAAGGTCCCAAGGGTTCGGCTGTTCGCCGATTAAAGTGGCACGCGAGCTGGGTTCAGAACGTCGTGAGACAGTTCGGTCCCTATCTGTGGTGGGCGTGGGATATTTGACAGGACCTGACTTTAGTACGAGAGGACCGAGTTGGACCAGCCGCTCGTCTGCCAGTTGTGCCGCCAGGTGCAGTGCTGGGTAGCGACGCTGGGATGAGATAAGCGCTGAAAGCATCTAAGTGCGAAACTCACCTGAAGATGAGATATCCGATTTAAGAGCCGTTCGAGACTAGGACGTTGATAGGCCCCAGGTGTAAAGTCAGAAATGGCATAGCCGAGGGGTACTAAGGGCTCGAACACTTCTGTAGCAAACAAGCTCCTGCGTGCAGACGCAGACGCGCTTACTTTTTCTTTTACGCTGCCTCTATGTCGAATTTCACAGCTAGCTTGTGCGAACACGCAACCTATGCTGAATTGATAATGGTGGCTTTAGCCCGGGTGTTCACCTCTTCCCATTCCGAACAGAGTCGTTAAGCCCCGGAGCGCCTATGGTACTGCCTTCATCGGTGGGAGAGTCGGTCGCCGCCAACCTTATCA
>NZ_QVLT01000061.1 GCF_003417065.2 Hymenobacter lapidiphilus | reverse complement strand
AGCGGCCGGCGTGGCGGCAGCGACGAGGCCGGCGCGGCAGCCGGAACAGGAGCCGGCGTTGCGGGGGCGGGTACCGGCGCAGCGGCTGGAGCGGCGGGAGTCGGGGCAGGAGCTGAGGTAGCGGGCTGCTCGTTCACGCTCTCCATTTGCTTGTCGGTCTCGGCGGTGGCCGAATCGTCTTCCACGGCATCTTCCAGCGTCCGGGTGGCACGGGCGGTGCTGCCCCGGTAGGGCTCCGAGTCGTCGTTGGTGCGTTTCTTGGCGGGCGTGGAGGCCGGGCTGCTTACGGGCTGCTCGAAGGCGGCCAGGGCGGCGCGGTTTTGGCTATCCACGAACTCGACGGGCGTGGCTTTGGGGCGCGTGTGCTGCAGCCATAGTACCCGGCCGGGGCGCAGCTCCTCGTTGCGGGCCATGCGGTTCTTCTGCCAGATAGCCTTGGCCCGCAGCCCATACTTCTGCGACACCGTCAGCACGCTCTCGCCGAGTTGGGCTACGTGGTACTCCACGGCGCCTTTGTCGCGCTTCTTCTGCAGAAAGTAGGGCTGGCCGGGTACAATCTGGTCGAAGGCGAACAGGTCGTTGTACTTGAGGAAGCGCCGGAGTTTGAGGTTGCCGCGGCGGGCCAGGCTTTCCTTGGTGTCGCCGGGCAGCGCAATCAGCGCCCGCAGGCCGTTTACGCGCACCAGTTCGGCGTTTTCGGGGTCGGCAGTGGGCGGGTTGAGCAGCTGGGTGGCGGCGGCCGACTTCTGTTGGGCGGCCAGCAGCGTCAGCTGGGCGGGGTCGGAAATGGGCACCAGCACAGTGTACACGCGGTCAGTGGGCACGGTGGGGGCCAGCAGCCAGCGGTTGTGCTTGGCCAGCTCCTCGGGGTTCTGGCGCAGGCTAGTGGCCAGCAGGGCCAGCGACTGCCCGGCCGGCGCCGGAAACTCCTGGAACAGCAGCGGCGGCCGCGGATTCAGGTTCAGGGCTGGCTCGAAAGCCACTTTGTGGGCCAGAAACGTGAGTACATAGCCGTTGGTGCGCTCCGTAATTTCCATTTCGGTGGCATCGTAATCGGTGGGCAGCGTGTAGGGCTTGGCCCCGGTCAGGCCCAGGTTGTAGCTGATAAGGGAGTTAATCCAGTTATGAAACGTTTTGTTGTTGCGCAGCAGGTACTGAGCCGCGGCCTTCGAGGAGGCCACAATGTGCTTGCGCTCATCCACCGATTCGTTCATCAGCAGCCCAAAATCCAGGGCCGCCTCCCGCTTGAACTGCCAGTAACCGATGGCGTCGCTGATGCTTTGGGCATTGCCCTGCAGGCCGCTTTCGTGGATGGCCAAGTACCGAAAATCCAGCGGCAGGCCTTCCTGCTGAAACACCCGGTCGATGAGCGGGAAATAGGCATCGGCCAGCACCACCTTGGCCTGGAACGAGGCCGGGTGGCGGCGCAGGGCGTCCACCTTTTGCTGCACGGCCGCCTGGCCGCCAGGGGTGAGGCGCAGGCGCAGGTTGCCCAGCAGCAGGTTGGCAGGGACGGGCACGGTTTGGGCCATTCCCAGCAGTGGGAGCAGTAATAGTAGCAGCAGGTAAACGCGTTTCATAAGCAGCAAGCCAGAGGTACAGCGGCCGGCATTAAGGGCCAAACCCACCTCGTCGGCCCGCAAAATAGCGCAAAAATCAGCGGCTCCGTTTTCTGGTTCGTCCTCACGGGCGCCTCACCCCCTGGCCCCCTCTCCGAAAAAGGAGAGGGGAGACCAGCTCTAGCTGGTAGCTTAATTGTGGTTGCTCTGGCACTAAATAGCTAAAAATTAGTTCTCCCTCTCCTTTTTCGGAGAGGGGGCTAGGCGCAACGCCCGACGGGCTAAAACCCACCCGGCCGGCCACCGCCGCCCTCTGGCCGGCCGCCGCGGGGCCGCTGCCCGTCGCCATTGTCACGGCCTTCGCGGTCGGCCCCGCCGCTCGCGCCGCTGCCAAAGCTGCGGATGTTGTAGGTGAAGCTCAGCAGGAAGTAGCGCTGCAGGATATTAGTTTGCACATCCTCCGTGTAGGCGGCGGCAATATTGCGCTGGATGCTGTTATTCTGGCCCAGCAAATCGAGGGCAAACACCTGGATTTCGCCCTGCTGATTGGCAAATATTTTCTTGCCCAACGAGGCATTCCAGAGCACGAAGTTCTGGTTGAAGCCCGCCTCCAGGCCCGAATACAGCCGGTGGTTGACATCGGACTTCAACGTGATGCCCTTGGCAATAATCCAGCTCAGGCGCAGGCTGGTGTTCTGGCTGAAAAAGCGGTTGTTAAGCTGCGGCTGCAGGCTGTTGCGCACCCAGCTCTGGCTGGAGTTCGAGGCAAGCGTGAAGTCCACTTCGGTGCTGATGTTGCTGCTCAGGCTGGCACCCAGGCTGGCCGAGGGCGTGCGGTTGTAGTTCAACTCCCCGAACACCAGGCCCGGCGTCTGGGCGTAGTTGACGCCGGCATTCAAACTCAGGTTCGACTTAATCAGGGCCAGTGGCTGGCTGTAGTTGGCAAAGCTGCGCACCGAGTACTGCTGGTTCAGGTTGACGGGCCGGGTTAGCTGGCCGCCGGCCGGAATCACGATGCCGTCCACAGTCAGTGGCTCGCCGCTGGCGTATATCGTGTTGTTGGTGATGTAGTTGCTCACGTAGCTGCCGCCCAAGAAAGCGAAGAACGAGCGCGACTTTTCGGGCACCGCCGACGAGTAGCGCACGAACAGATTCTGGCGGGATTCCTGGCGCAGGTTGGGGTTGCCGGTCGTCAGCTGCAGCGGGTTGGCATTGTTCACCACTTCCTGCAGCTGGCTTACCGAGGGCGCGTTGGTGCTTGTGCGGTAGTTAATGCGCAGGTTCTGCTGCTTCGAGAAGTTGTAGCGGAATCGGGCGTTGGGCAGCAGGTTGAGGAAGGTGCGACGGGTGTCGCCGGGCCGCGGGAACTCCTGGTCGCTGTTCAGGCGGGCGTGCTGCAGCTCGGCGCCCACCGACCACTGCAACTCCTTGTTCTGGTAGCGGTAGCTCAGCTCGCCCGAGTTGGTGAGGTAGCTGCTCTGGAACACCGAGCTGAGCGTGTCGTTGAGGCGGCTGTACTGCTGCTCGCCGGGCACAAAATCGTAGGTCCGCTTGTCCGATTTGTTGGGTGTGTAGGCGATATCGTACTCCACCTGCACGGCCCCGTTCTGGCCCAGTGGCTCGGTGTAGTCAAGGCTGCCGCGCCAGTTCCAGCCCGTCTGGGTCAGCTCCGAAAACTGGTTGAGCGTGCTGGTAACCGGCTGCTGCTGGCGGTAGAAGGTAGTGCTCGAAAGCAGGTTATTGTCGCCCCGGTTGTCGTTGTAGCCCGCATTGAAACCCGCCGAGAAAGTGCGGCCCCGCAGGGCAAACCGGCGGCGGTACAACAGCTGGCTGCTGCCCGAAATGCCGGTGAGGGCCGAGCGGTAGGAACTGGCGTTGGCCCCTTGGGCCGTGGTGGCGCCGGCCCCATCGGGCGCGGCCACAAATGTGCTGCCATCAAGCAGGCTGTTGCCGGTGTTGCGCTGCATCGAGAAGCTGGGGCGCCACAGTAGCGAGTTCAGCGAGTCGAATTTATGGTCGAGGCGCAGGTTGAAGCGGTTGTTGATATTGCGGCTGCTGGCGCGCGAGTCCTCGGCGTAGCGCAAATCCTGGGGCTGGGTGGTGGTGGGCACGTAGCGGCGCAACAGGCTGGTGGCGCTGGTGTTATCGCTCAGGTTGAAGAAGTAGCTGCCCTGCACGTCGGTTTTGGTGCCCCAGGTATTGGAGTAGTTCAGGCCCAGCGCGTGGGTTTTACTGATGCCGCCCTGCTGGTTCACCAGAAAGTCGCCCGCGTTGCCGCTGTTGCCGCCGCCCTGGCTGCCGCGCCCCCCGCCGCGCCC
>NZ_QVLT01000060.1 GCF_003417065.2 Hymenobacter lapidiphilus | reverse complement strand
CTCCGCGACCCGTAAGTTGGCGTCGGGGATGCCCAGGCGGGCCAGGCCCTCGGCCAAAGCTGGGGCCTGGGGCGGCAGCGTTACACCCACAAAGGCCCGGAACCGGCGGCGCAGCAGCTCCAAGTCGGGGCCGCCGCTGGGGGCCTGGGGGGCCAGGCAGGCTAAGTGCCAGATGTGGCTGGCCTTGGCGGGCCGGGCGGCGTTGGTGCGAATGGCCCGGCCGCGCATCTGGTTCGATTGCACGAACGAGCCCACAAAGCTGGCCAGCACCAGCGTGTTGAGGCAGGGCGCGTCCCAGCCCTCGCCCAGCAGGGCCTTGGTGCCGATGAGTGTGGTGATGTCGCCCTGCTCGAACAATTGAGTAATGAGGCCCACCAGCTCGGTTTGCCGGCCGGCCGGGGGCAGCAGCAGCGCGTAGGCCGCATCGTAGGGCAGGGGCCGGGCCGGCAGCGGCGGCAGCCCCGGAGCCGCCGCGTGCAGCGCCGGCAAAGCGGCCACCGGAATTATCACCACGCTGCCCGTTAGTACGCCCAGCCGCTGGCCCGGCACCGGGTGGCGGCGCAGCAGCTCAAATATTGGCAGCACTCCCAGTTGGTTGAGGGGTAGCTCGTTGGTAGCCGTAGCGGGCATAAAATCGCGCCGGATGTAGTCGGTGAGCACCACCAGCCGCAGCTCATTCCCCAGCGCAACCTGCTCGAACTCCGCAATCTGCCCGATGGCGTGTAGCTTGCTCAGGCTGGTACTCAGCAATTGGTCGAGTTGGGGATGAAAGCGCAGCGCCACCCGCCGCCCTTGGATTAGCCCGTGCTGGCGCAGGCGCTTTTCCAGGGCCTGGCGGTGGGGCGCGTGGGCTTCATCGAAGCCCTCTTCAAACAAGTAAAATGCTACGGCTTTTTCCAGCCATTCGGGCGTGAGCGGGGGCAGTGCCGGGGCCTCGATGCCGAGCACGGCCAGCTGATCGGGGTGCGGGGGCTGGCCCTGGGCGTGCAGTAAAATCAGGCTGGCGGCGAAGCTTGACAGCTGCCCATACACCCAATCGAGGTGGCTTAAAGGGGCTTGCAGGGCCGGGTGGCTGGCCAGGGCGGCCCCCAAAACCCCGTCCTGACTAAGGGCGGCGTATTCGGCTTGCAAAACTTCGAACAGCTCCCGCAACTGCTGGCCTTCGGTGCCGGTGGGCTCCGAGAAGCACACGTAATCCTGGTGCGGGCACAGGTCGCCGGCCGCCACCAGCTCGGCCACCGTTATTTCGGCGTCTACGGGCCCGTTCAGGTCGCAGTACCGCTCCCACTCGGCCGCCGACACATCGTAGGGTGGCGTGGCCGTCAAGCCCACCACAGTCGGGGCCAGGGCCTCTTTCACCTGCATCAGGCTCCGCCACCAGGCATTCTGCAGGTGATGGGCCTCATCCAGTACCAGCGTCCCCACCTGCTGGGCCCGTAGCCGCCGCAGCAGCGCCGCGGTGCCACGGGTTGCCGCTTTACTCTTTGCTTTGGTGTCGGTTTTGCGTTTGTTTTTGCCAGTGGTGTCGCCCCCGTCCTCGGCAGTGGTAGCAGGAACCTTACTAGCCGGCTCTGCAGCGGGTTCGACGCAGGCGGCGTGCAGGGCCTGGTAGGTGCTGATGGTCAGCCAGGCAGGCTGGTGCAGGTCGGTAGAAAGCCAGGCGGGCCGGGCGGCATCGGCCAGAAAAAGCTCGCAGAAGCGCTCCACCCACTGGTCGCGGATGGTGAGGGTGGGGGCCAGCACCAGGGCGGGCCGGTTCAGGCGGCAAAGCACTTCCAGGCCCAGCACCGTTTTGCCCGAGCCGGGTGGGGCTACCACGTGCAGGTGGTCGTTGGCTAAATGCGCACTCAGTTCATTCAGAATCCGCTGCTGGTAGCCCCGCCAGGGGTGTTTGAACTGAACGGGGGCGGGCAGAGGTATGGGCAGCGGCAAGCTAAAGGCTGAATTATGGTGGGGGAGAGTGCGGAAATAGTCATGCTCAGCATAACTATTTCCGCACCTGGGTTCCGTCTGTTCTGCTTACCGCACCGGTACGGGCAGCACCGGCAGGCTCTCGTGGCCCTCGGCGTCCACGCTTACCACCCCGAAGATGAAGTTGTCCTTGTTGAAGGGCAAATCGGCTTTGAGGTCGGTTACGAAGAACTTCTGCTGCCACTCGGGGGCGCTGGTTTCACGCATGAGCACGTAGTAGCCGGCCGGTTTTTCGCCCGCGGCGGGCGCCTCCCACTGCAGCTCGGTGCGGTTGGTGAGCTTAGCCGTGAGCACGCCCACATTGCGCGGGGCGGCCGGGGCCAGCGCCAGGTTTGCCAGCGTCGCCAGGTTAACGCCGGTGTTCTGGCGCAGGTAGGCAAAGTCCATGAACTTGGCCAGGTCGCCGTATTCCTCGCCGTTTTCGGTGCGTAAATCCTGGTGCTGGTGGCGGAAATCCTCGTTCACCTCTGTGAAGCGCACCGCCGTGAAACCCTGCTGATTGAAGGGCGTATGGTCGCCGCCGCGCAGAAACCGGTCGGGGCGGTACACCAGCACTACTTCGTGGCCGGGTACGTACTGCTTGGTGGCCTCGCGGGCGTAACGGGCCAGCAGGCGGCTGGGCGAATCGTTTTCCGAGCTGAGCGTGCGGCGCATCCGGGCCTGCTCGGGCGTTTCGTTGGCCGGAATACCTTCGCTGAGCACCCGCAGCTGGGTGGTGTTTTTGATGGTCGGGTCGTGGCCGGTCGAGTTGCCTACGATGTCGTTGTTGAGCATGGCCACCAGGTTCCAGCCCTCTTTTTTGGCCCGCTTGGCCATATGCGTCGAGCCATACAGGCCCTGCTCTTCGCCCTGCACCGCCACGAAAATGATGGTAGCCGGAAACTGCTGCTGGCTCATCACCCGGGCCAGCTCCATCACGGCCACCGTGCCCGAGGCGTCGTCGTTGGCGCCCGGCGCGTCGGCCGTGGCGTTCATCACGTCGCTCACCCGCGAGTCGATGTGGCCACTGACGATGAAGATGCGCGTATCGGTAGGGTCGGTGCCGGGCAGCGTGGCCATCACGTTGGCCATGAGCACGGGCGCGTTGATGCGGCGGCCGTCGGGCTTAACAGTGAACGTGTCCTGCTCGACTTTAAGCCGCCCGCCGCTGGCCTTGCTGTACTTGCGGAACTCGCTTTCCACCCAATTCCGGGCTGCCCCGATGCCGCGCTTCTTGCTTTTGGTGTCGGAAAGCGTGTGGCGCGTGCCGAAGCTCACGAGCTTGTCCACGTCATCGCGCAGGTTTTTCTCCGAAATTTGCTGTACTATCTGCAGGATAAGCGGATTGGGCGTGGTGGCGGGTTTGGTCTGGGCGAAAACGGGCGTGTTCAGCAGGCCAAGGCCGAGCAACAGAAGTAGGGAGCGGGACATAGTAGGGTGGTGGTTGGGACGGGAAATATAAGGCGGTGTGGGGGATGTAGCGCGAAGCACCAGCTTCGCGTGTCGTTGCTGGAGCTACAACGATTTTGTTCAACGGTACGCGAAGCTGGCGCTTCGCGCTACATCCCCAAAGTCACCACTACGCTCGCCGCGTTGCCTCCGAAGCCGGCGGCATTCACCAGCACCCGCCGCACCAGCCGTAGAGCCGGTCCATTTACGTCGGTAGCGAAGGGGGGCGTAGGCCAGGTTTGGGTTTCGAGCACGTGCAGAGCGAAATCCAGACTCAGGGCGGCCGAAGCGCCCAGCGTGTGGCCCAGCAGCCACTTATTGGATAGTAGTAGCGGCAACTCCTCGCCAAATATAGCCCGTAGCGCCGCCCGCTCGGCCGCGTCGCCGGCGGGGGTGCCGGGCGAGTGGAGCACTACGGCATCTATTTCGGCCGGGGCCACAGCAGCCTGCTGCAACGCCGCCCGCATGGCCTGCTGGAAGTGCTGGCCGTCGGCTGAGAGGCCGGTTTTGCTACCCAGCGCCTCGAAGCCGAAGCCCACGCCTTCGAGCAGCAGCGCGGTTTCGCCGGCTGCCTGTAATGCCGCCCGACTACCGCGCTCCAGCACGAAAACGGCCGCGCCCTCGCCCAGCACGAATGTGGAGGGCCGGCCCGCGCCCGGCCGGCAGGGCCAGTCGGCCGCCCCAAAAGGCGAATAGATACCGATGGCCCGCATCTGAGCCAACGTAAAGGCCGTGAGCGGGGCCTCGGCGCCGCCGGCCAGAAACCGGTCGGCCATACCGGCGCGTAGCCAGGCTACGGCGTTGCCCAAGGCCTGAAACGCGCTGCTGCAAGTGCTCGAGTGGCTCAGGGCCGCCGCGCCCGTCTGCCCGGCATCAAAGGCTACCAAGCTGGCTACATTACCCAGCGTGGTAAGGGGCGAAGCGGCGGCCGGCACGCGCCCTTCCGCCAGAAACTCCGCATGAAACTCCTCCAGCCGCCCCGTGGCCCCCCGGCTGCTCCCGATGCTGACGGCTAAATTATCAGTTGCCAGTTGCCAGTTGTCAGTTGCCGGAACGTCATTCAGAGCGAAGCGAAGAATCTCGCCCGGATTAGTTGCTTGGTTGTGGTCCAACGAACCCGAGCGAGATTCTTCGCTTCGCTCTG
>NZ_QVLT01000005.1 GCF_003417065.2 Hymenobacter lapidiphilus | reverse complement strand
CCACGCCAAACGGCTTAAGACCTTGCGCGGCCTCACGCCACATGAATTTGTCTGTGCCGAGTGGCAGAAAAACCCCGTTAACTTTACCCAGGACCCGACCCACCTCACGCTGGGACTATACACCTAGCCCTCAAAAAAGGTACTGCTCCTGGCGACTTTCTGCTACCAACAACTCTGGCTCAAGGAGAATATAAGCGGCACGGGCATCACGTTCGGGCCGATGGTTACTACCCGCATGGCCTGCCTACCCAACAGTCCCGAAGCCGGCCTGTTGGCCGCTCTGGGCTCCAAAACCCTCACCTACCAGTTGAGCGCCGAGGGCCTGACACTGCTGGAAGGCACCACGCCGGTAATTACATTGAGCCGCTAAGCGACCTGCCGCACCGCAAGCTTACGTCGGCCACCACTAACACCAGAAATCAAAGCCTTGCTCGTTGAGCAGGGCTTTTTCGGTTTCATTGAGTTGCAGCATCACGTAATCTTCGTGACTGATGGTGGCCAACAACAGCCGGGCGTCGTGGTAGAAAGCGGGGTCTTCGAAGTCGCCCGCCAGTCGTCGTAGGCCAGCTTTTGGCAATAAGCACGTAGCGTAGGCATCAGCCAGAACCGATGCGTAGCGCCATAACCCCTCCCCACCTGCTGCGGTAGCGGCACTTTCGCTTCCCGTAGCATATCAGGCAGCGGGCCTTGTTGCAGAAACTGGTTTAGCTCCAGATAATTCGCTTCGGGCAGCACCCGCGCCAGCAGCGCCGCCCACTGGTGGGCGCGCTGGCTCAAACTGCCGTCGAGAGAATAGCTGGGGTTGTCGTTTGAATCCATTACTGAAGCTACCTAAAGCCAGCGTGGCAGAAGACCGCCCGTGCTTTGCCGGAGTACTGGCCAAACTTTCCGGGGGCAACCACGTGGCCCCCCCGCACGGCCGGACCTGCTTTGCATTGCTGCCGACCAGCGCTTGCAGTAGCACTGCAGCCCCCCTTGACATTGCACAGCAGGCTGACTATCAAACCACAAATCATTCGCAATGACACATCCTATTATTAATCTTAAATCAATATATATCCTTATTTATTATTAACTTAGTACTATGTTTTATTAATTGTGTCGGTCCGGGTTAAGGCAGGTACACCGGCTGCTGATGCGCTTTCTTGGCTTGATCATCTTCCTCTCTATTGGTCTATGAAAAACGCTCTTTTGCTTTTGTTACTGCTGCTCGGGCCCCTAGTAGCAAGCGCCCAGGAGAAGAATGACCTGCGCTTTAAAACCCAGAGAACAGTGGTGTATCCAGTAAGCGACACCGCCCGTCTAGACATCGCCGTTAAATGGTACACTGAATTTTTCGGTGTGCCATACGACACCTTGAGGAAGGATGTGCCTAACTCCTACGCCGTATTTATGGTGGATGGCACGGAGGTAAGGCTGGAAACCGACCCGAAGTACCTAGGTCTGAAAGAGCCGTTGTTTTACTGGATGCTGCCAACTCCGGAGGCGGTAATAGCCAAACTTGAGTCGTTGAAGGAGACGAGCAGATTTAACAAGCGGTTTTTTAAACGCCTGCGCGACTTCAGCTACGTTAGGGCTACGGGCCGGCCGGCCAACAATGGCATAGCTGCCGAAAACGTAGTGTATGTCACGGGATTTATCGTTTACGACCCTGAAGGCAACGAGGTAGGCGTCACCAACAACCCCATTTACATACCCCGTAGATAATTCGCTCCCACCCACTGCCTTTTACCGGCCCGGCCGGTTCGTTCGCTCCGCTTCTCAGGCGTACCGGTCGGATACCGTTGCTGCTGCCAGCACAAAGGGTATTTACCTCCCCGACTTATGAAAACGACCCTGTGGATTTCGCTGCTGCTGTTGCTGCTTTGGCCCGTGCTGACACAGGCCCAGGACAAGCCCGAACCTGGCTTTTCGACCCAAAAAACGCTCGTATATCCGGTGAGCAACGCCGACCGGCTACCCGCTGCCATTGCCTGGTATACCGATTTTTTCGGTAAGCCACCCACCCGCGTAGAACAGAGCGCGCCCTATCCTTACGCCCTGTTCAATGTAGACGGCGCAGAGGTGCGCCTGGAAACCGACCCCCAGTTTTTGCAGCTGCGTGAGCCGGTATTTTACTGGACGCTACCAACGCCGGAAGACGTGGAGGCCAAATTTGAGATGCTGAGCGCCAACCGGGCCAACAAATTTAACGGTGGCCTTTTCAGCAAGATGCGTCAGCTCGACAGCAGTCGTTCCTCGTCATCCGAAATACGCCCTGCTGCCGCCAACACCGGCACGGAGGGGGTATCGCAGGTGCGGGGGTTTATTGTTTTAGACCCCGAGGGCAACCAGATTGGCGTTATCAACAACCCGGTTTACCCACCCAAATGAACCAGGGCCACCCGTCGCCTTTCACCGACCCAGCCGGTTCGCTCGGTTTGCCCTTCCGGCGTATCGGCGGGCTGCTGTTGCTATGGCTGGTGCTGGTATCAGGCCTAGTTGAGCAGCGGCCGGGCTGCGCCCAGAGCCGCAACGCCGACAGCCTGCGCCACCTACTCCAGACCAACCGGCGGCTCGATACCCTGCGGGTAAAGCGCCTGCATGAGCTGGTGCTGGAGCTGGCGGCCGTGAATGCCCCCCAGGCCCTGCGGCTGAGCCACCAGGCCCTGCGGCTCTCGCGGCAGCTCGCCGACACGCCCTCCATTGGCCGTAGCCTGCTCTGGCTCAGCATTCTGCAGCGCCGCTTACCTAACTACGACTCGGCCCGCCACTATACCCTGCTGGCCCAGCAGCTATACGCCCGCCGCCGCGACCGGCCACGCGAGGCGCGCGCCTGCCTCGAACTGAGCCTGATTGACGCGCAGCAAACCAACCTGACGGCCGCGCTGACGTGGGGGCTGCGCGGGCTGCGCCTGGCCGAGCAGACGTCTGACCGGGAAGTTCAGACGCAGCTGCGGGCCATTATCGGGGACACGTACGGCAAGCTGGGCGACTACGCCAGTGCCCTGCCCATACTCGACCGGGCCCTGCGCGACGGCCACCGCCTGAGCGACGAGCAGGTAGTGGCGGCCGTTCTCAATAGCCTGGGCAGCGTGCACCAGCGTCAGCGCAATTGGCCCGAAGCGCTTCGTTATTTCAGGCGGGCAGTGGCCGTGTGCCGCCGCATGGGCGATATGCAGAACCAGCTGGCCAATGAAATCGGGCTGGCCGAGGTGTACATTGAGCAGGGCCAACCGGTTCGGGCCCTGCTGCACGGCCGCCTGGCCCGCGCACTGGTCAGGAGCACCCAGGACGATTTCAACCAGCCTTCGGTAGAGCTGCTGCTGGCGCGGGCGTTCCTGCTGCTGCACCACCCCGACAGCACACTGATGCTGGCCAGCCACGCCCGGGAGCTCAGCCGGAAAACCCGCAGCAACGGCAACCTGGCCGCAGCCACCGAGCTGCTGGCCATGGCCTACGCCGAGCTGAACAATTACCCGGCTGCCTACCAGCAGCAGCGTTTGTTTTCGGCTTACCAGGATACGCTGGCCGGCGAGGCCACGCAGCGCAAAACCAGCGCCCTACGCTACGGCTACGAACTCGATCAGAAGGAAACACAGATTGCCCTGCTCACTCAGACCCGGCAGCTGCAGGCCCAGAGAAGTGCCCGCCAGCGCCTGCAGCTTTATGCGCTGCTGGCCGGCTTTGCGGGTTTGGTGCTGGTGGTAGGCCTGCTGGGCCGCAATGTGCACCTCAAGCAGCGCATCAATCGCCATCTGAATGCCCAGAATGCCCAGGTTGCCCGCCAGCGCGATGACCTGACCAGGGCGTTGGCCGACCTGACCCAGGCGCTGGACCGGCTGAAGTCGACCCAGAACCAGCTGATTCAGCGCGAAAAGATGGCCTCGCTGGGCGAGCTGACGGCCGGCATTGCCCACGAAATTCAGAACCCGCTCAACTTCGTCAACAACTTTTCGGAGGTGAGCACCGAGCTGGTGGAGGAGTTTATGGACGGCCCCTGGCAGCTGCTGCCGGAAGCCGAGAAAGCCTACGCCACCGAACTGCTGGCCACGCTCACCGATAACCTCCACAAGATAAGCCAGCACGGCCACCGCGCCGATAGCATTGTAAAAGGCATGCTCCAGCACTCGCAGACCAGCGCCGGAGTATATGAAACCATTAACCTGAACACGCTGGTTACTGACCACCTGGCAATGGCTTACCAGCTGTTCCGGTCGAAAGACTCCAGCTTCAACGCCACCCTAATCACCGATCTGAGCCCCCAGCTGCCGGCTGTGCGGCTGGTACCCCAGGATATAGGCCGGGTGCTACTCAACCTTTTCGCCAACGCCTTTTATGCCCTGGCGCAACGCCGCGACCAGGGCCTGCCCGACAGCCCACTCAAGCTGGAGGTGCACACCAGTCTGCTAGCCCGACAGGTGCAGGTCCGGATTCTGGACAATGGCACCGGCATGAGCGAGGAAACCCGCCAGAAGGCCCTACTGCCCTTTTTTACTACTAAACCGCCCGGCGAGGGTACCGGTCTGGGCTTGTCGCTGAGCTACGATATTATCGTGCAGGGCCACGGGGGCACGCTCAGCATCAGCAGCCAGCCCGGCGGCGGCACCGAGGTTACGATGCGGCTGCCCCGCTGAGGCGGAGCTGGAACCATTGCCTACCCCTCGTAGCGCAACTCGCCCACGCCCACGTGCAGCGTCACGCCCGGCTCGGCCGTAATTCGGCCCGCTACCTGGGCCCGGTAGCCACTATTGCGCAGGCTGGCTACCACGGCGGCGGCCTGGTCTTGGTCGGTCACTAGCAGCATGCCGTTGCCCATGTTCCAGTAGAGGTAGGCTTCCGGGGGCGTTATGCCGGCCAGGCTGGCAAGTTGCTGCATGGCGGGCAGCGGCTCGAACAGGTTGCTCAGTTCGGCCCCAACACCTTTTTTGAGTACCCGCTTGAAGTTGTCGGCCAGACCACCGCCGGTGATGTGGGCCGCCGCGTGCAGCGGCAGGCCCGCATCGAGTACCGCTGCTATGCCCGGCGAGTAGATAAGCGAGGGCGCCAGCATCACCTCGCCCCAGGTTTGCGCGTTGCTTGTGGTTAGCTGTTCGTTATTTGATTCCTGCTCAGCCGCTTTTTCTTCGCTGTAAGGTGCCTCGTGCCACTTTTCGCCGAAGGCTTTAGTGAGGGCGCGGCGGGCCATCGAGTAGCCGTTGGAGCGAAACGAGGGCGAGTGCAATGCTACTACAGCCTGACCAGCGCGCACATTGGCGCCGCTCAAAGGGCGCTTCAGGCTCGGGTGCAGCACACCCACCGCCGTCGAGCACCAGTTAAAGTTCATGCGGGCGCCGGGGTAGCCGCCGATGCGGTTGCCCAGCTCGGCAATTTCGCCGCCCGTTACGGCTATCTGGCTGAACTGGGCCGCGTCGTGCAAGCCGCGCATAAGCTCATCGACCACCGTGTAGTCGAGCGTATTCACGTCGATGATGTTGGAGAGGTTGGTGGGCACGAAGCCGGCCACGATGAGGTCGTCGGCTACCATGGCAATCAGGTCGTAGCCCAGCGTGTCGTAGCGGTCGAGGCGCTCGGCCACTTCAATCTTGGTGCCGATGCCGTCGGAGCCAATGCCCAACCGCTCGTTGCCGAACCGAATTTCGTTGGAGAAGCCGCCGGCCAAGTCGCGGGCCGGCTCGCCGGGCTTGCCGGCGCGGGTGGCGAAGGTTTTCTGGGCCCACTCGTAGGCGTTGCTAGAGGCGGCGTTGCCTTCTGCGATGGAGTAGCCGGCAGTGGTTTTGAGGCTGGTATCGGCGGAAGTCTGGCTCATGCGAAAGGAGTAAAATTATTTGTCATCCTGAGCGAAGCGAAGGACCTTATCACGTCTGAATTATTACCGAATGATGCCGCTCAAGCATGATAAGGTCTTCGCTTCGCTCAGGATGACAGATGTTTGCTGAATCAATGTTCTGTGGGAGCCGGTGCTTTGGCGCTTACGGAGGGCACGAGGCCCCCAGCATCTTTCCGGGGCTTGTCGCCGCGGTGGCTTTCGCGCTCCTCCTGAATGTGGCCCAGGTACTTGGTGATGTCGCCAGTGGGGTAGTTGCCGGTGAAGCAGGCGAAGCAGCCGCCGCCGTGGCCCTTGTCCTCGGCAAACAGCTCCTGCAGGTCTTCCACCGATTGGTAGATGACCTTGTCGGCCTCGATGTAGCGGCAGATTTCCTCTTCGGTGTAGTTGGCCGCGATGAGGTCGGTGCTCATGGCCATGTCGATACCGTAGATGCAGGGCGCGATGATGGGCGGAGCGCTGCTGATGAAGTACACCTCGGCCGCGCCGGCGTCGCGCAGAATCCGCACGATGCGCCGCGAGGTGGTGCCGCGCACGATGCTGTCATCGACCACCGCAATCTTCTTGCCTTCCACGAACTCGCGGATGGGGTTGAGTTTCTTGCGCACGATGTCCTCGCGGCCGGCCTGGCTACTGACGATGAACGAGCGGCCCATGTGGTTGTTTTTCACCAGCGCCCGGCGGTAGGGCACACCAATGGCTTCAGCCAGCCCCGAGGCCGCAAAGTAGCCCGACGACGGCACGTCAATCACCATATCGGGCTGGATACCCGACTCGATGACCTTACGGGCCAGCATCTTACCCAGCCGCACCCGCTCGCGGGCCACCAGCCGGCCGTGAATGGTGGAGTCTTCGCGGGCGAAATAGATGTACTCGAACACGCAGAACGTCTTGGGCAGCTGGTACGGGTTCTTGTAGTGAACCTCGAAGTTCTGGTCGATGAAGATAGCCTGGCCCGGCCCCACGTTCTGCACAAACTCGAAGCCCAGGTAGTCGAAACAGGTGCTTTCGGAGGTAAAGGCGTACACGGGGCCGGCTTCGGTCATGCGGCGGCCCAGCACCAGCGGCCGGATGCCCAGCGGGTCGGTGAAGGCCAGCATGCCGTGGCCGGCAATGATGGTAACGGTGGCGTAGGCGCCCTTCACCAGCTCCTGGGTGGTCTCCACCGCATCAAAAATATCGACTACCGACAGCGCATCGAGGTTTTTGAGGCGCAGCTCGGAGGCGAAGGTGTACATGATCAGCTCTAGGTCGTTGCTGGTTTTGGGCAGCACGTGGTACTTTTCGTGCAGGCGCTTGGCAGCTGAGCGGAAGTTGATGACGTTGCCGTTGTGCACCATGGCCAGCCCGAACGGGTAGCTGGTGGTGAACGGCTGGGCCAGCTCGGCGTCGCCCGAGCCCTGGGTGGTGTAGCGGGCGTGGCCGATGCCGATGTTGCCCTTGAGCTTGCGCAGCTGCTTGGGCCGGAACACGTCGGAAATCAGCCCGTTGCCCTTGCACAGGTGGAAGTTGCCATCGAAGGTGGCCATGCCGGCCGCATCCTGCCCCCGGTGCTGGAGCGCCGTCAGGCCAAACACGATGTCGTGGGCAACATCATCGGGGCCGTAAAAACCTACAATTCCGCACATCTTGAGTTATCGGTTGTCAGTTGCCGGTTGCCAGGCCGCTGGGGTGGGGTACGCTGTTGGAGTCCTTCAGAGAGGGGTCTACCGGGTGTCGTTCTGCAATCAATTCGGCCAACGCTTTCGCGTACAGCTGGTGCTCGGCCAGCAAACCGCGGCGCTCGACTTCGGCCAGGGTGGTGGCCCCGCGTAGGTCCACCGTCTGCTGGGCCAGGATGGGGCCGGTGTCCAGTCCCTCATCAACCAGATGCACCGTTATTTTGGTTTCAATCAGCTGATTATCAAAGGCCCACTCGTAGGCGTGCAGGCCCTGGTGCTGGTGGGTATCGGCGGGATGAATGTTGACAATGCGGCCCGCGAAGGCGCGCACAAACGTGGGCGAGAGGATGCGCATGTAGCCGGCCAGCACCACGTAATCGGGCTGGTATTGGCGCAGGATTTCCACCACCTCGGCGTCGTAGTCGGCGCGCTGGCGGCCCTGGCTGCTGAGGCTGGCCGTGGGGCAAGCCAAAGCGGCGGCCGTGGCCAGGCCGGGCGCGTCGGGGTGGTTGCTGAACACCACGGTTACCTCGGCCAAATCGTGCAGCATGCCGGTCTGGGCCGCCGTTACCAGCGCCACCATATTGGAGCCCCGGCCCGAAAGCAGGATGGCCAGCCGGGCCTTGGAGGCGCTATGGTTACCAGTTGTTTGCAAGGACGGGTTCCGGCCGCTGGCCGATATCAGTGCGGAGGTACATGTCCTGAAAGTTAACCCGGGCCGCTTCGCGGTACACGTACTGCACGGCATCTTCCAGCGCGGCGCCGTGGCCCACCAGCACCAGCACCCGGCCGCCGTTGGTCACCAGCTCACCGGCCGCATTATGGCTGGTCGCCCCGTGGAAGGCAAGAATGCCGGGGTGCAGCTCCGATAGGCCCGTGATGGGAAAACCAGTCGGGAAACCACTGGCCGGGTAGCCGCCCGACGCCAGCACCACGCCCACGTAATGACCGGGGCGCTGGCGCACGGTGGTTTGCGCCAAGGTGCCGTCGAGGGTGGCTTCGATGAGCTCCAGCAGGCTGCTTTGCAGAGCCGGCAGTAGCACTTCGGCCTCGGGGTCGCCGAGACGGGCGTTGTATTCGAGCAGCTTGGGGCCCTGGGGCGTGAGCATGATGCCGAAATAGAGGAAGCCCTTAAAGTCGAACTGCTCGGCCTGAATGCCCTCCAGCGTGGGGTCGATAATCTGGGTGCGGATGGCAGCCAGGATGTTGTCGTCGGCGAAGGGCACCGGGCAGTAGGCGCCCATGCCGCCGGTGTTGGGGCCCTGGTCACCGGCCATCAGCTGCTTGTGGTCCTGGGAAGGTGCCAGCAGGCGGATGCGGTTGCCATCGGTGATGCCGATGATGCTGATTTCGGGGCCGCTGAGCTTTTCTTCGAGCAGGAAGCTGAACCAGCCGCTGTGGTGGGCCTCCAGGTCGTCGAGCGCGGCGTGGGCTTCTTCAATAGAAGAGCACACGTACACGCCTTTGCCGGCGGCAAGCCCATCAAACTTCACCACCACCTGCCCGTCCAGCTCGGCCGCTTTGGCGCGGGCTTCGGCCAGCTTATCGGAGCGAAACTGCCACGACATGGCGGTGGCCACGCCGTGGCGGCGCATGAAATTCTTACTCCACACCTTCGAGCTTTCCAGCATGGCCCCCGCCCGCCCCGGCCCGAATACCCGGATATCGGAGCCGACAAAGTAGTCGGCCACACCAGCCGCCAGCGGGGCTTCGGGACCCACCACGATAAGCTTGGCGTCGTGTTCTTCGCAGAAGCTTTTGATGGCCGGAAAATCGAGGGCGCTGATTTCGGGGTGGCTGTTGGGGATGCCAGCGTTGCCGGGCAGCACGTGCACGATGGCGCCATCCTGGGTGAGTTTCCAGGCCAGGGCGTGCTCGCGGGCCCCGCCCCCGAGAAGCACTATGGATTTAGGAAGTGTCAAATTGATTTTTGCTTAAGATTCGCTTTCATCTTTCATGATACCGGCCCGCACGAGGTTGCCCACGAGGCGGGTACGGACGTCGCCGCCGGTGGTGGTTTCGTCGCCGGTGGGCAGCGGGCTGCCGGTTACGCGCTCATAAATATCGAGGTAGCGGCGGCTGGCTTCCTGGGCCACTTCGGGCGGAAGGGCGTGGGGGTATTGGCCGTCCTGCTTGTTGGCGATGAGCCACTGGCGCACGTACTCCTTGTCCATCTGCTCCACGGCCTCGGGGTTGCGGGCGTAGTCCTCGGCGCTCCAGAACCGCGACGAGTCGGGCGTATGGATTTCGTCAATCAGGATCAGCTTACCATCGAACAAGCCGAACTCGTACTTGGTGTCAACCAGAATAATGCCGCGCTCGGCCATCCAGGTGGAGGCAAAGTTGAACAGCTCCAGCGCCTTCACCCGCATCTGCTCGTATAGGTCAGCCGCCACCCAACCTTCGCTCACGAGGCTCTCGGGCGTGATTTCGCGGTCCGATTCCTCCTTGGTAGTGGGCGTTACGATGGGCTCCGGGAACTGCTGGTGCTTGGTCAGGCCGTCAGTTACCGTCACGCCCGAGAACGTGCGCTGGCCCTGCTGGTAGCCCCGCAGCATCGAGCCAGTAATGTAGTTGCGCACAATCATCTCCACCCGAATCGGCTCGGCTTCGTGGGCCAGCGTCACGTTGGGGTCGAGCAGGCGGATGACGTGGTTGGGCACGATGTGCTTCGTTTTATCGAACCAGAACGCGGCCAGACCATTCAGCACCGCACCCTTGTGGGCCACGGGCGTGTCGAGCACCGAATCGAAGGCCGAAAGCCGGTCGGTTACCACCAAGAGCCGCTCGCCCGAGGGCGTCCGGTACGAGTCGCGGACTTTGCCGCGGTGCAGGAGTTCGAGCTGGGGAGTGTCGAAGTGGTTGAGCGTGTTCATATAGTAACCCCACCCCCCGGCCCCCTCCCCGGTTGGGAGGGGGAGCCAGACGAGGATGTTCGTGGGCAGTTTAGGTTGACATTTGGTTGCAGACTATGAGTTGGAGCGAAGTCGCTTGGTTTGATTGGGGTGCGTGAGCTGGCCCTGAATATCGGCCAACACCTTATCTAATTGGTTTAGCACTTCGTGGTTGGAGAAACGGATAATCTGGTAGCCCAATTCCTGAAGCATATGAGTGCGGCCGGCATCGTATTCGACTTGACCAGCTTCTAAGTGAACATCACCATCAACTTCCACAATGAGCTTATTAGGAATCGAAACGAAGTCAACGATGTAAGAATCAATAGCGTGTTGACGGCGAAACTTCACAGCCAGCTTCTGCCCGCGCAATGCCTCCCACAGCTTTTCCTCCGCCGGAGTCGGGTTTTTGCGCATATCGCGGCCGTACTCTTTCAGCACATCCCATTTTTGAGGCGTAGTGGTGAAGACGTTATCGACAATGCTAGTCGGCTCCGGCAACCCCACCCCCGGCCCCTCCCCGGTGGGGAGGGGTGCGTTCTGACAGCTTGCTCCGGAATTATTTGAGTAACCGCCAGAACTAATCGTCAGGCTCCCCCTCCCTTTTGGGGAGGGGGCCGGGGGGTGGGGTTGCCGGAGGGCGGCCACATGCTCCACGATATTGCGGAACAGCTTCAGCCCCTCCCCTTCCTCGCTCAACCCGGGGTCGGCGCGTTTGCGGCGGGCCCAGTCGGGGTGGTTATATAAGGAGAGGAAGGCTTCGGGATGGGGCATCAGGCCGAACACGCGGCCAGTGGTGTCGGTCAGGCCGGCGCAGTGCAGGTCGGCGCCGTTGGGGTTGTGCGGGTAGTTGGCGGTGGGCGCGCCGGCTTCGTCGAGGTAGCTGAGGCAGTTGAGGCCCCGGGCTTCGATGGCGGCGGCGGTTTCGGGGCTGCCGATAATCAGACGGCCCTCGCCGTGGCGCACGGGCACTTCCAGCGTGTCCATTCCGCGTAGGAAGGGCGTGTTCGACTTCGGGTTGACCTGCAGGCGCACCCACCGGTCTTCGTAGCGGCCCGAGGCGTTGTGGGTCAGCGTTACTTCGGGCGTTACGGTGCCGGCCAGGTCGGGCAGCAGGCCCAGTTTCACCAGCACCTGGAAGCCGTTGCAGATACCGAGCACGTGCTTACCGCCGGCCACAAACTCCTTGATATCGTCGAGCAGCGTGCGGCCCTGGTCGTTTTTGCGGTAGCGCAGCTTGTTGGCCAGCACCACGCCCGAGCCCAAATCGTCGCCGAACGAGAAGCCGCCGGGGAAGTTGAGAATATCGTAATCATGGATGCTCACGTAGCCGTGCAACACCTGATTGAGGTGCACAACAGTGGCCTCCGCTCCCGCTAGCTGGTAGGCCGCCGCGAATTCCTCCTCGCAGTTGATGCCGAAGCCGGTTAGAATAAGCGCCTGAACCTTTGAGTTGTCAGGTGCCGGCTGCGAGTTACCAGACCGTGCTTCCGTGCTGCTTTTCAGCGGCTCGGCCGATTCGTGGCCGCCGTCGACGCTTTTGTAGCCGGGCAGCATAATGTTGCCGTCGGCGTCTACCATTTCGTAGCCGGGGTCCTCGGGCCGGGGGCGCGGGGGCAGGTTCAGGTCGGGCAGGTTGGGCTGTTGCTTGTCGTCTTCCATGATTACTGATGCGCGGTTTCGTGCTGGCCGAAGCCGATAATCCGGTTCACCGGGCCGTTGGTCCACTCGTGGCGCAGGGTGGCGCAGTCGGCCGCAATAACCGGCTGACCCGCATGGTGCACCGTCAGCTGGCCGTCGGCCGTTACGCGGCCCAGGCGGGTGACGCGGCTGCCGAAGTGCTGCTCGAAAGCCACCACATCTTCCGGAGCCACCGTGGCCACGAAGCGCGAGTGCGACTCCGAAAACAGCTGCACCGGCACCGGCAGGCCTGCTGGCAGGTCTATTTCGGCCCCAAAGTCGTAGCCAAATGTGGCCTCGGCCAGCGCCACCGCCAGCCCACCGTCACTCAAATCGTGGCAGGATTGAATCAGGTTCTGGTCGTTGGCCTCTCCTATTAGTATATAGAGCTGCTTGGCGGCTTCGAAGCGCACTTGCGGCACGTTGGCTCCCAGCTCACCAAAGAGCTGGTAGAACTCCGAGCCGCCCAGCTCGTCGTAGGTTTCGCCCAGCAGGTACACCACGTCGTCGGCCTGCTTGAAGTCGGAGGTGATGGTTCGGCGGACATCCTCGATTTTGGCCGTCATCGAATACAGCACCGTCGGCGGCACCGAAATCTTCACGCCATCGGCTTTGAAGTCGTTCTTCATCGAGTCCTTGCCGCTCGTGAGCGGGATGCAGTAGGCGGCCGTGGCATCGCGCAGGGCCTGGGCCATGCGTACTAGCTTGGCCAGCTTGAACTTGCCGTCGGGGTTGTTCACGGGGTCGTACACCGAGTCGGGCACGCAGAAGTTGTCGTTGACGGACCAGAAGTTGCCGTCGCCGTAACTCAGGTTGGGCAGCTTGCCGCCTACGGCCACAATCTGGCGCACGGCCTCGTCAAACGAGCCCGCCGACATAGCGTAAGGGTCCAAATCACCGAAGCGGGGCAGAATGCCGTTGCTCACGGCCACGCCTTCCCAGCTCTCGAAATTGAAGCGCACCACCGCCGCATCCTGGGGCGCCTGCCCCGTCGCGCCCATCAGGGGCTTGATGATGGTGCGGCCCTTCACCTCGTGGTCGTACTGCCGGATTACCGACTCGCGGGAGCAGATATTGAGGCTGCCGAGCAGGCGGGTGAGGACACTGGTATACTCGGGAGTAGCCGGCAACGTGGGCTCCCTCAGTGTCGGCTTGCTCCACTCCGCCTCCAGCACCTTGCGCGGCACGCCGTCGTGCAGGAAGTCCATATTAATATAGGCCACCGGCTTGTCGGCGAAGCGCACGTCGAGGTAGCCGTTAGCGGTAAAGTAGCCGATATCGGTCAGCTCCACTTCCATCTCGCGGCCCAGGGCCAGCAGCTCCTCCATTTTAGCAGGCTCCACGGCCAGCGTAAACCGCTCTTGCGACTCCGAAACGAAGATTTCCCAAGGGCGCAAACCGGGATATTTGAGTGGCACATCGGCCAGCTCTACCACGGCCCCGCCGCTGATGGTGGCCAGCTCGCCAACGCTCGACGATAGGCCACCCGCACCGTTGTCGGTGCTGCAGCGGATGAGGCCGCGGCGGGTAGCCAGAATCAGGAAATCCATGGCCAGCTTCTGCGTAATTGGGCTGCCAATCTGCACGGCCGTGGCGGGCGAGGTTTCGTCTAGTTCAATCGACGAAAACGTGGCACCGTGAATGCCGTCTTTGCCCACCCGGCCCCCGGCCATGATGATGCGGTCCTGGGGCTCAATGTTTTTCTCCCACGAATCGAGCCCGGCCAGCTGCATGGGCAGCACGGCCCCGGTGCCGCAGTACACCAGCGGCTTGCCGGCGTACCGGTCGTCAAACACGATGCTGCCGTTCACGGTCGGCACGCCCGACTTGTTGCCGCCGTCCTCGATGCCCTTGCGCACGCCCTCAAAAATGCGGCGCGGGTGCAGCTGGTTGCTCAGCAGCGTACCATCGAACTCGGGGTTACCGAAGCACAGCACGTTGGTGTTGAACAGCAGCCGCGCGCCCCCGATGCCGGTGGCCAGCGGGTCGCGGTTGTTGCCCAGAATGCCCGTAATGGCCCCGCCGTAGGGGTCGATGGCCGAGGGCGAGTTGTGGGTTTCCACCTTCCAGACGAACAGTGAATCGGGGTTGATGCGCACGGCCCCGGCGTTGTCGGAAAACACCTTAATCAGCCAGTCGTTGCCGTTGGCCCGCAGCTGGCGGTCCACTTCGGAGGTGGCGTCCTTGATGTAGGTTTTGAACAGCGAATCTACCTCGAACTCCTCGCCGGTATCCAGGTCGCGGTACTTAATCAGGGCCGCAAACTCCTTGTGCTTGCAGTGCTCCGACCAGGTCTGGGCAATGATTTCCAGCTCGCAGTCCATTGGGTCAGTGGGCAGACCCGCGGCCGTGCGCTCGGCCTGCATGCCGGCGTAATGGTCGCGCACGGTCTGCATTTCCTCCAGGTTGAGGGCGTAGAGGTTGTCTTTCGACAACTGCACCAGCTGCTCGTCGGAGAGGCCGGTTAGCGGCACGGTTTCCGTAATGGGCTCGGCCCCACCACCGGGCCGCGGCGTATAGTCGCGGATGTCGGTGAGGGGGCCGGTTTCGAAGCGGTTGATTTGCTTGTTGCCCAGCAGCTCCTGGGCCAAGCGGCGCAGGTCGGCTTCGGGCAGGGCTTCTTCGAGGAAGTAGAGCTGCTTGCTGAAAATGTGCTGGGTATGGGTGTCGAGCGGCTCGTTGAGGAAGTCGCCGAGGGCGTTCTGGGCCGAAATGCCCTCGTCGTCGGTGACGCCCGGCAGCTTGGCTACCAGAATGTAGCTGCGGTACTCGGGGCCGTGGCGGAACTCGTCGAAGGCAACTTCGTGCAGCACCGGGTCTTGGAGGCAGCGGGTGGCGAAGTCGCGCAGCTGCTGGTCGGTGAGGGGGTAACGCACCGTGTAGAGGGCGGTGCTTTGCACGCGGCCGGTGTGCAGGCCCAGGTGGCGGCGGGCGGCCTCGGCAATGCGTTGGCCCTCCCCATCATGTTGGTCGGGCCGAAGCAGCAGCTGAATGGTTCTCTGGGTAGGTTCCAAAAGAGCGGTGTTATCTATTTTTCGGTACCACGCTGAAGCCCAAAAACGGCCACCATGGGGAGCACACCCCACGCGGGGGTACGCCGAAAATGCCTTTCCGCCGGGCCGATTGCCGTCGCGGTAGGTTTAAGAAAACGCTTTTTCCGGCCGACTGCCGGGTTTCACCACCGGAACGCTGGCCCGGCAAAGCGGACAATCGTCGGGTGCGTAGGTGGCCGCCGTTACCGGCAGCAGGGCAAAGTTCGGAAAATTCAGCGCAGCATTGCCACCGGTGCGGTCAATTAAACTCGCCACGGCTAAAACTTTCGCCCCCAACTCCGTCAGCAGCCGGGCTACTTCGTTGGTGCTCTTGCCGGTAGTTACCACGTCTTCGGCAATGATGATTTGCTGGCCGGGCTCGATGGTAAAGCCGCGGCGCAGGCTCATCTGGCCGTTTTCGTCGCGCTCGGTGAAGATGCCGGGCACGCCCAGCTGCCGGGCCAGCTCGTAGCCCATCACAACGCCACCCATAGCCGGCCCCACCACCAAATCGGGCGCCAGGCCAGCAGCCGTTATCTGGCGGGCCAGCTCGGCGGCAGCCGGCGCGGCCAGCTCGGGTAGCCGCAGAAACCGGGCACACTGCACGTAAGTATCCGAGTGCAGCCCCGACGAAAGCCGGAAGTGCCCGCGTAGCAGCGCATCTTCCCGCAGCAACTGCTGCTCCAGGAGTTCGGGGGTGAAAGTGGGTTGCGAGGTAGTCAAGAGAGGAAGAAGGCTTTAGTAGAATAGATTAAATTAGGTGGATGAAAGAAAGTGTCATGCTGAGTGCAGCCGAAGCATCTCTACCGCAATGGTGAACTCAACGACAGGGTTAGCATTGCGGTAGAGATGCTTCGGCTGCGCTCAGCATGACACGGCCTTTTCGTTCTGTTACACCTCTATGGTGCGTAGCGCGTTGATTTGCGCTACTAGCTCGCGGGCCGTGGCAGCCGCATCATCCGCCTGCCAGAGGGCGCGGGAAGTATTGATGAGCAGGCCAGCGCCATCGGAGCGCAGGCCGGCGCGCAACGTGGCGGCCAGGTCGCCGCCCTGGGCGCCTACGCCGGGCACAAGAAACCACTGTTCGGGGCAGATTGCCCGTACATCGGCCAGCGCGCCGGGGTAGGTGGCCCCTACTACCAGGCCAATACCGCCAATTTCCGCATCGAGCCGGCAGGCTACTGTGGCCACACCGTGGGCCAGCGAGCCGCCACGAGTCAGGGCCATGTTCTGCATCGAGTACTGCGACTTATTGCTGGTTTTCGACAGCACGAACACCATTTTGCCTTCGCGCACGAACGGCCGCACCGCGTCGTCGCCCATATATGGGTTCACCGTTACGGCATCGGCCCCCACCACGTCGTAGGCGAAGCGGGCGTAGTGCTCGGCCGTGCTGGCAATGTCGCCGAACTTGCCGTCCAGAATTACCGGAATGTCTTTCGGAATCCGATGCACGGTTTCGCGCAGTAGCTGCACGCCGTTTTCGCGGCTCAGAAAGAACGCCAGATTGGGCTTGAAGGCGGCCGCAAACGGGCTGGTCTGGTCCACCACTTCGGCCAGCCGCCGGGCTACGTAGGCATCGTCGCCCACCGGGTCGAGGCCCACACAAAGTAGCGAGTTGGCCTTTTGAATACGCTGAATAAGCTTTTCCATATCAGGGTGGGATGTAGCGCGCAGCTCCAGCTCCGCAGGTTGTTGACCCTACTCGTTCAATACTCAGCAACAAAGCACGAAGCTGGAGCTTCGCGCTACTGCTACTGCTACACTGCTACCAGATTTTCGCACTCGGCAGCCAGCCGGGCCGAGAGGCCGGGTTCCAGCCACTCGCCGCTGCCAATTTGCACGGCCGCCGCGCCGCAGCGCAGGTAGTCCGTCACGTGGCCGGCCGTGAAAATGCCGCCGGTACCGAACACGGGCAACGTCAGCCGCTCGTCGTGGGCCAGCTCCCAAACGCAGCGCAGGGCCACCGGCCGCAACGCCTCGCCCGATAGGCCGCCGGCCACGGGTGGAGCGGTGGCGTCGTCGGGCAAGTGCAGGGCCTTGAGCAAGTTGGTGGCGGCAATGGCATCGGCCCCGCCCTGCTGGGCGCCTAGCGCCAACCCGCGGATATGCTCGGGCCAGGGTGGCAGCTTTACCACCACCACGGCGCCGGGGCCCAACTCGTCGCGCACGGCCCGGGTGGCCTCGCGCACGAAACCGGCCGTCAGCTCGGCCCCGTTGCCGGTGTCGGGCTGAGTGATGTACACCTCCACACCCGCAATCAGGCTGCCTACCTCGCGGGCCAGAAACCGCGCAATTTTGCGGAAGCCCGGCACGCCGGGGGCTGTAATGCTCACCAGCACCGGCACCCCAAACCGGCGCAGACCAGGCAAAAACTCCTGCACCAGAATCTCAGCACTTTCAGTGCGCATGTTGCTGGCGTTGAGCAGCGTCTGGTCATCCACCTGCCAGATGCCTTCCTCGTAATGGCCGGGCTGTGGCTCCATCGTCACGGTGCGGGTGAAGATGGCACCCAGCCGTTCGTACCCGTCGCCCGCCAGCTGCCAGGGAGCAGCGGCCAGGCACACCGGGTTCTGTAAAGTGAGCGTACCGAGTTGCATGGCTGTAAGTTAGTTATGGGTTAGAGGACCGTCATGATGAGCTTGCTGAATCATCTCTACCGCTTCGTTGCAGTAGTAATCAAACGGTAGATTTACCATTGCGGTAGAGATGCTTCGACTACGCTCTGCTTCGCTCAGCATGACGTTCCTTTTCAACCTCCTTTTAAATAAAGCAAAACGCCCGGCCAATGACCGGGCGCTTGCTGGAAAGGAAGGCTAGATTACGTTTTCGCGGTTGATGAAGGAGGGTACACAGGCGCGGATGTCGGTCTGACCGAGGATGAACTGAGCCACCCGGGCCATGCCCACGCCGGCACCGGAGTGCAGCTTTACATTGTGCTCCTTGTGGAAGTCAAGATGCCAGTCGAAGTCGGAGAGCTTTATGCCCTGACGGATGAGGCCTTCGAGCATCGAGCTGGTTTCGAGCTTGCGGGCGCCGCTTATCATGGCGTCCCATACTTTAATCACGGCCATACGCTTGGGGACCGTGCTCAGGTTCACGTTGCGGGAGGCGGCAGGAGCGGCGGCTACCATCTGCTGGGCGAGGATGGTGTTGTCGTTCATGGGTGTGGGTACCGGTATGGGTGAAAAAAGAAGGAAAAATCGGAGTCAAGCCCAGTTCGGGCCGCTACCGGCCGAATGAGGCGGGCATAAAAAAACCGCTTCGAAACCCGAAGCGGTGAAAGGCGAAAATGCCAGAAAAACAAACGAATCAACGGGAGAAACGACGGGGAAAATGCCCTTTCGGTCATCTCGCAGGACGGCGTTTCGCTCGTTTCCACTCTTCATCAGGAAATGTTGATTTAGCTGAAGCACGATGCAAAAGTACCAATTCGTTTTACCCTTGCAAGTTTTTAAATATTACCGTTATGTTACCAAATTGTTACGTCACCTGTTTTGCGGTTCTGCTCACCCCCAGACCACAGCCACCTATCCACCTGTTAATCAAACGAATTAAACCCAAAATTCTATTTCCTATAACTAGTATCAGCAACGTATCTTTGCTCATTATTCCTTACCTGATACTACTTGCCAAAACTCATCACATTAGCATAATCCAATTATTCGATTTTCTTCGCAGCCCCTTTACACTATATAGTAGTAAAAAAGCCACTTGCTTCCCCGCTGGTTTCCCGCTTTTACCTCAATTCTGTCTGCCCCGCAATCGTGTCCGCCCTTCTACAGGATTGACGAAGCTCCGGGCAACTTTCCTGGTACGGCCCGACCCAACGGCTACGCCACCCCGGCTGGCTGGCAGCAATTCGAACATCTTAACATAATTATAACAGGCCCGTTTCTTGCTAAACTAGATTCGCCGTCTATATTTGTTGGGGACGCCTTTTTGAGCCCCCTGTTCTTTCTTTTCTACTCGCAGCTATGAAAAAAGTACTACTCTCGCTTTTAGTAGTGGGCTCCCTAGTGTTGCCTCATGTGGTACGCGCCCAGGCCCCAGTGCCGGTTAACTACACCGAGCAGGTGGTGGTGGAAGGGGCCGGCCGTAGCTCCCTCTATACCCGCGCCCTCGACTGGGCCGAGCACAAGTTCACCTACGCGACCACCACTGCTCTGGTAGCCGACCCCGCCAAATCGGCTATTCGGGTTACGGGCACCGGCACGCTGAAGCCGGTGGATGCCCGCGGCCAGGACCAGAGCCTGACCGTGCTGTTTACCTTCCGTTTCCAGGCCACCGACAACGGCTACAGCTATCAGGTTAGCTCGTTTGAGGTAGTGCCCGACCCCCAGGCGCCCTCGCAGAAGGTACCGCTGGAGGAGTATCAGGCCGAGTTGCGGGCCAACCGCAGTAACGCCAAAACCTTCAACGACCGTCGCCTGGGCGCCCAGGCCACTTCGCTGGCCAGCGAAGCCGCCATGTCATTCCGCTCCTTTATGAACAGCCAGCCAGCCAACGACCACGTGGGCGTAGCCGATGAACAGCTGGGAGCCCAATAGCCGGCTTAAATAGGGCTAGAGCAAAAAGAGGAGGCCGCGTTGAGCGCGGCCTCCTCTTTTTGCTCTAGCCCCACTCTGCCTACCAGAAGCAGTGTTGCCAAGGCTTTCATGAAGGGCCAGCGGCTGGCCCGCCAACTCAGCTGGTGGGGCCGTTGTCTACCTTGGCCTCAATGGTCGTTTGCACGCTGGCTGCTACGGCCGAGAGTAAATCGTAGCCCGTAGCCTGCTCGATGGCATTAACGCTGGTGCGGTAGGTACTCCAGGTAGTGCTGATGCTGTTATCGTTGGGCGTGTCGATGGCAATAACACGGGTGCTGGTTGTTACGCGGGCCGCATCGCTGGTGCCTACGGGCAGCACCACCACTACTTTCCAGCAGCGAGCCGGTACGGTTACGCGGCCCTGGTCGAGGGTGGTTTTGTAGCCGGCCGAGCCGGTACCACCCTTGCCATAGCTGCCGGCAATAATATAGAGCTCGTTGCCCGCGTTTACGAGCGTGCGGCAGTAGTTTTCCAAATTGGCCCAGGCCCGCTGGTTGTTATTGGGGGCCTGCGGCATCATGTTGGTCATCAGGAAGGTAGCCGAGTTGTCCGCCACCGAGCCGGTGCGGTCGGCCGAGGGAGCATTATGGCCCCGGTCGAAGCCCGAACCCGTGTAGCTGCTGCTGGTAACGCGGTACCAGCCGGTGGGCAACGAGTTATCGGAAGCGAAATTATCCTGGCGTGGGGTACTGCCGAGCCAGGCGCTGCTCAGGTGCCAGCTTACCCAGTTGGGCGTGCCCCGGTCGCGGTGGTACGACATGCTGAACTGGGACTTGGTGACGAGGTAGTTCCAGTAGAAGCTGGTATTGGCCTGCGCACCGCTGGGGTTGCCCAGAGCCATGTTGTTGTCGCGGGTAGCAGTGACGGCATCGGCCACTTGCGAACTGATGGCGGGGCTGGCGGGTTCCACGGCTTCTTTGGAGCAGGAAACTGCCAGGCCGGTGAGCAGGGCCAGGCCCAGCATGCGAGAGAGGGTACGCGACATGAGATGGTTGTGAAGAAGTGGAAGAGAACTGAGGAATACAAAGTTGGCACATCATTCTGGTGGAGATGTTACCGCTATATTATCATATAGCCCCTGGCCAACTGCCTTACTACCTACAACTACGCGAAAAGCCCCACTGGCCTGCAACCAGCGGGGCTTTCCGGCTTACATAGCCATCAACAAAACGAATAGTACACCTAAATAAATTTTACGTGCTAGCCCGGCAATCAGGGCCGACCAGCTTAGCGGTCTTGCGTGAGCACCAGCCGCTGCCGGCCTACCAGACGGCCGGCGGCATCGTTCACTATGGCCTGGTACACACCAGCTCCCAGGTTGGGGACCGTTGCTTCCGTGGCATTGCGCAGCGGCTGCCGGCTTACCAATGCCCCCTGCATGGAGTAGAGTAACAGCTCATATCCTCCTTCGGGCAACCCCGACAGGCCCCCGATGCGCAACTGGCTGCCTGCCGGGGCCGGATTAGGATACAGCACCAGCGCTCCGGCCGGGGCCCGGCGCGTTACGGCAACCACCGCCGAGTACGTTTCTGTACCATCGAGGTCGACCTGGCGGAGGCGGTAGTAGAGCAGACCAGCCGGTAGCTGGGCCGCAGCGGCATCGGTGAGGGTATAAAACTGGTTTCCGGTGCTGGTACCGGCAGCCTGCTGGCGCCCTACGGCCACGAAACCACGGCCGGCCTGCGCCGAACGCTCTACCTCGAAATAGTGGCTGTTGACTTCGGTAGCCGTTTCCCAGCTAACATCAACGGCCAGACCGCTGGCGCGCGCCCCGAAGGCCGTCAGCTGCACGGGCAGCGGGCCGGTAGGCTTTACAATGATAGTTGGGAAGCCGGTAGGCCGATCTTCGGCGAAGGCGAAAAAGATGCGGACATCATTCAGCAACGCCACGCCGGTGGCCAGTTCTACTTCCACCCAATCGAAATCCTGGGTGGTCAGAAAGGCAACCTCAAACTGCCCGCCCGCCAGCAGCTCCAGCTTGAGCAGACTGCTGCCCGTAGCCGTTTCTACCAACGTACCGCCATTTGCGCCGCTGTATGTTCTGATACGGATGTTGGAAAGCACGTTGACATCGACCAGCCCGGTGCCCAGGCCCAGCCGTACGCCAGTCAGGTTACCCGCTTTACCGGGTCCATTGAGGCGCAGCTTCAACCGCGGAGCAGTGAGTACTTCCACCAAGCTGCTTACGGTAGCAAAGTTGCCCGTCAAGTCGTTGTCGGCCGCCAACTGCGGATTGCGGATGAGGCCGGCGGTGCCGCCCACCTGGAAGTTGTTAGCCGTGTTGGCAAACGATGACAGCCGGGGCTGCTGGTCGCGGAACGTGCTGGGCGTTACGCCGAAGCCGTAGTACACCCGCAGATTATTAAGCAGATCTACTACGCTGGTGCGCTGCAACTCTATCCGGTCGAAAGGCTTGATAGTGGTAAAGCGCACCACAGATTGCCCATCGGGTAGTAACTCTAATTGCAGCAGGTCGCGGCCGCTGGCCTGCTCCTGTTTCACGTCTCCCTGGTAAGTGGTAATGCGCAGTTTATCGAGTACGCTTACGTTTAGCAGGGTGCCCGAGCCCAGCACGAAGCCCGCCACGTAGCCGGCCGGGGCCGGTCCTTCGAGCTGGGTTTGCAGGGTGTTCGGGCAGCTTACACCGACTAAAGCGTTGAAGGTAGCAAAATTGGTCAGGTCGTTATCAACGGTGTTCTGGGGGTTACTCACCCCACTGTTCACGCATATGGTAATGCCATTGTCGTCCTTCACCGTCGTGCTGTAGTTGTCCGTTGAAGGGTTTTCGAAGCGCGTGACCAAACCATCTGTTTTGTCGATTACGTTGGCATCAATGGCGTAGGCGTAGAATACGTTGAGGCTATAGCCCAATGCAACCAGGGAGCCAGCCTCCAGCTCAATCTGGTCGAAGGGCTTAGTGGCGACAAATTCGATTCGCGTCGCGTCACCACCCGACCCCAGTATTGCCTGTATCAAGTCTGCACTCACTGGTACCGACTCCTGCTCCACCGAGTTTAAAAAGGTGCGCAGCCGCAGCCGGCTAACTAAATTGACGCTTGCCAGATTGAGCAGCCCGCCATTGCGGCTCACCACCACACCAGCCCGATAATTTTTAGGAGCAGGCAAGGCTAAATCCATGCGCAGTTTCACGTTGTCGGCCAAAAGCCCAACTGGCACATTGATAGTGGCGGCCGAATTGAAATTCCCATCAGCCGCCTGACCGGCCTGTGAAACACTACCGAAACAAGTCGTAAGAAGCACTACAGTGGTGCAGCTTTGGGTGAAGCTGGTACCTTCAGCTCCACCTGACGAGTAGATGGGCGCACTGGCTGCCGAAGTCGTTTGGGCCGCGAGCAGAAGCGCGGCCAGCAGCACCAGCAGGCGACTGCCGCGCCAGGTACCGAATGAGTAGAGAGTAGACATAAGCAGCAAGTAATAAGTTGATAGCCATGCGTATGCAGGCCTGCCACTTATTGCCAACTACCCGGCCAGCTCTACTTTTAATGCCTTGGCCTTTGATTATCAATATATTAAGAATATTGTAACTTTTACTTATTGTCCCAATACGGGAAAACCATCCATAAGCGGGATTTTTTGGTAAGCCGGCTATTCCCGCTTATACTCGCACTCCTGACCGCTTCGCTCCTCTCCTTCCCTGAAAACAACCTTCTCAAGATTAGAACGCTTCCACAGTTCTGTTAGCTCTCAGAGCCTTGCAGCCCGGGCACGTTCTGGCCTTTTCCCCTGCGCATGAGCTCTACTTCTATCTCGATTTTCATTGTTGAGGATAACGACTGGTATGCCGAACTATTGGCTTACAAGCTAACCCAGAACCCCGATTATACCGTTCGTCGCTTCGCTACTGCCCAGTCCTGCCTCGACAGCCTGAGCGAGCCACCCGACATTATTACGCTCGATTATACCCTGCCTGATGGCCGGGGCGATGAGGTGCTGCGCCGGCTAAAGCAGCGCCTGCCAGACGTATCCGTAATCATTATTTCGGCCCAGGAGGATATTCGCACGGCCGTTGGGCTGCTTCAGCAGGGAGCCTATGAATACCTGGTGAAAGACGAGGAAACCGCCGACCGGCTATGGTTTACGGTGGGCAACATTGTGCAACAGCTGGCCCTGCGCCGCGAAAACACCCAGCTGCGCAAGCAAATTGGCCAGAAGTACGATGCGCGGCGGGCCATCCGAGGCCACAGCCCGGCCATGCGCCAGCTGTTCACCCTCATCGACAAGGCCGCCCGCACCAACATTACCGTGTCTATTGTGGGCGAAACCGGCACGGGTAAAGAGTTGGTCGCCAAGGCTATTCACTATGGATCCGACCGACGCGAGGCGTCCTTTGTAGCCGTGAACGTGGCCGCAATTCCGCGCGAGCTGCTGGAAAGCGAGCTGTTCGGCCACGAGAAGGGCGCCTTTACCGGCGCCGTGGCCCGGCGCGTGGGCCGTTTTGAGGAAGCGCACCGGGGCACGCTGTTTCTGGATGAGGTAGCCGAGCTGGATCTGAGCCTGCAGGCCAAGCTGCTGCGGGTGCTGCAGGAGCGCGAGGTGTGCCGGGTGGGCGGCAACGGCGCTATTGCCTTCGATGCCCGCCTGATGGTGGCCACGCACTGCGACCTGGCCCGCGAGGTGCGGGAAGGCCGGTTTCGGGAAGACCTGTACTACCGCCTGCTGGGCCTGCCCATCGAACTGCCCCCGCTGCGCGAGCGGGGTGACGATGTGCTGCTGCTGGCCGAGGGCTTTCTGCAGGAGTTTTGCCAGCAGAACAGTCTGGTGGCCTGTACTCTTTCGGAGGAAGCCCGGCAGAAGCTGCTGCGCTACTCGTTTCCGGGCAACGTGCGCGAGCTGAAGGCCCTGATAGAGCTGGCGGCCGTGCTGGCTGAAAACGGCACTATTGCCGCCACCGATCTGCCTCTGCGCAGCCCCCACCCCGCCGCCGACACCCCAGGCGTGGCCCTGCCGGCCGATGAGTCGCTGCGGGCCCAGACAACGGCCATTGTGCAGCACTACCTCGACCGCTACGAAGGCAATATCCTGCAGGTAGCCGCACAGCTGCAAATCGGCAAATCCACTATCTACCGCATGCTTCAGAACAAGGAAGTGCAACTTCCCTAAGCGCACCGGCGGTTTACTACCTTACCGCTCCGGCAGTGGTAGAATGGCCAAGCCGGCTTCGGTACCCACCGGTCAGCAACTGGTTCTTATCAGCTTCACCTATCATGGACTCTATCCGGTATCGGCAGCAGGCCCGGCAGCTACGGCAAGCGCGCCAGCAGCTGGCCCTCCTGCGCCAGCAACTGGCGGCCACTACCGAGCAGGCCGAGGCGGCCACCCACCTCTACGACGCGCTGCCGAGCTTCGTATTCGTTTTCGACCTCCCCTCGGGTAGCCTGCACTACTGCAACCGCGTTGCCGAAACCCAGCTAGGCTACTCGGCGGCCGAGCTGCGGGCCATGGGTCCGCGCGTGCTAGAGGTGCTGATGCCCACCAACGAGGCCGAGGGGCTGCGCCGCCACTACAACGAGGCCCTCGATCTGCCCGATGGCAAGCTGCTGTCCTTCGACTACACGATGCAGCACCCTACCGGCACTGTGCGCTGGTTGCGGCTGACCAGCACGGCCTTCGCCCGCGATGCGCAGGGCGGCGTTACACAAGTGCTGAGCAATGCCGAAGACATAACCCGCTGGAAAATAGCCGATGAGCAGCGCCGCTCGGCCAACCGTCGCCTGGCCGAACAAAACCGCCTGTTCCGGCAGGTGATTGACACAGTACCCAACCTGATTTACCTCAAGGACAGCAAGGGCAATTACGTGCTGGCCAATGAAGCCACCGCCCGCTTTTACCATCTCTCGCACGAGGAGCTGCTCCGGGCCACGCTACCCGAGCTGGAGGCCCGCTTTCCGAGTATGGCCCGGTACCGCCGCCAAGACAGGCAGGTAATGACCTCGGGGCAGGAAATAGACGAAGAAGCCCCCCTGACTGATGGTCTGGGCCAGATACGCTGGTTCCGCACAGTCAAGCGCCCTTTCGTACTCACCGATGGCACTGTGCAGGTGCTGGGAGTGGATAACGACATCACCGAGCACAAGCATACCCAGCAGGCGCTGGAGAAAGCCAAGGAAGCTGCCGAGCAGAATGCGCAGTCCCGCCAGAACTTTCTCACCAACATGAGCCACGAAATCCGGACCCCGCTTAACGGCATTGTGGGACTCACCGGGCTGCTGGCCAAAACCCCACTCACCGACGAGCAGCAGCTGCTACTCGCCCACGTACAGGATTCGGCCGATAACCTGCTGGTGCTCATCAACGATGTGCTGGATATGGCCCAGCTTGGCGCGGGCCGGATGCGGCTCGAATGCGTGCCCTTCGACCTGGAGCAGGTGCTACGGGCCTGCTGCCAGGCGCTGCTGCCTACGGCCACGGCCAAGGGCATCAGCCTGCGCCTGCAGCTGCCGCCCGCCGGAGCCGGCCCGGCCCGCATGCTCGGCGACCCTCATCGGCTCCGGCAGGTCCTGGTCAACCTGCTCGGCAACGCCGTGAAGTTTACGCCCAAGGGGCAGGTACTGCTTACCTACGAATGCCTCAACCCTGCCTCTGCCACGCCGCAGTACCGGTTTTCGGTGCTCGATACGGGCATTGGCATTGCTCCCGAGCAGCTGCGCGAACTGTTTGAGCCCTTCACCCAGGCATCGGCCAGCACGGCCCGCGAGTTTGGCGGCTCGGGGCTGGGACTGAGTATTTCGCGGGGCCTGGTTGAATTGCAGGGTGGTGAGCTGACGGCCAGCAGCGAGCCGGGCCGGGGCAGCACGTTTCGCTTCACGCTGGCCCTCGCGCGGCGCCGGCGGCCCCACCCGCGCTGCCGGCGCCGGCCCCCAACTACCAGCGGCTGCGCGGCTACCGCATACTGCTGGCCGAAGACAACGCCGTAAACCAGCTGCTGATGCAAACCATGCTGCGCGGCTGGGGCGTGGTAACCGACACGGCCTCGTCGGGGAGGGCGGCGCTGACGCTGTTCCGACAGCACCACTACGCAGTCGTGCTCATGGACATTCAGATGCCGGGGCTTGATGGCGTGGCGACGACGCAGCTGCTGCGCCAGCACCCCGACCCGGCCCGCGCAGCCACGCCCGTAGTTGCCCTCACCGCCCACGCCATGCCCGGCGACGCCGAGCGCTACCGCGCCGCCGGCCTGGATGGCTACCTGGCCAAGCCCTTCCGCGAGCAGGCCCTGTTTGCACTCCTGATTCAGTTGCTAGGTCTTTCCCCGGCCGCAGATGCCCATCGTCCTGCCCAGCTGGCTGCCCCAGAACCGGACACCATCCAGCCGGTTGCTGCAACTGCCGACCGTCCTCCGCTGTATAGCCTTGCGTCGATAAACCGCCTCTCGGGCAACGATGAGGCATTTGTGCGGCGGCTGGTAACCCTGTTCATTGAAACCACCCCTCCTGCTGTAACCCGACTGGAGCGGCACTTACAGCAGCGGCAGCCCACCGAACTGGCGGCAGCGGCCCACTTCCTCAAAAGCTCCACCGATGGTTTGCAGCTGTTCAGCCTGCGCCCCGTGTTGCTGGCCCTGGAAGCCGTGGCCACCGGCTCTACTCCGCCCGACTGGCCTCAGCTGGCCCGGCTCGTAGGGCAGGTGCGCGTTACGGTTGAAGAGGTAGTTCGGCGGCTGCGGGAGGAGTTTCCGGCTTAGGCCAGGCCCACCGGCAGCACCGGTTCTGCGTCGTTAGCACAACCCGAAAGGGCAAGCACATAATTATACTGCAACTTAGGTGGCGTGTTTCGGGTTAGATATGGGTGCGGCAACGCCAGCGGACGCCCCTTCGGGACCGGCCGGGGCAGCAAGCCGGATTATTTCTTCATTTCCTCCCCTTTTTATGACTGCCTTCCTGATTTTTCTGGGCATTGCCCTCGCCACGGCTCTGCTGGCTTTTGATACTATTGATAACCTCAAAGCCATGCTGCAGCCGCAAACCGTGCCCGTGCGCAACGGCAAGTAGCCCTGGCACTGGTATAGCCATAAAAAAGGTCTCTGCTACAGCAGAGACCTTTTTTTATCCTTCCTTCCTGAGAGAAGCAGGCGGTATGCTAGCGAATTACGAGCTTGCGCATCTCACTGGCGTTATCGGCCTCCAGCTTCACATAGTAGAGGCCGTTGGCAAACTTGCTCAGGTCGAGGGTGCGGCTGTACCGGTCGCGGAGCTCCGTGAGCGACTCGCGGTACATAACCGTACCGATGACGTTGAGTATGCGCAGCTCCAGTTTACGGCCCTCGAAACCGTTGATATTGATGTGCACGATGCCGGTGCTGGGGTTGGGATACACCGTCAGTGCCTTCTCTTCGGCGGCAACGGGAGTTTTGCCGGGTGGCTGGGCCTGGGCTGGTGCCCGAAAGCCCGGTACGGCTACAGTGGTTAACAAAGCCAGCAAAAGAATACGTAGGAGTGTAAGCATATAGCGCCTTAATGAGGTGAACCCGAAACAGTTTCGGGTTGACTGTTACTAAACGACCAGGGAGAAATTTAGGTTAACAAAAATACTCGCTCATTCTGGTAAAGCCATAAAATAGTACGCATCATCGATGAATAGATTTGTTAGCCGTTTCCTCTCACGCCTTTAGCCGCCGAAATAAGTTGGACGTTATCATTATTGGTGGAGGGCTGGGGGGCCTGTGTGCGGCCCTCGACCTAGGGCGGCGCGGCCACGCCGTTACGCTGGTCGAGCGGCGGCAGTACCCGTTCCACCGGGTGTGCGGCGAGTACGTATCGAACGAGGTGCTGCCCTACCTGCGCCGGCTCGGGGCCGACCCGGCCGCGCTGACACCCGCCCGCATCACCCGGTTTCAGGTTAGCTCGCCGGCCGGCGAGCTGTTGAATGCGCCGCTCGATCTGGGCGGCTTTGGCATCAGCCGTTACGTGCTCGACGAATTTTTGTACCATCGGGTGCTGGCCGCGGGCGTTACGGTGCTGCACGCCACTGTGGCCGATGTAGAGTTCGACCCGGCCACCGATACCCACGCCGTGCTGCTGGCCGACGGCCGCAGCTTACCGGCCCGGGTGGTTATCGGTACCTACGGCAAGCGCAGCGCCCTCGACCGGCAGCTGGAACGGCCCTTTTTCACGCAACGCTCGCCCTACCTGGGCGTGAAGTACCATTTGCGCTACCCCGATATGCCGCGCGACCTGATTGCGCTGCACAACTTTGCCGACGGCTACGCGGGTATTTCGGCCATCGAGGACGACAAGTTCTGCTTCTGCTACCTCACCACGCGCCGCAATGTAAAGGCCCACGGCACCATTCCGCAGCTGGAGGCCAACGTACTGGCCCGCAACCCCCACCTGCGTCATATTCTGGAAACGGCCGAGGTGCTGTATCCGCAGCCCGAGGTTATCAACGAAATTTCCTTCGCCCCCAAAACCTGCCTGGAGCGCCACGCCCTGCTGGCCGGCGACGCCGCTGGCCTTATTACCCCACTCTGCGGCAACGGCATGGCCATGGCCATCCACGGGGCCAGCTTGGCCGCCACCCACACCGATGGTTTTCTGCGTGGCCACCTTAGCCGCCCGCAGCTGGAAGCCGCTTATACCACCGCCTGGCAAGCGCATTTTGGCCAGCGGCTGCGGGTGGGCCGCGCCGTGCAGCGCCTGTTTGGCCAGCCTCTGCTTAGCGAACTGGCAGTCAGCGGTCTGCGCCGCTGGCCCAGGGCCGTACGGGCCCTGATGCGCCGCACCCATGGCGCCGAATTTTAGGCTTTTAGTACTCAAGCCCAATGTCATTCCGCTCGGTATTAAGTTCAATCATCATAAAGCTGTAACCCAACCGGCACGATTTTTACGTAAACTGCCCCAATGAGTAGTTATTTGTGTGCCATTGGCACCGCCAACCCGCCCTACCGCATTCCGCAAACGCAAATTGCCGACTTCATGGCCGCTGCCCTGGAGTTTGACGAGCGCGCTACCCGCAAGCTCCGCGCCCTGTACCGGGTTTCAGGCATCGGCCACCGCTACTCGGTGCTACCTGATTATGCGCGGGTGAACGGAGAGTTTGAGTTTTTCCCGAATACGCCGGGCCTGGAGCCCTTTCCGGCGGTGGGTCGGCGCATGGCCGAGTACCGCCGCTTTGCTCTGCCGCTGGCCATAGAGGCCGTGCGCGCCTGCTTGGAGCAGCTACCAGAGGTCGAGCTAAGCTCGGTTACCCACCTGATTACGGTGAGCTGCACCGGCATGTACGCACCGGGGCTGGACATTGAGCTGGTGGGCGCGCTGGGCCTGCCGGGCCACGTACAGCGCACCTGCGTGAACTTTATGGGCTGTTACGCAGCCGTGAATGGCCTGAAGCTGGCTGACGCGTTCTGTAAAGCCACGCCCCAGGCGCGGGTGCTGGTGGTATGCGTAGAACTGTGCACGCTGCACTTTCAGAAAAGCGCCGAAGACGACCATTTGGTATCGAACGCCCTGTTCGGCGACGGGGCGGCGGCCGTGCTGGTGCAGGGCACCCCGGCCGCGCACCGGCCCAGCTTGGCCCTCACGGCCTTCCACTGCGACCTGGAGCCCGACGGCCACGCCGACATGGCCTGGCACATCAACGATTTTGGCTTCGAAATGACGCTCTCGTCGTATGTGCCGCGCATGATTCAGGACGGCATCGGGCAGCTCACCCAGCGCCTGCTGGCCGATTTGCCGGTCGAGCTGGCCGATATCCGGGCGTTTGCCATTCATCCCGGTGGCCGCAAAATCCTCGAATCCATCGAACAGGCGCTGGGCCTGAGCACGCACGACAACCGCTACGCCTACGCTGTGCTGCGCGAGTACGGTAACATGTCGTCGGCGACGGTGCTGTTTGTGCTGGCCCGACTGATGCGCGAGCTGACGGCCGCCGATAACGGAGCGCCCGTGCTCAGCTTCGCTTTCGGCCCCGGCCTTACCTTGGAAGCCATGCTGCTGACGGTGGCCTCGGAAAATATGGACGGCGTGAAGAACCTGGTGGAGGGTGTGGTAATGGAGGTGAACAATGACACGCAGCAACCCCAAGCCGTGCTGGCCTCCTGAGTTTCACTATCAAAAGCGAATAGCTGCCATTAGCGCTACGCTCCCAACAGCCGTTAAGCACGTTTTGAACTGCTTATTCACAATACAAAAGCTATCAGCCATCAGCTGAAAGCTACTAGTTAAGATCATGGCTGACTTGCGTACCCGCTCGGAGCAGGATGAGCTAATGGACGACCTCACGCTGGCGTCCGATGAGCTGCGGCAGAACCTCGATGAGCTGGAAACCGTGAACACCTGGCTCGGCGGCTACGCCCCGGTGCTCGACGCGCTGGCACGCCTGCGGCCCCGTTTTCCGGCCGGCGCCCCTGCGCGTGGCCGATTTGGGCAGCGGCGGCGGCGACACGCTCCGCCAGATTGCCCGCTGGGCCCGCCGCCGCCGGGTGCCCGTCGAGCTGGTTGGCATCGATGCCACGCCTTCATGCTCGACTACGCCGCCGCCAAAGCCCAAGCCTACCCCGAAATCAGCTTCCAGCAGGCCGACATCTTCGCTCCCGACTTCGCCCGCCAGCCCTTCGATATTCTCACGGCCAGCCTGTTCTGCCACCACTTCTCCGATGAGCAGCTGGTGCAGATGCTGGCCCAGTGGCACCGCCAAGCCGGGCTGGCTGTCATCATCAACGACTTGCACCGCCACCCGCTGGCCTACCACAGCATACGCTGGCTCACGCGGCTGCTGGGCGGCTCGCGCCTCGTCCGCCACGACGCGCCGCTGTCAGTCGCCCGCGCCTTCACCCGCCCCGAGCTCGAAGCCCTGCTGGCCGCCGCTGGCATCCGGAACTACACCCTGCGCTGGCGCTGGGCCTTTCGGTGGCAACTGGTTATCAGTGCTTAATGCTTAGGCCGTTATTGAATCAGTGCAGAACGTCATGCTGAGCTTGCCGAAGCATCTCTACCGCAACAGTAATCCTATACTACTGCGGTAGAGATGCTTCGGCAAGCTCAGCATGACGTTCTTTTGACTTTCATCATCAGCTACGCACCTATAATCAGCCCCATAAATCGGCGGCTACCCGGAACGTGTTGGCGTGGGCCTCTACGATGTCGATGATGCTGGGCGAGTAGCCGCCGCCCATGCACACCACTACCGGCAGGCCGTGCTGGTGGCAGAGGCCAAGCACGTAGGCGTCGCGCTGGCGGCAACCCTCGCGGCTCAGGCCCAGGTGGCCCAGCTTATCGGTAGCCAGCACATCTACGCCGGCCAGGTAAAACACGAAATCGGGTTGGTGCTCGGCCAGCAGGCGGGGCAGCGTATCGCGCAGCAGCGCCAGGTAAGTAGTGTCATCGGTACCGTCGGGCAGCGGCAGGTCGAGATCCGACTGCTCCTTGCGGTGCGGGTAGTTGCGGGCGCCGTGTACGCTGAGCGTGAACACGCGCGGCTCGTGGGCGAGAATAGCGGCCGTACCGTTGCCCTGGTGTACATCAAGGTCGATGATTAACACCCGGCGCACGCCTAATGCGGGGTGCGCCAGCAGATAGGCGGCGGCAGCGGCCTGGTCGTTGAGCAGGCAGAACCCCTCGCCCCGGTCGCGGAAGGCGTGGTGCGTGCCGCCGGCGATATTGAGCGCCACCCCGCCACTGGCCAAAGCCCGGCGGGCACACTCCAGCGTACCGCCCAGAATGGTGGTTTCGCGGTTAATCAACTCCGGGCTCCATGGAAAGCCGGTGGCCCGCTCCTCCTGCCGGCTCAGCTCGCCAGCCTGTAAGCGGCGGAAATAGTCGGCGTCATGTACGCGCAGCACATCGGCTTCGGGGGGTGGCTGGGGCGCAAAAAAGGCCGATTCGGGCACCGTTCCCTCGCGCAGCAATTGCTCGGGCAGCAGCTCGTACTTGAGCATGGGAAAGCGGTGGCTAGCCGGCAGCGGATGGGCATAGACGGGGTGCCAGGCAATGGAGAGCATGCGCGGGGCTGAAAGGGGGAATAATGCAGAAAAAATGTGCCTTTTTAGCCAACGGCGCGGCGACTACGGGCGCTATTGGCTAACCGGCGGCGTGATGCTTCGGCGGCACTTAGCCCAGCTTCGGCTGCTTTAGCCGCCACTGTCTCAACGCAAAAATAACCGCCGGATAAGGGCGGTTATTTCCGGATTTATCGGGCTTTTGTGGGGCGTATCGGGCTCGAACCGATGACCCCTACCTTGTCGAGGTAGTGCTCTGAACCAACTGAGCTAACACCCCCTGAAGATCAATCTGCAGGACCTGCCTGGCGGCAGCTGCAGAGGCCAAAGATATGGTAGCCCCCCGGTAAACCCAGCTGCCTGGCGTACAAAATTAGGGTTTGCCCACCTGTTGCAGTGTAACCTTCGCCGCATGAGGCAGTATAGGGCTACTAAAGCGGCCGGCCCTGTATCGGCTTCGCTCATTCTACTCTTACTATTTACGACTTTCCGTCCCATGAAAAACCTTATCTCTCCTCTGCTGCTGGCCTCCGGCCTCCTGCTTAGTGTACCCACCTTGGCGCAGACCACCGGCCCCGACGGCGTCCGTTCCTCTACCGACTACCCGGCAGCCTCCGGTGGCTCCGACTCACGCAACACCGGCTTTGGTATTAAAGGTGGTTTCACGGCCGCCCATTTCCGCGGCGACGACAAGAAGAACTACTCCGATGAAGGCGTTTACAACACCTTCCACGCTGGCATATATGCCCAATACGGCTTCAGCGACAAGATTTCCATTCAGCCCGAACTGCTGTACAGCCGCCAGGGCTTTGCCGGCAACAATGGCCTGACCAACGCCCAGGGCCAGAAAATAAACGGGGCTTATGACACCCGCCTCGACTACATTCAGGTGCCCGTGCTGCTGGTGTACAACATCCTCGATAATGTGAGCATCCATGCCGGCCCGCAGGTTTCGCTGCTGACTAAAGTGCGCGAAAACGGGGTAGAGCGCAAAATTGCCAATGAAAACGGCAACTTCAGCTACGCGTACAACAGCCTCGACTACGGCCTGGCCGCTGGCCTGGAGGCCCGCGTGGGCCCGGCCCGCGTAGGTGGCCGCTATGTAGCAGGCTTCAATGAAATTATTAAAGACCAGGACTTTACCAAAACCGGCAACCGCGCCCTCACCGATATCAAAAACGGGGCGTTCCAGGTGTATGTCGGCATTGGTTTCAACCGCTAGCCGGCCCCAGCCTTCAATAAACAAAGAGGAAGCCCGCGGGCTTCCTCTTTTGCGTTTCTCTTCTCTGCCGTATGCCGCTTTCCGTTGCCGATTTACCTGCCCTCAACCACGCCCGCGAGCTGATGGCCGAGCGCGGCATGGTGCTACTCGGGGTGTGGGGGCTGCTCAATCTGGTTGTGAGTGGCTACTATGTGGCGCGCATCGATGCGCGCACCGCGGTCCACCACTTCCACTTTATGAACGTGGCCTGGAACGTGGTGAACACGCTGGTGGCCGTATGGGGCGTTTTGCAGGCCAACCCCTGGGGCGTAGCTAGCCTCTCGCTGGCCGAAAGCCTGGCGGCCCAGGCCCGCTTCGAGAAACTGCTGCTGCTTAACGCGGCGCTCGATGTAGGCTACCTGCTCATCGGCCTTTGGCTGCACCACCGCGCTGCCACCGCCGAGCGGCCCGAACGCCTGCACGGCTACGCCCGCTCGCTACTGCTACAAGGAGGCTTTCTGTTCTTTTTCGATTTGGCCTTCTATTTCGTTTACCACCAGTTTGCGGCGCAGCTAGGCCAGTAAAATAAACTGTCGGTAGGCAACGGTCCTCGGGAAACAGCAGCTACATGTGCCACTGTTTCCCGAGGACGGCTTTCTTCAGCCTGCAACTGGCTTACTTTTTTCCGACCAAGGCTTCCTTTATCTTCTCGTTGAAGTTGGGGATGTCCTGAGGGTTGCGGCTGGTGATGAGGTTGCCATCGATTACCACGGTTTCGTCGATCCAGTGGCCGCCGGCGTTTTTAACATCGGTTTTCAGGCTGGGCCAGCTGGTGACTTTTTTGCCGCGCACCACGTCGGCTTCAATCAGCACCCAGGGGCCGTGGCAGATGGCGGCTACGGGCTTGCCCGAGCGCACGAACTCGCCCACGAAGCTCACTACCTCCGGCTTGGTACGAAGCACGTCGGGGTTCATCTGGCCGCCGGGCAGTACCAGGGCATCATAATCGGCCACTTTTACCTCGCCGATTACCTTATCCACATCTACTTTGTCGCCCCAGTCTTTCTCGTCCCAGCCCTTAATCGAGCCGCTTTTCAGCGAAATAACGTGGGTTTCGGCACCTTCTGCCTCAAGGTATTTTTTGGGCTTTTCGAGTTCCGACTGCTCGAAACCATCGGTGGCGATAATGGCTATTTTTTTGCCCTTGAGGGCGTCGCTTCCAAAAATGCTCATCGTAAATAGGGGTTAGGTAGAAGAATAAAAAAACCGAAAGCGCCGGGCGCCTTCGGTTCTTCTCTAACGGCTGATGCGGCTGGAAGTTGAGCAGGATTTTGGCTTTGGGCCACCGGGGCCTGCTATCCGTCTTCGCCTTTGCGGGCTTTTTTAAACTGTTTGCGCAGCTCCCGAACCCGCTCGTCGAATCCATCGGGCTCGTAGTCCACCTCGTTTACATCGAGTTGTTCGAGCAGCTCCATCAGGGCGGGCGAGTGCTCGGTGCGGGTGCCGCCCGGCAGGCGCACCAGGGTCATTTCCGACCACAGCAGGGCTTTTAGCTGCAGGCCGTCTTCGCGCAGCATCTGCATTTCCACTACCAGATTCGAATTATCAAAATGAATGAGCTGGGTACGGATGCGCACTGTTTCGGCGTGGCGGGCGGGCCGTAGGTAAGCAAGATGGTGCTTGGTAATTACCCAGCCGGCGGCCTGCTCCTGCGCCTGCTGGCCCAGATTCAGCGCGTAGTGCTGCAGGGCGTGCTCTTCGCGGGCGTTAAGGAAGTAGTCGAGGTAGCGGGCGTTGTTGAGGTGGCCAAGCATGTCGCAGTCCTGAAACCGGATGCGGTGAATGGTTTCGGGCGTCTGAACGAGGGAGGCGGGCATAAGAAAACGGGCGGTGGAAAAGCGGGCCGGAAAGGCTGGCGAATCGAATTGGGTACGGCTATTTCTTGCGGGCCCGCATCTGCTCCTGCACCTGCTTCTGCTTGGCTTTCAGCTGCTGGTATTGCTCGGGACTGAGCACCTGTTGCAGTTCGCGGTCAGAAGTAGCGTTGATGCTTTTCAGCTCGGCCAGCAGCGCCGGACGGTTGGTTTTTAAGCGTTCCTGGGCTTGCTGAGCCTGCTTCAGGGTGCTGGTGAAAATCTGCCGGACGCTGCTGCGCTGCTCATCCGTCAGGCTCAGCTGCTCGGTCAGCACGTCGGTCAGGTCGCGGGCGGCGGGCGGCGCGGCAGCCACCGCTTTGGTTTCGGCCCGCACCTCGCGGCCCGATTTGACGGGGGCCGCGGTAGTGCTGGTAGCAACAGCGGCCGGCCGGCGGGCACAAGCGCTGCCCAGCAGCCCGGCCGCCAGCACCATCGCCAAAGGAGTACGGAAAGTCATAAAACAGAAATTCAGGGAGCGAAAACCCTACCTACGCGAAAAGCCCCGTCGGGTCTGGTTTCAGTGGTTAGCGGAGAAGTGAGAAACGGTACGTCATTCTGAGCGAAGCCGAAGCATCTCTACCACATTGGTAATCCTGACGCCTGCAACGAAGCGGTAGAGATTCTTCGACTTCGCCTCCGGCTTCGCTCAGAATGACGCGCTTACCATTAACCTCTCAACTGGCCTTGAGCTGCTGGGCCGTGTAGTGGGCCAGGGCCATGATGGTGAGCATGGGGTTGACGCCGCTGCAGGCCGGGAAGGCCGAGCCGTCGGCCACGAACAGGTTTTTTACTTCGTACAGCTCGCCGGTCGGACTAGCCGGGTGGGTGGCCCGGTCGCCGCCCATGCGGCAGGTGCTCATTTGGTGGGCGCTGTACAGGCCGAACTGGTTGGCTTTCCAGCTGAGCTGGGGCAGGTTGTCGAGCACTTCGGGGTTGAGCAAACGGCTGTTTTCGGCGTGCAGCAGCGGCAGCGAGCCGTGGGGCAGCAGCACCGTGCGGGCCCCGGCGGCCACCTGTATTTCGGCCGCCGCGCGCACCCCGCGCAGCATGTTGTGGCGGTCGAAGTCGCTTAGGGTATAGTCAATCAGCGCCTGGCCGTGCTTGTCGACGGAAACCCGGCCGCCGTCCCGGTCGCGGGTGAGCACGATGAACGAGCCCAGGTGAGCGGCCTCGTGCATCAGCTCCTTATGCTGGCGGCCCGAAAGCCAGGGCATCACCATGCTCATCAGGCCGGGGTGAGCGGGCGGGGTTTCGATTTTAGCGCCGAAGTTGGTGCCGTCGAGCATCGTGAAGCCGTCATTCACCACCGACATCATCGGCCCGTGCCAGGAGTTCATGCGCTGCGGATATATGCCCGAAACCACCACCGTGGGGTGCAGGTGCAGGTGCTGGCCCAAGTGCGGATGGCGCAGGCCGCTGCGTAGCAACAGCGCCGGCGTCTGCACGGCCCCGCCGGCCACTACCACCCGCTTGGCTCGTACCGTTACGCGCACCGGCCGGCCATCGGGGCCGGTGTAGGTGGCCTCGGCACCGGTGGCGCGGCCCTGGGCCGCGGTTACGCGCGTTACCTCGGTGTCGCACAACAGCCGGGCACCGTGCTCGAAGGCGGTTTGCAGGTAGGTATTGAGCGTGCCCTGCTTCACGTCGTGTCGGTCGCCGAAACAGCTGTAGCCCATGCCGGCAAAGTGCGCGTCGTCCTCGGCTTCCGGGTGCTTTTCGTTGCGCGGAATCAGTTTCACCTCCTGCCCCAGCCGCCGCGAGCCATCGAGCAGCGCCTGGTTCTGGCCGTTGTGGCGCACGTAATCAATGTTCACGCCCAGCGTACGGCTCACGGCATCCAGGCTCTGCTTGAACTCCATCGACGTGAAATGCGGTGCCTGATGCTCGCGGGCCCATTCCTGCAGCACGTAATCGGGCGTGCGGAAGGCTCCGGCCCAGTTGACGGTGGTGCCGCCACCCAGACAGGAACCGGCCAAGATAGCCACGCCACCATCCTGGGTACCCAGCGTGCCGCGGGCGTCGTAGAGCTGGCCCAGCATATCTACCTCGCGCTGCGAAAAGTCGGTGCCGTGGAAGTAGGGGCCTTTTTCGAGCACCAGCACATCGTGGCCGGCAGCGGCCAGCTCGCCGGCTACCACTCCGCCCCCGGCCCCGCTGCCAATCACCAGCACGTCGCAGTCGTAGGTAACATCCTGCGTGGGTTGCAGCGTCTGGAGGGGCCGGGCGGGAGCGGGTTCTGGCACCACGGTTTCGGCCGGCATCTGGGGGCCGTCGTAGCCGATGGCCTCCCACACAAAATGCGCCTTTTCGGGCTGCGAACCGCCGTAGTACAGGAATACGCACAGCTTACGCAGCGCCTGAAACCCCTTCCGCAGCTGCCCTACCTGCGAAGAAGCCCAACTCTGCAGCAGCTTCTCACGCTGCTCCGCATCAAGTTTTACAAACGGTTTGAGGGCCCCGAACCACGTTAAGCCCAGCGCCGGCGAATCGAGCAGCCGCAGCAGTTGCCCAAACTCCTGCTGCGCCCCCGCCGGCTGCGCCGACAGCGCCTCGGCCATTTTATCCAAATCGATGCCTTCGGAGCCGCGGTGGGCCCAGTACGCAGCATCGGTAGCGTTGGGGGGCACTGGCAGGCCGGGAATAAACGTATCGGCGAGGGCGCGCAGGGTGGCGCGTTGGGCTTCGGTAAACTGCATGACGGGTTGGGGAAACGGGCGGCAACACCCACCGGAAAGCGGGCCCTAAAAGGTCGGTAATTTTCCTGGAAAATACTCGGCTTGCATACTAATAGTAAATGAGGAGCGTGTCATTGCTTCGTCGTGCCTCCTCGCAATGACACGCTCCTCATTTACTCATTCGCCGCTACAGCCAGCGCAGCAGCAGGTTTACCATTTTCTTCACTGAATTGGTGTAGGGCGGGTATAGGGGCTTGAGGGCAGTGAGGCCCACGCGCTGCTTGAGCACCGATTTTTCGTTGCTGAAAGCCAGGAAACCGGCGTGGCCATGGCAGCGGCCGACCCCGCTGTTGCCGAAGCCGCCGAAGGGTAGCTCGGGGTGGGCCAAGTGCAGAATGGTTTCGTTGACGCAGGCTCCACCGGCCGGGATATTCTGGAGCAGGTAACGCTGGTTCTCCTTGTCCTGCGTGAATACGTAGAGTGCCAGCGGCTTGGGGTGGGCGTTTACCGCATCAACGGCTGCCGAGAGGCTGCCGAAGGTGAGAACCGGCAGCAGCGGCCCGAAGATTTCCTCCTGCATTATCCGGCTGTCGGTGGGCGGGTCGAGCAGCACAGTGGGCTCGATGAAACGCTGGCCGGCATCGGTAGAGCCGCCGAAAGCGACTTTGGTGCCGCGGGCCTGGGCATCTTCGAGCAGGCCGGCCACACGCCCAAAATGGTGGTCGTTTACGAGGCGGGCATAGGAGTCGGACTCGCTGACGGGCCGGCCCTCGGGCGAGTAGAAGCGCTGGGTGGCGGCCTGCATTTCGGCTACCAGCTGGTCGCGTACGGCTTCGTGCACCAGCAGGTAGTCGGGGGCCACGCAGGTCTGGCCGGCGTTTACGCCCTTGCCCCAGATGATTTTCTCGGCCGCATCGCGCAGGTCGGCGGTTTCATCCACTACGGCCGGGCTTTTGCCGCCCAGCTCCAGCGTTACGCTGGTAAGGTGTTCGGCGGCGGCGCGCATCACAATTTTACCCACCTGCGGACTGCCCGTGAAGAAAATGTGGTCGAAGGGCAGTTTCAGCAGCTCGGTAGCCACGTCCTTATCACCCTGCACTACGGCTACTTCAGCCTCATCGAACAGCTCGCCGCACATGCGGGCCAGCAGCTCGGCCACGGCGGGCGTCATCTCCGAGGGCTTGATGATGGCCGTGTTGCCGGCGGCCAGAGCCGAAATTAGCGGGTCGATGGCCAGGTAGAACGGGTAGTTCCAGGGCGCGATAATCAGCGTAACCCCCTTGGGCTCGGCCTGTACCCAGCCGTTGGTGCCTACCAGGGCCATGGGCGTGCCTACCCGGCGGGGGGCCGCCCATTTCTCTAGGTGGCGCAAAGTATGGCGCAGCTCCGTCTGCGACGACCAGATTTCGGTGACGTCGGTTTCGACGGCGGGTTTGCGAAAATCAGTGTACAGCGCCTCCTGGATAGCTTCCCTGTTATCAGTCAGCCAGTTATCGAGGCGGCGCAGACGGGCAGCACGGCTGCTCACTGCCTCGCGGCGCAACGCCTCGGCGCGGCCCTGCTGGCGGGCAAACAGCGCAGGAATGGATAGTTGGGTGGCCACGGGGGCAAGGGGAGCGGAAACCATAGGGCGGGGAGTTCGGGCGGAAAAATGAGCAGCGCGACAGTCGTACCGCTGACTACTCATACTCACAAGCTTAGCCAATTGTTCAGCTACCGCATGCCCCCGGCCCGGAATAGCAGCGGCAAAACCGTAGCTTGCGAATGCCCTGCCGGGCGGGTTTCTCCTTCCTCCAACCCTACCTCTATGCTCACCCGAAACAGCTACTTCATCCGCGAACACGTGGGCGCCTTCAAATTCAAGGACACCTACGATATTCTCGACCCCGAAACCCAGCAGCAGCTGGCCTACGCAATGGAATCTACGCCCGGCTGGATACTAGCCCTGCGGCTGCTGGTGGGCAAGCAGATGCTGCCCATAACCATTGCCGTACGCGAGCAGGCCGAGTCGCCGCCGCTGTTTCGTATCGAGCGGGGCTTCACGTTTCTGCGCTCCAAAGTGTACGTGTACGATGCCCAGGATCAGCCTGTAGGCTACTTCAAAAGCAAGCTTTTCACGCTGGGGGGCGGCTTCAATGTGTACTCGCCGCAGGATGTGCTGGTGGCCGAGGTGAAGGGTAACTGGAAAGGCTGGGATTTTAAATTCATCAGTGCCTCGGGCCAGGAAATCGGCCTCGTTACCAAGAAATGGGCCGGCCTGGGCCGCGAACTGTTCACTACCGCCGACAACTACCTGATTTCCATCCATGACATGGGGGAGCAGCAGGCCGCCTCCAACGTACTACTCCTAGCCGCCGGCCTGGCCATCGACACTGTGTATAAGGAGCAGTAGGGCTTAAGGAAGAGGGTCATTCTTCCTTAAAACTCACTTCTTCTTTTTCTTCTGCAGGTACGCTTTTGCCTCATTGTGGGCTTCCGATTTTCGTTCAGCCTTCTTAAGAACCTCCTGGTAGTAGCGGGTTGCGGCTTCGGGGTCGGGCTGCTTGTCGGCAATGCGGGCCAGGTTGAGCAGGGCGTACAGGTAAAAGCCCTGCTGGGTATCACCGGTGCTTTCGGAGAATACCACGCAACGCTGGTAGTAGTCGCGGGCTTTGTCGAGGTCTTTGTACTGGTTCTGCATCAGGCTGCCCAGGAAGAACGTGGCGTATCGCCCGCTAATACCCTCGTAGCCGGGCATACCCCGGTTTATTTTTTCGAGAATGTCGCGGCTGACCCGCTCACACTCGCGCAGGTCGCCTACCTGGTAGCTCATCAGGGCGTAGAAGCGCTGGAAGTAACCGTTATCGGGGTAGGTGGTAGCCATCTGCTGGGCGATGGGCAGTGCTTCGGCGGGCTTGTTTTCCTGGTTCTGCAGAATTTTCATCAGGAACACCTTGGCCTCGGGGCCGGTGTAGAAACCGTTGACCGACACGTTGCGCAGTTGCTGCAGGCCCAGCTGCTTGTTGCCCCTCGGGAAAAACAGCATCACCGGCCGCAACAGCGGGTAATTGTCGGAAATCCAGGGGGCGTAGTAGTTGATGAGGGCCTGGCCGAACAGAAACTCGGGGCTGAGGCCGTTGGCTTCGCGGCTTTTTTCGAGGTAGCTGAGGGCGCGCTTGCTCTCGACGGTAGCTTTGCGCCAGTTGCTGCGCTCGGCGTTCAGGCGGGCCGAGAAACCGTAGGCCGCCGACAGGAAAAAGCTGGCTTCGTAGTTCTTGTTGTCTTTCTTATAGAGCACCTCGCCCCGGGTAATGGCCGTATCCATGTAGGCCAGAAACACCTTGTCGTATTGTTTGCTGGTGATGTTGCTGGGCATGATTTTCCACCAGGTGCTGAGCCCGAGCAGAAAGTACGGCATCGGGTGCTGGGGGTAGCGGCGGCGCAGGCTCCGAAACTGCCGCTCGGCCTTATCATACTTGAAATTATAGAGGTTGTAGACGGCCCCCTCCAGTTCGGTCTGGATGTCCTTATCGAGCAACAGCCAGCCCGAGATGTTGGCCGCAAGGGGCGCCACATCCACGTTTTCGAGGCGAATGCGGGTGGTGTCGGTCTGCTGGGCCCAGGCGGCGCTCGGCAAGCAGAGCAGCAGAAGGAACGAGCACAGCAATAATGAACGCATAGGGTACAGCTTGGGTGGCCCCAAAATACGATCAAAAAGGTGGGGGGAGTTCCCCCTCATACGGGACCTGGCAAAAAAAAGAGGCTGAAGCTCCCACAGCCTCAACCTCTTTTGCGTTTACCGACCCTCAAAAAGGCCCGGGAAACGGCCAGCGACTAAAATTCCCACCCAAAGTCGCTGGATGTTTGATGCGGATGCACCACCCTCTTTATATCTGACACACCAGCCGGCTTTTTTCGTTAAGCCAGCCAGCGCGGCGAGGAAGTTGCAGATTCCCCGCCCAGAACGCAGCCCCAGACCAGCAATGCAGTTATGCTATTGCAAAGCCTGCGCCCAACGTGTAAAAGCTGGCCTGATTCGGCCCGGTTTAGCACCGAATCCGATTCTACCATACAAAGGTCACTAAGCTTCAACCAGATAACTACTGCCTTGTTCGCCATTCGTAGTGCCTGATTGACCAATTGTGTTAACTTCACGGTCTCATTCCGCCATTGAGGCACCATTTTGCGCCGTGAAGCTACAATTTGAGCCCATTCACCCAACCGCCGACAGTTCGTTTACGCTGTTGCACTACACGCAGGTAAGCAAGGCCGATCTGCTCTGGCACTATCACCCCGAGTACGAGCTGGTATATATCCCGCGGGGCCACGGTCGGCGGCATATCGGCCAGCATATTTCGCGGTTCGAAGATGGCGAGCTGGTACTTATCGGGCCCGATCTGCCCCACCTGACGTTCAGCTACGGCCAGCCGGTAGGCACGCCGTTTGAAGAAATCGTGGTGCAGCTGCGGGGCGACTTCTTGGGGCCCGACTTCTGGGAGCGGTCGGAGATGGTGGCTATCCGGCAACTACTGGCCCGCTCGCACGAGGGGCTGTCGTTCGGGGCCGCTACCCGCCAGGCGGTAGGCCCGCTGCTGCGCCAGCTGCTCACGGCTCCGCCCTTCGCGCGGCTGCTGCTGCTACTGCAGGCCCTGCAGCAGCTGGCCCAGGCCGCCCCCACCCCCGACTGCCAGCCATTGCACGCGGCGCCGGGGGGCAGGGCCTCAGTGGCAAGGAACAGCAGCGCCTGAGCCGGGTGTATCAGTTTGTGGAGCAGCACTACCAGCGCGCCACGCTATCGGTGCAGGAAGTAGCCGACGTGGCCTACCTCTCGGTGCCAGCCTTCTGTCGCTACTTCAAAAAAATGACCCGCCACACGCTCACCGACTTCGTGCAGGAGTATCGCGTGGGCCAGGCCTGCCGGCTACTCCTCGACGACGATCTGGCCATTACTCAGGTCTGCTATGCCTGCGGATTCAACAACCTGTCGCACTTCAACAAAACCTTCCGCAAGTTCACCGGCCAAAGCCCCACCGAGTACCGCCGCCAGCGGCTGGGCGGGGGCTGAAAGCACAAGCAGCGGAGCGCATTCTTCTTTCGGCGGAATGATCGTCCCGCTGCTTCCCTCCTCTCCCTCAAATTCCTTCCTTGCCCGCGGAACGGGTGGCGGCGGGCAGGTGTCTGGGGTAGATGTTTATGCTGAACCCGCTTGTGCTGAACCTGTTTCTGCTGCTGCAGCACCTGCTGCGGCCCGCGCCCGAAGCCCCGCTGGTGCTACGGCCCGTTGCGCCCGGTTTCGGGCCGGCACTGTTCAGCATAGCCGCCGTGCGCGACGAGCGGCCGGGGCAGCCGGCCGTGGCGCTGCTGCTGCCCGCAACGGCGGCGGCCGGCACTACAACAGCAGCCCAGCCGGTCGAATTGCGAAACGGCACAGCGACGGCGCTGCAACAGTTTGCCGCCGCCACGCTGCCGGCCGCCACTACCAGCCGCTACCCCATAACGCTGCGGGTGCTGGAGTTGCAGGTGCGCGAAACACCCGGCCCGAACGGTGCCGCCAATGGCACTATTGCCCTGCACCTGGCTTTTGAGTGGCGCAATGCCGAAGGCCGAACTAGTACGCTTACCGAATACCGCGGCGCGGCCCGCTACGGCCGCGCCCGCCCCAACCGCGCCGTGGTAGAAACCGCGCTGGGCCAAGCGCTGCTGGGCGGCTTGCGCTACTTCAACGGCTGGCTGGCCACGGCTGCCGCCCACGATGTCCGGCTGGCCACGGCCGTGCAGCCCACCTTCCGCTACGACACCCGCCAAACCGAGCCCGACACGCTGTTCTACGACCCGGCCCGCCCAATGGCCTGGTCCGATTTTACGGGCACGCCCCGGTCCGAAGGCCAGTATGCGGCGGCCGTATTCCCGAGCTTCGGCTACCGGACCCGGCCGCGGGTGCGCCAGGGGGTGGTAGTGCTGGATATAGAGCTGCAGGTGTATGTGGTGCGCACCTCCTCGTGGGTGGCCGAGGGGCAGCGCACGGCCTACAACCTCAACCACGAGCAGCGCCACTTCGATATTGTGCGGCTGGTGGCCGAGCGGTTCCGGCGCAAGGTGGGCCCCGACAGCCTCACCGTGGCCGATTACCAGAGCATTCTGGGTTGGCAGTACCTAGATTCTTTCCGCGAGATGAACCGCCTGCAGGACCAGTACGACCGGGAAACTTCGGGCGGCACCGACGCCACCGCTCAAAACCGCTGGAACCAGCGCATTGCGACCGAGCTACGCGAGTTCGGGGTGATAAAGTAAGGTACCGGAGACAGTTGAAGGCAGGAATGAGGGTGGTGGTTGAAAATAATTCAGCTTCTCCGATATAGCTGGTTTCTTTGATCCGTCTTCCACCTTATTCCCTTCGCTGTATGCTACGCAGACTCGCCTTAGTACTACTCCCCGCATGCCTTGGCGCCAGTTCCGCTCTGGCTCAAGGCAGCTTCAACCAACCCCGGCTCGACAGCCTGCTTACCAGCCTGGAAGCCAACCACCGGGCTATGGGCAGCCTCACGTTGTCGCAGGATGGCAAAGTGGTGTACAGCCGCGCCTTCGGGCAGGAGCAACCGGGTGTGCCTGCTACTACGTCCACGCGCTACCGCATCGGCTCCATCAGCAAGCTCTTCACCGCCACCATGCTGATGCAGCTGGTGGAAGAAGGCAAGCTAAAGCTGGATGCGCCATTGGCCACCTGGTTTCCGCAGCTGCCCAACGCCACCCGCATCACCGTCGACCAACTGCTGCACCACCGCAGCGGCCTGCACGGCTTTACCAGCGACGCGGCCTACGCAACATACATGGCCAAGCCGCAGACCCAGGCCCAAATGCTGGCAATTATGAGCAAGCCAGCCCCGGATTTCGAACCGGGGGCCAAGTTCGAGTACAGCAACACCAACTACCTGCTGCTGGGCTACATAGTAGAGAAGGTTACGGGCCAGCCCTACAAACAGATCCTGCAAAAACGTATTACCGGCAAGCTGGGCCTGAAGGAAACGTATTACGGTGGCCCCATTGATGCCAAAAAGCATGAAGCGGCCTCGTTCAGGTGGTCGGGCAGCGCCTGGCAGCCCGAGCCGGAAACAGACATGAGCATTCCCGGCGGAGCCGGGGCGCTGGTGTCTACCCCCGCCGACCTCACGCGGTTTATCGAGGGCTTATTCGGGGGTCGGCTCGTGAAACCGGCCACCCTGCAGCAGATGATGGTTTTGCAGGATGGCTACGGCGCGGCCCTGACAGCTATACCATTCGGCACCAAAAAAGGCTACGGCCACGGCGGAGTTATCGATGCCTTCCAGTCCAGCCTCATCTACTTCCCCGCCGACAAGCTGGCGCTGGCCTACTGCCAGAACGGGAGCAACTTCCCGCTCAACGACGTGCTCATCGGAGCGCTGGCCAGCTATTACGGCACACCCTACCGCCTGCCCAACCTGCGCCCTGCCACCCCGCTGGCGCTTACTGCCACCGACCTGGGTCCGCTAACTGGTACCTACGCCAGCACCCAGATGCCGCTTAAAATTACGGTTACCGCATCTGGCGCTACGCTTCTGGCCCAGGCCACTGGTCAGCAAGCCCTGACGCTTACGGCCAAGTCGAAAACCCAGTTCACCTTCGAGCCCGCAGGCATTGTTCTGGATTTCGATGCGGACCGGCACACGTTTACGCTGCAGCAGGGCGGGGGGAGCTACCTGTTCACGCGCGAGTAGCAACTGCACTCAGTATGGCATACAAAAGGCCCCGCCCGGATTCACCGGACGGGGCTTTTGTATCAGCATTAAAAGCGAGGTTAGTTTTTCACCTTTACTTTTCCGTCGTCGGCATCGGTTTTAACCTTGGTGCCGTCAGGATACTCCACTTTGGTGTCGCCATCCTTGTCGATTTTAATCACTTTCCCATTCGAGTACGTGATTTTGATGTCGCCGCCGAAGCGCTTCTCACGCTTTACAACGGTAGGGCCGGCAGGCTTGGCAGCCACGGCTACTCGGGGAGCCGGAGCCGGCGTGTAGGGCGTACCGGCGTAGTAGGTGCCGCGGTTCTTGCTATACACACCGTACTGGTCTTCGTTTACTACACCTTTCACCGTGTTATCGGTTTCATCGTTCACGGCCCGCTGGGCAGCGTAGAAACCGGTTGTGTCGGTACGGTACTGGTTGTTCACCTCAGCAAAGCGGCGGCCCCGGTCGTAGTAGCCCCGGCCAATGGTCGACACGGTGGTCGTATCGTCGATTTCGAGGTCATTCGCAATCTGGGTTACCGTGCGGTCAGCATCGGCCCGGTAGTCCATGTTTTCGTTCATCACCACGGCCGTGTCGGCCGAGGGCGTGGTGGCCGCATCCACAGCGGCCTGCTTGTCCTGGTTGCAGGAAGCCATAGCCAGGGTGGCAGCGGCGGAAATCAGAAGCAGAGACTTATTCATCAGAAAAAAATTCAGGTTAGAAAAGCTACGTAGCCGGATATAGGCTAGTAGCTATACTTAAACTTTACTTGGGCCTGATACGGTAGCATGTGCGCCGGGGTTGTAGCGGCTGCGGGCAACCGGAACAGGCTACCTACCTTTACGGCCGTGTCCGAACACCGTCATTTTCTGCTGTACAAGCCCTTTGGCTACCTGAGCCAGTTCCGGAGTGAAGATGCCCGCGAAGCGCGTAAAAAGCGTTTTCTGGGCGAACTGCACGATTTCCCGGCCGGTACGATGGCCGTCGGCCGCCTCGATGAGCATAGCGAGGGCCTACTGCTGCTCACCACCAACGGAATGGTGAGTGAGCGGATCCGCCGCAAGGATGTGGAAAAGGAATATTACGCCCAACTCGACGGGCTCATCACCGAAGAAGCCCTGGCCCGCCTGCGCACCGGCGTCGAAATCAGCGTCGAGCACCAACCCTACCAGACGCTGCCCGGCGCGGCCCGTCGCCTGCCCGAAGCCCCCGATCTGCCGCCCCGGCCCCGCAAAATCCGCGACGACCGGCACGGCCCCACCAGTTGGGTCAGCATTACGGTTACAGAAGGCAAAAACCGCCAGGTACGCAAAATGACGGCCGCCGTAGGCTTCCCCACACTTCGGTTGGTGCGCGTGGGCATTGGCGGCGTGGCCCTGGCCGGCCTGGCCCCCGGCGAGGTGCGCGAAGTGCCCGATGTAGTCGCGCTGGTCCTCGCCTGACTGGCAGCCAACGTCCGGAATACTGCACGCGCTTTTGCGCCCTGCCGGCACCAGTGTGTTTCTTCGGCAGCGGCCGGAGCGCCGGGGCAGCGCTACGGCCCGGTTTGCCCGGAATATAGCCGCAGGGTGTTCTTTTTGCGGGAAATATGGCGTAACTTTACCCCTGCTGTTATTGCTTAGCCCCGGCCGTGCTGGCTTAGCCCGCGCCCCTCAGCCTTCCTGCAACACGGCTCATTTGCCTCCCGGCACCGCTGTTCGCGCCTCTATCTCGCCATAGTCCAATATAGGAACTTTGCTAGATTATGGGCTGTTCAGTCCGGTAAGCAGCTTTTTGTACCACCCCGCTCCTGTCCGGCAGAGGCGACTCCGACATCAATCAAACACATTATATGGGTAGATCACAGGCCACCTTCGGCAAAAGAGAGAACGAGAAGAAACGACTGAAGAAGCGCCAGGAGAAGGCGGAGAAGAAGGAGGAGCGGCTAGCAAACTCAAGCAAAGGCCAGGGCCTGGAGGAGATGCTCGCCTACGTTGACGAGAACGGCAACATCGTGGACACTCCCCCGGATCCGACCAAGAAAAAGAAGGAGATTCCGCTCGAAAGCATCCGCATTGGCGCTATCCGCCAGGAGGACATAGAAGAGGAAGATCCGGTACGTTCCGGCTCGGTTACGTTCTTCAACGATTCGAAAGGCTACGGCTTCATCAAGGACCTAGCTACGCAGCAGAGCGTATTCGTGCACGCCAACAATCTGGGCAGCCTCACCATCAAGGAAAACGACAAAGTGACCTTTGAGGTAGAGATGGGCCAGAAAGGTCCGAGTGCCTTCAATGTGAAAATGGCGGTGGCGGGCTAAGCCCCCCTCCGTTTTTCGGCAGTGCCAGTAGCGGCGACTACTCCGAAGGGGGTAGTCGCCGCTGCCGTTTGGAGCCGGCCCACTGCGCAACTCACGGCCGGGGCTACCTGCAGTCCGGTTAACTGAATATAATTATGGCATTCTGGGATAAAGACAACTTCATACAGCGGGCAGAATCGGGAGTAGTGGAGGAGGCAAAATTAGCTTTTTTGAATAGCTGACGGCAGATTTACTCCTTTGGCAATAGGGCAATATGCTATAGATCAAAGCCATATATAGAAATTACATATATCGGCCGTTTGCCGATTAATAATACATTTGCCATATAGCGCAACAGCTCATTCGGCTGCCGCGCTAGTCCGCCCTCTCTTTTTCACAACCAATCTTCCTTTTCTATGAACAAGCTTTATGCCTATGGGCTCGGTGTGGCCCTGCTGGCCGCCGCTGCTCCGGCCCTCGCTCAAAACAGGGCTGCCGGCCCTACCTACTCGCTGGGGAGCCCACAAAACCTGGTTCGGCAACTCGAAACCGAAGTGGCCGCCGATGTGGCCCGCCGCCAGCCCAAACCCACCGTTTCGCTGCGGGTGGCCGCCAACCAGAATTTCACCGGCCAGGTGAACTACCGCGAAGACCTAGCCTCGACCGGCGAGTATCTGGTAGGCGAGCTGGTGGGCGTACCGAACTCGTCGTTTTTTGTGCGGGTAGAGGGTACGCAGGTAGAAGGACACATTGTGCTCCGGGATACCAAGCGGGCCTACCGCTACTCGACCGACGCGCAGGGCAACGCCCAGGTGCAGGAAGTCGACATCAACCAGGTTATCTGCATCAACTACGATAAGCCTGTGGGCTACCAGGCCCCCGAGCCGGCCCCGGCCAACCGCTCGGCCGGCATGGCTGCCGCGGTTGCCTCGCTGCAGAGCCTGCCCGGCGCCAAGGGCTGCATCTACATCGACCTTGATGGCCAGTATGTATCGGGCACGCCCTGGAACAACGGTAACCCCATCGACGCTGCGCCTTCGGGCATCGAGAACGACGCGGCCAAGGTGCAGGCCTTCTGGGAGCTGGTGAGCGAGGATTTCCGGCCCTTCGACATGAACGTGACCACCGACGAGGCCGTGTTCAATGCCTACCCCAAAACCATGCGCATGCGCGTGATTGTGACGCCCACCAACACGGCAGCCCCCGGGGCTGGCGGAGTGGCCTACCTCACGTCGTTCCGCTACAACAACGACACGCCCTGCTGGGTGTTCATGAGCGACCCCAAAGCGGGGGGCGAGGCGGCCTCGCACGAAGTGGGCCACACGCTGGGCCTGAGCCACGACGGCCGCACCAGCCCCAGTGAAGGCTACTACCAGGGCCAGGGCTCGTGGGCCCCAATTATGGGTGTGGGCTACTACAAGCCCATCAGCCAGTGGAGCAAAGGCGAATACAACAACTCCAATAATAAGGAGGATGATATGGCCATCATCAGCGGCCCGACCTACAACGTGGGCTACCGCGCCGATGACCACGGCAACACGACCGGCACGGCCACGCCCCTGGCCCGCAGCGGCGACAACCTGACCGGCAACGGCCTGATTGAGCGCGCCGACGACCAGGACAACTTCAGCTTTACGACCAGCGGCGGCGCGGTAAGCTTCAGCGTAAATACGGTGGCCCGTTATGGCAACCTCGATGTGGTGGTGCGGCTGCTGAACAGCACCGGCGGTCTGGTAGGCACCTACGATACCAGCGGCAGCCTCAATGCAACGGTGAGCACTACGCTGGGCGCCGGCACCTATTTCCTGCAGGTAGATGGCACCGGCGCGGCCAACCCCGCAATTGATGGTTACTCTGACTACGCCTCGGTGGGCACGTTTACGGTGGCTGGTACGGCCCCGGCCGGCGGCACCCCGCCCCCACCGCCGCCGCCACCAACCCCGCCTACTCCTCCAACCCCACCAGTTGCCGTTACGTACTGCGCCAGCAAGGGCAACAACGTGAGCTACGAGTGGATTGATCTGGTTCGTCTGGGCAGCATTAACCGCACCTCGGGCGCCGATGGTGGCTACTACAACGGTACGGCCCTGAACACTGATATTGCCGCCGGTTCGGCGCAGACCATCAACATCTCGGCGGGTTTCCGTTCGACGGCCTACAACGAGAACTGGCGCGTATACATCGACTACAACCAGGATGGCGACTTTACCGATGCCGGTGAGACGGTCGTATCGGGCGCTTCATCGAGCAGCGCCACGCTGTCGGCTACCTTCACTGTCCCTTCTTCGGCCCTGACCGGTAAAACCCGCATGCGGGTAACCATGAGCGACAACGCCGCCACCACCAGCTGTAATAACTTCACCTATGGCGAAACCGAAGACTACTCGGTTACCATTATCGGCGGAGCAGCCGGCACCGAGGTTTATGTAGCGGCCCAAGGCGCGACGGTAGGCGACAGCCGCTTCGAGAAGGCCCTGACGCTATACCCCAACCCCACGGCCAGCGTGCTCAATATTGTGCTGGCTGGTAAAGCCCCGGCAGTATCGGCTTCGATTACCGATTTGCGCGGTGCGAAGGTGGCCAACGTCCGCTTCGAAAACGGCCAGCTGAACGTGGCCAACCTAGCCAGCGGCGTGTACCTGCTCACCGCCAGCGACGGGCAGAAGACTTTCCACGAGCGGTTTATGAAGCAGTAGCCTCACCCCTACCAGCTCTGATGCCCGAACGCGGCAGTTTCTTCGGAAGCTGCCGCCGTTCGGGTGCTTGGGCAGAAAGGCCTGCGCCAGTAAAAGCCATTGGGTTAGCGCCGGATGAGGCGGCGGGCGTACCTTTGCGCCGGAGCGGCCACCTTCGATGGCCCCCGCTGGTTGTGCGTATGAAACAGTTTTTTGCTTCCTCGCTGGGCCGTTTGCGGCTGGTTGGCCTTCTGGAAGGTCTTTCGTTTTTGTTGCTGCTGGGCATTGCTATGCCGCTGAAGTACTTTTTTGGCCAGCCGGCGGCCGTCCGGGTAGTAGGCATGGCCCACGGGGCGCTGTTTGTGCTGTATTGCGTGCTCGTGATTGGGGCAGCGGTGCAGTATAGCTGGTCGTGGCGCAAAACGGCGCTGGCGCTGCTCGCTTCCATCATACCCCTGGGCACTTTCTGGGCCGATGCCAAGCTGTTCCGCGAAGAGGAAGCGGCCGGCTAGGCTACGGGTCGAAGCTGGTTGATGTACTTTCGCAGGCCTGCCAGTGCTTGGTGGCTCTTTTCTTTTTTACGTTTCCCTTCGATGAAGCCACTGCTTCTTTTCGGACTCGGCCTGAGCTTAGCGGCTGGCACCTGCGCCCCGCGTACCACCGTCCGGACCAGCCCGCTGAGCCTAGCGGGCCCGGCAGTGCTTGTCACTCCTACCGCCCCGACGGCCGAGTTCCTGGTAATTGCCGAAAACGAGCCTTTCGCCGGACCGGCCGAAGAGCTGGGCGACATCGTTATCCGCGACTCGGGTTTCACGCTGAGCTGCGACTACGAAACCGTAGTGGGCCTAGCTTCTGACAAGGCCCGGGCGCTGGGGGCCAACGCGCTGCGCATTTACGAGCACCGCCAGCCTTCCATGATGAGCACCTGCCACCAGATTCGGGCCCGGGCCCTGCGCCTGCCCGACCTGACACCCTACGAGCGGGAGATACTCTGGCAGCCCGGCCGCCGGCTGCGGATGGCCGATTTCAAGGGACCCGTTGCCAACCGGCCGTTTCAGGCAGCTACCAGCAGCAACATCCGGTACCGCTATGCCGGGCTGGGGCTGGGCAAGGTCCGGCTCATTGTCGAAACCTACTTCAGCTGCTCCGACTCTTACTTCAAGCCCTCCGCCACCGATTCGCTGGTACTGGCCCACGAGCAGGTGCACTTTGATATTACGGAGCTTTATGCCCGCCGCTTTGTGCGGCAGCTGGGCGAACAGGCAGCCAACACGCGCGAGCTGCAGCAGAAACACGAAACCCTGTTTCGGCAGCTCCACTCCGATAGCCAGCTGCTGCAGGATGCCTACGACAGTGAAACCTACAAAAACCCCGCGCTGGTAGCGGCCTGGCAACAGCGTATTGCCCGCGAGCTAACCGAGCTACAGGCGTACGCCGACAAAACACTGACTTTCAAAATGGCGCTTTAACGTCTATAGCGACACTCTCTGGTGCTGCAACTCCTGTCATTACTTAGCCCTGGACCATGATTTTTGTGCTGCTCCGCTGGCTGCGTCGGCGCTTCGACCTAACCCAGGACATGGGTACGCCTGCCGACATTGTGCAGGAGGTGGAGGAGGGCCTGGTGTTCCGGGGTACCAACCTGTGGGTACTCATGTTCGCCATTCTGGTAGCCTCCGTGGGGCTCAACGTCAACTCGACGGCCGTAGTAATTGGGGCCATGCTGATTTCGCCACTGATGGGTCCTATTGTGGGCATTGGGTTTGGTGCGGCTACCGTGCGGGTCGAGATTATTCAGCGCGGGCTTTCCAACCTGCTGCTGGCCACGGTTATCAGCCTGATGGTATCGGCGACTTACTTCCGGCTCACGCCCCTCACCGACGCCGGCACCGAACTACTGGGCCGCACCGTGCCCACCACCTGGGACGTACTGATTGCCCTTTTTGGGGGTGCTGCCGGAGCCGTAGCCCTCACCCGGCGCGAGAAAAGCAACGTGCTGCCCGGCGTGGCCATTGCCACCGCCCTGATGCCGCCGCTGTGCACGGCCGGCTACGGCCTGGCCATGGGCGAGTGGAGCTACATGTTTGGGGCGCTCTACTTATTCTTCATCAACTGCGTGTTCATTGTTCTGGCTACGCTGCTGGTAGTGAAAATATTACCCATTCCGCGGGCCACGTTCACCGACAGCGCCCGTGCCCGCCGCGTGCAGCTAATGGTTTGGGGCATAGCGCTGCTTACGGCCGCGCCCAGCGTATATCTGGCTGCCCGTATTGTGCGCCGTACTGTATTCACCCACAATGCTCAACGCTTTGTGGAGGAGCAGTTCAACCTGACCAACTCCTACATTGTTACCCGCCGGCTCAGCCCCGAAACCAGCACCATTAATATACTGCTGGCCGGCCAGACACTCTCGCCGGAGCAGCTTCGCGCCCTTTACGCCCGCCTGCCCGCCTACAGCTTGCCCGACGCCCGCCTGATTGTGCGCCAGGGCCTGGGCCGCCTCGACTCGGCCGATTCTCATTCGCTGCGCCTGAGCCTGCTGGAAGACGTGCGCAGCCTGGGCGAGCAGACGCTGGCCAGTTACGACGACCAGATTACCCGGCGGCTGCGGCGCATGGTGGCCGCTACCATCGTCCCGACGGGTCTGCCAGCCGATTCGGTGCTGTTGCGCGAGGTACGGATTGAACATCCGCTGGTGCGGCAGCTGGGCATCAGTACCCTTATTAAACCCGCCACCGACTCGCTCGGGGCCGATACGGTGGTAGTAGTGGCCCTGCGCAGCCGACAGCCGCTGCCGCTACCCGAAGCCCAGCGGCTGCGTCAGTGGCTGGAGTTGCGCGGTGGCGGCCTGCGCCGCGTACGGCTGCTGGAACAGCCCGAAGGCACCCGGTAGCGGCGGCGTTGCGTGTAACGGGCAGCTGCACAAAAAACGCCAGGCCCCTGTCGTTGCCGGAGCAGACAACGACAGGGGCCTGGCGCTATAAAAGAGGCTAGGACAGCGAAGAAAACGCATTATTTCGCTCCTGCCATGAAGCGCGGAAAGAGACTTCACCGCTACTGGCTAATCAGGCATCTGTTTTATGCCCCCGGTACACCGATTCGCTGATAGGCTTCCAGGTATCGTCGTTATGAGCGTCATCAGAGGCAGAAGCACTGCTGCGTTTGTTGCCCGTGGAGCGCAACGCCAGCCAGCTCAAGCCGCTAACCAGCAGGGCACCACCCACTACTTTCTGAGTTGGGCTGAGTCGATTTACCTGCTCTACGGCCTTCGAGCCCAGGTCTTTCACCTGCTTGGAAAGCTGACTCACATCAACATTCTGTAGCCACTGCTGTTGGTTGAGCCAGTCTTTGGCCTTGGCTTCCATCCCATCTGCCTGACCACTGGTATTCTGGTTGGAGGTGCCGGCCGGCTGGCGGCTGGCCGAATCCTGCTGGCTTCGTGCGCTGGCATCAGTTGCCTGGCTGCCGGCCGAAGAAGGGCTGCCGGCTTCAGGGTGGGCAGGCGTGAACGAAACATGCTTGCCGGCTGCGTCGCCGGGCTGGTTGATTTTTGAAGTGCTCATAGCAAAAGAAAGTTAAAATGGTTGGATTGCCAGCGGGCGAACCCGGGCCTATTGTATAGTATTCGTGAAACGGCCTCCCGAAGTTGCCATTTGGTAAAGGTCTTTTCGCCGGCACCGGCAACATGGCACCAAACATCCGACCGGGCTATCCGTTGGGACATTATTCTTTCCATTGCCTCCACTGCTTATGCCTTTCACCCCTATTACCGCCGCGGCCCGCCGTTTTCAGGATAAAGTATGCTTCGTTACCGGCGCCACTTCGGGCATTGGGCGGGCCACAGCCGTGCGCCTGGGTCGCGAAGGAGGCCGCGTGGTCATTATCGGCCGTAATAAAGAGGAGGGTCAGGAATCGGTGACGCTGGTTGAGCAAGCTGGTGGGAAGGCACTGTTCGTTCGCTGCGACGTGGGCAAAGACGCCGACCTGAAGCGGGCCGTGGAACGAACCATTAAAGAGTGGGGCCGCATCGATGTGCTCATCAACAACGCCGCCATGATGACCTTCGACCCCATTATCAAGCTCAACACCAAAGACTGGGACCAGCTGATGAACGTCAATCTGCGCTCGTTATTCCGGCTCACCCAGCTTTGCCTGCCCCATATGCAGGGCGGGGCCATCGTGGCCATCAGTTCGGTACATTCTTTCCAGACTACGCCCAACGTGGTGCCTTATGCCGCCAGTAAGGGTGCCATGGATGCCTTCGTGCGGGGCCTGAGCCAGGAAATCCCGCATACCCACGCTCGGGTCAACTCGGTGGCGCCCGGCGCCGTGGATACGCCCATGCTCTGGAGCAACCCCAATGTGAAAAGCGGCAAGGAAAAAATTACCGGCCAGATAGGCACACCCGAAGAAATAGCCGCCGCCATTTGCTTCCTGGCCTCTTCCGAAGCCAGTTTCATCAACGGCACCACGCTGGCTGTCGACGGCGGCCGTTTGGCGGCGCTTTAAGACACCTCTGTTTGCCGCTTCACTTTTGGGGGGAGGGGTGGCGCTCGGCGGCAGTGGGCAGCGGGCGGCCCTGGGCGTAGTGCTGGGCGTTGTGCTCGGCGGCGGTGCGGGCTTCTATCTCGAACGGGATGTGGTAGTAGCCATAGCGGGCCCAGCCCCACAGGTAGCGCACCAGAAACCCCAGCCGGCCATGTTGCTCAAACTGCCGGATGTGTTCCATCTCGTGCGCCACCCAGAACGGGTCGCGTAGAAATTCCTCGCGCGTGACGCCGCTCAGGTGAATGCTACGACCCAGTACCATCGCCACATTAGGCACCGCCAGTTTCAGGCGGGCCAGCCGGGCGAAGGGCGAGTTTTCTACAATGCGCGCTACCTGCATAAGGCAGTATTAAGAGAAAGGGAAAGGGCGAGATGTACGCAAAATCATCCGGCCTAGTTGGGCCTGTTGCAAGACTATTTGCAAAATAAATTGACCTATACCAGGAAAATTTGTTTTTAGCTGTTTTTTTTCTTGGTCGTTCGGTCTGTTTGGACCTAGCTTTACTCCACGCCTCTGTCCGGCCAGTCCGGAAGAGCAGTAGGCTACTGTCTTATTTTTTGCTTTTGCCATCCGGGTCTCCGGTTGCCTATCGAGTAACGAACATCTTTTGGAGCAGTACGGCCCTTCCCGCCAACGCTGCCAGCACCTTACCGACGGACAATGAAAAACAGCATCCTCTATTGCCTCGCCGCGGCCGCCATGGTCCTCTCCTTTTTATTCGAGCAAGCCCCCGCCGCGTCTGGCAACCTAGTGGTTGCTTCTTCCCAACAAGCCTCTCTGCTGGGCGGGCTGCTGCCCGCCGATGAGGGCGACAACGCCCGCACCCTGTCGAACGCCGACTCGGCGGCCTACGACAAAGTAGCCGAGCGGCTGGGCATCGAGACTGATTACAACGAGAATAAGTCGCTGCTGGCGACCGTAGCATCCTGGCTGGGTACGCCCTACCGCTATGGCAGCAACAGCAAAAGCGGCACCGACTGCTCCGGCTTTGTTACCCGCGTATTTAAGGAGGTATACGGCCTCACGCTGCAGCGCAGCTCGCGCTCCATGTTCGGCACGGTTAAGCGCGTTGACAAGGATGAGATGCAGACCGGCGACCTGGTATTTTTTCGCCGGGGTCCGGGCCAGCCCATCTATCACGTGGGCATTTACCTCAAAGACAACAAGTTTGCCCACGCCGCTACCAATGGTGGCGTAATGGTTAGCTCGCTGCGGCAGGCCTATTACAGCCGCAACTTCTACGCCGCCGGCCGCGTCGACCGCTAAGCGTCACCCGATTCGATATCCTGCTTACCGCCGCGCCGTCCTCCCCGACGGGGCGCGGCCGTTACAGACAACTGGTACCGGAATTTGCCGGGGCGGAATGCGTGGGAAGTGGCTAAAACCATTTTGGCCTGATAGAGTATAGGACAACACCAGCACTTGGGCCGGTACCCTCTCTTTCTATTATTACCCTTCCATGGATAAGCAAGACCCTCAAGGACAGGACGTAGCTTCTTCGCCTCTGTTCAAAAAATTTCTCGGCAAGGCCGAGGAATATGTTAAAAAGCCTACGCGCATGAAGCAGTTGCTGACTGATGCGTACGAGAAAGCCAGCAACAAGAAGGACATGGGCTCCATTGCTCATGAAGCCTGGGAAACGCTCCAGACAATGTTCCGGCTTATCAAACTGTCGGCGTCGGGCGAGTACACCGGCCTGCCGACCACGACCGTAGTGGCCGCAGTAGCCGTTACCATCTACTTCCTGAGCCCTATAGACCTGATTCCGGACTTTATTCCGGTACTGGGCCTGCTCGATGATGTAGCCCTGGTTGCCTGGTTCAGCACCACTATCCAGGACGAGCTGACAAGGTTTGCCGAGTGGGAGAACACCCGCCCTATCTTGGTAAAAGACACCGACGACCAGCCCTGGACCGACTCGGCTTCGAAAACCGAAAGCCCGGTTTCGGCTTTGGGGCAGATGGGCAACATGGGCTCGGAGGTTAACAAGCCCACCGCTACTCAAGGCACCGGCACCTCTTCCGCTACCCAGCCCGATGTGGCCGCCAATACTACCGACAGCAGCCGCGAGCCCAATTTCACGACCCACGACCGTCCTGCCGGCGGCGACATGGGCGGTAACGTACGCTAGTTTTTTAGCTGTTAGCTGTTAGCTGTTAGCTGAAAAACGAAGAAGGCCCCGCACTCAATTGAGTGCGGGGCCTTTATTTTGGGCGGCATGGCAGGAATTTCCTAACAGCTAGCAAACTACGCTGCCTGCGCCTCTACGGGCGTGTGGCTGACAACGTAGTTCACGAAGTCGCCAACGGTGGTCAGCGGCACTTCGTCGGGGATGACGATATGGAAGTTGCGCTCCAGTTCCAGAATGATATCGACGACATCAACGGTATCGAAACCCAGCTCGCGGCTCAGGTCGCTACCGATGCGTAGGCGGCGGGCCTTAATGGCCTTACGCTTGCTGATGATGCGCAGCACCTGCTGCTGAATAGTTTTGGGAGCGGTAGTAGTGGAGGCGTACATGAAACGAGCCAACAGAAGGAAAAAAACGGTGCGAAGCCGGCGAAAAGGCTTTAGCGCCCATTCGGGCGAAGGAGTACTGACCCGGCAAAAATGGTTGCAAGGATGCGCAAAAAAGTTCCGGGAAGAAGTACATCTTCCTGGAACCTGCATTGAGTTAGACGTTGGCCAGGATGGGCGGCGTGGCGGCTTCTATCTCCTCCTGGTCGGCCGGCACCTCGGGCTCGCCCTTGAGGCGGACTTTCAGGCTTTCGGTAATCAGGTACATCACCGGCACTACAACCAGCGTGATGAGCGTGGCGAACACCAGACCGAAGATGATGGTCCAGGCCAGCGGGCCCCAGAAGGTGACTGACTCGCCGCCAATGAAGAAGTTAGGCTGGCCCGAGTTAAAGAGCTCGTAGAAGTCGATGTTCAGGCCGATGGCTAGCGGAATCAAGCCCAGTGTGGCGGCCGTGGCCGTGAGGATAACCGGGTTGAGACGGGTGCGGCCGGCCAGGATAATGGCTTCGCGCAGGGGCATGCCCTGGCTGCGCAGCATGTCGGTAAATTCGACCAGCAGAATACCGTTTTTCACCACGATACCGGCCAGCGCGATAATGCCCACGCCCGTCATCACGATGCTGATGTTCATGCCCGTAACGGCCAGGCCCAGCAGTACCCCGATAACCGAGAAGATGATTTCGGCGAGATGATAATCGGCTTGCTGACGGAGTTAAACTGCATCACCAGAATGAGGAAAATGAGGCCGATGGCGCCCACGGCAGCAATGCCGAGGAAGTCGGAGGTTTCCTTCTGGTCTTCCTGGGCCCCACCCATTTTCACGGTGTAGCCGGGCGGTACGGGGAACGAGCGGAGCGACGTTTCGATCTGGCGCACCACATCGGGGCCGGTGAAGCCGCCGAGCACGTTCGAGGAAATCGTAATCACGCGCTTCACGTCTTTGCGCTTGATGCCGCCGTAGGTCGTGCCGTAGCGTACGTCGGCCACCGAGGCGATGGGCACCTGGCGCACCAGGCCCGTGGCGTCGCGGAAGGTCAGGGGCGAGTTCAGGATGGCGTCGATGTCGGAGCGGTAGGGCTCGGCGTAGCGCACCTGAATCGGGTATTCGTCGTCGGTCGTCTTGAATTTGCTGGCCTCGGTGCCGTAAATGGCCGTGCGCACTTCCATCCCAATCTGGGCCGTGCTGATGCCCTCACGGTTGGCACGAGTTCGGTTGATATCGACGGCAATTTCGGGGTTGCGGTCTTCCAGGTTCGAGCGCAGCTGCTCGATGCCACCGATGTTGGCCGAGTCGATATAGCGGCTCACGTTTTTGCTGAGCGCGATGAGCGTCGGGTAGTCATCACCCGATACCTCGATGGCAATGGGCTTACCGGTAGGCGGGCCGCTGCTTTCCTGGTCCACCGAAATTTCGGTGCCCGGAATACCTTTCACCACCTCCCGGATTTTATCCATGTACAGGGCCGTCGAAGGGCCGGTCCGCTCGCTCATCTCCTTGAAAGCAACGGCCACTTTGGCCAGGTTCGACTGCGAAGTGCCGGCGGCCGAAGCCTCGCCGGGGTCGGAGGCCCCGATGGCCACGTTGGTAATCACCGATTCTACGTCGGGGTTATCCTTCCCGATTACACCGTAGATGCGCTTTTCGAGGATGCGGGCCACCGAGTCGGTTACGGATACGCGGGTGCCGACCGGCATTTTCAGGTAGGTGTACACGAATTTGGGGTCGCCCTTGGGGAAGAAGTCCACCTTGGGGCTACGAGCCATTATGGCGAAAATCGACACCACGAACAGCACCACCATGCTGAGCATAATCAGCTTCGGCCACGAGATGGCCCAGCCCACGAGCCGGGCGTAACCATCCTGGAAGCGGGGCAGCACCTTGGTCTGGAAACCGGCAATCAGGTGCACGAACACGAAGCGGTTCAGAATTACGAGCACGGCCAGCGTGAGCATCAGGCTGCCCAGGAAGGTCGAGCCGAACAGGAAGCCGCCGATGGCAATCAGCACCATGATGCCGATGGCAATGGACAGCGGCCGGTCCCACTTCGGCTTCTCGCCCGAATGGTGGTCTTCGCGCTCCATGAAACTCACGGCAAATACCGGGTTCATAATGAAGGCCACGATGAGCGACGACATGAGCGTCAGAATCAGCGTGACGGGCAGGTAGAACATGAACGAGCCCACAATGCCGGGCCAAAACATGAGCGGCACGAATGGGGCCACAGTGGTGAGCGTACCGGCCAGTACCGGAATGAATACCTCGCCGGCCGCGTACTTGGCGGCTTGGGCCGTCGTCAGCTCGGGGTGCTCGTGCAGCAGCCGGTGGGTGTTCTCAATCACCACAATGGCGTCATCCACCACAATGCCCAGCGCCAGCAGGAAGGCGAAGAGCACAATCATATTGAGCGAGAAATCGAGCGTCGGCAGCAGCACGAAGGCCAGGAACATGCTCAGCGGCACCGACAGGCCCACGAACAGGGCGTTGGTGGTACCCATAAAGAACATCAGAATCAGCGTTACCAGAATAAAGCCGATGATGATCGTGTTAATCAGGTCGTGCAGCGTAACGCGGGTATCATTGGAGGTGTCGCCGGTAACGGTGATGGTCAGCTCCTGGGGCAGCGTTTTCTCGGCGTCGGCAATAATCTGCTTGATTTTGTCGGAGGCGTCAATCAGGTTTTCGCCCTGGCGCTTCACCACGTTCAGCGTAACGGCCGGCTTGCCATCGAGGCGGGCAAACGACTCGCGGTCCTTAAAGCCGTCGTTGACGGTGGCAATGTCGCCGAGGCGCACGGCCGAGCCGTTCAGGTTCTTGAGCTGGATGTTGGCAATGTTTTCGGCGCGCACGTACTGGCCGGCCACGCGCACGGCCCGCTTCTGGTTGCCCACGTCCACGGTACCGCCCGAAATGGTCACGTTTTCGCGGGCAATGGCGGCGCTGATATCCGAGAAGCTCAGGCGCGAGGCCCGCAGCCGGTTCAGGTCCACGTCCACGTTCACCTGCTGGTCGAGGGCTCCGATGATGTCCACCCGGGTGATTTCGGGCAGGGCCTCAATCTTGTCCTGGAAGTCGTCGGCGTACTTTTTCAGCTGGCTGATAGGCATGTTGCCGGCCAGGTTGATGTTCATGATGGGTTGCTCCGACAGGTTTACTTCCTGCACGGTGGGCGGCGTGGGCAGGTCGTTGGGCAGCTCGGAGCTGGCCTTGTCCACGGCGTCCTTGATGAGCTGCTTGGCGTACTGCACGTCCACGCCCGAATCAAATTCCACGTCCACGATGGCGTAGTCCTGGTTGGAGGTCGAAGAAATCTTCTTCACCCCGTTCACGCTCTTGATTTCCTTTTCAAGCTGGCGCGTTACCAGGTTCTCGATGTCGGTGGGCGAGGTGCCGGGATAAATCGTGGCCACGATAATGCGCGGAATCACGATATCCGGGAATTTCTCCTTGCCCAGATTGATGTAGGCGAAAATGCCCATAATGGTGAGAATAAGCGTGACGATGTAAATCGTCGTCTTATTATCAATGGACCAACTGGTGGGTCCGAATTCTTTTCCGGTGTCCTGCATGGGTGAAGAAGCTAGGAGTTAGAAGCTAGGAGTTAGAAGACTGGAGGGAGGCGCAGATGGATTTTCCGTACGCTTCGAGCAGCCGGCCTACTTCGTTCGCTTGTTCAATGAGTGATTCGGTGTCGGCGTAGCCTAAGTCGCGGCTCAGCAGAAAATAGTAGTGGGTTTCTTCGAGCGAGCCTTCGGCCGTGTTGAAGAACCGGAGTTTGTCGCGGGGCCCGCGCTTGCGAAAACCTTCGGCAATGTTGGCCGGAACCGACACCGCCGCCCGCCGAAGCTGGGAGGTAAGAGCGAACAACTCATGTTTGAGGAATGATTCGGTTACCCGGTACACCGTCAGGACCAACTGGTGGGCTTTCTGCCACACCACCAGCTGCTGAAAGTTCTTCGCGGGCTCCCGTTTCGTTTCCATGAGTCAACGCATAAATTCTAACTCCTAGCTTCTGACTCCTAGCTTCTACAGTGAAACTGTTTGTCCTTCATTCAGATTCTGGTAGCCGGCCGAGATAACCTGGTCGCCGGTTTGGAGGCCCTGGGTTACTTCGACTTTGCCGTTGTAGGTGTTGCCCACCTGGATGACGCGCTTGGCGGCCACTTTCTTGCCACCTTTATCGTCCACGACCAGCACGTAGCTGTTCTGCTCGTCGCGCTGCACCAAGTCAACAGGGAGTACGGTGGCGTTCTGGCGGTTGTAGTTGAGAATGCGCACATTGGTGACCATGTTGGGACGCAGGCGGCCCGCTTTGCCAGGGTCGGCCAGGCGCAGCTCAATTGTGAAGGTCCGGCTGGTGGGGTTGATGGTGCTCGTAACCACGCGCACGGTGGCGGCCAGGTCGCTTTCACCCAAATCGGGGATGGTGACCAGGGCCTTGTCGCCCACTTTAATGCTGTTGGCGTAGGCTTCCGATACATCGACCACGATTTTGCCGCTGCCGCTGTTGCTGAGCAGCTTCACGACGGGGGCGCCGGGGGCTACGGTTTCGCCCAGCTTGGGTAGCACGTCATCAACAGTGCCACCGAAAGGTGCTACCACCCGGTATAGGTCGCGCTGCCGGTTGAGGGTGGACAGGTTGCTCTGGAGCGCCCGGTAGTTGTTGCGGGCCTGCAGGAACTGGATTTCGGTCCCGATTTGCTGGTCCCAAAGGCGCTTCTGCTTCTCATAGATCACCTTGGCCAAATCCATGCGCACCTTCAATTCGGCCACGCTGGCATCGAGCACCGAGCCATCCACGGTGGCCAGCGTCTGGCCCTTGCGCACCTGGTCGCCGCGCTTCACGCTGAGCGTGGTAAGCGTGCCGGCCGCGCGGGCCGATACGGTGGCATTCTGGTCAAAATCAACCCGGCCCTGCACTTCGAGGTAGCTCTTAAAGTCCTCGCTGGCTACCTTAATAACCGACACCGGCGTGGCCTGTAACGCTATTTCAGCATCCGAAGGGCCGGTTTTGGCTTCCAGTTCCGATATTTTGGCCTGGTTGGTAGCCTGCTCCTGCTTGAGCTTGGCGAGTTCCGCCGCCGGATCTTTGTCGCCGCAGGAAACGGCTAGTAAGCTGATGGCCACGAAAAAGCTATTGGCTGCTAGCTTATAGCTGTTAGCTTTCAGGAAAGAGAGAGGACGCATATAACAGAGGAATGGAGTCTGAATGAAAAAGCTAACAGCTAATAGCTCTCAGCTAAAGGCTTGAATTAGTTATTGGCTTTGCGGAACAGCTCGCCGGTAGCCTTATCGCGGTCTACCTTGGCAACCAGCACGTCGTAGAGGGCAGCGTAGTAGTTGGTCTGGGCTTCCCGGAGGCCGGTTTCGGCCGAAATCACCTCCAGGTTGGCGCCTACGCCCTCCTGAAACTTAATGCGCGACACGCGCGACACTTCCTCGGCCAGGCTCAGGTTGGCCTTCTGGTTTTCGAGCACATCGAGGGCGTTGATGAGCGTGGTACGGCTTTGCGCGTCCTGCAGGTCGATGCTCTGGCGCAGCGTTTCGAAGCCCCGCTCAATGGTCTGCTGCTGAATGCGGGACTGCTGCACGAGGTACTTGCGACGGAAACCGTCGAATACCGGAATCTGCAGGCTCAGGCCCACATTGCCGAAGCCAAACCAGTTCTGGTTCGAGAAGCCGTTGCCAGTTCGCGAGTCGGGCCCACGGAAGGCGAACAGGTCGCCGGCCGTCTGGCCCGAGCCCGAGAAGCCGTAGGCGGCCGTGGCCAGCAGACGCGGGTAGGCGCCGGCCCGGCGGTTGGCCAGGTCGAGGCCGGCGAGGGCCTGCTGGGTTTCGAGGGTGCTGAACTCGATGCGGTTGTTGTAGTTGATGGCGCCAGCCAGCTGCCCGGTGCGGGCACCGCTCAGGGCTGTCTGCTGGTCCTGGGCGCGCTGGTCGGCGTTGTCGGGGGTAGCCAGGGCCGGAGTGGTAGGCAATTCGCCGAGGCCACTCACGCCGCCGCCGGTTTTGAAGTCGGCCGCGCCCAGGGTGCGGCGCAGCGAGCCGGCATCTACCAGGGCCGTACTCAGCGAGTCGCTCAGCGCCACGGTCTGGCTCTGGGGCAGGCCCATCTGAAACTTGAGCAGCGCTACGCTCAAATCGGTGAGGCGGCTGGCTTTCTGCTGCTCTACCACCAGGTTGTTGCGCTGCACCTGCAGGCGCTGCACATCGAGCTTCTCGGCGAAGCCCGCCTTGAAGGTTTCGTTGGTCTGGTAGAGCAGCGTGTCGAGGCGCTGCACGTTGCGCGAAAGCAGCTGGAGCCGCTCGCGGGCCACCAGGGTGCTGTAATAGGCCTTGCTCACCTGCTCCACCACGTCAATTTCGGCCTGCTGGGTTTGCTTCTGAGCCAGCTCCTCGTACACTTTGGCCGCTTTCAGGCCGATGAGATAGGCGCCGTCAAACAGCAGCTGCGACACCGAGGCGCTGGTGTTGCCGGCCCACTGCAACCCGAAAGCAAAGGCCTGGGGCGGCATGGGTTCGGAGGGCAGCGTTACCGTGCCCAGATTCACCGTCTGCCCGTTCTGGGCCGCGGCAATATCCTGCTGCGTGAGCGTAGTGGCTGATGCGCCGCCGCCCAGGGCCCCGAAGTTCACCAGGCTCTTCTGCAGCTTGAAGTTGTCGGCCACGTTGGCCGTCACGTTCACCTGGGGCAGGCCCGCCGACCGGATTTCGCCCACCTTGGCCTTGGCGCTCTGCTCGCCAAGGCGAGTAGAAAGCAGCGTAGGCTTATTCTTCACAGCATAATCGATGGCCTGCTTCAGGCTCAGCGGCAGCGTACCCGAAGTGGCATCGAGCGTAGTGCCCAGCGCGGGCTGGGCCGTTTGGGCCAGAGCGGCCCCGGCCGGGGCCAGCAGACCCGGTCCGGTGGCCAGCAGCAAAAGGCGAAGGTTCTTCTTCATATAAAAGGAAAGCAGGAGTTGCTTTATTAATGCTTAGTTGGCGGTGCGCAGTGCTTAAATGCGCTCATGTTCAGATGCTTGCCGAAAAACCTACGCTCCGAAACGCTATTCTTCTTCCGTTACGTGGCGGTACGCATTGACGAGCTTGTGGCCTTTGAGCGTAACCATGCCCAGCAGGAAGTGCTCGTTGCAGGCCATCTGCACCCGGGGCTGGTCGAAGCAGTCGTGCGGAAATATATCGGGGTCAAACAGCACGTCAATCTGGGCCAGGCGCAGGCGCGAAAGCACTTCCACATCAAGGTCGGGCCGGTAGAGGCCCTCAGCCTTGCCCCGTTGCAGGTTAGCCTGAATCTGGGTGAGGATGTACTGGTTCTTGTGGTCGTGGAATAGCTGCCAGGCCCCGGGATGGTACTTGCGCAGGTCGTGCACGGTGTTGGGGTTCACCTCGGAAAACCGCCGCTTGGCCCACTCCATCATGCGCACCATCTCGTCCACGGCGTTTTCGGCGACGCCGGTAATGCCGGCACACTCCCCCTGCACCCGGCAGAGGTGGCCCCCAATCACACCCGAAACCAAGTCGTCCTTGTTATCGAACCACTTGTAGAGCGTTTTTTTGGAGATGCCCAGGTCGGAAGCAATGTCATCCATCGACACGCTTTTTATCCCGTTACGGGTAAAAAGCAGCAGGGCAGATTGCAGAATTCGGTCTTTGATTTCCATAATGAGAGTGCAAAGATACGCAGGAAACTTTTAGTGAGTTGCGAGTTTCCATATATATTTTCGAATCCTTCCTTCCGCCTGTCCGCCCGCTGCTTCAGCAGCTACCTAATAGCGGGCGCCCCAGGCTTCGGAAGATGCCTGAGCGACCATGGCCGTTTTTGCCGCTGGCCGCTTTGGGCCGAAGCCGTAACTTGCCCGTTCTTCAACTCTTCTCCCCCATGAAAATCCGCACTGGCTTCGGCTACGACGTTCATCAGCTTCAGGAAGGGCTGCCTTTCTGGCTCGGCGGCATTCTGGTGCCCCACACCCACGGCGGCCTCGGCCACTCCGACGCCGACGTGCTCATCCACGTTATCTGCGACGCGCTGCTGGGCGCGGCCAACCTGCGCGACATCGGCTTCCACTTCCCCGACACCGACCCGCAGTACAAAGGCGTCGACTCGAAGCGTCTGTTGGCCGAAGTTGCGCGTCTGTTGCACGAGAAAGGCTATACCATCAGCAACATCGACTCCACCGTTTGCCTCGAAGCGCCCAAAATCAACCCCCACATTCCCGAAATGCAGCGCGTGCTGGCCGAGGTAATGGGCATTGACGCCGACGACGTCAGCATCAAAGCCACCACCACTGAAAAGCTCGGCTTCGTGGGCCGCCGCGAAGGCGTGGCCGCCTACGCCTCGGTGCTGATTGTGAAAAACGGCTAAGCCACCGCTTCTTAACCAATCCAAGCGTCCAATTCCCTCCAACAAACCCATGCTTAAACCATCCCACTTCGCCTACCTGCTGGCGGCGGGCTTCACGGCCGCTTCCTGCGCCACCCAGCAGCCGCTGACTAAGGGCGCAGCCGCCACTGCCACCACTGCCACCACGGCTACTGCCGTGGCTACTCCCGGTGCAACGGCTGCCACCGCGGGCCTGGCCCGCACTTACGCCGAAACCATCACCCAGGCCGACCTGCGCCAGCACCTCACCATCTTGGCTTCGGATGAATACGAGGGCCGCGAAACCGGCGAGAAAGGCCAGAAAATGGCCATGGACTACCTCGCCAAGCAGTTCGCCGACCTCGGCCTGCAGGGCCCGGTAAAAGGCTCCGACAACCCCTACGTTCAGCACTTCACGATGGTGCGCGGCAGCTGGGCCGATGGCGCCACACTTAAAATCGGGAACGATACTTATAAGTGGCTCACTGATTTCTACGCCCTCGGCGGCCAGGGTTTCGCGGCCCCCACGGCCGTGCAGCCCGTATTCGCGGGCTACGGCATCGAGCAGGACGGCTACTCCGACTACGCCAGCCTGGGCGACGTGAAGGGCAAGGACCTGCTGATTATGCTGGGCGAGCCCCAGACCACCAAAGGCACCGCGCTGCTGGGCAAAGACGGCCAGAACAGCAAGTGGGGCCAGGATTACCGAGCCAAGCTGACTATGGCCGCCCAAAAGGGCGCCCGCTCGGTATTCTTCGTCGATTTCGACCCCAACAGCAACTTCAGCAAGCTGGCCGCCCGCATGGCGCCCTACATCAGCCGGCCCAGTATTGCCTTCAAGGATGCCAAGCCCGGCACCACCCGGCCAACCGCCTACTTCGTGTCGCCGGCCGCTGGCTACAAGCTACTGGGTACCAATGCCCAGACGGTGCCCAAGTATGCCGCCGCCGTAACCCAGGCCGGCAAGCCGGTCGTGAGCCCTTTCCGACCCGCTAAAGCCACGGTACTGGCCGCGCGCAAAAACGAGGATTTCGTGACGGAAAACGTGATGGGCTACCTCGAAGGCACCGACCGCAAGGACGAGCTGGTGATTCTGTCGGCCCACTACGACCATATCGGCATCATCAACGGTGAGGTGCACAATGGTGCCGACGACGACGGCTCGGGCACGGTAACGGTGCTGGAAATGGCGCAGGCCTTTCAAAAGGCCAAAGCCGAGGGCCACGGTCCGCGCCGCAGCATCCTGTTTCTGGCCGTAACGGGCGAAGAAAAAGGCCTGTTAGGCTCCGAATACTACACCGACCACCCGATTTTTCCGCTCGAAAACACGGTAGTCGATCTGAACACCGATATGGTGGGCCGCACCGACAAGGACCACGAGGGCAAACCCGAGTACGTGTACGTTATCGGCTCCGACAAGCTGAGCTCGGAACTGCACACCATCGTGCAGGCCCAGAACGAGATGTACACCAAGATAGACCTCGACTTCCGTTTCAACGACCCCGAGGACCCCAACCGCTTCTACTACCGCTCCGACCACTACAACTTCGCCAAGCACGGCATTCCGGTGGCCTTCTTCTTCAACGGCGTGCACGACGACTACCACGCCGCGGGCGACGAAGTGGAGAAGATCGAGTTTCCGCAGATGGAAAAGCGCGCCCACCTCGTGTTCTACACTGCCTGGGACCTGGCCAACCGCGACAAGCGCATTGTGGTGGACTCGAACAAGAAGTAGATTTTTAGAAGTGAGATATAGAACGTCATTCAGAGCACATGGCGCATAGAGTCAGGGACGAAGAATCTCGCGTGCTGACGTCAAGTTTCCATTACAACATCAGCACGCGAGATTCTTCGTCCCTGGCTCTATGCGCCATGTGCTCTGAATGACGTTCTATATCTCCTTCTCACTCTTAAGCAGACAAAAACCCGCCGAACCGATTCTGGTCCGGCGGGTTTTTATATTTGTCTGACCCTGTTCAACGACGCCCTATTGCCATGAAGCCGACTGCCGCCCCCGCCCCGACCAAAGCCGCCCAGTTCCTCGTCGATACCGACCGCAAGGCCTTCGACCTGGAGCACCGCCGCAAAATCCGCTTCAACATTGGTAAGTACAACACGGCCGTAACCACCGGCATGGGCTTCTATGCCGACCATGAGCTGGCCCGCAGCCGGGCTTCGTACCTGAAAACGGAGGTCATCAATCACCTCGATGAGTACCTGCTGCAGTTCGAGGAGAACTTTACCAAGCGCGGCGGCCAGGTGATTTGGGCGCGCGATGCGGCGGAGGCCCTGGCCGAGGTAGGCAAGATTATGGAGCGCCGCCAGGCCCGCACTGTGGTAAAGGCCAAGAGCATGACCACCGAGGAAATTCACCTCAACGCGTATCTAGAAAAGCGCGGAATCGAGTCGGTAGAGACAGATTTGGGCGAGTTCATCGTGCAGCTCAACGGCGAGCGGCCCTACCACATCGTTACGCCGGCCATGCACCTAAGCAAGGCTGATATTGCCGACATCTTCGTCAAGCACCTCGGCATTGCCCACACCGATGACGCCCAGGAGCTCGTGCTCACGGCCCGCCACCTGCTGCGCGACAAGTATACCGCGGCTGAGGTGGGCATTACGGGCGGCAACTTCCTGGTGGCCGATACGGGGGCGGTCTGCGTGACGGAAAACGAGGGCAACGCCCGCCTCTCGGCCACTTTCCCACACACGCACATTGCCATTGTGGGCATCGAGAAGGTTATTCCGCGGCTGCGCGACCTGGATTTGTTCTGGCCGCTGCTCAGTACCAGCGGCACCGGCCAGCAGCTGACGGTGTACAACACTATATACACCGGCCCGCGCCAGCCGCTGGAAAAGGACGGCCCGGAGGAGATGTTCGTGATTTTGCTCGATAACGGCCGCACCAACCTGCTGGCCCAACCCGAGCAGCGCGAGGCCCTCAACTGCATCCGCTGCGGCGCCTGCCTGAATGTGTGCCCGGTGTACAAGAACATCGGCGGCCACAGCTATGAGGCCACTTACTCGGGGCCCATCGGCTCGGTGATTACGCCCCACCTCTCGGGCCTGGAGGAAAACAAGCACCTGAGCTTAGCCAGCAGCTTGTGCGGGGCCTGCACTTCGGTGTGCCCGGTGAAGATTCCCATTCACAACCTGCTGCTCAAAAACCGCCAGCAGAGCGTGCAAGCCGGCTACACCGACCCCGAGGAACGGCGCGCCATTGGCCTCTGGCTGCACGGCATGAAGCACCGCTGGGTCTGGGACCTGGCTCCGGCCGCGGCCAAAAACTGGGTGCTAAGCCGCCTGCTGGGCCAGGTCGGCTGGAGCAAGCGCCGCGACGCCGTACAGGTAGCCCCCAAAACGTTCCGCCAGCTATGGAAGGCGCGGAAGTGAAGCTTCCTAATATTGAGAAGCTTTAGGAACAGTAGCTTATCATTTTAGAGATAATAGTGCTTGCCAACTCCAGCGGGCCATAGGCAGTAAAAGGCAGGCGGCCTGCTGCTGCGCCCCCGGAGCTTATGCTGGATATTGTACTGCGCGCGCTAGCCTTGGTCGGCGGCATCTTTCTGGTGATAAGCACCCTGTTTGGGGCCGTGCGCTCGTTCGTGCTGCCCCGCAACGACAACGTGCTGCTTAGCAGCTGGGTGTTTCGCAGTATCCGGGTGCTGTTCAGTGCCGTGGCCAGCTTGGGCCGCACCTACGCTCAGCGCGACCGAGTAATGGCTCTCTACGCTCCCATCGGCCTGATTATGCTGCCGATAGTGTGGCTGGCGCTGCTGAGCGTGAGCTACACGCTCATCTTCTGGGCATTGGGCGAGGGCCATCTGGGGCGCTGTTTCCGCATCAGCAACAGCTCGTTGCTTACGCTGGGCTCGGAGGAACCCAGCCATAACATGTGGGCTAATATCGTCTCGTACTCCGAGGCGACGCTGGGCCTACTGCTGCTCACACTGCTCATTTCCTACCTGCCTACCATGTACCAGGCTTTCTCGCGGCGTGAGCAGACGGTGGCCCGCCTGGATCTGCGGGCCGGCGGCAAGGCCTCGGCTACTGAGCTTATCCGCTGGCTCGACCGCACCAATGCCCTGCAAGACAACCCGCAGCAGTGGCAGGACTGGGAGCAGTGGTTTATCGAAATCGAGGAAACCCACACTTCCCTGCCTATCCTGTCGTTTTTCCGCTCGCCTCAGCCCGGCCGCTCCTGGGTAACCACTGCCGGCGTCATTCTCGATACGGCCGCCCTCATCACCAGCAGCCTCGACCAACAAGCCAACCCGCACTTGCAGGTGTGCTTTAAGGCTGGCTGCGTAGCCTTAAACAGGGTGGCCCGCTTCTTCAAATTTGAAGAAGATGCAGCACACTCGCCCGAAGACCCGATCACTCGCGCTAGCTTTGCCCGGGCCCACGAGCAACTCCGTGAAGCCGGCCTCGACCTACACCCCGAAGATGAAGCCTGGAAGCAATACCACGAGCTTCGTCGCCGCTACTCTCGCGCCGTCGTCCATCTGGCCCGCATCACTATGAACCCAGGCAGCGAGCTGGACAACGACTGGTTGGCAAACAAGGACAATGGGTGAGTTGGTGGCGGAGTATTCGGCCTATCACTATGGGGCGACTTCACCAACTTACCCTGTTATCCAACTACTTATTCGCCGTCCTCGTCCGGCAGAATCTGCACGTCCTGCACGAGGACCATTTTCTCGATTTCGCGGCCGCGGGGGGTGTTGGCGAGGCCACCGAGGGCGGTTTCCTTATAACGGGTTTCCATGCTCTCGCCCACTTCGCCCAACGCCGCCACGCACTGGTCTACGGGAATTACGGGGTCGACGCCGGCAATGGCAATCTGGGCCGAGCTGAAGGCAATGGCGGCGGCCGAGGCGTTGCGCACCACGCAGGGCACCTCCACGAGGCCCGCCACCGGGTCGCAGATGAGGCCCAGCATGCACTGGATAGTAATGGCGACGGCCGCAAAAACCTCTGACACCGAGCCGCCCAGGCAGTACACAATGGCGCCGGCACCCATGGCCGCGGCCGAGCCGGTTTCAGCCTGGCAACCGCCCACGGCGCCGGCCAGCGAGGCATTCTGCTCAATGATGAGGGCAATGCCGGCCGCCACCAGCAGCCCTTCCAGAATAGAGCGGTCTTCCAGCTTATGAATATCCTGGAGCGTAACCAGTACACCGGGCAAAATGCCCGAGGCGCCGGCCGTGGGCGCGGCCACCACCCGGCCCATGCACGAATTCACTTCCTTCGCCCCCAGCGCCCGCGTAACCAGGTTTTTAAACTCGGGCGACAGCACGGTGATGGGCGAGGCGGCAATTTTCTTGGCCCCATTGTTCACCATGCCCGAGCGCGAGGTCATGTCCTGGGTCAGGCCGGTGTGCACGGCGTCGCGCATCACATCGTAGGCCCGTTGCAGGCCGTCCCAAATCTGCTCTTCGGTCCGGCCCTTCTGCTCAATCTCGTAGGTGAGGACGGGCTGGAAAAGCGGTTCGTTGGTCGACGAGCAGTGAGCCTGCCAGCTGTGGAAATTGGTGAAGAGCAGGGACATGGGCGGGGTGGGAAAGTGGGACGAGGCAGAGCTTCGCTCCCAGTGGCTGGGAAGTGGATACGCGCATAACCAGGGCGGCGCGGTGGGGGTGCAAAAATCGGCATAATTTACTCGGCCCGCGCTATCCGGCCCCGGCCTTTCGGGCCGGGGCACAATGGCCGCGGCCTGCGCTGGCGCAGCAAAGCCCTTCCGCAAGGTGCGAAAGGGCTTTTAACCGAATTTCCAGGGTTGATTAGGGGGCTTACGCTTCCTGCTTTTCGCTCACCAGCTTCACCGAAGCCGAGTTGATGCAGAGCCGCACGCCGGAGGGCGCCGGGCCGTCGGGGAAGGCGTGGCCCTGATGGGCGTCGCAGGCGTTGCAGAGTACCTCAATGCGCGTCATGCCGAAGCTGACGTCCTTTTTGTACCTGAGGGCGTTTTCGGTGATGGGCTGGGTGAAGCTGGGCCAGCCGGTGCCTGAGTCGAACTTGGTGCGCGAGTCGTAGAGCGGCGTATCGCAGCCGATGCAGGCGTACAGGCCCGCCTCGTGGGCTTCGCAATGCTCGCCGCTGAAAGCCCGCTCGGTGCCGTGCTCGCGCGCAACGTGGTACTGCTCGGGCGTGAGCTGAGCGCGCCACTCGGCATCGGTTTTCTCCACGCGCTTATCGGGGGCCGGGCTGCCATGATTGGCCAGCCGGATAATATCGTTCCAGGTTTGCATAAGGTGGTCGGGTTGAATGGGTAAATGCAGCCCGCAGGCTCCTGCTACAAACGCGCCGACCGGGCCGGAAGTTTCTGGCGGACTACCCGGGCGGATTTTTGGTGGCTGGTAGCATCTATCGGAGCCGGCCATTGGTATACAGCGTATGAAACTCCTCTCTCCCATCCAGACCCGCGCCCTCGACCAGGCCACTATCAAAGCTCAGAACATCACCTCGGTCGACCTGATGGAGCGGGCCGCCGACGCCGTTACCGATTGGCTGCTCGATGAACTGCTGCTCGATTACGACACCGAAATCCACGTGTGCTGCGGGCCGGGCAACAACGGCGGCGACGGACTGGTGGTGGCCCGCAACCTGCACCGCGCTGGCTACCCCGTGCGCCTCTGGCTGCTGCCGGCCGCCCGGCACTCGGCCGACTTCACCCACCAAAAGCAGCAGCTCCCCGCCGGGCTGATTGGCCAGGAAATCGACCCCGCTAAGCTGCCCGGCATTCCGGCCACGGCGGTAGTGGTCGATGCGCTGTTCGGCACCGGCCTGAGCCGCCCGTTAGAGGGCGTGGCCGCGGCGCTGGTGCGGCACCTCAACGACTCGGGCGCAACGGTGGTGGCAGTGGATATGCCCTCGGGCCTTTATGCCGACGCGCCCCAGCCGGCCGACTGCGCCGTTGTGCGGGCGGCTTATACGCTGAGCTTCGAGCTGCCCAAGCTGGCCTTCCTGCTGCCCCAGAACGCCAATTTTGTGGGCGACTGGCGGCTGCTGCCCATTGGCCTCGACGCGCAGACGCTCCAGGACACGGCGGCCGATAGGCACTTTGTGACGGCTGATGAGCTACGGGGGCGACTGCCGAAGCGGCCGAAATTCAGCCACAAGGGCACCTTTGGGCACGCGCTGCTGCTGGCCGGCAGCAAGGGCAAAATCGGGGCGGCGGTGCTGGCTACCCAGGCTTGCCTGCGGGCGGGCGTGGGGCTGATGACCACCCGCGTACCGGCCGTGGGCTACGATATCCTCCAGATATCAGCCCCAGAAGCCATGTGCCTGGCCGACCCGGCTACCGACTTCATCACCGAGCTTCCCGACCTGACGCCCTATGCCGCCGTAGGCATCGGGCCGGGGCTGGGGCAGCACGACGGAACCCGCGCGGTGCTCCAGCAGTTGCTCGAAACGGCTAAGGTTCCGCTCGTCATCGACGCCGATGCGCTTAACCTGTTAAGTGCCTACCCCGAACTGCAGAAGCTGCTGCCGCCCGACTCGCTGTTCACGCCCCACCCCAAAGAGTTCGAGCGCCTCGTGGGCGAGCCCGCCCACGACGACTACCACCGCCTCGAACAGCTCCGCGACTTCACGGGCCGCACCCGCTGCTACTGCGTGCTCAAAGGAACCTACACCGCTCTGGCCACGCCCGACGGCAACATCTACTTCAACAGCACCGGCAACCCGGGCATGGCCAGCGGTGGCAGCGGCGACGTACTTACCGGCCTGCTGCTGGCGCTACGGGCCCACAAAGGCATTTCGCCCCTCACTGCGGCGCTCGTAGGCCTGCACGCCCACGGCCGCGCCGCCGACCTGGCCCTGCCCCACACCGGCCACGCCGGCCTGCTCGCCTCGGACATCGTGCGGTTTATTGGGCCGGCGCTGCAGGAGTTGATGGATTGAGTGAGTTGGGAGGAAAAAGAACGTGGTCATGCTGAGCGGAGCGGAGTCGAAGCATCTCTACCGCAATGGTAAACTCAACGACAGAATTGCCATTGCGGTAGAGATGCTCCGCTCAGCATGACCACGTTCTTTTCTATCCCCTTCTGCCCGACCCCACTCTCTTACCGTCCCACCGCCAGCCACACGGCTACGAATTGCACGACCATTACCCCATCGGTGAGCAGGGCAAAATAGTAGTCGGGGCGCGACTCTTCGGCGAACCAGATGACGGCGGCGGCCAGCCCCAGCGGCGCCACCAGCGCCACGGCGTGCGCCACCGATACGCCGGGCGGCACCAGCAGCGCGGCAGCCAGCAGGGCCACCAGCCCCAGCCATTTGGTAGCCCGGATGCCCAGCATACCCGGAAACGTGCGGGTACCAGTCAGCCGGTCCTTGCTGTAGTCGCGAATGTCGAAAACCAGCGCCAGGGCCAGAATGAGCAGGAAGCGGCGGGCGAAAAGCACCAGCACCACCGGCGACGCCCAGTCGCGGCCCAGGTACAAGGCAGGTATCCAGACGGTGACGGCCGACCAGACGTAGGCGATGAGGAACACCTTGAGTAGCGGCAGGTCGCGCAGGGCCCACCAGCGGCCCCGGCGGCGCCACAGCGGCATCGAGTAGAGCACCGAGATAAGCGCCAGGTGGCCGCCGAACAGCGTGAGGGGCAGCAGTCGGGCATGGGTCAGGTACAGCCACCCCGCCGCCGCGCCGGCCGCTACCGTGAGGGCCAATAGCTGGTGACGGTGGGCCCGAATCCACTGCTTGCGGCGGGTGGCGCCGGGCAGCTGGCCGTGCTTGTAGGGCAGCACGCTGTCGAGGTTGTAGAGGAAGAGGGTGGCGGCGAATATCAGCCCGCCCAGCCGTACCGAGATATGAACGCCCCAGAACAGAAACGTCGCCCACATCAGCCCCAGGGCCGCCACCGAAAGCCACACGCTGCTGTAGAGCACCGCATTGAGCACCTGCCGCCACCCGGCCAGCGGCAGGGTTGGGGTTTCGGAAGTAGGGCGGGCGGCTTGCATGGGAGCAAGTTAAGGCGTGGCGGGGGGCTACGAAAGCGGTGGCAGGCGGTCGGCAGAACGATGTAGGGGCGGGGCCTGCCCCCGCCCGCCGTTGAACGACCCCACTGATGGCTCTCAACCGGCCAATGGGATTTGTTCAACGGCGGGCGGGGGCAAGCCCCGCCCCTACGTCGTGCTGGTTGTGCTTCTAGCTCTTCGCTCCTACCTCCTCCTTGGCCAGTACAGCCTCGTGGTCGTTGCCGTTGGGGAAGGTTTCGTTGTAGAGACGGATGCTCTCGTCGATGATGCGGTAAGCCTCCTCGCGGGGCAGGAAGCGCTGCACCGTTACCGACTTGTGCTCCAGGGCCTTGTAGTCTTCGAAGAAGCGCTGCATTTCGCGCAGCGTATGCGGCGGCAGGTCGTCGAGCTCGTTGTAGTGGTTGACGGAGATGTCGTGGGCGGCTACGGCAATGATTTTGTCGTCCTCCTCGTCGCCGTCCACCATCTGCATCACGCCGATAACCTTGGCCTCTACGAGGCACATGGGCACGATTTCCACCGAGCACAGCACCAGAATATCCAGCGGGTCGTTGTCGTCGCAGTAGGTTTTGGGGATGAAGCCGTAGGCGGCCGGGTAATGCACGGCCGAGAACAGCACGCGGTCCAGTTTCAGCATGCCGCTGTCTTTGTCCAGCTCGTACTTGGCCTTCGAGCCTTTCGGGATTTCGATGATGCCGGTAACGGTTTGGGGGACGTTGTCGCCGCGGCTTACGTCGTGCCAGGGGTTAAATTTGGCCATGTGTTTTTTGGAGCTAGTAGCTGAGAGCTAGTAGCTGTTAGCTTGAAATGAGTAAATACAGAAAGGTTGGCAGGCTACGCCAAACCGGCAGCGTTATCCGCCAGCCGGCCTATACGGGAAACAAAGGTAAGCAGTCGAAAGCCCAAGTCTGAACAAAAGCTAACAGCTACTAGCTTTTAGCTAACGGCTCAAAAAACCCTACCAGCCCAACACTTCGCGCAACGGCTCGCCGGTGTTGGCGCTCGGCTCCTGAATGTGCAGCCAGCGCGCCAACGTGGACGCAATATCGGTAATCTTCACCGGAGCCGACGACTTGCCCGGCTTCACGCCCCAGCCCCAGAACAGCATGGGAACGTGCGTGTCGTAGGAACTGCCCGAGCCGTGGGTGGTGCCCTTGTTGATGGGGTAGGCGTACGATTCCAACCAGCCGGCGGCAATTACCACCAGCACGTCGCCGCTGCGCTTGGGGTAGTAGCCGTTTTCGAGGTACATCAGCAGCCCGCTTTCCCAGTGCGACTTCTGCACGTCTTCGGCGGCCAGCGCCCGCGTTACGCCCGAGAAACCCAGCATCAGCTCGGCCGTCAGGCGCTGCACCGTGTACAGGTCGAGCTTTTTTTGGGCGATGAGCGGGCGGTTGAGGTACACCTGCTGGTTCTCGTAGCTCTGCACCCACTGGCCGGGCCCCAGCCGGCGCACCAACTGCTGCTGCAGCGAGTCGCGCATGAGGCGCGGGCCCACCGAGCCGGCCGGCAGCTTGTGTTCGAGCAGGAAGTTGGGCGAGTGGGCGGCACCGTGGTCGGCGCTCAGAAACACCAGCGCCTGCCGCTTGCCCACCGTGCGGTCGAGGTAGTCAAAGAGGCGGGCCAGGTCCTGGTCGAGGCGCAGGTAGGTATCCTCGGCCTCAATCGAGTTAGGCCCGAACTGGTGGCCGACGTAATCGGGCGAGCTGAAGGACAGAGCCAGAAAGTCGGTGGTGCCGCGCTGGCCCATCTGCTCGGCCTGCATGGCTGCCAAAGCGAAGTCCAGGGTCAGCGAGTTGCCGAAGGGCGTCGAGCGCACGAGGTCGAGGTTGCGGATGGGGGCCGTTTTCTCGCCCGTGGCCTGCAACGCGCCCTTTACGGCGGCCGGCAGCCGGGCGCTCAGCGTCGGCAGGTCGTGCGGGAATACCGGCCGCTCCTCGCCCCGGAAAGCCGCTTCCCAGGCCACATCGTCGGCGGTGCTTTCGGTGTACTGGGCAATGGGCAGCAGCGTGTTCCAGGGCTGGTCGAGGTACTTGGCGGCCCGGCCTTCGGCATTGAACGTAGCGGCCCAGGCGGGCAGCTGCTGCATGTAGTGGGTGCTGCTGATGAAGGCGCCGTTGGTGCCGTCGTACCAGTAGGCGGCGTTGGCGGCGTGGCCGGCGGGCAGAATCGAGCCCCGGTCTTTGATGCACACACCAATCACCTTGCTCTCGAAGTTGGTGGCCAGCCGCAGCTCGTCGGTGATGGTGGTGGCCAGCATGTGGGCCGGCGACTGTTGGCCGGCTTCCAGCGAGCCGCCCACGGGCTGCACCGTTTTGTCTTCGGTTACGTAGGTGGCCCGGCCGGTTTCACGCACCAGCCAGTTATTGCCGATGATGCCGTGGCCCGAGGGCGTGGTTCCGGTATAAATGCTGGCGTGCCCCGGCCCGGTGTAGGTGGGCACGAAGTTGAAGTGGGCATTCTCGTAGCTGAACCCTTCGCCCAGCAGCCGCTTGAACCCGCCCTGGCCGTATTTGCTCCAGTAGCGGTAGAGGTAGTCGTAGCGCATCTGGTCCACCACAATGCCCACCACCAGCTTCGGGCGTTCCAGCGTGGCGGCGGTGGGCTTCTTCTTCTGGGCGAGGGCGGGCAGCGCCAATGTGGCGGCCAGCAGCAGGGTCAGGCTTCTTTTCAAGGCAAAGGTCGATAAGGCCGCCGCCCGAGGACGACGGGCGGTTCAACGGGTAAAGGTAACGGGAAGGGCCGGGACTGACGTAAGGGAGAAACAGAACGAAAAAGCACGTCATGCTGAGCGAAGCGGAGCGTAGTCGAAGCATCTCTACTGCAATGGTAATCCTGGCGTCTGTTTGGCATTACAACGAAGCGGTAGAGATGCTTCGACTACGCTCCGCTTCGCTCAGCATGACAGCCTTTTTTGCTTCCTCTCATTCACCATCTCCCTTATCCACCCACCCGCTATGCCCACTTCTCCCCTCCCCTACGCCCTCATTTTCGATATGGATGGCGTCATCATCGACAACACCGCCGCCCAGGCGCGGGCGTTCCAGCTGCTGTTCCGCGACCTGGGCCTGCGCACCAACGCCCGCCGGCTGCTGCGCCGCCTCAACGGCATGCCCGCCAGCCAGATTCTGGAAAACGTGTTTACCAACCCCGTGCCTAAGAAGCAGCTGGCGGAGTACGCCGCCCAGCGCGAGCTGCTGTACCGGGTGCTGTACTGGAACAAGCGGCAGGAGCTGGCCGGCCTGCGCGGCTTTTTGCAGGCGGCCCGGGCGGCCGGGTTCCGCATCGCGCTGGGCACCGGCTCGGGCACCGAAACCATCAGCTACATCCTCGATTACCTCGACCTGCGTCGCTATTTCGATGTGGTGGTGGGCAAAGACGACGTAGCCAAAGGCAAGCCCCACGCCGACACCTACCTCACCACTGCCCGCAAGCTGGGCCTGCCCCCGGCGCGGTGCGTGGTGTTTGAAGATGCCCTGCTGGGCGAGCAAGCCGCTTACCGCGCCGGCATGCGCTGCATTGCCGTCAGCACCACCCTTAAAGCTGCCGACTTCCAGGCCCCACTCACCGTCATCCCCGATTTCACCCACCTAACGCCCCAACGGATACTGGAGCTGCTGGCTGCTCACCCCAACGCCCCCAAGCCCAGCAAGGAACTGGCGAAGCGGCAGTACATGCAGGGGTGAAATACACGCAAAACGGCCCGCCTCCTTGCGGAAGCGGGCCGTTAAACAGAAGCTATCAGCTAACAGCTGTCGGCTAATAGCTCAAGCAATTACCGGCTGGCAGCCAGAGCCTCGGCGCCACCTACGATTTCGAGAATCTCGGTGGTGATGGCCGCCTGGCGGGTACGGTTGTAGGTTAGTTTGAGCTCCTTGAGTAGCTCACCGGCGTTATCGGTGGCCTTATCCATGGCCGTCATGCGGGCGCCGTGCTCCGAGGCGTTGCTTTCCAGCACCGCCTTGTAGAGCTGAATCTTGAGCGACTGGGGAATCAGGGTCCGCATAATCTCCTCCTGCGAAGGCGCGAAGATGTAGTCCACGTTGCTGGTGGTTGCTTCGGTAACGGGCTGCTCGGTAGGTACCAGGGGCAGCAGTTGCTGCACCTGCACCACCTGGGTGGCCACGTTGCGGAACTCGTTGTACACCATGGTCACCTCGTCGTACTCGCCGTTGCGGAAGCCATCCATGGCCTGCTCGGCGGCTTGGCGCACGGTTTCAAACGAGAGCTGCCCGAACACGTGCTGGTAATCGCCCAGCAGCGGCCCGCGCTTCCCGAAGTACTCGTGCGCCTTCTTGCCGATTGCCATCACCGTTACGCTGCCCGAAGCGGCCTGCTCGGCGTAGCGGCTCTGCACCAGCGCATTCGTCGCCTTGAACACGTTGCTGTTAAAAGCGCCCGCCAGACCCCGGTCGGAGGTAACGGCAATGATGAGCACGCGGCGCACGTCGCGCACCACGGCGTACTCGCTCTGCAGCTCCTCGCCGGCAAGGGCCGTCAGGTTGCCCAGAATGCCGTTGAGCCGCAGGGCGTAGGGCCGCATGCGCAGAATGTTGTCCTGGGCGCGCCGCAGCTTGGCCGCCGCCACCATTTTCATGGCTTTGGTAATCTGCTGCGTGCTCTGCACCGACACAATGCGGTTACGGACTTCTTTTAGGTTAGCCATTTTTTTGAGCTGTTAGCTATAAGCTGTTAGCTGTTAGCTCACCTGCTACCCTCGTTAAGTGGGCAGCAGGAAGCGCTTACCAGCAGCTGTCAGCGGCGCCTCCTGAACGGAAGCTGACAGCTAACAGCTACTGGCTAACAGCTTAAATTAAGCGGCGTACTGGGCCGACAGGTCCTTGGTTACCTGGCGGATGGCCCCGATGATGGTGTCATCGAGCTTGCCGGCCTTCAGGGCCGCCAGCTCGGGAGCGTGGCGGGTCTGCATGGTCTGGGTAAACTCCTTCTCGAACTCGCGCACCTTGTTCACGGGCACTTTGTCGAGCAGGCCGTTGGTGGCGGCGTAGATGATGGCCACCTGGTCTTCCACGCGCTGGGGCGAGAACTGGGGCTGCTTCAGGATTTCGAGGTTACGACGGCCGCGCTCAATGGTGAGGCGGGTCGAGGCGTCGAGGTCGGAGCCGAACTTGGCGAAGGCCTCCAGCTCGCGGAACTGGGCCTGGTCAAGTTTCAGCGTACCAGCCACTTTCTTCATCGACTTGATCTGGGCGTTACCACCTACGCGGCTCACCGAGATACCTACGTTGATAGCGGGACGCACACCGGAGTTGAACAGGTTGGTTTCGAGGAAGATCTGGCCATCCGTAATCGAAATTACGTTGGTCGGGATGTACGCCGAAACGTCGCCGGCCTGGGTCTCGATGATGGGCAGAGCCGTCAGCGAACCGCCGCCTTTCACCAGGTGCTTGATGCTGTCGGGCAGGTCGTTCATCGCCTGAGCGATGGTGTCCGAGGCGTTGATTTTAGCGGCACGCTCCAACAGGCGGCTGTGCAGGTAGAATACGTCGCCGGGGTATGCCTCACGTCCGGGAGGACGACGCAACAATAGCGACACCTCACGGTACGCTACAGCCTGCTTCGACAAGTCGTCGTACACCACCAGGGCCGGACGGCCCGTATCGCGGAAGTACTCGCCGATGGCGGCCCCGGTGAAGGGCGCGTAGAACTGCAGCGGCGCCGGGTCGGAAGCCGAAGCGGATACCACCACGGTGTAGTCCATGGCACCGCCCTTGGTCAGGGCGTTTACCACCTGAGCTACGGTCGAGGCTTTCTGGCCTACGGCTACGTAGATGCAGAAAACCGGCTCGCCGCGCTCGAAGAACTCGCGCTGGTTGAGGATGGTGTCAATAGCAACGGCCGACTTACCGGTCTGCCGGTCGCCGATAATCAGCTCGCGCTGGCCCCGGCCAATCGGAATCATCGCGTCAATCGACTTGATGCCGGTCTGCATGGGCTCGGTTACCGGCTGGCGGTAAATTACGCCGGGCGCCTTGCGCTCCAGGGGCATCTCGAAGGTCTCGCCCTGGATGGGGCCACGACCGTCGATGGGCTGGCCCAGCGTGTTTACCACGCGGCCCACGATGCCCTCGCCCACCTTGATGGAGGCAATCTTATTGGTGCGGCGCACGGTGGCACCCTCGCGGATTTCGGAGTAGTCGCCGAGCATTACTGCACCCACGTTATCCTCTTCCAGGTTCAGCACCAGGGCCTGCAGGCCATTTTCAAATTCGAGCAATTCCCCCGACTGGGCGTTGCCCAGGCCGTAGATGCGGGCTACACCGTCGCCAACCTGCAGTACCGTGCCCACCTCTTCGAGTTCGGCTTCGGTTTTGAAGTTGGAGAGTTGCTCCCGCAGAATGGCGGATACTTCATCCGGACGTACGTCTGCCATGGTGGGTTATAGTTGGGGTTGGTAGGGATTCTTCGAGAATTCGGTGCGCAGCTTGCGCAACCGGTAGCTCACCGAGTCGTCGATGAGCCGGTCGCCGATGCGGAGCACGAAGCCCCCAATCAGCGCTGGGTCTACTTTTTCCTGGAGCGTTACCTCGGGCAAGCCTGCCTGCTCGCGCACGAGCTGGCTGAGCGACTCGCGCAACGCGGGGTCGAGGGCGGTGGCCGTGGTTACCTGGGCCACCTGCACGCCCTTTTTCAGGTTGTACTGCTTGAGAAACTCGTCGCCGATGAAAACGAGCGAGTCTTCGCGGTTGTGCTGGGTTACGAGCGTGAAGAACTTCTCCGTCAGCGTCGTGACTTTGCCGCCGAAAATAGCCTGCAGAATCGCCAGCTTCTTATCGTGCTTCACAATGGGGTTGCGTAGCAGCATGCGCAGGTCGCGGTTCTCGCCCAGCGTTTTGCTGAACAGGTCCATGTCCTGCTTCACCTGCTCCAGCTCACCCCGCTCCAGGGCCAAATCAATCAGCGACTTGGCGTAACGGGAAGCAACTCGTAGTTCAGACATATTTTTTTTAGCTGCAAGCTACAAGCCGCAAGCTGCAAGTTTTCGCCCTGCTTCTGCTCTAAAACAGACGCTTGCGGCTTGCAGCTTACAGCTTACGGCTTAGTTAAGCTTTACTTCTTTCAGGTACGAATCGACGAGCTGCTGCTGGGCGGGCTGATCGGTCAGCTCGCGACGCAGGATGCGCTCGGCAATGTCGATGGAAAGCTGGGCAGCGGTGTTTTTCACCTCGGCCAAAGCAGCATTCTTCTCGTTCTGGATGGCTTCGCGGGCCTGGGCAATCATGCGGCTGCCTTCTTCGGTGGCCTTGGTCTTGGCTTGCTCGATGAACTGGTTCGACATGGTGGTGGCTTCCTTCAGAATCCGGTCGCGCTCCATGCGGGCTTCAGCCAACAGCTTTTCGTTGCCAGCCTGCAGTTGCTGCATTTCGAGCTTGGCCTGGTCGGCCATGCGCAGGGCACCCTCAATGGAGCTTTCGCGCTCCTTGAGGGAGCTAAGGATGGGCTTCCAGGCATACGTGCGCAACAAGAGCACCACGATGAGGAAGATCACCACCTGCCAGAAGATCAGGCCGAGTTCGGGCGTTACAATATTCATGGGAAGTAATCAGTAAGGAGTACTTGAGACTCGGATATCCGGATGAGCCGCCATGGGCCCCGGTACCGGAAAAGCCAAAACAGCCCGCTACGCTATGCGCTAAAGCGCCCTAGCGCAGCGGGCTGCTCTGGTACTACCTCTATCCCTAGAGCTTGAAGGAAATCAGCAGGCAAACTACTACGGCGAACAGAGCCAGACCTTCAATCAGAGCGGCAACGATCAGCATAGCCGTCTGGATTTTGCCCGACGCTTCTGGCTGACGGCCGATGGCTTCCATAGCCTGACCACCGATACGACCAATGCCCAGACCGGCACCCAGAGCAACCAGACCAGCACCGATAGCGGCACCGAATACAGCCAGACCAGTAGAGTTAGCAATGGCCTGCAACAACAGAGAAAGAAGCATAAAAAAGAATTTGGGGAAGTGAAAAACGGAAAAAAGTCAGGAGTGTTTTTTTAAGCTATTAGCTGAGAGCTGTTAGCCATCAGCTTTTGTTCTGTAACCTATTTTTCGCGGCTGAATCCAGCCGCTTTTAGTTTGAAAGGAAAGCCTAACAGCTAAGTGATTTAGTGAGCCTGCGCTGGCGCAGCACCGTCGCCGCCACCTATCTGGAGGTCGGCGTCGTGGTGGTCCTCTACGGCACCGCCGATGTACATGGCGGTTAGCAGCGTAAAGATATAGGCCTGCAGAATGGCAACCAGCAGCTCAAGGAAGAAGATGAACAGACCGAAGGCCAGCGACACGGGCGCAATGCCAATGTTGCGGAAGATGAAGATGAGCGAAATGAAGCTCAGCGTTACAATGTGACCGGCCGTAATGTTGGCAAACAGTCGAACCATCAGCGAGAAGGGCTTCACCACGATGCCGATGAGCTCGACCGGAATCATGATGGGCAGCAGGGCCTTGGGCACACCGGGCGTGGCGAAAATGTGGGCCCAGTAGTTTTTGTTGGAGCTGAACAGGGTGATGAGCAGCGTGATTACGGCCAGCGTCAGGGTCACGGCAATGTTGCCGGTAAGGTTGGCGCCGCCGGGCAGCAGGCCCAGCATGTTGCTGAACCAGATGAAGAAGAACACGGTGAGCAGGTAGGGCATATACCGCTCGTACTTCGGGCCGATGGACTTTTTGGCTACCTCATCGCGAATGAAAATAATGAGCGGCTCGAAGAACGACTGCATGCCCCGGGGGGCCGCGGTGCCGCGCTTGGCATAGCCCCGGGCTACGGTTATAAATACGACCAGCATCAGGGCCGAAGCAATCATCAGCGTGGCCACGTTCTTGGTAATGGAGAAGTCGTACACCTTGGCGCCGTCGGTCGATACGAGGTGCTCGTGGTCCAGCTTCAGGCCCTCGTGTACCTTACCTTCGGCCAGCTCATGCGACGAAAACACCGTCAGACCGCTGCCCGCCCGGTAGGCGATAACGGGTAGATGGGTGGTGTAATGCGTTTCTCCCAGCGTGAACCAGTGCCACTCGTGCGAATCGCCGATGTGGTGCAGAATCATCTCGCCCGGATTGAAGTTTTCGGACTCCGTTGCATCGGCCGTGGTGGCTATCGGCTCGTTGGCACGGGCCGTCAGCGAAAAGAGACAGAGGAGGGCAAAAAGTAAGCGCTTCATTCAGAGTGGCTTAGGGATTTACTCACAAAATCTTCATTTCGTGATTTCGCCCCGTTTTGAAAACGGGCGCAAGTTACTCAGAACGGCCCATACTTCAAACCCGGCGAAGAGAAAATAGAGTATGAAGAAGCTGCCGAGGAAGGCCCAGCGGGCATTGCCCTCCTGTCCGCCGCCTCGTAAAAGGTACACCAGCACCAGTGTAAGCGACAAAAGCAGCCGGGCCACCATGGCCCCGAAATAGGCCACCAGAAAGTTGTCGGCATCGGCCCGCAACAGCCGCTCCATCATCCGATAGAGCACCAGCGTGAGCACCACGAAGAAGGTAAACGTGTAGACCGTGAACGGATGGATGATGCGCGGCCCGAACTGGCTATAAAGCGCATAAAGCACAAAGCCCACGATCAGGCAGAACAATAGGTAGGTTTTGAGGAAGGGTTTCATAGAGGTAAAAAGTGGGCGCATTGTCGGATGCGCCTGCCGGAAAGCGTCATTCAGAGCGAAGCGAGAATCTGCGTGAACTCGTCGCGCAGTTGTCGTTCAACGAGTTCACGCGAGATTCTTCGCTTCGCTCTGAATGACGCTTTGCTTGCTATCAAAAGCTGTCAGCTGTTTAGCGCAACTCAATACCTACTCGCCCTTGCTCACGGCCCGAATCACGTTGTACAGGGCTGCGAACAGGCCCAGCAGCATCAGGCCCAGCGTAAACCAGGGCGTTTTGGTCTGGAAGTGGTTGTCGAGCCAGTAGCCGGCCCAGGTGCTCAGGCCGATGGTGGCCGCCATCTGCACGCCGATGCCCGAGTAGCGGGCCACGGCGCGCAGGCGGTCGGAACTGTTATCGGGGTCGTTGGGCTTGATAGGGCTGGCCATAACCGGTGGGGCAACTAGGATGGGGCGACAAAATTAGGGCTTAGCACGTTAGCAACGCATCGGGGCCGTAGCCGGCAACGTCCGGACAGAAAGCCGTACTTTTACCCAGGTTGCGACGTTGCAGGAAAAACCATGCCCCCGAACGAATCGGTGGGTGGCGGGCGTTTTCCGTCCGTCCTTCTTTTCTGCCCCGAGCCTCTCTGCCGCCTTGACGACGACCCCGACGACCCTTCGCGCTGCTCTTTTCAGCCCCCTTGTAGCACTGGCTGCTACCGGGCTGCTGGCTACGGTATTGGCTGGCTGTGCCGGCTCCGACCGCCGCTCACTGGTGGGCCGCACCTACGACAACGTAGTGGCCCGCGACAACGCCTACTTCCTGGCCCGCGAGAAGATGAGGGAAGTGGAGGCCAAGCTCAACAAAGAGCGGGTGAACGACTACAACCGCGTGTTGCCGTTGTTTCCGGTGATTGACGAGCCGACGGCCACCCGCCTGACGGCCGACATGGACGACATCGTTAAAAAAGCCTCGATACCGGTGCAGTACCGCCCCGGCTCCGACTGGACCGACGACAGCTACCTGCTCATCGGCCAGGCCCGCTACTACAAGCGCGAGTTCGAGGACGCGGCCAAAACGTTCAAGTACGTTAACAGCACCGGCAAAGACCTCAACGCCCGCCACGAGGCCCTCGTCTGGCTCATGCGTACTTTCCTAGCTCTTGATCAGTTAGACAACGTGGCAGCCGTGTCGAACATCCTCGATAAGGAAGCCGGTACCGAGCGCAATGCGCGCGCCCTGTTCCTGACCCGCGCCGAGTATTACCAGCGGGTAAATGAGCCGCTGCTGGCCATCGAGAATCTCGAAAAAGCCATTCCTTATATTGAGGAGAAGAACGAGCAGTCGCGCACCCGTTACGTGCTGGCCCAGCTTTACCAGGCCCAGGGCGACGACAAGAAAGCATATGCCCAGCTTAATCAAATTCTGAAGAAAAACCCGCCCTACGAGCTGGATTTCTATAGCAAGCTGATGCTTGGGCAGGTATCGGACCTGAACCTGAACGACCGCGCCCGACTGGACAAGTACTTCGCCAAGCTGCTCAAAGACCCAAACAACAAGGAGTACACCGACAAGATTTACTACGAGATGGGCCGGCTCGAATACCGGCAGCAACGCTTCCCGGCGGCTTTGGCGCTGCTCGAAAAATCGGTGCGCGTACCCAAGGGCAATCCGGCCCAGAAGGCGTATACCCACCTGCTGCAGGGCCGCATCTACTACGAAAACCTGCAGCGCTACCGGCTGGCCGCGGCCTACTACGACAGCACGGTGCAGGCCATGCCCAAAGCAAACCCCGCCTACGAAGCGGTGGCCGAACGAGCCGGAATTCTGCAGGATTTCGCCACGCAGCTGACTATCGTAGAAACCCAGGACAGCCTGCAGGCGCTGGCCCGCCTCGGCCCCGACGAGCTGACGGCCCGCCTGACTACCTACGCCGAGGCCGAGCTGGCCGAACGCCAGCGCCAGGCCGAACTGCTGGCCGCCCGCCAGGCCAAGGAGCTGGAGCGCCAGCAGGCCCTGCAGCAAACCGCGGTGGGCTTGGCTCCGGGCCGCGACCTGCAGCCCAATATCAACTCAGAGGATTTTCTGGCGGCCAACACCGGGGGTAAGTGGTATTTCGACAACCCAACGGCCCTGGGCACGGCCCGCAACGACTTTATCAGACGCTGGGGCGACCGGCCCCTGCAGGACAACTGGCGCACCGTAACGCAGGCCAGCAGCTCGCCCGTAACAGCGCAGGGCGGCAGCGTGCCCGTGAGCATTGCCGGCAACAGCAGCACCGCCGTAAATGGTACGGGACTGAACCCGGGCAGTCCTGGAAGCCCCGGAAGCCCCGCAGCCGACCCACAGGCCCAGCTGCGCGACCTGGTGGGCCAGTACCGGCAGAACGTGCCGCTGACGCCCGCACAGCTAACTACTTCTGACGACCAGACCCAGGAGGCGCTTTACCAGCTGGGCGGCATCTACAACCAACAGCTGCGTGAGCCCGAAAAGGCCGTGGAGACCTATGAAACCCAGTTGCGGCGCTATCCGCAGGGCCCGCACACGCCCGAAACGCTTTACATTCTGTACCTGATAAAAAAGGAGGGCGACGCCACCCAGGCGGAGCAATACGCGGCGCGGCTGCGGCAGGCCTACCCCAACTCGTCGTACGCCCGCCTGGTGGCCGACCCCGACTATCTGCGGCGTACCTCGGTGGCCAACGCCAAGGTGGCGGTGCTGGTCGATTCGGCCTTTGCGGCCTACAAGCGGCAGGACTTTAAGAAAGCCGGTACCACGCTCGATCAGGCGAAGAAGGAGTACCCCGAAACCGACCTCAACGACCAGGTGGCCTACTTGGGGGCGCTTCTGAGTGTGCGCACCCAGCCTCCGCCAACCGCTAAAGCCGCGGTAGAGAAGTTCTACAAGGACTACCCCGAAAGCCCGCTGGCTCCCAAAGCCGCAACGCTCCTCGAAACCTACCAAAAATACAACCAGGGCCAGATTGCCGGCGCTATGGCCAGCACTACCGAACCCGGCAAGTCGGAGTTCCGGCCCGGCGAGATTGAGCCTCGTTCGGTGCGCCGCTTCCGCCCCGAGCCCAGCCCGCAGGCTTTGCTGCCCGCGCCTGTAACCCCGGCGCGGGGGCCACACCCAATGGTCGTAGCAAAGGCACCCCGGCTGGCACTACCCCCCCGGTTTTAACAACCCAGCCCACGCTGCCGGCCCAGACACCACCGGCAGTCATACCTGAGGCCCCAGTTCCGGCCGAGCCGGTGGCCCCTACCCCCCTTACACCGGCCGAGGAAGCCGTTGCCGCCCGCCGTGCGGCCGCCCAGGCCCGCGCCCGGGGCCGAAAAGCACCCGCCGCACCAAAGAAGACAGCCGAGCCGACTGTCCCGGCAGCACCAGCGCCCACTGTGCCTGCCACCACACCGGCTGCTACACCGGCCACCACACCGGCTGCTACACCGGCCACCACACCGGCCGCTACACCGGCTACCAGCCCTGCTCCTATCCCGGTGGCCCCGCCTGCTGCTACGCCAGCCCCGGCACCTGCAGCTCCGGTTTCGCCCTACAAAGTCGATTTAGCGGCCGGGCACTCGGTGGTTATCGTACTGGCCAAGGTTGCTCCCCCGCTGGCCGACCTGGCCGCCCAGCTAACGGCTTACAACAGCCGATTCTACAAATCGAGCAGCTTGCAGGTGCGCCGCCAGGCCCTGAACGCAACCGAAGAGGCCGTTATCATTGAGGGGCTGGACAACGCCAAGCTGGCCCAGAGTTACGCCCTGAAGCTGCGTGGCCCCCAGTCGCCGCTGAGCAAGCTGCGTGGGGCGGGTTACCAAACCCTGGTTGTGGGTATGGATAACCTACCGGTGCTGCTGCAGGAAGGAAAACCCGCCGAATACCAGCGCTTCTACGACCAGAACTACCGTTAGCCTTTTGTTAGCATTTGAAAATCAATAAGTAAGAACCGATTATGGGGCTAAGGGCAGAAACTGGCCTACAATCTGCACTGCTCACTGCACCTGCTTTGCCTGCCCCCGTAGGTCAACCCGGACTTGCTAAGTACCCATTACCAATTGAAATCCATGGCTTCTTCTGCCACCAAAAAAACTGCTGCTTCCCGTCCTAAACCCAACCGCCCGGGGCGCTACACCGGATGGGCCCGCTCGTTCTGGATGCTATTCGGGCTCGGACTGATTGGGCTGGTGTTCTACGTTTGGGCAGTTAGTGCGAACTTCCTGAACCTGTTCGGGCGCATGCCCAACCTGAAGTCGCTGGAGAACCCGCGCAGCGAGTTGGCCTCCGAAATCTACTCGGCCGACAACGTGCTGATGGGCAAGTATTTCCGCGAGAACCGCACGCCCGCCGAGTACGAAGACCTGCCCCAGCACCTGGTGGACGCCCTGATTGCCACCGAGGATGCCCGCTTCGAGGAGCACTCCGGTATTGATGCCAAAGCCACCGGCCGGGTAGCAGCAGGCCTACTGACCGGTGGCAGCGGCGGCGGCGGCTCTACGCTCACTCAGCAGCTGGCTAAAGTGCTGTTCCGCACCCGCGGCGACCTCAACGACGGCCTGCTCAACGACGTGCCGGGCGTACGCATGCTCGTTACAAAAACCAAGGAGTGGATTCTGGCCATCCGGCTGGAGCGCAGCTATACCAAGCGTGAAATTCTGCGCATGTATCTCAATACCAATGACTACGGATCCAACGCTTTCGGTATTAATACGGCGGCTAAAACGTTTTTCGGCAAGCAACCCATGCAGCTGACGCGGCCTGAGGCGGCCACGCTGGTGGGCGTACTCAATGCGCCAACGCGCTTCAGCCCCAAGTTCAACCCCGACCGCTCGCGCGCCCGCCGCAACTGGGTGTTGCGCCAGATGAACAAGTACGGCTATGTTGACGACCAGCAGCTGCGGGCTGACACGCTGCAGCCTATGAAGCTCGACTACCAGGTAGAAAACCAGAACGAAGGCATTGCGCCCTATTTCCGGGTGGAAGTGAGCAAGGAGTTGCGCCAGTGGGCCAAGGAAACCGACCACGACCTGTACTCCGACGGCCTGAAAATCTATACCACCATCGACTCGCGGATGCAGAAGTACGCCGAGTCGGCCGTGGCCGAGCACATGAAGCTGCAGCAGAAATGGTTTGAGCAGCAGTGGAAGGGCCAGCAGCCCTGGCGCGACGAAAGCGGCCGGGTGATTCCGAACTTCCTGGCTACCTCCATCAAGCGCACCGGCCGCTACCGCTCGCTGCAGGGCCGCTTCCCCGACCAGCCCGATTCGGTGAAGTATTACCTGAATAAGAAGTACCCGATGAAGGTCTTCAGCTGGAACAGCCCCAACAACGAGAAGGAGGTGACGATGTCGCCGATGGATTCGCTGGCCTACTACAAACGGCTGATGCGGGCGGGCTTTGTGGCCATCAACCCGCTTAACGGCCGCATCAAGGCCTGGGTGGGCGGCGTCAACTACAAATACATCAAGTACGACCACGTGCGCCAGGGCAAGCGCCAGCCGGGCTCCACGTTCAAGCCGTTCGTGTACGTGGCCGCCATTGACCAAGGCTACTCGCCCTGCTACCAGCGGCCCGACGTGGCCGTTACGTTCCCGGCCGTTGCCGGCCGGGCCTCCTATACGCCCCGCAACTTCGAGGGCTCGTACTCGGGCCGCACCTTCACGTTGCGGGAGGCCATGGCACGCTCCATGAACTCGATTACGGCTTGGGTGGTGCAGAAGCTGGGCCCCGAAACGGTGGTCAGCTATGCCAAGCGCCTGGGCATTACTTCGCCCATTGAGGCGGTGCCGGCCGTGGGTTTCGGCTCGTCCGACGTGAGCGTGTACGAGATGGTGGGCGCCTACAGCACGTTCGTTAACAAGGGCATCTGGACTTCGCCGGTGATGGTGACGCGCATCGAGGACAAGAACGGCAACGTGCTACGCGAATTCGTGCCCCAGACCCGCGAGGCGCTGAGCGAGGAAACGGCCTATCTGATGACCTATATGCTGCGCGGCGCCACCGAGGAGCGCGGCGGCACCAGCATTATCCTCAAAACCGGTTTCAAATTTCCGTATGAGATGGGTGGTAAAACCGGCACCACCAACAACTACTCCGACGGCTGGTTTATGGGCCTCACGCCCGACCTGGTGTGCGGCATGTGGGTGGGCGGCGAAGACCGGAGCATCCACTTCCGCAATGGCTACTACGGCCAGGGCTCGCGCATGGCTCTGCCCATTTACGGCCTGTTCATGAAGAAAGTGTACGCCGATAAGAGTCTCGATATAAACACCGGCCCCTTCCCCAAACCCGCCCAGCTCACCATCGAAACCGACTGTTCGCGCTACTACGGCGGCCCCGGCGGCCAGCGCGACACCATCCCGAGCAGTGAAAAGCTCAACCAGGTGAAGATGGAGGATTTACGCGGCGAGGACATCTAGCACTACAGATTTTTGCTGATTTTTTTTTGCTGATTGACTTGATTTTTACGGAATGTGGCCGGGACATCCCGGCCACATTTTTTGTTGGTCCTTTGGCTCAACCTACTTAAAGCAGGCCGCCGTTTTCTTCCTCGCCGTATGTTCTATCGAACAGCGAGTATAGTTTTGAAAGTGTTCCGGACTCGTATCCGGAATCTGCGTAATCAGCTGAGAAATCAGCGAAAATCTGTGATGTTATGGCCGCCTCTCCCGAGCTGCAAGACCAAATCCGCCAGCTCCCGCACCGTCCGGGGGTGTACAAGTACTTTGGCGACGAAGACACGATTATCTACGTGGGCAAGGCCATTGACCTGCGCAAGCGGGTCAGCAGCTACTTCACCAAGCAGGACCACAACAAGAAAACCCAGCAGCTGGTCAAGAACATCCGGCGCATCGAGTTCACGATTGTGGATTCGGAGTCGGATGCTTTTCTGCTCGAAAACAACCTCATCAAGCAGCACCAGCCCAAGTACAACATCCTGCTCAAGGATGGCAAGACGTACCCCTACCTGCTGCTGACCAACGAACGGTTTCCGCGCCTGATACCCACGCGCACCAAGCGCCCCGGCGACGGCCACTACTACGGCCCCTACGCCAACGTAACGGGCATGAACCTGCTGCTGGAACTGATGCGGGCGCTGTACCCGCTACGCACCTGCACCTACAACCTCTCGGAGGCTAACATCGAGGCCGGCAAGTTCAAGGTGTGCTTGGAGTACCACCTCGGCAATTGCAAGGGTCCCTGCGTGGGCAACCAAGACGAGGAAACCTACAACCAGTATATCCAGCAGATCCGGCAGATTCTCAACGGCGACCTGCGCCTGCCCAAGCAGTATTTCCGCGACCGGATGGCCCAAGCGGCTCAGGAGCAGCAGTACGAGCTGGCCCACCAGTTCAAGGTGAAGCTCGATAAGCTCGACGAGTTCCAGAGCAAGAGCACCATCGTCAATGCCAACCTGACGAACATCGACGTATTCGCCGTTGCCTCGAACGAGAAATCGGCTTTTATCAGCTACCTCAAGGTGATGAACGGCAGCATCGTGCTCACCCAATCGGTGGAGGTGCAGAAGAAGCTCGACGAGCCCGATGACGAGATTCTGGCCGTGCTGGTGATGCAGATGCGCGAGGAGTTCGAGAGCGAGTCGAAAGAAATCCTGACCAACGTGGCCCTGCCGCCGCTGCCCCTGCCCGGCGTAGCAATAGCCCAGCCCCAGATTGGCGACAAGCGCAAGCTGCTGGAGCTAAGCCTCAAAAACGTGCTCTACCTGCGCAAGGAGAAAGAGAGCATGAACGACCGGAGCAAGGACCTCAATGAGGTGCGCATTATGGAAACCATCAAGAAGGATTTGCGCCTTACGGAGTTGCCTAAGCACATCGAATGCTTCGACAACTCCAACTTCCAGGGCGACAATCCGGTGGCCGCCATGGTATGTTTCCGCAACGCTAGGCCCAGCAAGAAGGACTACCGGCACTACCACATCAAAACCGTCATCGGCCCCAACGACTTCGACTCGATGTACGAAGTGGTTACGCGCCGCTACCGTCGCCTCACCGACGAAGGCTCTAGCTTGCCCCAACTCGTCATCGTCGACGGCGGCAAAGGCCAGCTCAGCATGGCCGTCAAGGCCATCAAGGACCTCGGCCTATGGGGCCAGATGGCCGTTATCGGCATCGCCAAGCGTCTCGAAGAAATCTACGTGCCCAACGACCCGCTACCGCTCTACATCGATAAGAAGAGCGAAAGCCTGCGCTTATTCCAGCGCATGCGCGACGAGGCCCACCGCTTCGGCATCACCTTCCACCGCGACCGGCGCGACGCGGGCACCCTCAAAACCGAGCTCACCGACGTTAAAGGCCTCGGCCCCGTCACGGCCGACAAGCTCCTGCTCAAGTTCAAGTCGGTCAAGAAAATCCGCGAGTTATCCGAAGCCGACTTAGTAACCGAAGTAGGCAAAGCCAAAGCGCGCATCCTGATCGAGTATTTTGCCCAGACCGACGCGGCGGTATAAGGGGCAACACGCTATTCTAAATAGCAAAAGGCCCCGACCAAAATTGGTCGGGGCCTTTTGCTTGCTTACCGATGTGCTTTTGAAGGATGTCTGCATCTGCGACATCCTATCATCTGCAACATCTGTGATTTAGAAAGACCACAGGTTGTACTCGTACTCAATCAAGTCGGCGGCGGCTTGCTGCGAGGCGAGGATGCCCTGCTGCTGGCTGCCGTAGATTTCGTCGAGGCGCGAATCGGTCGGGTTCGACACCTTCACGATGTAGGAGTTGAACAGCCACAATTCGAATGCGTCAGCTAGGTTCTTGTGCTGCGCGTCGTTTTGAGGGTTGAACCAGATGGCCTTGTCGGGATTAGCCCGGAACACGCGCACCAAGTCGCTGTATTTGAAGCTGGCAATCGGCTTCTCGATACCGGCCGTGTTGGCGCTCAGCGTAGAAGGCACGAGCAATGTCAGCGACTTGATGTCGTGGTACATGCGCGAGCGTTTCTTATCGAAAATCATATCCTCCTTCAGTTCCATCTGGTAGATGTCCTTCGGGCGATACGCGTAGCTCGAGGCTGCGGCCGGAGCGGCTTTGGCCGAACCTTTCTTAGCCGGAGCTCCCCAGTCGTCGGTGGCTTCGTTGGAGAAACCTGCAGCTTTTTCCTCTTCACTAAGGCCAGCCGCGGCCTCTTGGTACGACATGTTACCCAGCATCTCTGCGGACGAGAGCGTGGAAGTAAGCGAGTCGTTGCGATAAGCCTGCAACTCACCCCGCTTCACAGCATCCATAATGATACCACTGATTTCCTTGCCCTCAGAGAACATGGGCTTGTTCTGCTTCTCGCGCAAGTCGATGGCCCGCCAAATCGTTTTGCGGAACATGATGTCCGAAGTTGGAATTGGGCGGTACGAGCCATTGCTGCTCGCGGTAGTAGCTTGTTCCTGGGCCGAAGCTGCTACCGACAGCGAAAGGCCAGCCGCTAAGGCAGCGAAAGAAAGGAATTTGTTCATACCAAAGAAATCAGTTGGTGGTAAGTAGTTGGTAGTTGGATTTTGGTAGCAAGTAGTCAGAACAGCGGAAACCGTCTGACTGCTTACTATCTACTACCCATAACCATACCAACGCTTAGTTCAGCGGAATATTGAACACCTTGCCAGGCATTGGCACGTCCTCGACGTTGCCCTGGAAGTTCTGGCGCTGCACACTTTTCACCTCTATGTAGAGGCGGTCACCCTCGCGGGCCGTGTTCACTACCGAGCTCAAGTCAACGTTCGGGCCATTTACCTGAATAGCAGCCATAACTGGGCGCTTACCGCGTACCAGCGTTACTTCGTAGCGCGACACCCGGAACTTAGCGTCGTCGGGCAGAAAAGTAGCGAAGCTGGCATCGGGAACAGCTTTCAGGTTCATGTTGCGCACGGCCGTGATGGGTGTGCCCTGCTTTTCGTTGGCCGGACGACCACCTACCCAGCACTGAATGTCGGGCTTGGGGATCCGGCGTACCTCGAATTTCTGCGAGCCGATGGGGTTGCCGCCGCTGCTTACGCTCAGGGTTACTTCGCTAGCGTTGGGCACCAGCGTTACTTCGCCTTTAGAAGCACCTTTAATGGTAGCTGCACCGGTAGCCGAGAAGCTCGGGTCATACTGGGCACCCAAGGCGGGTACGTTTACGCTCAACTTATTGCCGCAACGGAAATACAGCGCCTGCACCGAAGCCGACTGAATCTGCATTACCGGCTTGGTAACGGTGTAAGGCATCGTCACCTTGAAAGTGGTGTCGCGGCCGTTCTGCTTGAAACGAATAGTACCGGTCCAGCTAGCCTTAGCATTGCCATCCTTATCAAAGTTACCCGGACGAGCCGTGAACTCCACCTTGGCGCGGCCATCGGGGCCTACCGACACTGGCGAGCCATTGAGCGTCATGCTGGGGTTGAGGCCCGAGGCCGAAGCCGTCAGGAACAACTCAGCTTTATACTTGGTACCGGCGGCTACGGTGTTCGACTCAGCACTGGCAAAAGCCCCGATTTTATCGAATACGATGATCGTGCCACCTACTCTATCCGACAGCACTTTCAGCGCGTCCGACTCGTACTTAAGTACCTCAGCTTCCTTCTGCGACAGTACGGCCAAAGCGGCCACTACCGGCGTGTTTTCGAAGTTGAGCTGGGCAAAGTTTTTGCTCTTTTGCTTCTTTTCCGTCACCATCGGATCCTGACCGGCGTCGAGGGCCAAGGGCGTAACGCCGGGGATAATGCCTTTGATGTAGTCGGAGTACTTGTTCAGCTCTCCTTTCATCTTGTAGCCAACACCGTCCTTGTTGCCGCCCAGCATCAGCTCGGCCACCTTGTCTTCGGCACTCATGTTGGCAAACTCGTTTTTGCCTTTATTCTCCGTTTTAGTGAGTAGCTGATCCCGTACCGAAGCCAAATAGGCAATGGTCTCTTTGGTCCGCTCGCGCACTTCCTGGCTCTGCTTAAACACCGCCACATCTTTGGGCTGATTGCGGGCCTTTTCTACCTGGGCCTGAATACCCTTTACAGTCCTGTCGTTCGCCTTCGACACCTTTCCGTTAATGGAGGAAAGGCTGTCGTCGAGGAATTTAAATTTTAACAGAATTGCTGAATCTACCTGCAAGGCCAGAAGAGCGGTGAGTACCAGGTACATCATCCCGATCATCTTCTGCCGTGGAGTTTCCTTTGCTCCCGCCATCGTGTATGCCTGTTGCTATGCTAATTGATTGGTTGTGAAACGCCGTAGCGGTCCGCCGTTTAGTTGGCGGGGGCGCGCATGGCGTTCAGCATGTTGCCGTACACGCGGTTGAGCGAGCCCAGATTAGCAGTCAGGCTGGTTACTTCAGTCTTGAATTGCTCGGTTTCCTTGCCGGCTTCGGTCAGGTTCTGCATGGCCTGGGCCAGCGTACCGTAGAACTGATTCATGGACTTGAGGTGCGAATTGGCATCCTGCAGTTCCATCTCGTACACCGCGTTCAGAGCGCCCAAGTTCTTGGTCACGTTCTGAACCTGCAACTGGTAAGCGCCCGCGTCGGCGGTGGCATCAGCCATCGTGCTCATGGCATCGGCCGTCTTCGAGTACGACTCGTTGATGCGCTCCAGCGACTGAGCAGCCGAGCGAACTTTGGTCGTGTATTCGTCGGTGGCGTTGGTCGCGTCGCCGAGGCCGGCGAGCTGCTGGGTGGTAGTGCTCAGGCGGTTCAGGCCCTGGCCCAGCGAAGTAATAGCTTCAGGGGTTACGTTGGCATCCTTCAGCATGTCGTCGAGCTTGCGGGTGAGGCCCGTCCCGTTGTCCTGCTGCAGGAAGCTGGCGTTACCAGTAGAGGGGTCGTAGCCTTCGCTCAGCTCGGGGTATACCATCGACCAGTCAACCTCTTTGGAGGTAGGCTGAAACGCACTCAGGAAAAAGATGACAGCCTCGGTGCCCAAACCCACGATGAGCATTTCGCTGGCACCATCCCAGTGCTGAATTTTGAATAGAGCACCGATGATTACGATAGCCGCGCCGATGCCATAAATCTTGGGCATCAATACATCGTACAGAAAATTACCGCCTTTAGCTGCCATTTGATTGTGTTGTTGAAGAAGAAGTGATGAGGTATAAAAGGAGTCTTAAAGAAAAGCTGACTGGCCTAGCGGCCGCCACCCGAACCAATCTGGATCATGGCGGTGCGGAAACCGATATAAGAGCGGGCCGAATCCTGGTATTCGAAATTGCGGGTTCCCGTCTCGAGGAAGTAAGCAATGTCCTTCCACGAACCGCCACGTACTACTTTGCGGGGCTCGTTATCGTCGGGGTTAGTCGGGTTCATATCCCATACCACCGGCACGGAAGCTTCCATGTAGGCATCGTCGCACCACTCACCTACGTTACCCGACATATCGTACAGGCCGAAATCGTTGGGGAAAAACGAGGCAACCGGAGCCGTGTAGGCATGTCCGTCAGAGGCATAGTCGCCGCGGCCGGGCTTGAAGTTGGCCAGCATGCAACCGTTGGAGTTGCGCATGTAGGGACCACCCCAAGGGTAGGTGGCTAGGTCGCGGCCACCACGGGCGGCGTACTCCCACTCAGCCTCCGAGGGCAGACGGAAATTGGGATAAGGGGCCAGACCGGATTCCTCGTTGGCCTGGTTTTTCAGCTTGGTACGCCAGTTACAGAAATACTTGGCCGCAAACCAGTCAACACCCACTACGGGGTAGTCGTCGAAGGCCGGATGGGTGTAGTAGTACTCCATCAGCGGGTCACCCATGTGGTAGGTGAAGTCGCGCACCCATACTGTCGTATCGGGGTAGAGCTCGGTCATCACGTACTCTTCGCCCAGCACGTCAATCGAATCCTGCCGGATGGCATTCATGAACTGGCGGTACTGGTTGTTGGTGATTTCCGTCTCGTCCATGTAAAAGCCGGCAATAGTCACCTGCTTGTTCATGTTGACCATCGAGGCCGAAATATCCTGGTCGGTCTGTCCCATGTGGAAAGTACCGCCGGGGCAGGGTACCATGCCATAAGGCACTTCCTGCGGGTTGAATTCTGGCCGGTCTTCCGCGCCGACCAAGTCGCCGGTGGGGCCTTTGCTGAAACCGCACCCGCCCAACAGCAGAGCCGAGAAAGCGACAAGGGGCAGGAGGAAAAACTTATTCATTATGAAAAGTAAAAAGACGACCGAGGGTGATAACCAAAGATTACAATTTTTCGGGCTGGCAAATCTAATGAATCATCCGTTGGTACGCAAGCAATCCGCCAACACCGCACATTTGTCTACCAACTAAAGTATCAGCCGGTTAAACGACTGTTACGCTCATTTGGCCCGTCAATTGAGCCAATATTCCGTTTTCTGCAGCTGCAGCACATTTTCCACTTCTTCAAAACAGTCTGCTAGAAGCTATACCGGGGTGTCCGGATAGCTGGCCGGATATTTAGGCTTGGTTTGGGCAGGCGGTAACTCAGCATAACCTCAAATGAACTTGTTGCTTTTGCTTCTTGGCCGAATGCAATTAGGTCATAAGCCAATCCCAACCGAAGCGCATTATCCTGAGCGAAGGAAACACCCCCCAATGCCGTGAAGGCGTCTCCTGAGCGGTAGCCCAGTCCGCCCCAGAACCGGTCGTTGAACGTGGCCCTGGCTCCTACCTCATACGAGGCATTACGCAGGGTCAGTTTGTCGCTGTCGCCAAATTTTCCCGGCAATACGAGTTTCATCAGCGCAGTCGGGGTAATTACAACGTCCGATGTCACCTCTATATTGTAGCCACCCGTCAGGTAGGCATGGTTCTCAGTCAAATATTGCGCCGTTTTTGCATTGGCTATGCCTTCACTTTTAAAGCGGTAGCCCGAACGTAGCAGATTGTTCATGCTCAGGCCGGCATAAAATTTTGGTGCTTCGTACCAGACACCTACTCCCGCATCGAATTTAGCATCTGAACCCTCGCGCGGTACAGCTATATCATTCTCGTCGTTGAACCGGTATTTACCGTGGTAAATATTATTGAGCAGGCCCTGCACGCCGAGACCAAGTGTGCCTTCGCCCAGCTTGAGATGGCGCGAGTACGAGAGTTGCACGTTGGTCGTATATAGCTCGGCAATCCGGTCGCGATAGATACCTATTCCCAGACCGCCGGCCAGCACCGGTACGGGTAGGGAGGCCGTGAGGGAGGCCGTGGTGGGCGAACCGCCGGAATCGAAGGAGGCATCGTAGCCGTAATACTGAATGCGGCCGATGCCAGTGATTTCGCCGTAGCCTTTCACACCAGCATAAGCCGGATTCAGATTCATGCCATTGAGCCCGTAGTGGCTGAACTGCGGCTGTTGCTGAGCAGCGGCTTTGCCCATCACCAACAGCGCTCCGGCGCATAGTATATATCTTTTCATATAAATCTGCCGTGAGTCAGCCCCGGAGTAGTAGCGGGCCTACGTTCCCAAATGTAACGAAAAACCGCTCTAAATTCTTCATTAAACTCACGAAAGAAACAGCCCACGCAGACACCTTTTGCCCCTGCCGTAGTTACCCCCTGTTCTCCGATTTATACTTTGCCGGCAGTTTTAGGCGAACCGTTGCGCTGATGCATCCGAATGTAGGCTTCAATGGCGCCCGTCATGGAAGGCGCGTTGGGGTGCGGAGCTTCAATGTCGAGCAGCAGGCCTGCGTCGAGAACAGCTTTGGCGGTAGTAGGGCCAAAAGCGGCGATACGCGTGTTATTCTGCACGAAATCGGGAAAATTGACGAACAGCGAGGTGATGCCTGAAGGGCTAAAAAAGGCAATACAGTCGTATTTCACATCGGTCAGGTCCGAAAGGTCGGCGGCGACGGTGCGGTAGATGACGGCCTCGCTGAACTTGAATTTGTTCTCGCGCATAAATTCCGGAATATCATCCTTACGGATGTCGGAGCACGGGTACAGGAACGTTTCGCCCTTGTGCTTGCGGATGACGTCGAACATATCGGCGGCCGTGCGCTGGCCTACAAATAGCTTGCGTTTACGCAGCACAATGTATTTCTGCAGGTAATTGGCCGTCTGCTCCGAGATACAGAAGTACTTCATCTCGGCCGGCATCTCAATTTTAGCCTCCTGGCAGATACGGAAGAAGTGGTCGACGGCGTTGCGACTGGTAAAGATGATGGCCGTATGCTCAGCAATATTGACCTTCTCTTTACGGAAGTCCTTATAGGAAACCGGCTGAACGTCAATAAACTCCCGGAAATCTACCTTGATACCGTATTTTTCGGCAATCGAGAAATAGGGGGAAACGTCGCTGGTCGGCTTTGGTTGGCTGACCAGAATAGTGGCGATAGGAACGGCATGACGGCTCGTTCCCGGCTGGTCTTTATTGTCGGCCATTGGGTAGAGAATGAGGGTAAAATCTGGAGCGATAAGGGAGCGTTAGAAAGCGGAAGAGAGCTGCGTGAATACCTGATTAGTAGGTAAAAACAATTAATTTGAGCAAAACGACCAGCGGAATCACTTCTGTGGCGCAAAGGTACGAAAACAAATGTAGATTCAGGAGTGACCTTTTGCGATGCAGGGTCCGGGCTACACGCCACACAGTGCCAACCAACAGCAAGGAAACCACCCCGTTGGACACCCAGAGCACCGTTTCGGGCAGCTGCCGGTTAAGCCCCAGGTAGAGCAGCATTACGCCGGGCAGAAACAGCCCCATAAACAGCACCGTGCGAATAAACTCGCGGTACTGAATCGTGACCAGCTCGGCCACGTCGAAGATGTAGCCCATCGACTCCAGAAACAGATACTTGCCCAGCACGAAGGCCGCAACCAGCGCCGTGTAAAGCAGCACTTTCACCACAATGGTCGATTCGGCCACGTCGAATAGGCGGCGCAGGATTACGATATTTTCGATGTTGGTATGGATGGCCACCAGCAGCAGCGCAAACGACAACGCGAACAGCAGCACCAGCACCAGGTTGAGCCAGGTGAGGGTGGGCTTTACCAGGAAATCCTGCTCGGCCGTTCCCTGGCCCCACATGCCCTCCAACTGATAGATACGGGCAAAACCCGGCTGATAGGTAGCCCGCAAGCCACCATAGCCGAGACCAATGAGCAGCAGAAAGCCCAGAAACACGTTCTGGCCCTGATGCCCTCGGGGCCGCGGCTGCGCTCCGGTCGTCAGCGCCTCCCGGATCCCGACAGGGCTTTCGGCCGGAGCCAGGGCGTTCTGGAACGAGGTGAGGTTGGGAACGGACTCGGGATGCCACACGCACAGCAGGTGCAGCCCGCCCTGCGGGGTTCCGGCGGGCAGCAGCTCTGCTAGGTCGAGGGTGTAAGAAGCCGGCGCAGGAGCCGTAAAAACGAGCTGGTTGTTGAGAAACAAACTCAGGTTTTCGCGGGCCGTGAAGGTAATGGGCAGCGGCCGGCCGGGCCGCACACTCAGCCACTGATAGTAGGCCTGCTCGGGGGCGTGGTAGTTGGGCAGGTACAGTACCAGCCGGTTGCGGTCCGGATCCTTAATGAGCCAGTCGGTGGTGAGGCCGGACCGGGGCGGGGGCGGCAGCCGGCGGTACTCGGCAGCCCCCGCTACCAGCGGCAACACTCCCAGCAGCAACAGTAGCCACAGGTTCCGGACGAAGATCGAGCAGCGCACGAGGTTGATAATTGAGTTTGCGAAGGCGGTAACGACCAAGATACCCATGGCACCCTGCACTGCTACGCGCCTTCAATCAGGAGGCGATACGCTGGCGCTCGGCCCGGCTGTGGTATACTCCCAACAGCAGACTCAGCAGCAGCGAGAAGCCAACTAGCAGCCCGATCAGTATTAGACTACCTAGATAAGCGAAATTGATGACCAGCAGGATGACAACGACGTTGAGCAGACCCAACAGCATGACGGTGCTGATTTGCTGGAAACCCATGGCCAGAATGCGGTGGTGGACGTGGTTTTTATCGGGCGAGAAGGGTGAGCGGCCGGCCATCATGCGCACGATGAATACGCGCAGCGTGTCGAACAGGGGCACAAATAGAATACCCAGCGCCACAGCCGGCGCCGCATTACCAAACGGCTGGCCTACTTTCAGACCCATCTCAATAAACTGAATGGTGAGGATAGACACGATAAAGCCACAGACCAGCGAACCGGTGTCGCCCATGAAAATACTGGCCCGGTGGAAATTGTAGCGCAGAAAACCCAGGATACCGCCCACCACGCACACCGAAACGAAGGCGTAGTTCTGAAAACCGGGGCCACCATACTGATAGAAGTAGTAGCCGAAGGTGCTCACAATAATAAGCACGATGGAGCCCGCCAGCCCATCAAGGCCATCGATAAGGTTGATGGCGTTGGTGATGCCGACAATGGCGAAAAAGGTAAAGGCGTAGCTGATGCCAATGGGCAACTCACCAATGCCCAGAATGCCCTGAAAGCTGGTAATGCGGACGTCGGCCATAATCATGACGATGCCGGTTGCCAGCAGTTGGCCTACAAATTTTTTGGCCACCGAAATACTCACCAAATCGTCTTTCAGGCCCACGAAAAACAGCACAATGCAGCCCGCCAGTAGCTGCTGCACTCCATTATCAAGCGGAGCAAAGATGGTGAGGGCCGACATGAAGCCGGCAAAGACGGCCACCCCGCCCAGGCGCGGCGTCAGCGACTCGTGCACGGTACGCACATTGGGCGTATCGAGCATGTTTTTGAGGTGGGCGATGTAGATAATGGACGGCACGGCGAACATAGCTACCAGAAGGGCCCACAGGAAGGACAGGCTCAGCTGTATTCCGAGTGCGTTCATAAGGGTGGTTGGCGCTTGTGGTAAGGGGCTACTGAGGCCGGGACAAGGAAAATAAAAACGGGCAGCTCCGGCTTAAACGGATTCTACGCCCGGCTGGTCGAGCAGAAAGATGGGTGTCAGGTGCTCGGGGGCAATGGATCCGGGGGCAAAGACGAATTTCTTATCAAACACTTGGCCATGTATATAGTAGCTAACCCAGTATTGGTTGTGCAACTGAAAAACAGCGGGGTCGATAGCCTCGATGGGAGCCGCGGCGAGCGGAGGCACTTCGGGCAGCGAATGGCGTAACGTGGAGGTACGAATGGTTTCGCCCTGCGCGTCGGTGCCATAGCCATGCGAGCTGACGATAACGTTCTGCAGGGGCTGGTCGTTGTCGTTGAGCAGGTACACCTGCCAGCCCATCTGCTGATCGGTGGCGGTAGCGGCCAGCTCGTCGGGTACAATGGCTACACTTACGCCCTCAACGGGCCGGAAGGCTATATCTTTTTTCATGGACTGACGGAAATCAGGTCGGCAGCAAACAAAGCGGCCAGGTGGGGCAGCAAATACTCCTGCACTTCGGCCAGGGGAACCGTGTGGCCCAGCTCGTGCTGCAGCGAGGTAACAGCTTTGTCGGTGATGCCGCAGGGCACAATGTGGCCAAAGTAGCTCAGGTCGGTGTTTACGTTGAGGGCGAAGCCGTGCATGGTTACCCAGCGGCTGCACTTTACACCCAACGCACAGATTTTGCGCGGGTTAAGCGCGCCCTCTTCAAAATCGAGCCAAACTCCGGTAAGCCCGGCAATGCGGCCGGCGCGCAGGCCATAATCGGCCAGTGTCAGGATAACGGCTTCTTCGAGCAGCCGCAGGTAGCGGTGAATGTCGGTGAAGAAATTATCGAGGTCGAAGATGGGGTAGCCTACCAGCTGGCCGGGGCCGTGGAAGGTAATGTCGCCGCCGCGGTTGATGCGGTGGAAGGTGGCACCGTGGGCGGCTAAGCCCGCGTCGTCGAGTAGCAAGTGTTCGGACTTGCCGCTTTTGCCCAGCGTATATACGGGCGGATGCTCGCACAGCAGCAGGTGGTTGAGCGTGGCAACCGATGGCTGGCCACCTTCAACAGCCAGCCGGTTTCGGGTTTTTAAGGCCAGCGTTTCGGCCAGCAGCTGCTCCTGCAGCTCCCAGGCCGGGGCATATTCGACCCGGCCCAGCCGCTGCACCAGCACCTGGCGACTCTGGCCGGAACTGGCTGGCGCGGCCCCGGCTACCGGTTGGGCCTCGGGAGCAGCGGCCGGAATTGCGCAGGTAGAAAAGATGGTGGTCATGGTGGGTTGAGCGGGCGGAGCAGGCGCGGCCGAACGTACGGCTGCGGGCTGCGCTTTGGCGGTCAGCAGGTTATCAAACCCTGGCCGGCAGGCTGAAGGGGACTTTCCCCGGGAAAAAGACCACTGCCTTGCGGAACCGACCCAGGTATTTCCTGTTTCAAATGGCAGGCAAAGGTACTAGATTTCGCCCCAACCCGGTCCCTCAGTCGCCGCTTTCCCCATCCTGTCGCGCTTCCCGCTACCCATAACCCATCCCCACTATGCTCATTCCTGCCCACCAGCTCGGCCACGATGGCGAGGAGGCCGCTCTGCGCTACCTGCTGGCCCAGGGCTACGAGCTGCTACACCGCAACTTCCGTTTCCGACGTGCCGAAGTGGATTTGGTGATGCGCCGGCCACCCGCGCTGCTGGTGCTGGTGGAGGTGAAGGCGCGCTCGTCGGAGCGCTATGGCTACCCCGAAGAATTCGTAACCGAGCGCAAGCGGCAACTGCTGCGTCTGGCCGCCGAGCATCTGCAAGAAACGCTGGCCTGGCCCACAGACATCCGCTTCGACATCGTGGCCCTAACCCCTGCCGTCGCCGGCCTACGAATAGAGCATTTTGAAGATGCCTTTTATTGAGTGGCGCAGAACAGCGTAGGGTGCGGGGATTAGCTTCGCTTTTCTGCGCACCACTCCACACTTGGGCTACTTGCTCGCTTTTTCCCGATTATCGAGCTTGTCCTTTTCGTAGATAAGTACGCCGTTGCGGTTGTACTCCTTTAGTAGAACTGGCTCCTTTACCTCCGGCTCGTAGCCCGACTCGCCGTAGCCGTACACGTAGTGGCGGCGGTCTTTCAGGTTGCGGAAGCCCCAGTAGTTTATCCACTCACCCACGCGCTTGCCGTTCTCAAACTGGCCTTCCCACTCCCGCTTGCCGGTGGCCAGGAAGCGGACGTAGTCACCCTCCATCTGGCCGTTGAGGTAGGGCACTACCTCCTTGAGCTGTTTGCGGGCGGCGTCGTAGTAGGTTACGTTGGCGTCGCGTGGGAAGCCGCGCTCGTAGTGCGTTTTGGAAACCAGAATGTTATCGGGCGTGAGTTTCTCCCAGCGCAGGTGGCGAGTGCCGTAGGCGAAGAAGCCGGTTTCGATGACCTTGCCGCCGCGCAGCTTTTTATAAGGGCCGTGCATTACCTTGTCGGTGGCCGGGTCCAGCTCGCCGCTGGCCTTAAATACTTTGCGCTTACGCGGATTGTAGTAGTACACGACCAGGGCCGTGGGGTCGGGCTGCCGGAAGGTCCGCAGGTAGTAGAATATTTCCACCTCCTGCCGCTTGCCTTTCGGCCCCGACTTGGTGTAGCCCTTTTTGATAGGCTCACTCAGGAAGATGTTCTTCTTCTTTTTGGGCTTGCGCTGAGCGGCTCGTTCCTTGGAGCGGGCGGCCCGCTCCTGCTCTTTGGTCAGGGTCACCCGCTTGCCGCCCGGTGTCGGGGCTGCGGCCGTATCGGCAGTCGTAGTGAGGCTGTCGGGGGCAGCGGCCAGCTGGCCGGCAGCATCGGGTTGGCTGTTGAAGGAAACAGTTTTGCGCGAGCAGGAGGCGGACGCTCCGGCCAGCAGCAGAAGCCCTGGCAACAACAGGGCCGGCAAAGAAGTCAATCGGAACAGACGCATGTAGAAAATCGGGCAGGATTCGTTCGGAGCCAGAAACGTAAAGATATACGGATTTGGTACCAGCGCGCCCTATAAAAACAACCCGACCGACTCTCCTAGCCTGCCTGCTTGCTCTTACTTTCGGCTTCCACAGCTCCATAACCACAAAACCCCGACGACCAAGGCCGTCAGGGTTTTATACTGCTTATAACTTTATATACCTTCTAAAGCTACTCAGCCGCCAGCAAATCGGCACTGCGCTTCACGAAGGCCGTCAGGGCCTCCCCTTTCAGCAGGCCTTGGGCCAGCAGCGCCAAGTCGAAGGCCTGGCGGGCCAGCTTGCTGCCGGCTTCGCCCTCGGCACTCAGCACGCGCTGCGTAACCGGGTGGTTGGCATTCACGCTCACGGTGTAGGAGTCGGGCAGCGAGCCGAACATCTGCATGCCGCCTCCCCCACCGGTGCGCTGCATATCCTTCATGCGGCGCATAAACTCGGGCAGCGTAATGATAACGGGCGCATCCTGGGGCGACAGCGCCTCCACCTGCACATGCATGTGCTCGTTGCTGATGGCCTGCTTGAACACGTCGGTCAGGCGGGTTTTGTCGTCGTCGCTCAGCACGCTTTCGGGCGCGTCGTCCTTCTCGATGAGCTTGCCGGTCGTTTCGGCATCCACGCGTTTGAAGGTCGTTTTTTCGAGCTTCTGCTCCAACTGCCCGATGAAGTGCGAATCGAGCGGGCCGTCGAGCACGAGCACGTCGTACCCGCGGTCCTGGGCGGCCTGCACGAAACCGTGCTGGGCCTCGGCGTCGGTGGTGTAGAGGATAACCGTCTGCTCGTTCTTGTCCTTCTGGTTGGCCTGCACGAACTCCTGGTACTCGGGCAGCGTGAAAGCCTTGCCGGCTATGTTCTGCACCAGCACGAAATCCTTGGCCTTCTCGTAGAACTTCTCGTCCGAAAGCATGCCATATTTCACGAACAGGCCGATATCCGACCACTTCTGCTCGTAGCCCTCGCGGTCTTTGCGGTACAGCTCGGCCAGCTTGTCGGCTACCTTTTTGGTGATGTATTGGTTGATTTTGCGCACCGCGCCATCGGCCTGCAGGAAGCTGCGCGACACGTTGAGCGGGATGTCAGGCGAGTCAATCACGCCGTGCAGCAACATCAGGAATTCGGGCACCACGTCCTTCACCTCGTCGGTAATAAACACCTGGCGCGAGTAGAGCTGGATTTTGTTGCGTTGCAGCTGCAGCTCGTCCTTCACCTTCGGGAAGTACAGGATGCCCGTCAGGTTGAAGGGGTAGTCCACGTTGAGGTGAATCCAGAACAGGGGCGGCTCCGAGAATGGGTAGAGCTCCTGGTAGAAGTTCACGTAGTCCTCGTCGGTGAGGTCGGCAGGCTGCTTGGTCCAGATGGGTTTGGTCTGGTTGATAACCTCGCCCTCAAACTCAATTTCGATGGGCAGGAACTTGCAGTACTTGGTGAGGATGCCCTTTAGGCGGGCCGGCTCCAGGAACTCGTCCGAATCGTCGGCTACGTGCAGCACCACGTCGGTACCGCGCTCGGCCTTGGCGTGCTCGCCTTCGGTTTCTTCGAGCGTGAATTCGGTGCTGCCGTCGCAGGTCCAGTGGGCCGTGGCGGTGTCCTCTCTATACGACTTCGACCAGATTTCCACTTCCTTGGCCACCATAAAGGCCGAGTAGAAACCAAGGCCGAACTGACCGATAATCTGGTCTTTGGCCTGGGCGTCGGTTTCCTTGTACTTCTCCACAAACTCGGTGGCGCCGGAGAAGGCAATCTGGTTGATGTACTTCTTGATTTCCTCGGCCGTCATGCCCAGGCCATGGTCAGAAACCGTGATTTTGCGGGCTTCCTTGTCAACGGTTACGCGCACCTTCAGCTCGCCCAGCTCGCCCTTATACTCGCCCTGGCGGGCCAGGCTCTGGAGCTTCTGGGTGGCGTCGACGGCATTGCTGACCAGCTCGCGCAGGAATATCTCGTGGTCGGAGTAGAGAAATTTCTTGATGATAGGAAAGATGTTCTCGGTGTGAATCGAGATGCTGCCTTTCTCTTGCATAACAGAATCGAAAAGGTGAATGAAAACAAAAACCGGCCGTTTTGCCAGCCCCATGAGGCAGCCAACGGCGCGGAAAGTTGTTTTCAAACCCTGTTCCAGTCTGGCTCCGGCTGTCAGTTTGACAGCGCCCAGTGCCCCTTGGGCTCACTCCCGGTCCGGCCCCGGTAGCCCTCGCCGGTTTGCCGGAGCCAATCGAGGGCCGTGGCGGCGTCGTCGAATACCTGCACCTCGTAGGCGGGCGCCAGACAGTCGGTGGCGGCGAGCAGGGCTTCGTGCTGCCAATCCGCTTTAAATACCAGAGCCAAGTGCTGTAGCGGCAGGGTTGCCAGCTGCACCAGCAAATGGTACTCCGTCTGCGGCTGGCCCATCGACGACAGGTCGGGCATATGCTGTAAGTCCAAGAGGCAGGCGCGCACCCGAGGGCGAGCCGCGGCCAGCAGCAGGCTTTGCAGGGCCGAGGGCGCCCGGTGCGGGGCCGACAGAAATTGCCACTGCGCATGCAACAGCGCCTCATTCCACTCATACCTGACCAGCAGAGGGCTTTCCAACGTTTCAACTTCCATCACTTCCCCACTAGTAAACATCTCTCCAACAACACACATATAAAATTCGGGATGCAATATTACTGAGGACGCGGCATACTACAAATACAAATTTCCGATACCATCCCTATTTCAATTAAATACAACTATTCTCATTATCAATTGGCGGCCTGCAGCATTTCGCTAAGCGCCCCATGCTGCCTATAATCCAGTTAATCTGCCGGGGCTTACCCCCCATCCGGCCGCGCCCGAAGCGAGGCAGGCAGGCTATTTTGCCGTACATTTAATTTTCATTCCGCTACTTTCTGATGCGCGCTCTTCGGTCCCAGCTGGCTATAGTGCTGCTCCTGTGCTTTGCACGGGTGCTGGTACCCGATGCTTGGATTCTGGCACTGCACGAGCATCAGCACACGGGGGATGTTGCGCTGGAAGTCGGCCATAACATCCGTCAGGCCGACGTCGTCAGCAGCCAGCACCAGCACTGCGCGGTCAACTATTTTTTCAATGCGGCCTTCCAGCCCCCGGCTCCGCTGGTGCTGCCGGTTCCGCCCGTGGCGTACCAGTTGGCTCGCTCGGTGCCCGGTGCTTCGTTGTGGTACTCGGCCACCCGCATCACGGCTAATTTGCGCGGTCCGCCTACGGCTTAGCGCTTAACAAGGCTGCCCTGCTTTCTGATGGGAGCAACCCCTGCCTTTTTCAGGTGGTGCCTGATGGCGCGTACCCAGACCCTTTTAGCGCTACTACGGCTCCGCGGGTCCATTATTCTCCATTTCCCTTGTTGAGGCGACCGGCCATTTCTGGCCGACGACACCCAGTCAGCTTCCAGCCAATTACTGCGCCGGGCTGAGGCTGGCCGGTATCGTTGGCGGCCGGGCCTTCCCTGTTTCTGCTTTTATGCTTCGCTTTTTTGTCACGACGGGCTTTGCACTCGGCTCAGGCCTGGCTGTGGCCCAAACCGCTAACCAGGCGCCGGCTGCAACGCGAGCCACGACCAACGCCCCCGTAACCGGCCGCGTTACCGATGGAGCTACCGGCCAGGCCCTGCCCGGGGCCACTGTGTATTTTCCCGACCTGCGGCAGGCTACGGCTACCGACGAAAACGGGCAGTTTAGTTTCGCCAACCTACCCCGGGGACGGTTCCTCATGCAAGTGCGTTTCGTGGGCTACTCGACAGTGGCCCGCAATGTGGATACGGGCACGAGTACGGCCATTGCTGTGGTGCTGGAGCCCACGGCCACTGAAATTGGGCAGGTAGTGGTTACGGGCGTATCTGCGAGTACCGAGCTGCGCCGCTCGCCCGTGCCTACTACTGTGGTCGACCAAAAACGACTGCAACAAACTTCGTCTACCAATGCCGTGGATGCGCTGGCCCATGTGCCCGGGCTAAGCCAAATTACGACCGGCGCGGCCATAAGTAAGCCCGTTATCCGGGGCCTGGGGGCCAACCGCGTCATCACCCTCAACAACGGCGCCAAGCAGGAAGGACAGCAGTGGGGCGATGAGCACGGCATCGAAATCGACGAGTTCAGCATTGATAGGGCCGAGATTATCAAGGGTCCGGGCTCGTTGCTGTACGGCTCGGACGGGCTGGCGGGCGTCATCAACTTCCTGCCTCCCGAGCCGGTAGCCGAGGGCCGGGTGCTGGGCGCGGCGGCCGCTACGTATCAAACCAATAACCAGCAGCAGGGCTACTCGCTCTGGAATGCGGGCAACCTGGGCGGCCTTAACTGGCAGGTGCGCGGCTCGGGCAAAGTAGCCGGCAACTACCGCAACCGCTACGACGGCCGGGTGTACAACTCGGGGTTTCGGGAGCTGGACGGCAGCGGCTACGTGGGCGTGAACAAAAGCTGGGGCTACTCGCACCTCACGTTCAACTCCTTCAACCAGCAACTGGGCCTGATTGAGGGCGCCCGCGACTCGCTGACGGGCCGGTTCCTGAAGGCGGTGCCTACTATTGATGGTGATGTGGCCGACGTGCCGGTAACCGACGCCGATTTGCGCCGCTACGGCTTGGACGTGCCTCGCCAGCAGGTCAACCACCTGCGAATCGGTACCGACAACAGCTTTATCCTGGGCCAGCACCGGCTCACGGCTAACCTGGGCTGGCAGCAAAACCTGCGCCGCGAGTTCGGCAACGCCCTCGACCCGGCCGAAACCTCGCTCTTCTTTCAGCTGCGCACCGTGGATTATGCCGTGCGCTGGTTTCTGCCCGAGATGAACGGCTGGAACACCACGTTTGGGGTGAGCGGGATGCAGCAGGAAAACCAGAACAAGGGCGTGGAGTTTCTGATTCCGGCTTACCGGCTGATCGATGGCGGCGTGTTCGGGGTAACCAAAAAGAGCTTTGGCCGGCTCGATGTGAGCGGGGGCCTGCGCTACGATCTGCGCCGGATTAAGGCCGACGCGCTGTACCTGGGTACCGACGAGCAACCGGTACCGGCGGGCCAGGGCGAAACGAAGTTCGGGGGCTTCACGAGCAACTTCCGCAACGTGAGCGGCAGCGTGGGCGGGGCCTACTTGCTGGGCGAAAAGCTGGTGCTGAAGGCCAACGCGGCCCGCGGCTTCCGGGCGCCCAACATTGCCGAGCTGGGCTCGAACGGCAAGCACGAGGGCACGGTGCGCTACGAAATTGGCGAGCCGGACCTGAAGGCCGAAACCAGCTTCCAGCTCGATGGCGGCCTGGCCTTCACCTCCGAGCACATCGATTTGTCGGTGGATGCGTTCCGCAACCGCATCAGCAACTACATTTTCCCGCGGGTGCTGGGAGCGGCCGGCGGCGGCGACTCGCTGTCGGTGGAGGGCGACCAGGTATTCCGCTACGGGCAGGGTGATGCGCGGCTGGCCGGGGGCGAGATCAGCCTCGATCTGCACCCCCACCCGCTGGACTGGTTGCACTTCGAAAACTCGTTTTCGCTGGTGCGGGCCGTGCAGCTCGACCAGCCCGCGGGCCAGCGCAACCTGCCGTTCATCCCGGCCGACCGGTTTCAGTCGGAACTGCGGGTGAACTTTGCGAAAGTGGGCCGCTCGCGGCTGCGCAATCTGTACGCCCGCACGGCGCTGGAGCACAATTTCGCCCAGAACCGCGTTTTCTCGGCCTTCGATACCGAAACCCGCACACCGGGCTACACGCTGGTAAACCTGGGCCTGGGCTCCGACGTGGTATCGGGTACCGACCGCACGCTGTTCTCACTTTACCTGACGCTTAATAACGTGTTCGACGTGGCCTACCAGAATCATCTGAGCCGCCTCAAGTACACCGACGTGAATTATGCCACCGGCCGGCAGGGCGTGTTCAATATGGGCCGCAACCTGAGCGTGAAGCTCATTGTGCCGTTGTCGTTTAAGTAGCGCTGTTTCTGCCTGGAAAGCAGCTGTACACGGAAAAATAATGGCCCGGATTATGACCGTTCGCAACGCGCCGACGTAATAGCAGCGAATTTCACTTTCGACCTTCCCATGAAAACGTTTCTCATACTAACCGCCTTCACCCTTACCCTGCTCGGCAGCCACGCTTCCCAGGCCCAGGTAATTACCGATTCGACGCAGCTGCGCCGCCAGATGCAGGAGCAGCGCACGATGGACGCCAAAGCTACTTTGGATGCCCAGAAGCAGCAAAGCTCCGCTACGAAGAGCAGCGTCAACGACTCTAAAGCGCAGCTCAAGGACCAGAAGCAGGCCATGCGCGAGCAGCAGCGGCAGATGAAAGAGCAGAAGATAGACCTGAAGCGCCAGCGTGCCACTGCCAAAGAAGCCAGCCGCCAGGAAAGCGAAGCCAAGAAAGCCCTGCGCGACGAAAAGCGCCGGGCCCGCGAGGCTAAGAAGGCCGGTAACGTGTAGCCCGGCGGCATTCTGCCGACACCACCACGTACAAAGCTCCGGCCCCAGGCCGGAGTTTTTGCGTATCAGCAGTTCACATTTCACCCCAATCCGCTTCCTATGGCCACCAAACCGACCAAGAATACGCTCATGTTCTACCCCTGGCACCACTTCGTGCTGCTGCCGGCGGCCCTGATTCTGGCCATCTACGGTGTGCGTCGCTACCTCACGGTGGCCGGCGACGACTCCGAAATTTCGCGCCTCTGGTTTACGGTGGCCGCGCTGGCCGTGGTGGGCTTCGGGGTGCTGCTGATGCTGCGTCAGCACTACGCCCTCACGCTCCAGGACCGGCTATTGCGGCTGGAAGTGCGCCAACGCTACTTCGAGGTAACCGGCCAGAGCCTGCGCCCGCTCGAAAGCCAGCTCAAGCTCGGCCAGATTCTGGCCCTGCGCTTCGCCGGCGACGCCGAGCTGGCCGAACTCACCCAGACCGCCATCCGCGAAAACCTGTCGTCGAAAGACATTCAGGCCCGCATCAAGGACTTCCAATTTGACGATATGCGGGTCTGATGAGCAGGTGGTCAGAGTAGGCTTTGTCGTCCTAAATTTGCGCAGGAAGACAATCCGTCCTTTAAAGCCTTAGCTGTTTACCCCAATAACCCGCTCATGATTCTTTACAACGTAACCACCAGCCTCGATCCGGAAATTGCCGAGCAGTGGCTGGCGTACATGCAAAACACGCACATGCCGGAGGTAATGGCCACCGGCTTTTTCCTCAAAAGCCAACTCTGCCGGATGTTAGATGAGGAGGAAAGCGGTATTACCTACGCCTCGCAGTACTATGCCGTGAGCCGGGAGCAGCTTGAGGCCTATCAGGAACTGGCCGCCCCCGCCCTCCGCGCCGACATGGACCGGCACTTTGGCGGCCGCTATGCCTCCTTCCGCACCATGCTGGAAGTGCTGTAGTTGTCGAAGGGCAGAATGCGGGAGCGGCAGGAATGCGTGGGCACTGACGTTCAGTATCCACGCGTTCCGGCCGCTCCCGCATTCTATCTACTACCCCTACCCTTCCCGCACGGCGGCCTCAATGGCTGGGTCGCAGGAAAACTGCTGGATTTGCTGGGCGGTGAGGGTGCCGTTATGCCACTCAGGGTCGAGGGTAGCGCCCAGTTTCTGGTAGAAACCGATGGCCGGCTCGTTCCACTCCAGCACCTGCCAGCGCAGGCGGTGGGCCCCGCTATGGCGGGCCTCGGCCACCACGGCCTCGAACAGCCGCCGCCCCAGGCCCGTACCGCGCATGGCCTCGGTCACGACCAAATCTTCCAGAAACAGCATCCGGCCTTTCCAGGTCGAGTAGGCAGTATAGTACAGCGCAATACCTACCACAGGGCCGTCGGGAACTTCCAGGGCCACAAAGAAGCCGAAGATGGGCGTGGGCCCGAACCCGTCGCGCTGCATATCGGCCAGCGTATTGGTTACCTCCTGTGGAGCCTTTTCGTACTCGGCCAGTTCCTGAATCAGGGCCAGCACCTGCGGCAAATCGGCCTCCCGGCCCCGGCGAATAAACATGGCGGTCTGGTTTATGATGAACAGTAGGTAAACATACGAACAGCCGGCCGCAAGGCTCCCCTAAAGCAGCAAGAGCAGCGGCCCTGTGGGCGCGCTGCTCTTGCTGCTTTGTATTGCCCGGAGCGGCAATTACATTACCGGCTGCATTTTCTTGATGGATTCGGTGGCGTTAACGGCGTTGATTTCGCGGATTTCGTCGGTTTTACCACCCGTAGTATCGACTGGCGCAGGGTAAGCCAGCGGCGCAACGGTCATATCTTCCTGCCGCTCGTAGTCGGGGTTGCTACAGGAGGTAGCGGAGAGCAGCAGCGAACCGGCCATCAGGCCGAGCAGGGACATTTTTTTCATATCAGAAAGCAAAGGACTAAGGCGCTTACGCGGGTTGCAGCCGCAAAGATACGGTGCTTTGTGCTTAGTTAATAGTGCTTCGTGCTTAGGCAGTTCGAAATGCCGTAAGCGCGAAGCACTATCAACTAAACGCTAAAAAACTTACTTTCCGAATGGCTGGACGCCCATGTTGTAGAAGGCGAACGACCAGATATCGGCCCACTCCTGAATCTGGAGCTTGGTGCTTTTGCCCGCGCCGTGGCCCGCGTTTACATCTACCCGGACGAGCTGGGGGTTGGGGCCGGTGTTGGCGGCCTGCAGGGCAGCGGCGAATTTGAAGGAGTGCGCCGGCACTACGCGGTCGTCGTGGTCGGCGGTGGTAATCATAGTGGCGGGGTAGTCGGCGGGCTTCAGGTTGTGCAGCGGCGAGAACTTGTAGAGGTTCTGGAACTGCTCGTAGCTGTCGGAGGTGCCGTACTCGGGAGCCCAGTTCCAGCCGATGGTGAACTTCTGGTAGCGGAGCATGTCCATAACGCCCACGGCCGGGAAGGCCACTTTGCACAGGTCGGGGCGCTGCGTCATGGTGGCGCCCACCAGCAGGCCGCCGTTCGAGCCGCCGGCCATGGCCAGCTTGCCGGTGCTGGTGTAGCCCTGCACCTTCAGGTACTCGGCGGCGGCAATAAAGTCGTCGAACACGTTTTGCTTGTTGGGCGTCATGCCGGCTTTGTGCCAGGCCTCGCCGTACTCGCCCCCGCCCCGCAGGTTGGGAATGGCGATGATGCCGCCGTTTTCGAGCCACAGCATGCGGGCCACCGAGAAGCCGGGCGTGAGCGAGATATTAAATCCGCCGTAAGCGTACAGGTATGTGGGGTTCTGGCCGTCGAGCTTCAGGCCCTTCTTGTGGGTGATGAACATGGGCACCTTCGTGCCGTCTTTGCTGCCGTAGAATACCTGCGTGGTGACGTAGTCCTGCGGATTCACATCCACCTTCGGGGCCCGGAATACGGTGCTGGTGTTGGTGGCCAGGTCGTACTTGTAGATGGTGGTCGGGTACGTGAACGAGGTGAAGGCGTAGTACACCTCCTTCGCGTCGCGCTTGCCACCGAAGCCCGAGGCCGTGCCCAGGGCCGGCAGGGCCACATCGTGCTTGAACTCGCCCTTCTCGGTGTACACCTTAATCAGGCTGCTGGCGTCCTTCAGATACGAGGCCACCAGATAGCCACCCACGTGGTCGACGCCTTCGAGCTTCTGCTGGGTTTCGGGCAGCACGGTTTTCCAGTTTTTCTCCTGGGGCTTTTTGGGGTCGATGAGCACGACGCGGTAGTTGGGCGCGCCGTTGTTGGTGAGCACAAGCAGCTGTCCGCCCACGTTGCCCACCACCGAGTTGTTGTGCTCGTAGCTCGTGATGAGCGGCGTGAAGCTTCCCTCCTGCTTGCGGTCGGTCAGGTCGCGTACCGAGAGGCGGTTGCCGTCGGCCTTGCCATCGGTGAGGTACAGGGCCAGGAAACGCTCGTCGTCGGTGGTGCTTACCATGCGGAAGCCCAGCGCGCTTTTAGGGTCCTCGTACACCAGGCGGTCGGTGCTCTGGGGCTTGCCGAGGGTGTGGTAGTACACCTTATGGTACTCGTTTTTGCCGGCCAGCTTGTTTTCGCCGGCCTTGGGCGCATCGTAGCGGCTATAGAAGAAGCCGTTTTTATACCAGGATGCCCCTGAAACCTTCACCCAGTCGAGCTGGTCGGACATCGGCTGGCGCGTTTTCAGGTCGAGCACCTTCATCGTCTGCCAGTCTGAGCCGCCGCCGCTGGTGGCGTAGGCCATGTAGCGGTGGTCGTGCGAGAAGAACGTGCCGGCCAGGGCCGTAGTACCGTCGGCCGAAAACTTGTTGGGGTCGAGCAGCACCTCGGCCGCCGCATCGGACCCTTCAGGCTGCACGTAGAGCACCGCCTGGTTCTGCAGACCATCGTTCTTACTGAAATACAGCGTGTTGCCTTCCTGCTGCGGAATGCCGAACTTCTCGTAATTCCAGAGCGTGGTCAGCCGCTCGCGGATTTTGTCGCGAAACGGAATCTGCTCCAGGTAGCCAAACGTCACCTTATTTTCGGCCGTTACCCAGCTCTTGGTCTCGGGCGCATCGGGGTCTTCGAGCCAGCGGTAAGGGTCGGCCACGGAGGTGCCGAAATAGTCGTCCTTCTGGTCGGATTTACGGGATTCGGGGTAGTTGAGCACGAATTTATTCGAGGAAGAAACGGCAGTTTTGGCATCGGGGGCAGAGGCCGTGGGCATAGCCGGCTGCGAGGAGCGGCAGGCGGCCAGGCCAGCCAGCGCCAGCAGCGGAACAGTAAGTTTGCGCATAGGGAGGGAATATGGGTGAATGGCCGAAGATAACCCCGACGGCGGGAATTCGCCCACGAGGCCGTACAATCTGAGCCTATGTTAACAGGCCGATTCAACCAGTGAATCGGCTGTACGGACACTACTTCAACAGCATGCCTGCTTACTCAAAGCGCAAGCCCGCCAGCTGCTCCAACTGCCAGCGTCCGGCCTGCTGGCTCAGCACGCCTTCCTCCTCCACGAGCACATGCGAAACCGGGCCCGTAGGGGGCTCGAATCGGCAGGCCCCGCGCAACGCATCAGCCTGATTGGCCACGGCCTGGGCTTGCCGGGCAAAGTCGGGGGCGAGGCTGAAAGTGGCCAGCTCGGGCCACTGGGGGTCGAAGTAGAGCTGGTAGCGGCTGTCGGGCTGGGGCTCGGGCGTGAGGTCGGCTTCGTGAAAAGCCCCATCAACCGGCCCTGCCGCGTAGCGCGTGAACTGCGCCTGGGCGGCGGGCTCCGGCTCAGCGGCTGCCGTTGCTGGCAGTGGCACGGGCGGCACCAGGCTGGTAAACTCGTCGCGGGGGGCGGTGGCGGGCGAGCCGGCCGGCATAACCAGCGGCGGAGCGGGTACTGCCGACAAAGCCACGGGCGCTTCCACTACCGTAGCCGCAGCCTGGGTTTGGACTGGAGCCGGGGTGTCAATTGGTGCGGAAGGCGTAGCCAGTAATACATTGGAAATGAAGGCCGAAGCGGGAAAAACGGCGGGGGTAGCTGGCTCGGCCGGGGCGGGCGCTTCGGCCAAATCAGCGGCCATGCGCTGGGCTACCAGCTGGTCCACGAGCTGCTCTACTTCGCGGCGTTGGGTGGCAGTGAGGTGGCCGGCGGGCGAGGCGGTAGTGGGGGCGGCCAGGGGACGCAACTGGCCCAGGCGCTCGGCCAGCGCCGCCACTTTGCGGCTCATCAGCCAGAAGAGCACTAGGCTCAATAGGGCCATAATGAGCGCCAGCGGGGCAAACAACTTGTCCATCACGCTCTCACTGGCGGCGGGCGGGCGGGCCGGGCCAGGGCCGGTTACGCCTGCCTCACTCAGGCCGGCGTCGGTTACGGTGGTATCGTCGGCGGCGAAGTCAGCCGTGTTTTCGGGCGCCTCGGTAGCTGCCAGCGTCCCAATGGGGGTACCGCTTTTTACGTAGGTAGTCAGGGCTGTTTCGAGGGCCGTCAGGCGCTCCATGCGGGCCGGGTTGGCCCGGCGGGCGGCCGACGACTTAAGCTTCGCCACGATTTGGGAGGTCAATTTTTGCAGGCGGGCTTCATTGGAATTCAGGCCCTTGTAGATTTCCCCCTGACCCTCCAGCGGGCGGTAGAGCAGGCTGTATACTTTCTGACTGTCGGCCTTGATGCTATTTTCGAGGGCCTTGAGCGAGCCGCCGCAGTTGAGCTTGCTTTTGAGGTTGGGCCGGCCGTTGTCGTCGTAGACGTAGCGCACAGTGGCACACCAGATTTGCACCTTCTGCTCGTCAAGGGTGGGCTGGCCGGGAGCAGTTTGGGCCCGAGCGGGGACCAACAAGGTTAGCAAGAGCAGGAGCAGCGAGGGCAGGCAGAATTTCATGGGCAGAAAGTGGCGACGGGGTTGAGCAGGGCTCCAAGATACTTCATCGGCTTGTACCACGGGCACACCGATTGGGTTTTGGCCTTTGCTTTGCCAGGGGCCGCGCGGCCGGTGGGTTACCAGATTTTTGGTGTACTTAGCTTTTTGAAGCGGCCTACCCGTCCGATTTCTGCCTGAACTCCTCTTGGCTCGCGCCGGACCAGCGCCTTAGCAATTACTTTGTTTCTTTTTTACCCTGCTTATTCTATGCCAGCCGGCCTACTCCGACCCAAGCAGCCCCCGCGTCTTTTCATTTCCCCCTCCCCTACCCGCGCCGCCACCCTGTTGCTGCCGCTGGCCCTGCTCCTCGGCAGTTGCGGTGGGGCTGATTCGGAACCCGGCTACGTTGATACCGTCACCAATACTACCGCTACCAGCGCAGCGGCCCCGAAAGTCGCACCGCTGAAGGTAAGCGTGTTTCTGGAGCTGTCGGGGGGCATGAAGGGCTTTATGCCGGTGAATACGGCCGCCACCGAGCCTACTGCTTTCCAGAATAAAGTGAGCTTGCTGGCCTCGCGCACCCGTAGCAGCCCGGCCGTGGCCGATGCCCAATTCGCACTGCTACTGAAGAGCGCGCCTACCGGCACGCCCTACGCCCATTTCCGCGACGTGGTGCAGGGCCAGACCAAAGAGGCTGCGCTGGGCACCGAGCTGCCCGAGATGCTGGAAAGCGTGCTCCGCCAGCCCCAGGGGCCCGATAAGGTGAGCATTGTTATCTCCGACTTCATCTATGGCCCCCAGAATGGCGCGAAGACCGGCCAGATGCGGGATTTGATTACCGATGCGCTGCTGCCCGTGAGCAAACAGCAGCTGGCCGTGGCGGTGCGGGCCGAAACCTCCGCTTTTTCCGGCACATTTTACCCGGCTGTGAAACTCCCCGGCAAGCAGCAGCTGGCTTTAAAAGGTACTACAATGCCCTACTATATTTGGGTGGTAGGCCAGCCGGCTGCTGTGGGCCGCTACCTCAACGAGGTGCTGCCTGAACCGGGCCCCAAAACGCCCCAGGCCTATTTCGGCCTGACTTTTTCGGCCGTGCCCGCCGTGGCCATCCTCACGCAGGTGCCGGCTACCAGCCCGCTGTTCCAGGGCGGCGGGGGCTCGGTTTCGTACGCGGGAGGCGGCGTAAGCAAGAAACTTGATGTGGACGGCGTTAAGCAGGGCGTGGAGTTTTCGATAGCCCTGAACCTGGACCAGTTGCCGGCCGCCTGGCGCGAACCGGCTTTCCTCAATGACAACCTGAAGGCCACGCTGCCCGGCGGCACGGTGCGCCTGCTGCCCAAATCGGTGCGGCGCCTAAACGCGGGCGAGGCCCCGAAACTGGCCGCCTACACCCACGTGCTGCGCCTGGGCGTAACGGCCCTGCCCAAAGGAGGGGCTACACTGCAAATAGCCCTGCCGGCCCCCGGCGTGCCGGCCTGGGTGGCCCAGTGGAGTACCGAAAACGACAATCCGCCCGGCCCCACCCCGCGCACCTATCGCCTGACCGACATCATGGCCGGCCTGCGCGGCGCCTACCCGCAGCAGCTGCCGCCCGTTTTCACCACCGATTTTACCCTCACCACTAGCGATTGAGTAAACAAGACGATGTAGAGACGCAATATCTTGCGTCTCGTCGTTGCTGATGTTGGTCTGACAGACCCCAGTTTGTTCAATGACGACCTTTTCTACTACCGTTCAACGACGAGACGCAAAATATTGCGTCTCTACATCGTTCAACCAGAACCGACCATTTAATCTTCTCTCCCGATGCAATCTTTCTTCAACAACCTCTATACCGTACTTATTGGCTGGTTTTACGACCGCAAAACGCCTTTTTACGGCTTATATAAAGCGGAGATATTCAACTCCGTGGGCCTTAACACGCTGCTGGTGACCCTGGCGCTGGTAATGGTGTTCTACTACGTGTTCAACCATGCGGTGCCGGCCCTTACCCACCAGGGCCTGTACCGGCCCCAGCACTGGATGCTGGTGCTGCTACTGGCGGCCGGGCTGGGCGCCCTGCTGGCCTGGCGCGGAGCCCTGGCCCAGGAGGCTGCCCCCGACTCCTACATGCGCTACTTCATCATTGCCAACACCCTGGTGGCCAGCCTGTGGTTTATCGTGCTGTCGGTGGCGCTGAAGTGGGGCTCCAACCACGCCCGCCGCACGCCTTTTTAGAGTCAGGCACGGCAATGGAAGTGTGGGACGGGCTTTAGTCCGTAGCCCAGCTGCCAGAACATATCACTCTCGAAGGATTGTCCGAACTGGCGGGCTACGGACTAAAGTCCGTGCCACATGTGCGCCCGCCCGCCATTCTATCTCCTAGCTCCTCGCTTCTAACTTCTCAAAAGAAATGGCCCGATTATTCATTTTTGCCGTGGGTGGCACCGGCGCCCGGGTGCTTCGCTCCCTGACCATGCTGCTGGCGTCCGGTTTGCAACTGCCCGGCTGCGACCAGGTGGTGCCCGTGCTCGTGGACCCCGACACCCAGAACGGCGACGTATTGCGCACCGTGGAGTTGCTCAAGCGCTACGCCCGCATTCACCAAGCCCTGCACCAGGATGGGCAGCACCCCGCCGGGGAGGGCTTTTTCAGCCAGTCGCTGACTACGCTCGCGCAACTGAACACTTCGGGCGCGGAAGGGCTCACGGACTCGTTCGTGTATGATTTCGGCGGCATCAGCCAGAAGTTCCGCGACTATATCCACTACAACGACACGTCGGTGGAAACGCGGGGGTTGCTGGACCTGCTGTTCACGCCCGACAGCATGAACGCCAGCCTGGACGTGGGTTTCCGGGGCTCGCCTAATGTGGGCAGCGTGGTGCTCAACTCGCTGGTGCAGGCCAAGGAGATGCGCTACTTGGCCCAGAGCCTGAACCCCGACGACCGGGTGTTTTTCATCAGCAGCATTTTTGGCGGCACTGGTGCGGCCGGCTTCCCGTTGCTGGTGAAAAACCTGCGCGATGCGGGCGTGGATTTGCCGCAGCCCTCAGTGCGGGCGGCCGTGCCGGCGGGCGCCCTCGTGATGCTGCCCTACTTCAAGCTCCAGCAGCCCTCGGCCCAGGAGAAAGCCGAAGGCAAGGACTTTATCGATTCGAACAGCTTCATCACCAAAACCAAAACGGCCCTCAGCTACTACGCCGAAAACCTGGAGGGCCTGGAGGCCCTCTACTACCTCGGCGACCAGGCCGGCCAGCCCCTGCCCAACAACCCCGGCCGGGCCGAGCAGCGCAATCAGGCCCACTTGCTGGAGCTGATTGGGGCCCTGTCGATTCAGCATTTCATGGGCACCGGGGCCGACAGCCTGGACCGCGCCAACCCGGCATACCACGAGTTTGGCTTGAAGGAAGGCAAGTCGGTATTCGATTTCGGCGAACTGCCCCCGCACCTGCGCGCGGAGGTGGCCCGGCCCCTGATTCGGTTCCATTACTTCGCCCGCTACTACCAGCAGCACCTGCCCCAGCAACCCAGTTCCACTTTCTACAAAGCGGGTAAGCTCAGCCAGCACCTGCCGGCCAGCAGCGGGCCACTAGCCGACTTAAGCACGCTTTTCAAGGAATACGAGGAATGGTTGCGGGAGCTAGGTGCGAGTGAGCGGCGCTTCGGGGCCCTGCACCCCGACGAAACCGATTTCAACAAGATGGTGGCCGACCGGCCCATCAAAACCAAATCCATCCTGGGCGTAACCACCGACCGGGGCCTGACCGACGATGTGGTGCTGGCCGGACTCAACAACGCCGTCAGCAAGACCAGCCTCGACAACCCCGACGCCGCCCGCACCCTGCGCTGGATTGTGGAAGCCTTCGACGTGGCGACGGAGGAAGTGGTAAAAACCAAGCTGCAGTACAGCTGATAACCCGTTCTCGCATTGCGCCTCACCCCCTAGCCCCCTCTCCTTCAGAGAGGGGGACTAAAATAAAAATTTACACTCGATTTTAGCACTAGTTCGTTGCATCTATTTCTAGTTCCCCCTCTCCTTTTTCGGCGAGGGGGCGAGGGGGTGAGGCGACTACAAAACACACATGGCAAAAATTCTGCGCCTGCACGGCACGGGTTCCAGCACCACGGAAGGCTGGAGCCGCACGGGTAAAATCGGCAAAAACGAAATCGACGGCAACAACGGCATTCCCGACCCGGCCGGCGCCCTGGCCGAGCGGGTGGTGGTGGCCATTCCGTCGCCGTTTGCCCGCATGCACCTCGTGGAAACGGCCCTAGGCTACCTGGCCACCGCCGGAAATTCTGGCGGTACCGATACCGTGCATCACCGGTTGGTGGGTCAGTTCTGGGATTTGTGGGAGCTGGTGTTCAACTACTACCAGCAACGCCAACCCGGCCGCCGCCTGCTGGTGCGCACCTGGAACCGGGCCACCGAGCTGGCCAACCTTACCAACAGTCCCGCCAAGCCGCTGGCCCAGGCCCTCACGCTGTTTCTGAACGACAAGCGGTTCGCGAGCCTTTCCGACCTGCACCTGTTCTACTTCCCGGGGGCCACGCCTACCGAAGCCCCGCAGCTGCTGGGCGGCACCTCGCCGCTGACCATGTTCTTCCCGGCCCCGGCCGTACGGGCCCTACCCGTAATGCGCCCCGAGGGCGGCGGCCACTATTTTGATGGCCGCTACGTGGCGCTGGCCCAGCGCGAACGGGAGTTTCAGGAGTACATCTACCAGCAATTTATAGCCGACCCTGAACTGCGCCGCTTGGCCCCCGCCGTGTATGGCGCCCTCGACCAGGGCCAACTGAGTCTGCTGGGCCTCCAGGGCGACGCCAACATCAACCAGTACCTGCCCCTGCCCGACCACGCGGGCAACCCCGTGGGGATGGCAGGCGTCCCGGTACGGGTGCGCCCCGACCAGAACACGGTGCGCACCTCCGATTTTACCGTGCAGGCCACCCGGCCGGCGGCCCCCGGCTGGCCCCTGCAAAACCCGCTGCCGCTGGTGCTGCGCCCCGGCTTACAGATGCCCGGCAAGCTCTACTACAACAACTCGCAGTTCGGCGACAGTGGCAGCAAAGTGCCGGTCACCGACGCCCGCGCCCTGCCCGACCGCACCCTGCCCGGCCCCGACCTGGCCTACCCCTACCTCACGCTCAACGACCTGCTCGAAGAAACCCTGCTCACGGTACCTTATGAGGTCGATGGAAGCCGGTTTGTAACGGGCCAGCTGAAAATAGCGCCCGGCTATAAGCCCACTTGCTGGCCCCTGTTGCCGGTTACGCCGTTGTACTTCGAGTATTTCACGGCCGAGGACCTGGCCCGGCACCTCACTTTGGAGTTGGACCCGGCCTGCGTGCGCGTGCGGCTGAGCATTCCGGTGAGCGGCGGCTTCACGGTAGACTACGAACGGGCATACTACGAAAATCCGCGCACCGAGGGCCTGGGCCGCCTGCTGACCACCAACGTGGGCCTCTCAATTTTCCCGTTCGTGAAGATTGAGGATGCGCCTGAGCTCAACGACTTTTATAAGGTGATGCTGGTGGATGCCAACAACATCGACCCAGCCCTGGTGAACAAGCCCGTGGAACTACGCTTCGGGGTGAAGGGCCGGGTGCTGAGCGAAACCGGCACCGAGCAGAGCGCCACCGCCTACCGCCGCACGCCCAAAACCACTTCTAACGAGGGCAGTACCTACTACGAAATCAAGGGTACGCCTTTCGATTACGTCCAGCTGGCCAGCCCCGCCCCGGCTGCTGGTCAGGCACTGCTGGTACCCAAGTGGCGCACCGTGCGCCAGGGCACCAAGGAGTTTCGCTTCGCCATCGACTTCGGCACCACTAACACCCACGTCGCCTACCACGACGGACCCAGCCAGCCTCCCCAGCCCCTCAGCTTCGGGCCCGACGATACGCCGGTCGCCCTGCTCAAAAAGCCTTCGGACAGTTACGAGTACTCGGTCTATGACCAACTGTACATGGGTATCGAGCAAGACGATGCGCACGGCATTGGCCTCAAACGCTGGCAACGGTATCAGCAGCGCGAGTTCGTACCTTCCTTCGTGGGGGCTGCGGGCTCACCCTACAAGTTTCCCATCCGCACCGCTACCAGCGAATCGGCTGGCTTTACCATCGAACCGCCGCGGCTGCTGGCTAATATCAACGTGGGTTTTGGCATCAACACCGAGGACGATAACAACGAGTCATACCACACGAACCTGAAATGGGGTACCACCGGGGAGGCCGCCCGGCACCGCGTGCGCATGTTCTTCCGCGAGATGCTGCTGCTGTTCAAATACAAAGCAGCCCTGCACGGCGGTAACATCGCAGCTACCCAGGTGGTGTGGTTCGCGCCCCTAAGCTTCTCGCAGTTCAGCCGTGACCTATACCAGCTGGAATGGGATAGGCTTTTCCGAGAGATATTCCACACCAGCCGGGCCACCATTTACCTGCCCGAATCGTCGGCTCCCTACTTTTTCCTCACCCGGCGGGGCCTAGTGACACCCGGTGTGGGCGAAAACGCCGCCTTCATCGATATTGGCGGCGGCACCTCGGACGTGCTGTTCTACTCCGACCAGAACGTCAATGCCGCCGGCCCGCGCAAGCACCACCCGGCGTTCAGTACCTCGTTCCGGTTCGCGGGCAACGAGTTGTGGGGCGACGGGGCGGCCGACGTGCGGGGCGGCAGGGAGAATGGCTTGGTGCGCTTCGGCCTCGACAGCATCGGCAATAACCCCATGCCCCAGACTAAAGCGGCGGCCCTCGCGCTGAGGTGCCTGAGCGTAGTGCAGAAAAACCCGACTTTTGGCTCCGAGGAAGTAGCCAGCCTGCTGTTCAACTACGAGCCGGAGTTTGAATTTGGCCGACGGTTGGTAGAAGCTCAGCACCTGCGGGTGCTGTTCTACCTGCACTTTGGGGCTATTATCTACCATCTGGCCCAGCTTACGGCCGCCCGCGACTTGGCTGCTCCACGCTACCTCTGCTTCACGGGCCGGGGCAGCCTGTATTTGCGGCTGCTGTGCCCCAGCAACCTGCGGCCCCTAGAGCAGGTGGCCAGCCTGATTTTGGCCAAAGTGATGGGCGTGCCAGCCCCGGCCAACTTTAAAATCGTGCTGGCCGACGACCCCAAGCAAACCACCGCCAACGGAGGCGTGCTGGCCACCGGCCTCGACGCGGAAAGCACCGCCGAGGTGCCGCCCATCGTGCAGCCCATCGGCACGGGCGCGGCCGACAGCACCGAGAACCAACCGCTGTTTCCGTCCAACATCACCGAGGAAATCAAAAACTCCGTGCTGGCCAACGTGGAGCAGTGTCTCACGCTGCTGCTCACCGACCCCGACCTGGTAGCGACCCAGCATAACCTGGGCATCAAAAACCCGCCTGGCCTGGTGCTCAGCGAGATGAAGTCCGCCCTGGCCGATTCGTTTAATATGGGCCGCCAACGGTACGCCAACACGTTGCCCGCCGGGGAGCCCATCCCCGAAACGCTTTTTTTCCTGCCGCTCAAAAACGCGCTTTACGTGCTGTCGCAGAAGCTGTACGACTCCCCCAAGTAAGCTATGATGATGCGTTATCGAGTTTTCTGGTTGCTGGCAGTTGTGTGCTTTGTGGTGTTAGGTCGGCCTAGCTTCGGGCAGTCGGCTTTGGCTGATGAGCAGAAAGGCCAAATTTGGACTCTGACAGCCCAGCGCGTTTGGACTGATACAAGACTCAAAAACCCCCAGCCGCGGGCTTGGAAAACCGTACAAGAGTTCAATACTTGGCTGACCAAAGACAAAGCGGCGAAGGAGTCGGAGTTAGGGTTGTTACTGGATGCAGTAATCAAACGCATCGGACTCGGCCAGCCCGCCACGCCGGCCCAAGTAGCGCGGGCCATTATCTCCGAAATTGCTCAGCGTAAAGCTGAGAAAAACGGTCGACTGGCCCGCGTAAATCTGGCTGATTTACAAAATAACCTGGCTGGCTTCGCGCCGCTAGGCACACTAGATGCCACCGACACCACGCCCGACGCAGCTGCGCCTGACTCGGCCGCCGTCGCAATTTTATCCACCACTCAACCACCCCTGCCAGCTTCAGTAGTTGCCGAAGACCTAGACTCAAAGCCTGACAGATCAGCAGCCCCAGCCAGGGCTAGGCCGGGCTCGGCTGGGGCCCCAGAGGCCTCTTACTTCGCTCAGCATCCGTACCAGACGGCGGCATTGGCCGGGGTGCTGGGGCTGCTGCTGGGGGCGGGACTGATGCGGGCATTTAGGTCCAAGCAAGTACAGTCGTCAGGGCATTATTCATCTGGAAGTACGCGTATCGTGGAATCATCTGAATACAAAGAACTGCGGTTGGCTTATGACAAATTGCGGGATGAAAACAAGCAGCTTCGCACCAAACTTCAACGGCTGGATGTCAGGGTGGAGGAGCTCGAAGCCCGGCTTTCCGGTTCTCCCGGCGTAGCCGCGGCTACTATCCCTACTCCTGGCACACCATTAGATGTTACGCCAGCAGTTGCCATGCCCGAGACGATGAATTTGGAAGACCCGCTGGCAGTTTCACTTGGCTCCTCCACCGTTGCCCCGGCTGCCGAAGCCCCTGAGGTCCCGCTAACCCGCTACGGGCCGGTGCAGGAAACGCCCTTTTTGGAGGAGCGCAAACTCACGAACAACCCGCTGCCCCGCCTGGCCCTAATGCTCACGGTGCAATCCCAGCAACCCGACCAAGCCAGCTTCACGCTCAACCCCCACGTCGACCAGGAAATGCTGATTGGCGACGGGCTCAACCGGCTGCAACAGTTCTTCGACTACGACCCGCCCCTAGGGGGCCGCATTAACGCCGTAAAGGCCGCTTCTCCCGGCATCCTCCAGCGTCAGGCCGATGGCTGGCAGGTACTGGAGCGAGCCCGATTGGTTATTACCTAGCGCCCTATTCCCGGCCACCCGCTCTTTGATTTATGACAGTACAATTACTCGAAATCATCCTTATCCTGGCCCTGGTCGCCTGGCAGGGGTTCGTATTCTTCCAAAATTCCCAGCTCATCCGGCGCGTTGGGCTGATATACCCGATCGAGGCCCAGCTGGGCGTGGAAACGGTGGAGTTTGACCACCCGGAACTGGATCAGCTTACCACTACAGAAAAGGTACTGCGAGGCCTGATGTCATTTGTGCAGCAGGGCCAGCAGCTACCTGAATACCGCGTAGCCGACGCGCCTAATGAGCAGGCCATGCTACTTGTTGAGCATTGGGACCGTGTAAATAATCAGTGGATACCCGTCGATTCGGTAAGTCGCCAGTTATTGATAGCCCAACTGGCTGACGGAACCCGGCAACCCGCCTCCGAGCTGACCGAAGCGCTACACTACGACGCCCTGATGGTGGCTGGCGGTACTGAAGAATTCAATAAAATCATCGCCGCCACCAACAACTACCTGCGGGCCAACAAGGGCGCGGCAGCCGATTTCAACGCCCTGCGCGACATTTCGGAGCGGGAAGCCGAGCTGTTGGAGCAACAGATTGAGGCCCAGGTTTCGACGCCGCTGTACCTGGGGCTGCTAGGTACCTTCGCAGGGGCTATCCTGGGGCTATCCTCGTTGGTTAACCCCTTCAGTGACGCAGCCACCCCATTCGACGACAAGGCCGTGATGCACTTTTTGGGCGGAGTGCTGATTGCTATGGTCGGCAGCTTGTTTGGGCTGGGCTTCACGCTATGGGGCAACCAGCGGTTTAAAGAGGCCCGTGCCAACCGCGACCGGCTCAAGAACGACTACTACAACTTTCTGCAAAAGGCGCTGCTGCCCAAGCTCAACTCCGATATGCAGCAGGGCCTCAACCAGCTCAAAAGCGTGCTGGACACCTTCAACCAGGATTTCTTCGCCCAAATTCAGGGCGACTTCTTTAGTAAGATTGCCGAGTTTACGCCCCTTATTGGCCGCATCACCGAAAACATCAGCATTCAGAAGGATTTCCTCGAAAAGCTCCAGAACATCGGCTACACCCAGCTGGCCAACGCTACGATTAAGGTGTTCGATCGGGTGGACGAAAGCGCGGCCACGTTTGAGAAGTTTCTGGGCTACCAGCAGGCCCTGAACGTGTCGGTGGAGCGCGGGGCCCAGACAGTGAACACCATCACGGCGCTGCTCAACCGCATGTCGTCGGTGGAGGAAGCCTTGAACTCGGTGCCGGACTATCTGAATAAACACGATTCATTCGTCCGCAATCAAGTTAACGTGTTCACCCAGCACACCCAATTGCTGGACCTGATGCGCGACGGAATCAATGAATCCTTGAGCGAGGATGCCGCGAAAATGCGCCAAGTGCTTGATAATCGGTTGCGGGCTTTTGATGCGGAATCACAGGCGGCGGCCGAGAAATGGAACGAGCATTTCCACCGGATCAATAAGGATAACGTCTACGAGAAAATCGTGGAGTACCTGAACCCATTCCAGCAGTTGCCGGCGCAGCAGCAGCAGCTCAACACGTTGCAGGAAACCCAGGCGCAGCGCAGTGCCGAGGCCCTGCAGGCCATGCAGCAGCAGATGGAGCTAAACCGCCAGCTGCAGGATAAGCTGCTGCAGCAAACCGACCGCACCAACGCCGTGCTCGAAAAACTAACCAGTCGTAACTGGCTCCAACGCATGGTAGGCTAAGGGTATGAAGCAGAGCAAGGATTTTTTCTGGCCCAGCTACGTCGACCTGATGACGGCCCTGTTTCTGACGATGCTCGTGCTGTTCGTACTCAGCTACAAGCAGTTTCAGGATAAGCAGGCCGATTTAGGAAGGGCTAACGAAGAATTAAGGGTACAGTTGAAGGAGAAAGAGAAGCTTGATGAAATTAAAGAAGCTCTAAAACGCTTAGAAAACCCTAAATACTTCGTCTATAATGAAGCGTTTAAACGCTACGAGTTAAATTTTGAGGTACTATTCCAACCAGGAAAATACGAGTTACCCATTGCATCTCGCCAGCCGCTCATCGAAACAGGACGTTTTTTGCTACAGCAAATGAATAGCCTAAAGGATGATGGTATCCAATACCTCGTAGTCATTGAAGGAAGGGCCGCGATGAACCCCAATTATCCACTAGAACACCCCGAGAATGCTGACTATCAAGCCATTCGACAATTGAGCTATAACAGAGCGTTAGCAGTTATTTATTTGTGGTCTGAGGCAGGTATTAAGTTCCCAAGTAATATTGAGGTTATTCCCGCTGGTAGCGGCTACCGGGGCGCAGGCCGTTACACTGGCTACGCTCAGGAGCAGCGCAATAAACGCTTCATCATCCAAATTCAGCCTAAAATCGGTTCTTTAAACTCTATATCTACCAAACCTTAAATACACCCTCATCCCTACACTTTAGCTGTAGTCGATTTCAGTGTTGTCGCCGATGTTAAGGCTGTGCTTGGTGCCTTTGAACAGGGCGTCGGAGCCGACGATGCAGTCGTGCATGACGGCGGAGCGTAGTTCGGAGTAGGAACCGATGATGGACTCGCTCAGAATGACGTTCTGCACAATGGTCCGGTCGCCGATGGCCACGTTGGGGCCGATGATGGAGCCCGAAATCTGGCAGTCGCGCCCGATGCTGACGGGCGGGATGATGATGGTGTCGGGAAACTCGGGGAAGTCGTGGCGGCGCAGGAACTCGGGGCGGTTGAGCAGGCGGGCGTTGGCTTCGAGCAGCGAGCTTTTGCGGCCGCAGTCAAACCAGTTATCCACCGGCACGGTCACCATTTCGGCTCCGTCCTCAATCATGAGCATGAGCGCATCGGTGAGCTGGAACTCGCCGTGGGTGCGCTGGTCCTGCCCGACGATGCGCTCCAGGGCCGAGGCCAGCCAGTCGGCGTTGGCAATCTTATAGAGGCCCACCAGCGCGAAGTTGGACTTGGGAATGCGCGGCTTCTCGACCACCTTGGTAACCAGGCCACGGGGCCCGTTTTCCACGATACCGAACAGCGCGGGCGTTTTCACCTCCTTCACGGCCAGTACGTTGCCGGGCATGGCTATCATCGCCCGCAGGTCTATATCCACAATCGTGTCGCCGAGCAGGATGAGCACGCCGTCGGGTTCGTGGCGGAACTGCTCGCGGGCCAGCCACAGGGCGTGGGCAATGCCCTCGCGGGGCTCCTGCACGATAAAAGTGGTTGTAAGCTCCGGGTATTGGCGGCGCACGTAGTTCTCAATTTTCTCGCCGAGGTAGCCGATAATAAAGACAAACTCGTGCACGTCGGCCTCTACCAGCCTATCGATGATGTGACCCAGAATGGTGTTGCCAGCCACCGGCACGAGGGATTTGGGCTGGGTGTGCGTGTGGGGCCGGAGGCGGGAGCCGATGCCGGCTACGGGAATGACTACTTTCATAAACAGAATCGGGAAGCGCCGAAGCGCAAAATACACAATAGCCGCCGAGCGGCCCATAGCACAACCGCCGGGCCGCGAATTCGTACTTTGCAGCGCAGCCAATCTTGGCTGGCGGCTTTTAGTACGGGTCCTGTGGGGCCGGTTTTTCTCTCTTCCTCTCTTCCATTTCCCCAAACCTCTCTCTCCCATGAAACGTTTTCTGCTCTATTTTGCCGGCATCGTGCTGATGCTTTCCCAGTCGTCGTGCGGCTACAACTCGATGGTAACCAAGGACCAGGCCGTGAAGGGCCAGTGGGCCAACGTACAGAGCTCCTACCAGCGCCGCTCCGACCTGATTCCGAACCTGGTAAACACGGTGAAGGGCGCCGCCAACTTCGAGAAATCAACCCTGACCGAAGTAATTGAAGCGCGGGCCAAGGCCACCAGCGTGCAGCTCAACGCCGACCAGCTGACGCCCGAGAACCTGCAGAAATTCCAGGCTGCCCAGAGCCAGGTAGGCGCCGGACTGGGCCGCTTGCTGGCCGTATCGGAAAACTACCCCGAGCTGAAGGCCAACGCCAACTTCCAGGAGCTGCAGGCCCAGATTGAGGGCACCGAAAACCGCATCAACGTGGAGCGCAACAAGTTCAACGGCCTCGTCAACGACTACAACGCCTACATCAAGAGCTTCCCCAACAACCTGTTTGCCGGCCTGTTCGGCTTCGCCGAGAAGCCCTACTTTGAAGCCGATGCCGCCTCGCAGAAGGCGCCGACAGTGCAATTCTAAATCAGTTGCCGGTTATCAGTTGCCAGTTGTCAGTCAAAACCAGAACAGCTTGGCAACTGGCAACTGATAACTGGCAGTTGATAACCGGCAGCTGATAACTGTTAACTGACATGACGAACCCCCTCACCCCCGAACAGGAAGCGGCGCTGGTGGAAGCCATCCGGCAGGCTGAACTGCGTACTTCGGGCGAAATCCGGGTGCATCTGGAAGACTCCTGCCCCTCGCCTGACCCGCTCGACCGCGCCGCTCAGGTGTTTGCCGAGCTGGGCATGCAGCACACGGCCCAGCGCAATGGCGTGCTGTTTTACCTGGCCTGGCAGAGCCGGCAGTTCGCCGTTATCGGCGACGCGGGCATTAATTCAGCTGTGCCCGATGACTTCTGGGAAACGGCCAAGGAGAACGTGCTTAAACATTTTCGCACCGAGAAATACGTGCTGGGCCTGGAAGCCGGCATCCAGATGGCAGGCGAACAGCTGCAGCGCTACTTCCCCTATAATGCCGCCACCGACGAGAACGAGTTGGACAACTCCATTTCGTTCGGCGACCCGACCCCCAAGCGCCCATGAAGCATCTGTTAGTGAATTTGAGGCGGCCAGCCGGCTGGCTGCTGGCCTTCGGGCTGCTGCTGCTGGCGCTGGTGGCCACGGCCCAGGATGTACCGCCCCGACCCAACCCGCCCCGCCTCGTGAACGACCTGGCCGGTATGCTGCGGCCCGACGAGGTGGCCCGCCTGGAGCAGAAGCTGGTGGCCTACAACGACTCCACTTCGTCGCAGATTGCGGTGGTAACCGTGCCCAGTCTGGGCGACTACGACATTTTTGACTACGCCCAGAAGCTCTATCAGGCCTGGGGTATCGGCCAGAAAAGCAACAATAACGGCGTGCTGCTGCTGGTGGCCAAGCAGGAGCGCAAGGCCCGCATTCATACCGGCTACGGGCTCGAAGGGGCCATTCCGGATGCCATTTCCAAGCGCATCATTTCCAATACTATCGTTCCGGCCTTCAAGCAGGACCGCTATTACGACGGCCTCGACCGCGCCACCGACCAGCTAATTTCGCTGGCCCAGGGCGAGTACAAGGCCGACCAGACCACCCGAAAGCGCGCTTCGGACGACGACAGCGGCTCGGGTATCTCGTTCTGGCTCATCATCGGGGTGCTGATTCTGTTCATCCTGTTCCGTAACCGCGGCGGCGGGAGCGGCGGGGGCGGGCGGCGCAACCGTGGCTTCGGCGGCAGCATGATTCCGCCCCTCATCTTCGGCGACTTTAGCGGCGGCCGCGGCACCTTCGGGGGCGGAGGCGGCGGTTTTGGCGGCGGTGGCTTCGGGGGTTTCGGGGGCGGCAGCAGCGGCGGCGGCGGTGCTTCCGGCAGCTGGTAGCAGAAGTCAGAGAGAAAAAGCAAAAGCCGTTGAACGGGCCAAGCGCCAATGTTCAACGGCTTTTACTTTTTCTATTTGACTTCCTGCAGGTAAGCCGGGCGCTCGTAAAACGGGCGTAGCAGCTCGATTACGTCGAGCGCGTCGGCCAGCGCCTGATGGGCCACGGTGTCGTCGGCGAAGTGGGCGCGGGCTTTGCAGGTTTGCATGGTGGGCAGGCGGGTGTCTTTGCGCCAGTTGAGGTAGAAGGCGGCCGGGTCGAGCATGGCGGGTTCGGCCCGCACCAGGGTGCCGTAGCCGGGCAGCTCGCGCAGAAAACCCAGATCGAAGGAGGCAATATTCTTACCGGCCATCGTCACGGCCACGCAGTCATTCTTATCGGTTTTGAAGCCCTGCGCCAGCAGAAACTCCCGTAGCTGAGGCAGCAAATCGGCCGGTTCGCACAGCTCGGGATTGGGCTCTTTCTGAGCCAGTTCGCGTAGCAGGCCCGCGTTGAGAGCCAGCGCCCCGGCCGTGCCCACGTACTCGGGATGGCGCACCACGCGCCGGAAGTAGGCCAACTCGGACAGCGGCCGCAGGTTTTTGGTGTCTTCCACCACGGCGGCCAACTCTATAATCTGGTGGCGGGCGGGGCGGCCGCCGGTGGTTTCAAGGTCGAGCGAAATATAGCGCATAGCGCAACAGTGTACGCGTAGGACCGGCGCGTGTTCGGCCGGCGGGCTTGGTTGGCGGTGGTTAACCTTATTGCAGACTGGCCTCGGTAAGTTGCTTGTTATCCGTTGGATTATCGTGTTTCTTGCTAAGAATTCTATCTATGCTATTATGTTCCCGGGTCGCTATTGCCTCATGTCGTTGAAACTACCGCTCGGCTTGGTGCTAACGACCGCGCTGTTGCTGGCTGGCAATACCGCCTGGGCCCAAAGTCAGCCCGAGCCGCCAGCCGCAACTTATGCTGTCCCGGCGCCTGCTGCTGTCCAACGGCTCTACCGGGCCGCCGACCCGGTTTCGTCGCTGCTTTACAACGGGCCCGAATACGTGAACTACGCCATGCGCTACGCTGCGCGGGCGGGCCATCAGTTCTTCCTGACGCCCGAGTTGCGGCCTGGTAATGTGTTCTATTACCAGCAGTCGTTTGCTGGATTGCAGCTGCGCTATGATGTAGTGCTCGACCAAGTGGTGCTGGAGCAGCCCACCAGCCCGCTGACACTGCGGCTGGTAAACGAGAAGCTGGACCGCTTTACCATAGCTGACCACAGCTTCGAGCGGTTGCAGGCCGACAGCACGGCCGGCGGCCTGCCGGCTACGGGCTACTACGAAGTGCTGGCCGAGGGTCCGGTCCGGCTGCTGGCCCGCCGCACCAAGCGCAAGCAGGAACGCGTGGAAGGCCGCATAGTAACGGTCGAATTCATTCTTACAGACCGGTTATACGCCTCCAAAGCGGGCCGTTCTTACTCCGTCAACTCCAAATCGGCAGTTCTGAAGCTGCTGGCCGACCGCGAGCCGGAAGTGCGCGCTTTTATGCGCGAGCGCAAGCTGAAGTTGCTCAAAAATCAGTTTGAAAAGGTGGCGTTGGTGCTGGTGAATTACTACAACCAGCTCCCGCCCCGCTAGCGCCCGGCTAACCTGATGCAACGCTTTTGCGCTTGCAGCTCTTTCGAAAGCTGGCTCTTTGCGGCTGGCAATACTCTTCCCGCCCTGCGCTTTTATTCCGGTATGAAGCACTTTTACGCGCTACTTTTCCTCGTGCTGCCGCTATTGCTGACCGGGCCGCGCGGCTACGGCCAGCAGCCGGTGCCGCCCGCAAAAACCGTTACCGGCGACTTTACGCAGGTGCCATTCGGGCAATTTGTGCGCGAGCTGGAAACCCAGACTGACTACCGCTTTTACTACGACAACACGGCCCCGCCCGACACCTTTCGGGTGAGCCTGCAGGCGCGCGCGCTGCCGCTGGCCACGACGTTGCAGCGCGTATTTGAGGGCACGCCTTACCGCTTCGCCCTCACCGCCGATGGCCGGGCGTTCATCACGAGCGGGGTTAGCATCGAGCCCGAGCTGGCGGGCCTGTTTTTCCGGCCGGCTGGTACGCTGGCCGAGGGGCCGGTAGCGGCCGCCCCCGAAGACCGGGCGCCCACGGCGGCCCCCACCCGCTCGCGCTACGTAACGGTGGCCGAGTACAAAGTGTACACAATCGGGACGGGCGGTGGCAGCGGCCCGGCAACGCTGGCCGGCCACATCCGCGACATCAAATCGGGCGAGCCGGTTATTGGGGCCACCATCTACTCCGAGTCGCCGAGCGTGGGCACCAGCACCGATCAGTTCGGCTTCTACTCGCTCACGCTGCCGCCGGGCCGCTACGCGCTGCAAATCCGGAGCGTGGGCAGCAAAAACACCCGCCGCCAGGTGGTTCTGCGCGGCAGCGGCCGCCTCGAAATTGAAGTCGAGGAAGACATTACGACCCTGAAGGAAGTGGTGATTGAGGGCGAGAAGGACAAGAACGTATCGAGCACCCAGATGGGCCTCGAAAAGCTGGATATCAAAACCATCAAGCAGGTGCCCACAGCCTTTGGCGAGGCCGATATTCTGCGGGTGGTGCTTACGCTGCCGGGCGTGAAGTCGGTGGGCGAAGGCAGCACCGGCCTGAACGTGCGCGGCGGGGCCACCGACCAGAACCTGATTCTGTTCAACGACATGACCATCTACAACCCCTCGCACCTGTTCGGGTTCTTCTCGGCCTTCAACCCCGATATGCTGCAGGGCGTGGAGCTGTACAAAAGCGGAATGCCGGCTAAGTACGGCGGGCGGCTCTCGTCGGTGCTCGATATTACGACCCGCGAGGGCAACAAGAAGAAGTTCAGCGGAGCCGGTGGCATCGGGCCGCTCACCAGCCGCCTGACGCTGGAAGGCCCGATTATCAAGGAGAAAAGCTCGTTTCTGGTGGGCGCTCGCGCCAGCTACTCCGACTGGCTGCTGCGCCAGCTTTCCGACACCAAGTTCCGGCAGAGCTCGGCCGCCTTCTCCGACCTGAGTGCCCACCTCACCCACCAGTTCAGCGACCGGGACGCCGTGTACGCCACCGGCTACTACAGCACCGACCGGTTCCGGCTGGCCACCGACACCACCTACCGCTACGCCAACAAGTCGGCCAGCCTCAAATGGCGCCACAACTTCAGCAACAAACTCTACGGCGTGCTCACGGGCGCTTTCAGCCACTACGACTACGACATCACCAGCGAAGGCAACGAGGTAAACGCGTCGCGGCTCAGGTACTCCATCAACCAAACCAGTCTGCGGGCCGATTTCAGCTACTACCCCAACCCCAAGCACAGCTTCGATTTCGGGGTCAGCTCGCTGCTGTACAATGTAAGCCCCGGCGGCCTCACGCCACTGAACGAAGGCTCGCTCGTGGTGCCCAACATTCTGGACCGCGAGCAGGCACTGGAAAGCGCCGTGTACGTGTCGGATAAGATTGAAGTAAACCAGCGGCTGTCGGTCTCGGTGGGGCTGCGCTACTCGCTCTATAATGCCCTGGGGCCGCGCAGCGTGTACGAGTACGCTCCCGGCCAGTCGCGCTCCGAAAGCACGATTACCGATACCCTCAGCTACGGCTCGGGCAAGGTGCTGGCCACCTACCACGGCCCCGAATACCGGGTGTCGGCTCGTTATTCGCTCTCCGACAACTCGTCATTCAAGCTCAGCTACAACCGCACCCGCCAGTACATCAGCCAGCTCACCAACACGGCCTCCGTATCGCCGGCCGATACCTGGAAGCTGGCCGACAACAACATCCGGCCCCAGGTGGGCGACCAGGTTTCGGTGGGTTACTACCGCAACTTCAAATCGAACACCATCGAAACGTCGGTGGAAACCTACTACAAGTCGTTGCGCGATTTCGTGGACTACAAGGGTGGCGCGGTGCTGCTGCTCAACCGCACCATCGAAACCGACATCATCAACGCCGAGGGCAAGGCCTACGGGGTAGAGGTGCTGGTGCGCAAGCTAACGGGCAAAATGAATGGCTGGCTGAGCTACACCTACTCCCGCTCGCTGGTGCGCGCCAACGCCGGCACGCCCGCCGACCAGATCAACAACGGCCGCTACTACGCCAGCAACTTCGACAAGCCCCACGACGTGACGCTGGTGGGCAACTACCGGTTCAGCCGCCGCTTCAGCACCTCGCTCAACTTCAACTACAGCACCGGCCGGCCCATTACGCTGCCCATCGCCAAATACTACGCGGGCAACTCGCTACGCGTACTCTACTCCGACCGCAACGCCTACCGCGTGCCCGATTACCTGCGGCTCGACCTCGCTTTCAACATCGAGGGCAACCACAAGGCGAAGAAGCTGGCCCATAGCTCCTGGACGGCCGGCGTGTACAACCTGACGGGCCGCCAGAACCCCTATTCCATCTATTTCAAGTCGGAAAACGGGCAAATCAAGGGTTATAAGCTGTCGATTTTCGGCCGGCCCATCCCGACGGTCACCTATAACTTCAAGTTTTAGATGAAAAAGCTACCTGCTTTCCTGCAAGCCTTACTGGCCCTGTTACTGCTGCTCCCAACGGGCTGCGTAGAGCCGTATGCTCCCGACGTCATCGACGCACCGCCCAGCCTGCTGGTGGTCGAGGGCTTCATCAACGCCGATGGCCCCACCACCATCCGCCTCTCGCGCACGGCGGCGCTCAGCGCCACAGCCACGCCCCTGCCCGAAACCAAGGCGCGCGTGTTCATCGAGCTGAAGAACAACTTCCAATACAGTCTTACCGAAACGGCACCCGGCACCTATACGTCGGTAGCGCTTAAACTGCCGGCCGGCAGCAGCTGCCGCCTGCGCATTGTCACGGCTAAAAACCAGGAATATGCCTCCGATTTTGTGTCTGTCAAGCTCACGCCGCCCATTGATGAGCTGCGCTGGACGCCCGATAATAACACGGTAAATGTGCTGTTGAGTACGCACGACGATACCCGTGCTTCGCAGTACTACCGCTGGGACTTCGATGAAACCTGGCAGATCAGTTCCCCTTATTCTCCCAGCGTCGAATACTACAATCGGGCAGTTACCCCCATCCGCACGTTTTACCCCATATTTTGCTGGGGCAACAACCAATCGAGCCGGATTTTACTCAGCAAAACCACTGCCCTGTCGCAGGATGCAGTAACGGGATTCCGAGTGCAGGGCATAGCGGCCAACAACCCGCAGCTTCATATCCGGTACAGTATTCTGGTTCGCCAGCGGGCCCTTTCGGAGCGAGAATACGACTACTGGGAGGAGTTGAAGAAGAACACCGAGTCTGTTGGATCACTCTTCGATCCGCAGCCCAGCCAGTCGCAAGGCAACATCCGCGGGCTGACGAACCCGGACGAGCAAGTGCTGGGGTTTGTGGGGGCCAACTCGATTGCAGAAAAGCGCCTGTTTATAGAGCGTCAGGATTTGCCCGATGGTTGGAAGCCCCGTTCGGGCTACGAAGACTGTATTCCCCCCGACAGCGTTTTTATTGTAGCCCGCTTTCCTGACAGACGCTTGGTCGACCCTCAAGGCGTAATAGACAGAGCTTTTGGAAGTATGCAAGTTCTGCCAATCGATCCGGTCCTCGAAGCTGAAATTGTTGTGGGCTATACGGCCAAAAACCGCGACTGTATCGACTGCCGTACCCGTGGCACGGACGTACGGCCCTCGTTCTGGTAGACTGTTACTTTTTCTCTATGTTTTATCTTCCTGATATCCGGCGGCATCTGCTCCGTTGCCTGCTGCTGGCCGGGCTGCTGGCGCCGGCCACTCCCGGCCTGGCCCAGGCTCCGCTCGATTCGCTTGGCGGCCTGACCGGGCAGTTCAGCCGCCAGGCCCGACAGATGCCCCGCGAGGAGCTGTTTCTGCACCTCGACCGGCCGCTGTACCTGAGCGGCGAAACCATGTGGTTTAAGGTGTATGCTACCGGCGGGCCCGAAGCCCGGCCGCAGGCCCTGAGCAGCGTGGCTTACGTGGAGGTGCTGGATGCCGGCCGCCGGCCCGTGCTGCGCGGCAAAGTAGCCCTGCGCGAGGCCACCGGCCAAGGCACGTTTCTGCTGCCTTCGTCGCTGCCCTCGGGCCGCTACACGGTGCGGGCCTACACCCGCTGGATGCAGAATTTTAGCCCCGAGGCCTTTTTCCACGGCACCGTAACTATCGTGAACACCTTCGCGGCCTCGGGCGCGGTACCGCTCCCCGACTCGGCGGCGCTGGAAGCCCGGTTTTTCCCCGAAGGTGGGGAGCTGGTGCGTGGGCTGCGGAGCAAAATAGCCTTCAAAATAACTGACAAGCGCGGCCACGGCGTGGCGGCTACCGGCACAGTGCTCGACGCCCAGGGCACGGCGGTGGCCACCTTCAGCACCCGGCGCGGCGGCATGGGCAGCTTCGATTTTACGCCGGCAGTGGGCGGCCCGGCAACGTATTCGGCCATTATCAACCGGCCGGCCGGTGCGGGCCAGGCGCGCCCGCAGGCCTTTACCAGCCGGCTGCCAGCCGTGCGCGAGCAGGGCTACGTCTTGAGTCTGGCTCCGGCGGCCAGCCCCGGCCAGCTCCGGCTAACCGTGCAGAGCACGCCCGGGCAGCCCGAAACCGTGCTGCTGCTGGCTCACGCCCGCCAGCGCGCCGCGCTGGCCCGGTCCCTGAATCTGCTGAACGGCCGGGCCGAACTAACCATTAACCAGACCGATTTGCCCGATGGCGTGTCGCGCTTCACGCTGTTCAGCGAAGCGCGCCAGCCGCTGGCCGAGCGACTGTTTTTCCAGCGGCCGCGCCGAAACCTGGCCCTTAGCGCCCGTCCCCATCAACCCGGCTACGCGCCCCGCTCGAAGGTGAGCCTGAACGTAGCCGCAGCTAATGCCGCCGGCCCCGCCAGCCTCTCGGTGGCCGTGTACCGCCTCGACTCGCTCAGCGCCACGGCCGGCCCAACCATCGACCAGTACCTGGGACTGACTTCGGAGCTGCGGGGCAGCGTAGAAAACCCAGGCTACTACTTTACGGCCACCGGCACCGAGGCCGCGGCGGCCACCGATGAGCTGCTGCTGGTGCAGGGCTGGAGCCGCTTTAAGTGGGCCGATGTGTTGCGGCCCGGCACGGGCGCGCCGGTTTTCCAGCCCGAGCTGTATGGCCCTGTAGTACAGGCCCGCCTGACTCGCGCCGGCACCGATGAGCCCCGTTCCGGTTTAACGACGTATTTCTCGTCGCCGAGCCGGGTGGTGCGCCTCTACACCGATTACAGCGACGCCAACGGGATGCTGCGTTTCGAACCCGGCAACCTGTATGGGCCCCAGACGGTGATGCTACAAACCGACCCGCGCCAGGACAGCACCGTCCGCATTACGGTGTCCGACCCCTATTCGGAGCAATTTGCGGCCCTGCCCGTTGAATCTACCTTCAGCCTGGCGGCCCGCTTCCGGCCCGACTATGCCCGCCGCCACCTGCAGGCCCAGGTACAAACCGTATTTGCAGGCCGGAAGTACGACCGATACCGGGTGATGCCGACCGACAGCGTACCCTTTTATGGTCGGCCCGACGCCAGCTACCCGCTCGATACCTACACCCGTTTCAAGGTGATGGAAGAGGTGCTGCGGGAGTACGTGCCGGGCGTGATTGTCCGCATCCGCAACGACGGCTTCCACCTGCTCGTCGTTGACAACCCTAACAAGAGTGCTTTTCAGGAGAATCCGATGATGCTGCTCGACGGGGTGCCCGTATTCAACGTCAACAGAGTAATGGCCATGAATCCGCTCAAAATTCAGCGGCTTGATGTAATAACCAGCCGCTATTTCCAGGGCGAAACAGCCTACGACGGCCTCGTAAGCCTCCGTACCTACAAGGGCAACCTCGAAGGTTTCCAGCTCGACCCACGAGTGCTGATTCAGGAGTACGAGGGCCTGCAGGAGCAGCGGGAGTTTTATGCCCCGCGCTACGATACGCCCGAGCAGCAGCGCAGCCGCCGCCCCGATATGCGCGAGCTGCTATACTGGAACCCGGCCGTAACCGTGGCCGGGCCCGGCGCGGCCCCGCAGCCGCTGGAGTTTTTCACCGGCGACCAGCCCGGCCGCTACCTCATCGAAGTGCAGGGCCTCGATGCCACCGGCGCGGCCGGCAGCAGCCGCAGCACCTTCGAAGTGCAGCCCAGCCTTTAAGCTATTGCCTGGCGGCTGTAGCTGACAGGGTTTTCGCTCAGCATGCCCTTGGCGTAGTGCGAAACAAGCTCTTTACCAAAAGCAACAACCTAAAAACGCGGCCCGTAATCCTCCAATAGGAAGGCGTACGGGCCGCGTTTTTAGGTTGTTACTCAGTCGCCGAGCGACTGGTAGCGGAACTGTTAGCTACCAGCTCAAATCTAAGCCGACTGCTTGGCTTCGAGTTTCTTGAGCTTGTCGTAGGTCTGCTGCGACTTCTCATACTGGCGCTCTACCTCCAGGCGCAATTGGCCGGTGAGGCTCTGGCTGTCGAGGGCTTCCTTGTAGGCTTTGAGGGCCCATTCTTCGCCGTACACATTGGAGGCGAGGATAGCTTTTTCGTCGAAGCCGGTAACGGTGGCCTTGGCATCCATCCAGCGGCGGTACAGCTTGCCTTTGAGCGTGGTGCCGGTTTCGCGGCCGCCGCCCAGTTGGCGCAGGTGCTGGTTGAGCTGGTTGGCAAACTGCTGGCTCTGGCTCACGAGCTGCTTGTAGTAGCCGGTCAGTTCGGCATCCTTGCTCTCATCAACAGCCCGCTTGTAACCGGCAATCCGGTCGTTCACGAACAGCAGCAGCTCCTGCAGCGTATCGGTTTCGCCATCAGATACTGCCGTTTTTTTGCCCTGGCTTTTGTTGACAAAATAGCTCACGCCCAGGGCCAGCAGGGCGCCGCCTACAAGCTTGCCTATCATGCCGGATGACTTGGCTTTGGTCTTGTGGTCGTTGTTGGAGTCGGTTTGGGTAGATTTCATAAGGAAAGTGCGGTTAGGTTCACCCGGCTTACGCCAAACCTGGGCACTTGGTTAGCCAACAGCCCATCGGCGGCCTAGTGGTCGTGCCGGATACCGGCTTCCACGGCCACGGTTAGCCGGTTTTCGGGTGGCGGCACAGGGCAGTCATAACCTGCGGCGTAGGCGCAGGAGGGGTTGTAGGCCTTGTTGAAATCGAGCACCACCTGCCCGCCCCGAATCTGGCCCCGGCGCATATCGAGGTAGCGGCCGCCGCCGTAAGAGCCGTGGCCGTTGGTGCGGTCGGTGAAGGGCACGAACAGGTAGTCGCGGTAGGCGGGGTTGGTCAGCAGGTCGAGACTCTGGTACACCAGCAGCCGCCGGGGCTGGCCGCCCAGTTCAAACTGCAGCTCGCCATACTTGCGGTACAGCGGCCGCTTGGCCGTGCTGGTAGGCATGGCGAAAACCGGCCCCAGCGAGTCGGGCACGAAACGGGCCAGCACGCAGGCGGCGTAATCGGGCGGGTAGAAAGGCAGCCCCGCAAAGTTCCGGCGCGCCTCGGCCGAGAGCGGACTGCGGGCTGGGGCGGTAAACTCGGCGTTCAGCTCGCGCTGGAAATCCGATACCTGACGGACGTGCTCGGCCGAGGTGGGCTTTTGGGCGGTAGGCTGGGCCCGTAGCGGCGCGGCCAGCAGCAGCAGCGCGGCCAGCAGCAGCAGCGCGGCCAGCAAATGAAATAAGCGACAAACCATTGGCAGCGAAAATAGTAGAGAGAAGGCCTCGAAATAGTTACCAAGATAAGGTCCGGCAGCCCCCAACCCCAACCAGCCCCTGCGGGTCCGGCCGTTTTTCCTTCTCGTCCCCCCTTGCGTACCTTCGCTACCCTATGACCGACTCCGCCGAAACCACCACTGCCGCTCCTACCCGCAAGCTGTTCCTGCTCGACGCTTTTGCCCTGATTTACCGCGCCCACTTCGCCTTCAGCAAGAACCCGCGCGTGAACTCCAAGGGCCTCAATACCGGCGCTATCCTGGGCTTCACCAACACGCTGGTGGAGGTGTTGCAGAAGGAAAAACCCACCCACATCGGGGTGGCGTTCGATGCGGCCAAGAAGACGTTTCGGCACGAGCAATACGCCGAATATAAGGCCCAGCGCCAGGCCATGCCCGAGGATATCGGCCTGGCCATTCCCTATATCAAGCAGATTATCAAAGCCTTCCACATCCCCATTCTGATGGTAGAGGGCTTCGAGGCCGACGATGTGATTGGGACGCTGGCGGGCCGGGCCGAGGAGCAGGGCTTTGGCGAAGTCTACATGATGACGCCCGACAAAGACTACTGCCAGCTGGTAACCGACTGCGTGAAAATCTACCGGCCGGCCTTTATGGGCAACGCTGCCGAAATCCTCGACGTGCAGCACGTGCTGGAGCGCTTCGAGATTGAGCGCGTCGAGCAGGTGATTGATATTCTGGGCCTGCAGGGCGACGCCTCCGACAACATCCCGGGCATCCCGGGCATCGGCGAGAAAACGGCCAAGAAGCTGATTCAGGAGTACGGTTCGGTAGAAGGGCTAATTGCCAACGTGGATAAGCTCAAGGGCAAGCAGCAGCAGAACGTGCGCGAATTTGCCGAGCAGGGCCTTATGAGCAAGGAGCTGGCCACCATTCACCTCAACGTGCCCATCGAATTCGAGGCCGATAAGCTCATCCTCGACCAGCCCGATATAGAGGAGTTGCGCCGCCTCTTCGACGAGCTGGAGTTCCGCCAACTGGCCGCCCGCGTCCTCGGCGACGGGGCCAGCCCGGCCGGCGTGACCAACGGCGGCACCCCCACTCCCCGCGGCGCCCGGCGGCCCAAAGTGGCCGCCGCCGGCCAGGGTAGCCTGTTCGATGCTTCCTCCGATGCGGCCGTGGCTATTGGCGCCGAGGAAGGCGGCACCGGCGCGGCCGGTGCGCCTTCTGGCCCTCGCCGCACGCTGGAAGATATGGCGCATCAGTACCACCTGATGGACACGCCCGCGCTCCGGGCCGAGCTGCTGGAGTTCCTGCTGCTGCAAGCCGAAGTCAGCTTCGACACCGAAACCACCGGCCTCGACACCATGACCGCCCGGCTCGTGGGCCTCTCGTTCTGCTGGCTGCCCGGCGAGGCCTACTACGTGCCCGTGCCCCAGGCCGACGACGCGGCGGCCCAGGCGCTGGTGGACGAGTTCCGGCCTTTCTTCGACGCCGAAACCATTCTGAAAGTGGGCCAGAACATCAAGTACGACCTCACCATTCTCAAGCACTACGGCGTTGAGATTCGAGGGCCGCTGTTTGATACCATGCTGGCCCACTACCTGCTGGAGCCCGATATGCGCCACGGCATGGACGTGCTGGCCGAAACCTACCTGCACTACACGCCGGTGCCCATTACGGCCCTCATCGGCCCCAAAGGCAAGAACCAGAAAACCATGGCCGATCTGCCGCCCGCCGAGGTATCAGACTATGCCTGCGAGGACGCCGACGTGACGCTGCAGCTCAAGTATGTGTTTGAGCCGCTGCTGAAAGAAGTGGGCCTGCTCGATTTGCTGAACGAGGTGGAAAACCCGCTGGTGCCGGTGCTGGCGGCCATCGAGTATGAGGGCATAAAGATTGATTCGGAAGCCATGGGCGAGTATTCGGCCGAGCTGCAGGGCTACATCACGGAGCTGGAGGGCCAGATTTACCAGGAGGCCGGCCAGGAGTTCAACATCGGCTCGCCCAAGCAGCTCGGCGAAATCCTGTTCGATAAGATGGACCTCGGGGGCAAGAAAATCAAGAAGACCAAAACCGGCCAGTATGCCACCGGCGAGGAAATCCTGAGCCAACTGGCCGGCGACGCGCCCATCGCGGGCCTGATTCTGGAGTACCGCCAACTCAGCAAGCTGCGTTCCACCTACGTCGAGGCCCTGCCCCAGCTGGTCTGTGAGCTCGACGGGCGAGTGCATACGAGCTTCAACCAGGCCGTTACGGCTACCGGCCGGCTATCCAGCACCAATCCCAACCTGCAGAACATCCCCATCCGCACCGAGAAGGGCCGCGAAATCCGCAAGGCCTTCGTGCCCCGCGACGCCGGCCACCTGCTACTGGCGGCCGACTACTCGCAGGTGGAGCTGCGCATCATGGCCGACTTCGCGGGCGACAAAACGATGATTGAGGCTTTCCGGCTGGGCCAGGACATTCACACGAGCACGGCCAGCAAGGTGTTCAAAGTGCCGCTGAGCGAGGTAGACGGCGAGATGCGGCGCAAGGCCAAAACCGTCAACTTCGGCATCATCTACGGCATTTCGGCCTTCGGGCTAGCCCAGCGCATCGGCATCGGCCGCAAAGAGGCCGTTGATATCATCGAGACCTACTTCGAGGAGTTCCCGTCGGTGAAGCAGTACATGGATGAGAGCATCAACCGGGCCCGCGAGCTGGAGTACGCCGAAACCCTGCTTGGCCGCCGCCGCTACCTGCGTGACATCAACTCGCGCAACGCCACACTGCGTGGCTACACCGAGCGCAACGCCATCAACGCCCCCATCCAGGGCACCGCAGCCGATATCATCAAGAAGGCCATGATCAACATCCACGAATGGCTGGTGCAGGAAAAGCTCGGCACCCGCATGATTCTGCAGGTCCATGACGAACTCGTGTTCGACGCCGTGCGCGAGGAGGTGGACTACATCACGCCCAAAATCAAGGAATTGATGGCCACCGCCCTGCTGCTGCCCCACGGCGTTCCGCTGGAAGTGGAAGTAGGCACGGGCGAAAACTGGCTGCAGGCGCACTAAATTTTCCGGTAAACCAATGGATCAGACCACAAAACAGGGCGTTGTGACCGAACTCATCAGTCTGCTCACGCAGGGCAATGCCCACGTCACGTTTGAGGATGCCTGCGCCGACCTCACGCCCGCGCAGTGGAACCAGCACGTGCCCGAGGCGCCGTATACCATCTGGCAGTTAGTTGAGCATGTGCGCATTGCGCAGTGGGATATTGTGGAGTTTTCCCTCGGAGCCGAGCACACTTCTCCGAACTGGCCCGCGGGCTATTGGCCTACCCAAACCGCTACCGCCGACGAAGCGCAGTGGCACCAGACGCTTGCCCAGATTCAGACCGACCGGCAGCGCTTCATCGACCTGTTGCAGCATCCCGACACTGATTTACTGGCCCTCATTCCGCACGGCGACGGCCAGACGATTCTGCGCGAGGCCCTGCTGATTGGCGACCACGCGGCCTATCACACCGGCGAAATCATTCTGATTCGGCGGCTATTACACCTCTGGTAGTAGCCGCAGCGGCTTCTTGCAGGTAATTAAGAGTGCTTCAGGATGAAGGAGCAGTTGGGTTTGCAGAATACCGGTGCGGTTATTCGCAGCGGCTGAGCGGCCGTATAGCCACCCTGTAGAACTTAATTCAACCGCAACTCACATGCTCCCTCAACCCCACACCACCATCCTGCAAAACGTAGCCCGCGGGCTGCTGGGCACCTTTATGGTCGTGGCCGGCACCGGCCACCTCACGTTTCAGCGCCAGGCGTTTCAGGCCCAGGTGCCCGATTTTGTGCCATTCGACAAGGACACGGTCGTGCTGGCCTCGGGCGTGGCAGAAATCGGGCTGGGCCTGGGGCTGCTGCTGTTGCAGGGCCGCAACCGGGTACGCATGGGCTTAGGGTTGGGCCTATTCTACGCGGCCGTATTTCCGGGCAATATCCACCAGTACACGCACCATCTGTCGGCGTTCGGCCTCGACACCGACGCCAAGCGCCTGGGCCGCCTGTTTTTTCAGCCCGTGCTGATTGGCTGGGCGCTGTGGAGCACTGGAGCCCTAGCCAAGCGACGCAGGAAAGCATAGTAAGACCAACAAGCACTACGTAAAACGCCCCGCCAGCAAGTGCCAGCGGGGCGTTTGTTCAAGTCCGGGAATCCTCGCTTAGAAAGAGGTGAAGGTAATTTCCGTTGTTGCATTCCTTCCAGACTGGCCGATCCGCAGCTTGTCGTTGCTGAGTTCTTTGATGTCGTATAGTTCGGCGCTGGTGGCACCCTTCATTTCCAGCAGCAGCAAAATAGTACCGTCGGCATTGATGTCCCAGCCACTAACGCTGGTCTGCGGGCTGTTCGAATTGCAGCGGGTTGCGCCTTCATCAAGCACAAAGGTCTTATCGGCCTTAAACTGATAGAAGTCGTCCTTGTCGCAGGGGGCGTACAGTGCAAATTCATCAATTATGGGGTTGTTGCCCTGCTTGGAGGTGAAGGCCGTAATACGCCAGTTTCGAGCACCAAGCTGCTCGGCCTTGGTGATGGGCGTGGGGTCTTTGTCTTTGCTACACGATGTGAATGACCCAACAATGAGCATAGCCATAGCTGCCAGCAGTACATGTTTTCTCATAATAAGGTGGCAAGTAAAGGAGTGTTAGGCAGCAATGTATTCAGCAAACCGGAATAGCTACGCGCCGGCCCCTGAAAGTCAGCAATTCTCTGGATGCTGGCCCGGTGGTCGGGCGCGTCTTTTTCACGGGAGGATCATCGGCAGGCCGGCACTCCACGCTGAGTTCTGGGGCTTCTATTACAGTTAAAACTTGTGCAAAAGCGAGCCGCAGGCATGTAGCGCGAAGCTCCAGCCTCGCGTGTCGTTGCAACGATAAACGAACGGTGCGGCCATCAGCAACGAGAAGGGAAACTGGATCCTCGTGCTACAACCTAATTGCGTAAGTCTCAAAAGTATGAAAGCTCCAGGCGCTCCGTTATTTACCTGAGAAGGTTATTGTAGTTACTACCTTCTGATTGTTGACTGTCGCTGTTTCGGATAATACCATCCTGTTTTCCGTCAGCTCTTCAATTTTAGCCTGCGTTCCGAAGCCATACACGACAAGGCCCAACTTGGTATCGTTTTCTGACAAGGCCCAGCTACCTATAATGGTGCGCGGCTCATCCGGGTCGCATTGAATTGCGCCTTGGTCATAACTCATGCTATTTCCTGCTAAAAACTGCGTGGCATTATCCAGTTCACAGGCTGCATAGTTTTCGAATACGCTCTTGGTTGTAGTGCCGACTGTTTCTGTTTCGGCGGTAATCGTCCATGTCTTCGCCATTAAAAGCTCCGACTTTGACTTAGGCGCAGGATCCTCCGATTTTTTGTCGTTGCTACAACCAACAAAGGCGCTGCCAGCAATTAAAGCCAGCAGAAGGAATATTATTTTTTTCATGATGCTCGAAGAGTAAGGCGTGAGAGAATGGAGTAGCTGACAGCACTTCAAAACTAATACCTGGTCACTCACGAAAAATCCCAAATCAAGCAAAATCAGACTTATCAACAGCGTCGAAACCCGCTCAACAATATATATAACAGACACTTATCCATAGTCTATCGCGACTTTTGGGCTAAGCTTGTTTTTCCTTCAAAAGGCTTTTGACGTTCCTCCTACACGCATACTTGCTGAACAGCCCGCGCCAGCCAACATAACCCCGCGCCGCAATGGGCGGTTAAAGCAGGAACTATGCAAGACTCTCTAACCTTCGATGTGGCCGTAATAGGGGCCGGGCCCGTGGGGCTGGCCTGCGCTCTGGAAGTGCAGCGGCGCGGCCTGAGCGCCGTAGTGCTCGACAAAGGCGCGCTGGTAAATTCGCTGGTGGGCTACCCCACCAACATGGAGTTCTTCTCGACGCCCGAGCTGCTCGAAATCGGGGGCCACCCCATGGCCACGCTGCACTACAAGCCCCTGCGCGAAGACGCCCTCGACTACTACCGCCGCGTAGCCCAGGCCGAAAACCTGACACTGCGCCTCTACGAGCGGGTAACCGGGCTCGAAGGCGAGCAGGGCAGCTTCACCGTCGTTACCGACAAGGGCCGCCTGCAGGTCCGCTTCGTCATCATAGCGACCGGCTTCTACGACCTGCCCAACTACTTGAATGTGCTGGGCGAAGACCTGCCGAACGTGTCGCACTACTACAAGGAGCCCTACGCCCACGCCGACCAGGATGTGGTGATTATCGGGGCCAAGAACTCGGCTGCCAAAGCGGCGCTGCAGCTGTTGCGGGCCGGTGCCCGCCCCACCCTGCTCGTGCGCGGCCCCGACATCCCCGAATCCGTCAAATACTGGATTCGGCCCGACCTCGTCAACCGCATCAAGGAAGGCCGTATCGGGGCACTGTTTAACAGCACTGCCATTCGTATTACACCCGGCGCGGTAGAGGTGGCCACGCCCGAGGGGCCGCGCACGCTGCCGGCCCAGTTCGTGTACGCCCTCACCGGCTACCATCCCGACTTCTCGTTTCTGAACGCACTGGGCATCAGCTGCGGCACCGACGCGGCCCAGACACCCAGCCATGACGCCGAGACGCTCGAATCCAACCGCCCCGGCCTATATCTGGCCGGCACCGTATGCGGCGGCCGCAACACCAGCCGCTGGTTTATTGAAAACGGCCGCTACCACGCCCAGCTTATTGCCGCCCGCCTGGCCGGCGAGCCGGTGCCCGCCCTACCCGATGTATTGCAACCAGTGCAGTTAGGGAGCTGAAAGGGGAAAAACGCTGGTCATAACGGGGTAAAATGTTCGTCATGCTTCAGCAACCTCAGCATGCCGGACATTTTACCGGCTCCCTTTCCCTGTTGGCCCAACCCTTAAATGCAAAAAAGCGCTGCCTCAATTGAGGCAGGCGCTTTTATAAAAGCTGATAGTCCGATGACTACGGGAATTTCACGCCCCGGTAGTTGTTCGGGTTTACCGTGGGCACCTTGGAGCCATAGGTCGAGTTGATAACCTTAATCATCTCGTTGGCCACGATGGCGTAGCCGCGAGGCGTGGGGTGCACACCATCGAGCGAGAACAGGTTGCCGCTCACGAAGCCGGCGGTGTTGTTTACGCCGTTCACCACGATGCCATTGGAGGCAACTGTCGAGAAGAACACGTTGGCGTCGAACACAGCCAGACCCTTAGCCGCAGCCTTGGTTTTGATGGCCGTGTTGAAGTTGTTTGTAGCAGTCCGTACTAGGCCCTGCTCTACATCATCAAGCACAAACAGGCTCGGGATGGGGTTGCCGGCCGACACGCCAAAAGCAGCCGTGGTGTCAACGCCGTAGGCAGCCAGGAACAACGGGAAACCGGCAGCGGGCTGGCCGCTCTGGCCGTATACGTAGCGCCAGGGGCGGCCCGTTTTGGTGCCCAACAGGGGCAGGAAGGGCGACGAGAGCAGCGTGAACAATTGCCGGCCCGAGCCATCTACCGCTTTGATATCGGCCGTCGTGATTTGCTTACGGTTAGCCGAGGTAGCACCACCGGGCGCAGAGCCCGTCTGAATTACCAAGCCAGGCACCTTGCCCGCTTCCAGCGTAGCCCGGAAACTAGGGCCTACGGTGGTAAAGAACGGAACCGTGGTTACATCGGGAATGGTAGCTACCACACCTTTCGCGCCGCCGGCAGTCAGGGCGTCAATTACCTTCGAATTCTTATCGGTGAAATCGGTCAGTGGGGTGAGCGAGCTGGCAGCACCGCCGGCCGTAGCGTATCCCAATACATCGTTGTTACCCAACCAGTTGGTGAAGAAGGTAGGGGCAGAAGCCGCTACCCGCTGCAGGTACGTCTGGCTGCTATTATCGGGCGAAATACGCTCGAAGTAGGGGTTACCCAGCACGCTGCCGTAGCCGGCCGTTTCAATATCTGAGAGACGGATGCCGGGTATCCCCAGGTTGTTTACCTGACCGGCAAACTTGGTGTAGAGCGGCCGGGCCGCCGTAGCGCCTTGGCGCAGCGCCAAGTTGGTGGTCACGCTGGCCGTTACAGGCACGCCGTTCACGATATTAGCCAAACGCAGGTAGCCCGAGCCGTTTTCCTGGCCCGCGCCGAACAGCGGCTGCACGAACTCGCCGCCGCCTACCGTGGCGAACTGCTGCGCCAGAATAGCCGGAAACGAGTTTTGCTGGCCTTCCAGGTACAGGCCACCGTCGGAGAAGCCGGCCGTGAGCGAGTTGCCCACGGCAATGTAGTTGGAGAAATCGGCCGTGCCATTGCTAGGCTCGAAGTCCTTTTCCAGGTCGGGCTGGCAGGCGCTCAGACCCAGACCCAGCAGGGCCAGCATCGGCGCAGATTTGCGAAACAAAGTAGTATTCATGGAATCAGGAGTGAGTCGCGGTTAGAACTAGAAGGTGTAATTCAGGCCGATGCCGGGAATCACGATATTGGTCTTGTAGGTACCGGCAATCCGGTCAGTAGTACCGTTGGTTACCAGCTCCTGCTGGGTCTGGGTACGCTTCTTGATGCCGATGTACTGGGCCGAAAGGTCCACGCCGAACTTGCCGAAGTTATAGGAAGCGCCGAGCGTGCCACCCAAACGGTCGTTGTCGGGCGTTTCAGGCGTTACGAAGCCGTCTTTCACCGGGCTCTCGTCATACGAGCCGCCGGCGCGCACTACTAGGCCGCTGGTGAGCTTGTACTGGGCACCCACGCGGAACGTGAGAGCATCCTGATACTCGCGGCGCGACTCGCTGAAATCTGCGCCATTGACAGGCTGGCTGAAATCGAAGCGCAGGGTTCGGTAGGCGCTCCAGTTGGCCAAGCTGGCATCGAGACCGATGGTCAGGTTTTCGGTGGGCATAATGCCAATACCGATGCTGGTGGTGGCAATCAGGGGCAGCGTGGCCCCGAACTTGGTACCTTCCTGGAAACGAGGCTGGAAAGTAGCCGGAATGTTGGTGAACGTTACGTCGCCGTCCTTTACCTGAGCGTCAATCTTCGAGCGGTAGTTGATACCCAGGCTCAGTTTTTCGGAGGGCTTGAAGAAGATACCGGCGTTGAAGCCGAGCTTGGTTTCAGCCTTGCCATCGAGCTCGATGTGGCCGAACGAATCGGGCAGTGGAATGTCGCGCTGCAGATTTACAGCCCCGTAAGCCAGCACTACCAGGCCGGCACCCACGCTCAGCTGGTCGGTGATGGCGTAGCTCACAGTAGGCTGCACGAAAATCGACTTCAGGTCGATGTCGGTCAGCGAAGTGCGGCCTTCCCAGCCTTCGGCGTACTGCAGCTTGCTGCCGAAAGGCGTGTAAACCGCAATACCAGCCCGGAATTTACCCTCCTGAGGGCCAAAACCGGCAAACAGGCTTACTGGGGTAACCACGCTGTTGCGAAGCTCGCGCTGCTGGTTGCTGCCTTCGGCTACGAACGAGTTGCGGGCAAACGTGAAGTTGGCACCAAGCTGCACGCCCCGGTCGCGGACCATAGCCAAGGCACCGGGGTTGTAGAACATGGCCGCTTGGTCGAGGGACAGGCCCACGCCGACGCCACCCATGCCGTTGTTTTTGATGCCGGCCAGCGTTACCTGGTAGCCGCCCGCCGAAACCGCGGTAGCCGAAAGCAGCGCACTTCCTGTCAGAAGTAGAGACTTAAATTTCATACAAATAATGAAAGGGTGAGAATTTGAGGGCTTAGCGCTCCTAAATGTAAAGTAAAAACCCAATTTATAGTAGGCAAGCCGAACAATTTTGCAATACGCGCAAAAGCGCTTCCGTGCCTCAAGGCTTGTATTTAGGCAGAATTGCTGATTTCGTGAGAAATCAAATCGAGCTGCTGACCCGCTACCAGCAAATGCAGGCGCAGATCCTGGCCGCTCACGGGCTCGCCCCGCCCAATACGGCCCACGTTAGTGCCGTGCACCTCGCGCCCGTCCATCACCGTTGCCACGCCGTCGCCGAACACGGTGGCATAGCGGCCGCCGCGGATGATGATGCCGGTTTCTTCGGCCAGGCCCAGGCCCAGGCAGGCGGGGTGGGCCAACAGGGCGTGGGCCAGCCGCCCGAAGCGGCCGCGCTCGGCAAAATGCTGGTCGATGAAGAGGCGGGGCAGCAGGTTGAGGCCCGGGCCGGTTTTGATGCCGCCTTTGCGCAAGGAGCGCCAGCCGTAGCCGTCGATAATCATCTGCTCGGGCAGGCCCGCGGCGCCGGCGCTGGTGCCGGCCACTATAAAGGTCTCGTCGTCGTAGAAGCGCTGCCGCAGCTGGCGGGCGAATTCGGTGCCGGCCAGCAGCTGCAGCAGCCGCTCCTGGTCGCCGCCCGAGAAAAACACGAGGCCCGCCTTAGCCAGGCGGCGCAGCGTGGCGGGGGCGTCGGCGGGCTGGTGCTCACTGACGGGCAGGTGGCGGGCGGTCGGGCAGCCCAGCTCGTGGAACGAGCGCTCGTAGGCCGCGCCGGTCATGGCCGCGTTGGTCCAGGAGGCCGCCGTTACTATTTCGACCGGCGTGTTGGGCGTGGGCAGCAGCTCGCCGAGCAGGGCCAGCATGGCGTCGTCGTCGCGCCGCCGAGGGCGACGAGCGTGCCGAGAGGAAGGGCGGCGGGCGGTTGGGGCATGGCAGAGCGGCAGGAACGAGTTCAAAAGTACACTCCCTATTGGTTTCGGCAAGCCCAACAGCTATTACGCCGGGCATTCTGCAAAGCAAGCGGCAGCACGAAGCGGAGCAACGGGCACTGGCGCCAAGTGCCTTGATGGGGTTTAGGCAGGCGCTTCCTTTGGCTTAGGCTGAGCGCCGGGCTGCCGGCCGGGTGGCAGAAAGTTGCGCTTTGCCGAACCGATTGGGTTGGGAAAGCCGTACTTTTGCGCGCCGGTTCGGCCCAGTCACCAATAGCTTCTGCCTAGCGAAAAACTGCTTCTTTCCCTTCAGTTTCATGAATCAGCACCCGACCCTCGAACACATTACGTCCCTGATTCAGGAAGGCGAGTTTTTCAAGCTCAAAGAAGCCCTTAAGCGCTTCGAGCCCGCCGAGGTGGTGGAGCTACTGGAGGAGGAGGAAGAGCGCGAGCAGCTCATCATCTTCCGTCTGTTGCCGCTGCAGCTGGCTACCGAGGTATTCGAGTACCTCAGCCTCGATATTCAGAAGCACTTCCTGGCCAACCTCAGCCAGGAGAAAATGTCCGACATTCTCAACGAGATGTCGCCCGACGACCGGACCACGCTGCTCGAATTTCTGCCCGACGATTTGGTGCGGGAGCTGATTCAGCGCCTCTCGGAGCCCGAGCGCAAGATTACGCTGGAGCTGCTGGGCTACCCCGAATCGTCGGTGGGCCGGCTGATGACGCCCGACTACATTGCCATCCGCGAGCACTGGACCGTGCAGCAGGTACTCGATTACATTCGCCGCCACGGCGGGCAATCGGAAACGCTCAACGTGCTCTACATAACCGACGAGCGGGGCCGGCTCATCGACGATGTCATTATCCGGGATCTACTGCTGGCCGACCCTGAAACGCCGGTAAGCAAGCTGCTCGACCGGCGCTTCGTGTCGCTGAACACCATGCAGGACCAGGAGGAGGCCATCGACGAGTTCCGGCGCAACGACCGGGTGGCGCTGCCGGTCATCAACAGCGAGGGCATCCTGTTCGGCATCGTGACGATTGACGACATCCTCAATATCCGCGAAGAAGAGGACACCGAAGACATCCAGAAGCTGGGCGGCTCGGAGGCCCTGGACGAACCGTACCTGGATATTTCCATCTTCCGGATGGTGAAGAAGCGGGGCGGCTGGCTCGTGATTCTGCTGCTGGGCGAGATGCTGACGACCTCGGCCATGCACCACTTCGAGGACGATTTGCAGAAGGCCGCGGTGCTGGCCCTGTTCATCCCGCTCATCATCTCGGCGGGCGGCAACGCCGGCTCGCAGGCCACTACGCTCATCATCCGGGCCCTGAGCCTGGGCGAGTTCCGGCTTTCCGACTGGTGGCTGATCATGCGGCGCGAGCTGCTGGCGGGCCTGATGCTGGGTGCCCTACTGGGCGTGGTGGGTTCGTTGCGCATCATCCTGTGGGCCAAGTACATCAACCCCGGCTATTTCGGCCCCTACTGGTCGCTGATTGCCGTAACGGTGGGCGTGTCGCTGCTGTTTATCGTACTATGGGGGGCGCTGTCGGGGGCCATGCTGCCGCTGCTGCTCAAGCGCCTGGGCCTCGACCCCGCCACTTCCTCGGCCCCGTTCGTGGCCACGCTGGTCGATGTGACGGGCCTGATTATCTACTTCACGGTAGCCACGCTGGTGCTGCGCGGGACGTTGCTTTGAAGAGCTAGGCGGTGAGGAGCCAGGAATTAGAAGATGATGGATAACTTCCCAGCTCCTGCTATCTAGCTACTACTACATGACTGAAACCCTGCTTACCCGGCAACAATGCGACTTTGCCTGGCTCGATATCACCAGCCCCTCCGCCGCCGAGCTGCAAGCTGTAGCTGAGCAGCACAACCTGCCCGACTCGCTGGTGCGCGACTGTTTGGAACCGACGCACTTGCCCAAGTTTGAGGCCAGCAATGGCCTCAACTTCGTGATTTTGCGCGTGTTTGTCGCGCCCGAAAACAGCCAGGCCGATACCATTCAGGAACTGAGTACCAAGATTGCCGTCTTCTACACCGATGACTTTCTGATTACCGTGCACCGCCGGCCGCATCCGGTGCTGAACGAGCTGAAAAACGTGGCCCGCGCCCCTGGCCAAGAGTGCAACACGCCCGCCGAAGTAGCCATTCACCTCGTGCGCTACGCCCTCAACAGCTACGTGCAGCCCGCCCTCTCGCTCACCAAGGAACTGGACGACTATGAGGCCGAGATATTTCTGAAAAACGAAGTACCCAACGCCTTGCAGGGCCTATACTTCCTCAAGCGCAAAGCCTCGGCCGCCAAGCAGCTACTCTTGCTCACCCGCGACATTCTGACCATGCTGCGCCGCCAAACGGCCGCCGTCACGGTCCACGCCACGCTACTGCAAGACACCCAGGACTTGCAGGTGAAGGTGGAAACGCTCTACCAGCAGCTCGATGGCGGCGCCACCAACCTCATGAACCTGTATTTGTCGTTGTCGTCGCAGCGCACCAACGAGGCCATGCGGGTACTCACCGTATTTTCAGCTTTTTTCCTGCCTTTAACTTTTATTGCTGGTGTCTACGGCATGAATTTCGAGTATATGCCCGAGCTAACCTGGAAACTGGGCTATCCGGGAGCCATGGGAGCCATGGTGCTGATTTCGGTTGGTATTTTTATGTGGTTCAAGCGCAAAAACTGGATTTAGGTTGTAGACATCCTTCCCCAAGCCGTTTTTTATGCCGCGCCCTGGCTTTTCGTGCTACGTCCCACGCTTCCGGTGGCCCCTGCTTGGGCTGCTGGCCACTACCGGCCTGCTGGCGGGTTGCGCGGCCGTGGGCCGGGTGCCCACCTTGGAGCCCGGCGACTACCAGTTTTTTCGCACCAACGACCCGGCTCTGGCCACCAGCGTTGGGAAGGACCGTAGCCTGTACGTGGAGCAGGCGCACGATTCGCTCTTATTTCTGGCGCAGCCGCCGAACGGCACGCCGCGTCGCTTCAGCTACCCGGTGCGCCGCGGCCAGCACATTATTCTGCTGAACCGTAAGTTCGACCTCGACGTGTTTACGATTCCGTTCAAAGCCCGCCCGCCGCAGGCCCCGGTGCCGGTGCAGCTCAACACCAACTTCAACGCCGCCCTCTACTTTGGTCGTCGGCTCGATTTCTACCACGTCAACAGCAAGCAGCTCCTGAACGGGCACCAAGAACCGCAAATCCGGACCGTGGGGCTGGGCTACGGCATCTTCGCGGGCCTGGGCTCCACCATCATCAACCCCGACGTGACCAACCAGCAAACCCGCGTAGCTGAGTACGAAGGCTTCGTGGTGCACGCCGGAGCCGCCACCATCTACGACGCCCGCATCTTCAACCTGGGCCTCGCTATCGGCTTCGACCAGCTACTCGGTCCCGATGGCCGCCACTGGATTTACCAGCGCAGGCCGTGGTTTGGCGTGCTTTTCGGGCTGGATTTGAATTGAAACTTGATTGCTGAAGAGCGGAATTGTTAAGTGGTTGGCTGTTCTGAAGGGTAGTTGCAGGCCCAACAATTTAACAATTCAGTCCTTCAATCATTCAACCTCTTCCGATTCGCCTTCTTCTCGCCGTGCTTTTTCTTGGATTCCAGGCGTTTGCGCACGGCACCTTTGCCGGGCTTGGTGGGCCGGCGGGTTTTGGGACGGTGCAGGGTTTTAGTGAGCAGCTGATGAAACTTGAGCAGCGCCGTTTCGCGGTTGCGCAGCTGGCTGCGGTCCTCCTGGGCCGTTACCAGCAATTCGCCTTCCTGGGTGAGGCGCGAGGCCAGCTTTTCGAGCAGCGTCTGCTTCTGCTCGTCGGAGAGCAGCTGCGAGTCGGCGATGCGGAAACGCAACTCGACCCGGCTTTCCACCTTATTCACGTTCTGCCCGCCCGGCCCGCTGCTGCGGCTGGTCTGGAACTGCAATTCGGGCAGGAAGTCGGCGGCGGCAGGAAGCATGCGGTTGAATGGTGAGGAACGGGAAGGTAAATATACTGTCATCCTGAGCGGCGGTTTTCCGCTCACCACATCAAATAGCCCAATAAACCTAAGCGGGCAGTCCAGGCGAGGGTGCGAGGCCAGTTGGTACGCACGAGGCCGTCGATGGCCACGTAGTTATAGCCGTCGCGGGCCAAGCGATTGTGGAAGGGCACGCTGAGCAGAAACGTACTGGCCCAGGCCACCCCTACCAGCGCCAGCTGGCCCCAGCGCGCGGCTTGGCTCAGGCCCGCGCCCTGCCAGGCCAGCCACCCGGCCGCGCCCAGCTCCAGCAGCATCGGCGCCAGCACCACCCAACTCATGCGGGTGGAATGCTCGCGGTGAAACTGCGCGAACTGCGCGGGTTCTACGCGGGCAAAGCCGGGGTAATGCACGAGCTGCACCGTCCAGATAAGGCCGGTGAGGTAGGCGGCCAGGCCGAAGTTGAGCAGGAGCAGATGATTCACTTTTCGCTGTTTGGTTTTTGTTATTCGGGTTTGACCGATGTTGATTAGCCAGCCGTTACTGCTACCTTCCCCCGGCAAACGAGCCACAGAAAACAAACAACGAAAAACATGAAGCAATTTCTTCGTCCGGGCCTGCTGCTGGCCCCGCTGCTGGGGCTGGCCGTGGCCGCCTGCGGCCCCAACGGCAAAACCGGCACCGCCAAGCCCGACTTGCTGAGCGCCAACCTCGATACCACCGTGCGGCCCGGTGACGACTTCTACAACTACGCCAACGGCGCCTGGTTCAAGCAGCACCCGATTCCGGCTTCGGAAAGCAACTGGGGCATCGGCAAGGAAGTGCAGAACGAAATCTACGACCGCCTGCGCAAACTCAACGAAGACGCCGCGAAGGCCAGCGCCGCCCCCGGCTCGACGGAGCAGAAGCTCGGCGACTTCTGGGCTACGGGCATGGACAGCGCCGCCATCAACAAGCAGGGCATTGCGCCGCTACAGGCCGAACTCACGAGCATCCGCAACATCAGTACCGTTACGGGCGTGCAAGCAGCCATTGCGCGGCTGCAGCAGCTGGGCGTGAACGCGCTGATTGGCCCCTACGTGGGCCAGGACGCCAAAAACAGCGACAAAATGGCCCTGCAACTCTGGCAGGCGGGCCTGGGGCTGCCTAACCGCGACTATTACTTCAACAAAGATGCGCGCACGGTCAATATTCGCAAAGAGTATGAGAAGCACCTGAGCAAGATGTTCGGGCTATTGGGCCAGGATGCGGCTACCGCCCAGGCCAGTACCAAGCGGGTGCTGGCGCTGGAAACCAGGCTGGCCGGGGCCTCGCGCAAGCTCGAAGCCCTGCGCGACCCCTACGCCAACTACAACAAAATGAGCCTGGCCCAGCTCGACGCCCTCACGCCCGGCCTCAACTGGAAACCCTGGCTAGCCGAAATGGCGTTTGCGAAGGCCGACACCGTGATTGTGGGCCAGCCCGAGTTCTACCGCGAAGCCGCCCGGCTGCTGCGCACCGCCCCGCTCGCCGACTGGCAGGCCTACCTGCAATGGCAGCTGGTGCACGCCTACGCCCCCACCCTGAGCCAGGATTTCGACCAGGAAAACTTCCGCTTTTACAGCACCGTGCTGCAGGGCGCCACCGAGCAGCGGCCGCGCTGGAAGCGGGTGCTCGATGCCGAAGAAAGTGCCCTGGGCGAGGTGCTGGGCCAGCAGTTCGTGAAAGAATACTTCACGCCCGAAACCAAGCGCCGCTACGAGCAGCTCACCGAAAACATCACGGCCTCGTTCCGTGAGCACATCGAGGCGCTGGACTGGATGGGCGACTCGACCAAGCAGAAGGCGCTGGTGAAGCTGGCCAAAATCAGCCGCAAAGTGGGCTACCCTGATAAGTGGAAGGACTACTCGTCGCTGGAAATCAAACGCGACTCGTACGCCGCCAATGTGATGCGGGCCAACCAGTGGCGCTACCGCTACGAGGCCCGCAAGCTCGGCCAGCCCGTCGACCGCACCGAGTGGGGCATGACGCCCCAGACCTATAACGCCTACTACAACCCCAGCAACAACGAAATCGTGTTGCCGGCCGCCATTTTCGCCATTCCGGGCCTGCTGGATGCCGACGCTGACGACGCCATCATTTATGGCTACGCCGGGGCCAGCACCATTGGCCACGAGCTCACCCACGGCTTCGACGACGAGGGCAGCCAGTTCGACGACAAGGGCAACCTGCGCAGCTGGTGGACCAAGGCCGACCGCAAGGCCTTCGACCAGCGCGTGCGCGGCATCGTGCGCCAGTTCGACGGCTACCAGGTGCTCGATTCGCTGCGCATCAACGGCAAAGCCACGGCCGGCGAAAACATTGCCGATTTGGGCGGTATCATCATCGGGCTCGATGCATTCAAGAAGACCGAGCAATACAAGAAGGGCGAAAAAATCGGGGGTCTGACGCCGGTGCAGCGCTACTTTTTGGGCTACGCGCTGGGCTGGCAGACGCATCAGCGCCAGGAGCGGCTGGCCCAGGCACTGCTCACCGATGTGCATTCGCCGGCCCAATACCGCATCAATGGACCCTTCGCCAACGTGCCCGCCTTCTACGAGGCCTTCGATGTAAAGCCCGGCGACAAGTTCTACCGACCAGATTCGGCGCGGGTAAAAATCTGGTAGCCGCGAATTTCCGGAACCCGGCCCGATTATTTGCCGCCCCCGGGCAACTGTGCGCGGCGGCCCTGCATCTACCCCGCAAGTTCTCCACCTTTCATCCCCACGCCATGAAAAGCCTCCGTTTCCTGCTGCCCGGTTTGCTGCTCGCGCTGCTGCTGACCACCTTCCAAACCTTCGCCGCCGACACCCGCGAAACCCGCACCGTGGCGCCCTTTACCGCCGTTAGTCTGGGCGGCTCGATGCAGGTGATTTTCCGCCAGGGCAGCCCCCAGAAAGTGGAAGTGCAGGGCGACGCCGAGGACCTTACCCACCTCGAAACTGTGGTCGAGAACGGTAAGCTTCGCATCAACACCAAGCAGGAAAGCGGCCTGTTCAGTGGCTATAATTTCAAAAGTAAAGTGGTGATTTACGTGACCGCGCCTACCGTTACGGCCCTGGCCGTGGGCGGCTCGGGCAGTCTGCGGGCCGCCGAGCCCATCCGGGCCAACAAGCTACGGCTGGCTGTGGGCGGCTCGGGCAGCATCGTGCTGGCCGGTGTAACGGCCGAAACCATCGACTCGTCGGTGTCGGGTTCAGGCAGCCTCAAAATCGGTGGTGGCTCAGCCAAGAGTCAGCAAATCAGCATCAGCGGATCGGGCGGCGTGCAGGCCGAGCAGCTGGCCACCAAAAGCTGTGATGCCCGCATTGCCGGCTCGGGCAGCTGCCGGGTGCAGGCCACCGAAACGCTCGAAGCCCGCATTGCCGGCTCGGGCAGCGTGTTTGTGCGCGGCAACCCCCGCGTGAACAGCTCCACGGCCGGCAGCGGCCGGGTGCATAAGCTGTAGAAGAGAGGTAAGAAAAAGAACGTCATTCTGAGCGAAGCCGGAGGCGAAGTCGAAGAATCTCTACTGCAACGCTAATCCTAACATTAGGGTCACTGTTGCGGTAGAGATTCTTCGGCTTCGCTCAGAATGACGTTCGCCTTCTCGCTTCCTTAAAAATCGAACAGGCCGCCGCCTTTGCCTTTATCCTTCTTCTTGGACTTGGATTTCTTCTTGTCCTTGCCATCAAAGATGCCGCCCATGAAGCTGGCTTTCTCCTTGATGATAATGTAGCGCACCGAGAAGGCGGTGGGGAAACGGGCCCAGTCGGCGGAGTTGATTTCGATGGTGGGCTTGAAATCGACGCTGACGACGAGCGGGATGAACGCTATTTTGTATTCGGCCCCGATAATGGCATCGAAGCCGCCGAACGTGCCGTCGTCTTTATGGTGGCCGAGGTGGCCGCCCGCGCCGAGGTAATAATTGAGGCTGGGACCCAGAATACCAAAGTGGCGCTCGGCCAGCACCGTGGCGCTGATTTCGCGCGAGCTGGCCAGCGCCAGGCCCTCCAGCGTGGCTTTGGGCAGAATTTTTTGCTGCACCGTGAGGCCGTACTGGCCCCCGCCTATCCGCAGACCGGCGGCAGTAATGTATTTCTGGGCGTGGGCGGCCGATGGGGCCAGGGCCACGGCCGTTAGCAGCACAGCGGCCAGCAGACCGGCGCGGGGCCCGGCCGGGCAAGCAAAAAACGGAAAGGTCATAATCTTATAGATGGGTAGTTGAACCCGGCGCGGCGCGGCGCGTTGAGGCAACCAAAGAGGTACAAAGTACGTCGGTAGGGCGCAATAACGTCGTGCTCTGTGCAAACCGCGTAACTTGCGGCCTTTATTTTCGCCCGCCCCTACCGCTCCACTCACCCGTGTATATTCATCAGGTCGCGTCCTACCTGCCCGCCGACATCATCGATAATGCCCATTTCACTCGCCTCAACGGCCTTTCGAGTGAGTGGATAACCGAGCGCACCGGTATCCGGACGCGCCGGAAAGCGGCTCCCGGCGAAAACACCAACACCATGGCCGTAGAGGCCACCCGTCGGGTGCTGGCCCAAACGCCCGATTTCGCGGCCGCCGACGTGGACCTGATTGTGGCCGGCACCTACACGCCCCACGACACGATTTATACCGTGGCCCACGCCGTGCAGCGCGAAATCAACGTGTCGGATATTCCGGTGGTGAGTATTTCCTCGGCCTGCTCGTCGCTGCTCAATGCGCTGGAAATTGTGGAGGGCTACTTCGCCATGGGCAAGGCCCGCCGGGCGCTGGTAATCGTGAGCGAGCACAACACGGCTTATAATAACGAGGACGACACCGTAGCCGGCCACCTCTGGGGCGACGGCGCGGCGGCGCTGCTGGTTTCGCTGGACCGCCTCGCCCCCGCCGACCTGCGGGTGCGCGACATCCGTACCGGCGGGGCCGGCAACATTGGCAAGGCTGATGAATCGGTGACGCTCAAGCCCGTGGAGCGCGGCATCGTGATGCCCTATGGCAAAGATGTATTCATCCACGCCTGCACCTACATGACGCGGGTAACCCAGGAAATTCTGGCCCGCAACAACGTGCCGGTGGAAGAGCTGACTTACCTGATTCCGCACCAGGCCAACCTGCGCATTACCAAGAACGTGCTGCAGCAGTTGGGCCTGCCCAACGAGCGGGCCGTGTCCAACATCGAGGATCTGGGCAATACCGGCTGCGCGGGCGCGGCCATTGCCCTGGGCAGCACCTGGCCCGACCTGCAACCCGGCAACCAGGTAGTGGTCACGGTTTTCGGCGGCGGCTACTCCTACGGCGCCATGCTGCTGGAGCGGTAAGCCGCAGCAGCCATTTGGCATTTCGAGCAACAAGCAGAGCGAATCAGCCTTTTCAGACTGACAAAGCCAGAACATAGCAGAGCCCCTGACGCCATTTTGGCGTCAGGGGCTCTGCGCTTATTGTCACTGTGGGCTGGGCCGAAGGATTTATTTTGGCTTTACCTGCCATTGACATGCCTCAGCGCACCAGCAGGCGCGTAGTGCCGCTGGGGCCGTTCGAGTCGGTCCAGCGGAGCAGGTAGAGGCCGGGGCGCAGGTCGGGAAGTGTGGGGCTCAGCAGGCCCAGGCCGGGCGCATAATCGAGGCGGCGGCCTCCGTAGTAGCGGCCCACGGTATCGTAGAAGCGCAGCGTGAGGGAGCCGGCAGCGGGCCCGGCCCCGTACTGCAGGCGCAGCGCCGGCCCGTTTCGGTCGAAAGGGTTGGGAAAGACCGCCAGGCCGGTTTGCAGGGTGGCGTCGCGGCTTACCAGCAGTGGCCGGGCTACGTCGAGCGAGCCATCGGGCCGCTTCAGCAGCAGGCGGTAGTAGCTCAGGCCGGGCAGCGGCTGTGGGTCGAGGGCGCGGTACGGGCCGGCTCCGGCGGCCACCTCCGTTACCCGCTGCCAGCCGGCCGTCGTATCGAGCGAGGCGCGCTCCAGCACAAAGCCGCTCAGGTAGCACTCGGCGCGGGTGGCCCATTGCACCTCAACGCCGGCGGGGCCGGGCGTGGCCTGCTGGCTGGCCAGCGGGGCAGGCAGCATGGCCACGGGGCCGCACACATCGGGCCGGAAGCTGCGGGCGCGCAGCACGTAGCGGCCCCCGGCTATGTCGCTGGCCGGGGCCAGGGTGCGGCTGCGCTGCCCGCGGGCAATGGCAAAGTGCATCACGGCACTGGGCATAATCAGGTGAGAAAGCTGTTGGGCATGGCCGAGCTCGTGCACCGCCACCGACTCGAAATCGAGCTGCGTGCTGGCCGGGTTGGCCGGCCCGAACTGCCAGGCGGCCGCATCGTCGTACTGCGTATCAATTTCCTTCACGAAGAAAGCCACCGTCCCATCGGGTCGGTAGCAACCCTCGTAGTAGCTGGTAGTGCGGCCCAGCACGCCGGCCGGCAGCGGGCTATCGGTATCGAAGCCCACCGCATTTTCGCCGTCGGCGGCTACCCCCGTTTTGGTGCGCAGCGGGCCCAGCTCCCAGTTGATGCCGGTTTGGCAGCGCCAGCTGGCGAGGGCCCGCTGCCAGGCCGCAGCGGCAGCGGAGTTGGCGGCAAAGCCCGGCTCGAAGCGAAACGTGAGGCCACCGGCCCCATTCTGGTCGCGGTGGGCGGGCACGGCGCGCTGGCCCGTGTTGGTATCGCGCACGTTGGTGGCGGCAAACTCGATGAGCACCGTTTGCAGACTCAGCACCGGCAGCTGGCCCGTTCCGGCGGGCGTTACGCGTACCGGACCGGTACCGGCCGGGTTGCCGCTGGCGCTCAGGGCCGGCACCCGCACCTGAATCCGGGTGTCGGTCCAGCTCAGGTAGTCATCGTCGTTAATTCTAGTGAAGCTGGCGCCGCCATCATCGGCGTTGCGAAACTCCACGGTGCCCATGCCCCGGCTGCTGCCAAAGCCGCTGCCCGTAACGGTGAGCACCGCCCCCGTACCGGCCGACAGGCGCAGCGGCGCTACTCCACTGATAAACGCCGCCTGAGGCCGGGCAGCGGCTATCTGGCTGCGCCGCACGCGGGCTGCTGCCAGGGCCGGGTTGGGCTGCACCTCGCGCGGCAAGGCAACCAGGGCAGCTACGGCCGCGGTAAGGCTGGCGTAGCGCCGAAACGGCTCGGCGGCCGTCAGGTCGGTCAGATTGTAGCGGATGAAGCCCTGCTGACTGCCGAACACCTGCCAACCCGCCTGACCCGGCACAGTGGTGGGCTCCAGAAAGAAGATGCCCTGCTCGCCAGGTACAAGCTGCAGCGTGTTGGTAAGCACCTCGCGGCGCAGGCCCAGCGTACCACCCTCGGTAAACACGGTCAGTACCGAATCGGGGGCTCCCTTCAACTGCCGGAACACTCGTAGCTGGTGGCGGGTGTAGAGGCGGCCGTTGGCAGCCTGCAGGCCCTCACTGCTGGTAACGGCCGCCTCCACGATACGGCTGGCGCGCGCGGCCCGCAGCGCGGGGTCGAGCGGCACGAGCAGGCAGTGGGTGGCAGAAGCCGGAGTACCGGGTGCTACCGTTTGGGCTGCTACCGGCAGCGGCAACGCCAAGAATGGTAGTAGGAATAGAGCGGAAAACTTCATACCGGAATACATACGGGAATAAGTGGGCCGGCGGGCTGTCAAATCGAGATATTTCATCGGGTTAATTCCCAGTGGTTACGCCGGTTATGCATCGTAATTAGCTGCTCGATGCAACCTCGTAATATCTGCCCGAACTCCTGCTATCAAATTCTTCCTTCTCCCCATTATCTGTTATGCGTATTTCTTTGCTGACTGCCGCCGGCCTGACCGCGGCCGCCCTGCTGCTGGCCAGTCCGGCCGCCTTCGCCCAGCAGGCCCCCACGGCCCCAGACCCTGCGGCACCGGGGAACCCCACCCCCCTAACCACCGACGCCCTCACCCGGACCGGGCCTCTCCTCAAACTTGGAACGGGGCTGTTCGATGGTTCGGGCTACGGAGGCTTCCGGGGTTTGTCGCTGCCTTTAGTGCTGGGTGTTGAGCAGCAGCTGACTCCCGGGTGGACGGCTACGCTCAACGGCTCCAGCCTCTGGAATATCGGCGAACGGCGCATCGGCTTTTCAACGAACCGGGAGGGCCTGAAGCTGGAGCAGCTGGGCATCGATGCCGGTATCCGCCACTATTACAACCAGGAGAAGCGGCACGCCAAAGGCCGCCGGACGGGCCCGTACGAGGGGCCTTACGTGGCCCTACAGCTCAACAACTACTTCCGCCGCGACCTTCCCTACAATTTCAACCGACGCTCTTTTGAATACGACTACAGCAGCCTAACGGGGCGCTGGGGCATACAGCGCCAGCTGGGCAGCCGGGGCCTCCTCGATGCCTATATCGGCGCCGGAGTGGCCAACTCGCGTGCCTACCGCTACAATCCTGCTTCAGCGCCTACCCAAAGCCGGGCACTGGGAATAGGCCTGGAGTTAGGCGTTAAAATCAGTCTGATTCACAAGTAGCCATTGACCTAGAGCGCCTGCTGAATCTCCTTCTCCTAAAACAGGCTACCCTGCACCGGCTGCGGAATTACCCGGGGCGGTTGTACGGCCATACCGGTCAGCTCGTGCAGGCGGCGCAGAAAGTGCTCGGCCCAGAGCGGGGAGTGCAGGATGTCTTTCTGGTGGATGAATAGGTAGGCCGTGTGCAGGCCCGCTTCGAGCCAGCCGGCTACGCGGGCGGCCCAGTCGTCGGCGCGACGGAAGTCGGAGTCGATGAGGCCGTGGCCGTTGAGGCGCACGAAGGCCGTGGGCGTGGTCAGGCGCTGGTGCAGCGCGTCGCGGCGGCCGGCCACGTCGCTGATGACCAGCGGCTTGCCCAGGGCTTCGAGCATGGCCGTTACGGTGGCCAGCAAACCGGCATCAGAAAACCAACCGGGGTGGCGCAGCTCTACGGCCAGTGGCACGAAGGCCGGAAAATCGAGCAGGTAGCGCTCCAGACGTCGCAGGTGCTCGGGCCCGAAAGTGGGCGGCAGCTGCAGAAACGCGTGGCCCAGCGTAGGACCCAGCCCCTCAATGGCGCGGCAGAAGCTCACAGTCAGGTCGTCGGCGTTGTACAGGGCCCGGTCGTGGCTGATGATTTGTGGGATTTTGGGGCAGAACCGGAACGACTCAGGTACCGCCTCGCGCCACTTGCGCACGGTGGGCGCGTCGGGGATGCGGTAGTGCGTGGTGTTGAGCTCGATGCTGTTGAACTGCCGGGCGTAATGGTGTAGGTAGTCAGCGTCTTTGATGCCCTGCGGGAAGTAGGAGCCCAGCCAGGCCTTGTTCGTCCAGATGGGGCAGCCCACGTACACGGCCGGCGGGGCCGGCTGCGCGGGCAGAGCCCGGGCCAGCACGGCAGCCGTTTCGGGGTGGTCGGCGGGCAGCCGGAAATCAACGTAGCGCAGGTCGGAAAGGCGGCCAAAATCCATTCCCGAAGGTAAGCATCAGACGCTGGTTGACAGTGGGTAACCGCCAACTGATCCTTACTTCTCTTACCACAATTTCCCGACATCTGCAACCACCCTGCCGGCTACTTTGGCTGCCGGAAGCCCGAATTTTTTCACCGGCGCATAGTCGCATTTATCAACCGGCCCTTCTATCATCTGAAAAGAGTACAAAAAGCGTATCAACTAAACACAAACGCCTATTTGGCAGCGTTACTTCAAATTATTTTAATACAACGATTATAAAAAAAGATCAATTTAATGCCTAAAGCTGTAGGGACACGATTTGGGCTGTAAGCTTCGCTTTAGCTGACGCTTCTAGATTTGTCGCACTCACCAACCGATTCCCCGGATGAAAGTGCTCTACCGACGGTATGTATCAAGCTTGCTGCTAGTTGGCCTAACGGCCCTGCTGACGCTGCAATCGGCTGAGGCCCGTACAGCCAAGCTGACGGACGACGAAAAAGCCGCCACTACCGCCAAAAAGAGCACTATTCTGCGGGGCCGCGCCTCCTGGTACGGCCGCGAGTTTCAGGGCCGCCGCACCAGCAGCGGCGAGCGGTTCGACCGCAACCAGTACACCTGCGCCCATAAAACCCTGCCCTTCGGTACTCGTTTGCGCGTTTCGAATCCCAAAACCGGCGAAGCGGTGGTGGTGCGCGTGTCCGACCGCGGCCCGTTCCGTCATCAGCGCATCCTCGATCTGGCCGAAGTAGCCGCCCGCCCGCTGGGCATCATCACGCAGGGAGCCGTGTCGGTAGTGGCCGAAGTGGTACCCGGCACCACGCCCCTGGGGCCCACCAACGCCCCCGACGACCTGCAGGCCCTGGCCGCCGACGCCATTGAAACGGCCGTGCTGCACACCAACATTGCCGCCGGCAACACCGAAGTCGCCGACCTGGCCCTAAAGGCCGAGCCAACTGCTTCTTTCGTGGTGCAGGCCGGCACTTTCGGCGACGTGCGCAATGCCCGCGCCGTGATGGACAAGATTCAGGGCCTGGAGCCTGCTATGTTCATCACCACGCTCACCGGCACTTCGGCCCAGGGCAAAACGCTTAACCGGGTAGTTGTTGGCCGATTCGCCACCGCGGCCGAGGCCAACGCCCTGCGCCTGCGCCTGGCCCGCGCCGGGGTGGCCGGCCTAGTACGCCAAACCGAAAACCTGTAGCAGCCGCAGCCCACGACTGGTACCGCCTACGAAAGCCCGTTGCGCCACTCTCCTACCCCGGGAAAGTGGCGCAACGGGCTTTCAGGCCTCTGAACAGGGCAATTTATGGTTTGCAATGCCGTTATTCGCGCATCCATTCATCTTCTATTATATAGTACCAATGCATAAATTTCTTTTCCTCCCACTCCTGGCGGGGGGCCTCCTGGCCGGCAATGCCGCCCAGGCCCAAACCACCCAGGGCACCCGCGTACTGGGTTTGAGTGGTGGCGACTTCACGTTCCAGAGCAACGATTTTAGCAAGCGTTTTTCCGGAACGCTGATTCCGTCGGTGGGCGTTTTCGTGGCCGATAACCTAGCCGTGGGGGCCGCCGTGCCGTTTGGCTATTCGCGCCTCAAGCTTGATGTGGCCGATGGCATAAGCAACCGCGGGTTAAGCCTTGGGCTACTACCTTGGTTACGCTACTATGTGCCTTCGGAGAGCAAGCACCGGGTGTTTGGCGAGTTGAGCGCGGGCGGTGTACTCAACAGTACCCGCTTTAAAGGCGGTACTAGCAGAATGAATGAGTCTAACACCGACGTAAACTTCCTGGCCAAAGCCGGCCTGGGCTACTCCTACTTCATCACCCCGGCGGTGGGCCTGGAGGGCCTGGTAACGTACCAACGTACCAGCGGCGACAAGGAGGTATTTGGGGGCGGGACGCTGGGCCTTAACCTGGGCTTCCGCATCTACCTGCCCCGAAACTAACGACGGCGCTGGCAGTTGCGGTCCATTACTCTCCGCAACTGCCGCGCCAAAGCCCCGGCAGGACGACACCGACCGTTGTATGGTCGGTGTCGTCCTGCCGGGGCTTTGTGGCTTTTGGTACGCCGGGTTTACTACCGACAAGCCGTGTTTCTAGGGACGCGGTTGACTAGGCAGCCCATTATTTCAACCGCAACAACGCCCGGCATTTGCTACCTTCCGGCTCCTTGCTCCTTGGAAAATCCGGATTGCTTATGCTGCGTTGGCTGAAACCTGTGCTGGCCCTACTCACCGCCGTTGTACTGGCGTGGGTGCTGAATACCAAACAAGGCGACGTGCCCCCCGTGGCCCGGCTGCTGAGCCCCTACCAGGGCTTCTGGCAGAACGGCGAATCGGCCGCCGACTTCCCCGACCAGCAAACCCTGCGCCTGCCCGGCCTGCACCAAACGGTGCGCGTGCGCTTCGATGACCGGCGGGTGCCCCACATCTTCGCCGACAACGACCACGACCTGTACTACGCCCAGGGCTACCTCACGGCCCGCGACCGGCTCTGGCAGATGGAGTTTATGACCCGCGTGGCGGCCGGCCGCATCTCGGAAGTCGTGGGCGAGCGGGCGCTGGAGTACGACCGGTTTCAGCGCCGCATGGGCCTGCCTTTCGGAGCCGAAAACTCGCTGCGCGAAATGCTGAAAAACGACACCACCCGGCTGGTGCTGGAGTCTTACTCGGCGGGCGTGAATGCCTACATCAGCCAGCTCAGCCCCCGCGAGTATCCGTTTGAGTACAAGCTGCTCGACTACGCGCCCGAGCCGTGGCAGCCGCTTAAGTGCGCCCTGCTGCTCAAGCTCATGGCCTGGGACCTAAGCGGCCGCTCCGACGATTTGCGCCTGAGCAACATCCTTAGCAAATATGGCCCCGACGTCACCCGCGACCTGTTCCCCGACTTCCCCTTCCGCGCCGACCCAGTGGTGCCCGACGGCACACCGCTCGGTTTTCAGCCGCTGCCGGTGCCGCCCGCGCCGGTGCCGTTTGCCGCCGCTGTGTCGGGCCTGGTGCCCACCCGCGAGCCCGATGCCGAGTTGGGGTCCAACAACTTTGCGGTGGCGGGCAGCCGCACCGCTTCGGGCCGGCCGCTGCTGGCCAACGACCCGCATCTGCAGCTTAACCTGCCCAGCATCTGGTACCAGGTGCAGCTGCACGGGCCGGGCCAGAACGTGTACGGCGTCACGATTCCGGGCGCGCCGGCCGTCATCATCGGCTTCAATGCCGAGGTGGCCTGGGGCGTAACCAACGTGGGCGGCGACGTGCTCGACTGGTACCAGCTGAAGTTCAAAGACGCCCGCCGCCGCGAATACTGGCACGCCGGGCGCTGGAAACCGGTACGCCGGGTGGTGGAGCGCATTGCCGTGCGCGGCCGCCCCGACCGCCTCGATACCGTACTCTACACCCACCACGGCCCGGTCGTGTACGACCAGAACGAAACGGTTTTCAACAAGCAGACGCCCGTGCGCCACGCCCTGCGCTGGACGGCCCACGATGCCGCCGGGGCCAACGAGGTGCTGGCCTTCGTGAAGCTCAACCGCGCCCGCAACTACCAGGACTACGACCGGGCACTGCGTACCTACGCCTCACCGGCTCAGAACTTTATCTTCGCCAGCCGCAGCGGCGACGTGGCCATTCGGCCCAACGGCCTCTTCCCGCTCAAATACGCCGAGCAGGGCAAGTTCATCCTCGACGGCTCCGACCCGCGCCAGGACTGGCAGGGATGGATTCCGATGAGCCAGACGCCGCGGGTGCTGAATCCGGCCCGCGGCTACGTGTCGTCGGCCAACCAGCACTCGGCCGGGCCGGGCTACCCGTATTACCTGGGCTGGGATTACGCCCCCTGGGACCGGGCTCACCGCATCAACGGGCAGCTGGCCCGCATGCGCCGCGCCACCGCCGACACGCTGCGGGAGCTACAAAACGATGATTTGGGGCTTAACGCGCAACTGATGCTACCCTGGATGCTGGCGAATCTGCCCGCCGCCGTAGCTACTGGCGCAACGGCTGCTCCGGCCACGGCCGCAACCACCACTCCGGCTACTTCCGAGGCCTCCGCCCGCCGCCTGCTGGCCCGCTGGGATTACCACTATTCTGCGGAAGCTGTGGGGGCCACCCTTTTCGAGCTCTGGTACCAGGAGTTGGTGCGGCGGCTCTGGGAGGATGACTTCGGCAAGCAAGCCACCGGCCTGGAAATGCGCTTACCGGCCCGCGACCGGACCAACCAGCTACTGCTTTCCGAGCCCCGCAGCCCCTGGATTGACGACCGCCGCACGCCCCAACGCGAAACCACCCCCGACCTGCTCACCACTTCCCTACAGTTTGCCTTGGATTCGCTGACCCGCAAGTTCGGGCCGCTGGGGCCGAAATGGGCCTGGGCCAACCAGAAAAGCACCGACATCAACCACCTGGCCCAGCTGCCCGGCTTCGGCCACCAGGATGTGGTGTGCGGCGGCAGCCCCGGCAGCGTGAATGCCACCGGCCCGCGCAACGGCCCCTCCTGGCGTATGGTGGTGGATCTGGCGACGCCGGTGCGCGCCTATGGCATCTTCCCCGGCGGCCAGAGCGGCAACCCCGCCTCGGCCTATTACGACGACATGCTGGAAAGCTGGCGCACCGGCCGCCTCGACGAGCTGGTATTTCTGCAAGCCGCCGACGAAAACCACCCCCGCCTACAAGCCGCCTGGCGGCTGGAGAAGTAGGCCAGCCCAATTCCTATGAAATCGTTCTTTATCCTCTTCCTGCTGATTTTCGTGCTGGCCAGCCTGGCCCAACTGCTGCTGCCGTGGTGGGTGGTGCTGCCGCTGTGCTTGGGGCTGGCCGCGTGGCGGGGCGGTTCGGCCAGGGCCGCTTTCGGGGCCGGGCTGCTGGGCGTAGCGCTCAGCTGGTGGCTGCCCGCCGCCTGGCTTAACCTGAACGGCGCGGGCCTGCTGGCCGGCCGTGTGGCCACGCTGCTGCCACTGGGCGGCAACTCCTGGCTGCTGGTGCTACTCAGCGGCCTGCTCGCCGGGTTGGTGGGCGGGCTGGCAGCCCTGGGCGGCGCGTGGTTGAGAGTGAGTAAATGAGTCGTTCACGCATTCAACCCTAAAACTGCGAAATGAACGCGTAGGCCTGCAAAGTATATGTTGGGGCAGCGGTGAAGTGGGTGCCGCCGGGAATCGGGCGCAGCTCAACTTTCGTGGCGCCGCGGGCGCGCATAGCGTTGTAGGCGTCTTCCGAGTTGAAGAAGGGCACGTAATCGTCGGCGGTGCCGTGGAACAGGGCCAGCGGGGCGCGGGGCTGCCAGTCGTACACGTCGTTGGCAGTTAGCGTGGCCGAGAGGGCCGGGTCGGAGCTGGTGAGTACGGCCTGGCGGAAGGCGGGGGCGAACAGCTCGGCCGCCTGTTGGGGCACCGCGCTGAATGGGTCGGTTTGCAGGCGGGTGGCGTAGGGCTGCTGGTAGTAGTAGCCGAGCGGGCGGTTGAGCTGGTACACCCGGTCGTAGGTTCGCAGCACCCACACGTAGGTGCTCAGAAAATTCAGCGGCTCGGTCGAGTTCATGATGTAGCGAGCGAAGGCCGATTTGTGGTAGGCGCCGGCCCCGGGGGCGCTGGCCGTAACTGGCAGCGTATCGGCGTACTTTTCTTCCAGCAGCTGGTGCAGTGCCATCGTGGCGTAGCCGCCCTCGGAGTAGCCCAGCAGGAAGTTCTTCTGATTGACACCAATTTTCTGCTGCGCGCAGAACTCGCGGGTAGCCCGCAGCATATCGGCCGAGGCCGACGCCAGCGAGGCGCCGTGCTCGTAAGGGTGCGGCAGGGCTTTAGAGGCACCATAGCCGATATAGTCGGGAGCCGAGACCACGTGGCCCGTAGCCGCCAGCACCGACACGGCCGACCAGATTTCGCTGCGGGAGCTGTAATAGGAAGGGGCGCGGGTTTCCTCGTCGGGCTGCAGCGTGCCGTGCTGGTAGCTGATAACCGGCACGGCCGCCGGGGCCACCGGCACCAGCACCGCCCCCGAGGCCGTTACCGGCCGGCCGTCGGTGTTTTGGGTGGTGTAGGTGAGGCGGTACACCCGCACCGAATAGCGCGCCAACGAACCCACTAATGGAATGTTCGACACCCGCGCCGCCAGCTCGGCCGGGGTATACTCGCCGATGAGGCTGCTGCCCACCAACACCGGCGCGGGCGGGGCTACCGGCGGCGGGGCCGTAGGCGGAGCAACGGCAGTGGGTTCGGGCGAGCTGCTGTTGCAGCCGGGCGCGACGCCCAGCAGCGTCAGCCACAGCAGCGCCACCGCCCAGCCGGGCGCGGAGAAACGGGAAACAAGGGTATTCAGCACAAATGCGCGGGTTAGTTACCAAACGAATCTACCCAACGCCGCCCGCTGCCTCCGTGTTCCGGCCGCGACTGGACAGGCCTTTTTTATCCTTCAGCCAAAATATTAGTTGTATAACTAAAAAATTAGTTTCATATTTGATTTACCGGCCGGCCTCATCGAGCCGGTGCTTCCGCTTCACCTCTAACCGCTATCGGAAAGCGAAAACCAAATAAGAAATCTATGCCCGACCCTACTTTCCCCGAACTAACCCGCGCCGAGGAGCAGGTGATGCAGGTGCTCTGGCAGCACGGCCCTTCCTTCGTGAAGGACATGGTGCCCGCATTGCCACCGCCGCGTCCGGCCGTTACCACGGTGTCCACTATCATCCGCATTCTGGCCCAGAAGGGCTTCGTGGGCCACGAGGCTTTCGGGCGCACCCACCGCTACCACGCCCTGGTAGGCCGCGACGAGTACCGGCGCTTCTCGCTGGGTAAGCTGCTGGGCGGCTACTTCGGCGGCTCGTTCAGCCGGCTGGTATCGTTTTTCGCCCAGGAAGAAAACCTCGACGCGGCCCAGCTGGAAGAGCTGCTGCGCCACGCCCAAGCCAATCCCACTCCTAACGAACCTGACGATGCCTCCGACCCTGTTTCCGACCACGACGGCCGCCCTGCTTAGCTGGGGCCTGCAAAGCACGCTGGTGCTGGGCATGGGCTGGCTGCTCTACCGCTACGCGCTACGGACAGAGCGGTTTTTTGGCTACAACGAGCGGTTTCTGGTGCTGGCACCGTGGCTGGCACTGCTCGGGCCGCTACTGGTGCGGGCGGCCTTGCCCGGCCTGCTGCGCCAATTACCGATAGCCGCTACCGGCGCGCTCGTGCAGGCCCGGCTACCCGGCCTCACGGTACGCCCCGAAGCTGCCCTGCCCGCCGTGGTCATCGATTTTGCCCAATGGCTGCCGGGGCTATACGTGCTGGGGGTGGCGTTGCTGCTACTGCGCTGCTGGCGCAGGTGGCGCACCTCTGGCTCTCAACCCGCCGGCTGCCCCGCACCCCGGGGCCCGGCTACGTGCTGGTGCACACCGGCGGCCGGCGGCCCGTTAGCTCGTTTGGGCGCTGGATTTTCTGGGATGAAACCGACCCGCTCACGCCCGCCGAGGCCCGCACCGTGCTGGCCCACGAAGTGGCCCACGTACGCCAGGGCCACACCCGCCAGCGCCTGCTGCTGGAAGTAGCCCGAGCCCTGCTCTGGTTCAACCCCTTCGCCCACCTGTTTCCGCGGGCCCTGGCCCAGATCCACGAGTTTCTGGCCGATGCCGCCGCCCTGCGCACGCTGCAACCGGCCGAAGCCACTGCCGCCCCTCCCGACCCGGCTTCCTACGCGGCCCTGCTGGCCCGTTTGGCCCTGCGCCAGCTCAGTCCCCACCTGGCGCTTACCCATTCTTTTACTCACTCCCTCACCTTAACCCGGATCCGTATGCTGACTACCGCCGCCCCCGCCCACCGCTGGAAACGCTGGCTCCCACTGCCCCTAAGCGCCAGCCTGCTCCTGCTTGTAGCCTGCGAGCAGGACCTCGACAACGTATTACCGCCGCCGCCACCCCCTGTTGCTGCCAACGCGACTACCCCGCCGCCACCACCGCCACCGCCTGCCTACACCTACGTGGAGCAGATGCCCGAATACGCCGGCGGACAAACCCAGCTCCTGACCGATATTGGCAGGCTCACGCAATACCCGCCTATTGCCCTGAATGAGAAACTGGAGGGCAAAGTATTCGTGCGGTTTATTATTGGGGCCGATGGTTCGATGCAGGCTATTGATATTCAGAAAGGCATCGAAACCTCAATTAGCTATTCGGACAGCAAGGGGGAGCCGCAGACCACTAAAATCGTAACGCCCGCGGCCCAGGCCCTGAATGCCGCCGCCCTGAATGCCGTACGCAACCTGCCCGGAAAGTGGACGCCGGGCCGACAGGAGGGCAAAGCGGTGGCCGTGGAATACACTATACCCATCACGTTTTCCTTGAAATAAGCATCGATTATCTTCTCTCCTAGAACGCCGCCCGCACTGCTGTGGTCGGCGTTTTAGTAGTTGCAGCAAGGCGGGCGCAGGCGCGTTTTATGCAGCCAGCTGCCGGCCGGGGCATTCTGATTTCGGGTGGAAACCTCCTACCTTAGCAATTCCATTCGCCTTCAATTCCCGTTGTTTTAGTGGCTTACCTCTCTACGCTTACTCGCCTCACGGCCCCCGCACTGGCTGCCCTGGGCCTCGCCTTTTCCCTCGCTACGCTACCCGGCTGCGGCTCGCGCTCGGCCACCGACTCCGAAGCCGCTACCCTGGCCGCCGATTCGGTGACGCAGCCCGCCCCGCTCGATTCGGCTGCGCTACAGCGCCTGGCTATGCGCCGCGACTCGCTCAAGGCCGACTCGATTGTGAAGGTGAGCGGCCAGCTACCGGGCGCCATTCTGCCGGGCAAGCGCATTGTGGCCTTTTATGGCAACATCCGCTCGAAGGGCATGGGCATTCTGGGCCGCGAGCCCAAGGAGCAGATGTTCCGGAAGCTGAAAAAGGTGTTGGGCGAGTGGCAGGCTGCCGACCCCAGCCGCCCCGTGCAGGGTGCCATCCACAACGTCACCATCACGGCCCAGGGCACACCTGGCAAAGATGGCAAATGGCGCCTGATGAACTCCAAAGCCACTATTGAGGAGGTTATCAGCTGGGGCAAGGAGCACAATGTAATTGTGTTCCTCGACATTCAGCCGGGCCACAGCACCCTGCAGACCGAGCTTCCCAAGCTGGAGCAGTACCTCAAAGACCCCATCGTTCATTTGGGCATCGACCCCGAGTTTTCGCTGGCGACCATGCCCGGCGTGCGCCCCAACCAGAAAATCGGCACCCTCGACGCCAAAGACATCAACTTCACCATCAACTTCCTGGCGCGCATCGTGAGCGAAAACAAGCTCCCGCCCAAGGTGCTGACGGTGCACCGCTTCACCCGCAAGATGGTGAGCAACTACAAAAACATCAAGCTCGACCCCCGCGTGCAGGTGGTCATGCACATGGACGGCCACGGCGACCCCGTGCTGAAAAAGGACTCCTACAAGGCCTACGTCGCCAACGAGCCCGTGCAGTACACCGGCTTCAAAATCTTCTACGAGTACGACGCCCGGCCCAAGCCCCACCACATCATGACGCCTTCGGAAGTTATTGCCCTCACGCCTTCGCCGCTCTACATTCAGTACCAATAAGCGGTAGATGCGTGAACCGGCGCGGCGGAAACCGCCACGTAACAGTGGCGCCCATCCGGACTTCGGCTACCATTCAAAGCAAGCGCCCCTGACGTTGATACGTCGGGGGCGCTTGCTTTTAGGAGCGGTTCAGGTAGCGGCAGGGTTCCAGCGCGGCAGCTCATCGGGGGGCGCGTCGGCAAATTCGCGCAGCAGGCTTAGCAGCTCGTTGTCAGCGTCGGCACTGGCGAGGGCGGCCAGAAAATCGGGCTCGTTGGGGTTGGCGTAGCCGGCCAGGCAGTGCAAGGCGGCCGAATCCAGCATCCGGTAGCCCATGGCCCACTCGCCGAACAGCCGCTGCCCAATGGGGCCGGCAGCCAGCTTGATTATGTTGCGGTGCCGCAAATCCTGCTCGATAACGGCGAATAAGGCCTCCACCTGCGGCTGCTCGCCTTCCAACACTTGCATAATATCTCCCTCGTTGCTGTAGAGCAGTATTCCGGTCAGGCCCAGCCGGCTATTATTGGCCCGCCACCACACCAGAAACTGTTGCAGCTCGGCGGGAGCGAAAGGCATGGTGGCGGTACTCGTATAAACCAGGTGATACATGTCGGGATGCCAGAGGCTTTTTCGACTGGGAATCTAGGCAAACCTGCGGCCATTGCCAAAGTACCGGGCCATCCGACAGCCAGATTCGGCGTTGTCGGGCAGACTTGTCCCCTTCCCGGAGTTGTCGGGGCATGTTTGCCGGAGCACTCTCGCACTGGCAAGTGCCACTTGGCCCGAAGCGGAATTTCCGCACCGCTTTCTAATAAAGACCTTTCATAGGTTCAGGATGACAGAATTTAATCCGCCGGTTCTGCCCTGCTTCGTACTTTAGCCTTCGATGCCGACTTCTGCCCCCGACAATCCACCCATTACCCGCGAACAGGTGTTGCAGGCCCTGCGCGAGCTGGATGCCGAGGGGCCGCGGATGCCGCTGAGCACGGTGTACGACCTCGTGTACCGGGGCCGGCGCTACGCTCCGCGCCGGGTGGCCCAGCGGGCCTACGAGCTGGCCACCGGCTTGACCGGCGCCAAGTGGCCGCTGCGAGCCGGCGAGCCGACCAACCAGGCCCTGGAGGCGCTGGATTTTACCATTGCCACCAAGCGCCCCACCCTCGAAAACTCGCCCCTGCTCAACGGCGACGTAACCGCCCAGCAGCAGCTGGAGGACCTCTACACCGGCTCGCCACGCGAAGCCGCACCAGCCAAAAAAACCCGCACTACACCCGCAGCCGCAGAAGCTGCCGCGGCTGCGGCTGCGGAAACCGACGAAACCTCAGCCACCGAGCCGGCCGAAGCCCACGAGCCGCCCGCGACTTACCAGCGGCCGGCCCCCACGCCCTACACCCGGGAAATGGCGCGGGCCGAGCTGTTCCTGGCCGATGAGGAGCTGGCGGCGGCACAGGCGGCCCTGGCGCGGCGGCGCAATTTGCTGCTGCAGGGCCCGCCGGGCACGGGCAAAACGTTTCTGGCGCGGCGGCTGGCCTGGCTGGCGCAGGGCAGCACCAACCCGGCCCGCGTCGAGCTGGTGCAGTTTCACCCGAGCTACAGCTATGAGGATTTCGTGCAGGGTTTCCGGCCCGATGAGCGGGGCACATTCCGGCTGCGCGACGGGCTGCTGGTGGAGTTCTGCCACCGGGCCGCGCAGGAGCCCGAGCAGCCGTATTTTCTGCTGATTGAAGAGCTGAACCGGGGCAACGTGGCGCGTATTTTCGGGGAGTTGCTGTTGCTGCTGGAGGCCGACAAGCGCGGCCCCGCCCACGCCGTGCGCCTGCCCTATGCGCCGGCCGGCAGCCCGCCCTTTTTCGTGCCCGAAAACGTGTTCGTCATTGGCACCATGAACCTAGCCGACCGCAGCCTGGCGCCGCTCGATTACGCATTGCGCCGCCGCTTCGCCTTCATAAGTCTGCGGCCCGAGTTTGGCGACCCGCTCCGGGAACTGCTGACAGCCCACGGCGTGCCATCTACCCTCACCCGGCAGCTCACCGCCCGTCTCCTCGACCTCAACCAAACCATTGCCGACGACCCCGAGCTGGGCCCCGATTTCTGCGTGGGCCACAGCTACTTCTGCCAGCCCCCCACCCACCCCACCGAAGCCGCCAGCTGGCTGCGCCTGATTCTGGAGCAGGAAATTGGCCCGCTACTGGACGACTACTGGCTCGACCAGCCCGCCAAAGCTGCTGCCCAGAAAAAGAAGCTGCTGGCGGGGTTGTAACGGTTGGTACAGGAACGTCATTCAGAGCGCAGCGAAGAATCTCGCTTGGTATTCTTGAACGGATGACCACGCAACGGCTACGCGCGAGGTTCTTCGCTTCGCTCTGAATGACGTTCCAGCACTGACAACTAAAAGCTGACAACCCGCCCGTGATTCCCATCCAGAACCTGTACTACCTGCTGTGCTACGCCTGGAACCGGCTGCCCGAGGAGGCCGAGGTGCGGGCGGTGAGCGGGCAGGAGTTTCGGCGGCCGTTGCCGCTGCTGGCGCAGGTGCTGCTGAGCGGCACGCGCCGGCTGCTGCGCCAGGGCCTGCCAGTGGCCTATGCCGAGCGGGTGGATGAGCTACCGGAACTGCGGGGTCGGGTGCTGCTCACGCCCACGCTGAGCCAGGATTTGCCTCGCCGGGGCCGGGCCGTGTGCGCCTTTGATGAGCTGAGCCCCGACGCGCCGCTGGCCGGGCTGCTGCTGGGTACGCTGCAGCAGCTGAGCCGCAGCCGGGCCCTGCTGACCGAGCAGCGCCAGCAAATCCGGCAGACACTGCGGCGGTTTCCGGCGGCGGTAGTGGCGCGGCCCCTGAGCGCGGCCAGTCTGCGGGCGGCGCGGCGGCTGCGGCCGGCCGGGCTGGGCGGGTTTCTGCTGAACGTGTGCGAGCTGCTGCACCTGAGCGCCCTGCCCGCCCCCAATGCCTACGGCCGGGCCCGCTTCCGCGACTTCCGGCGCGACGAGCCACTAATGGCGCGGCTGTTCGAGCAGTTCGTACGCAACTTTTACCGGCTGGAGCAGCGGCAGTTTCGGGTATCGTCGGAGACTATTGCCTGGCAGGCGGCGGCCGAAACGCCCGAGGCGCTGGCGCTGCTGCCGGCCATGATTACGGACACCTCGCTGGAAAGCCCGGACCGCAAAATCATCCTCGATACCAAGTACTACGCCGCCGCCCTCAAGCGCCACCACGACCAGGCCCGACTGATTTCGCCCCACCTCTACCAGCTCTACGCCTACCTGCAAAACCAGCCTGCCCACCCCGGCCAGACGCTCGAAGGCATCCTGCTCTATCCCGCCGCGGCCCAGGCCGTCGACCTGCGCTATACCCTCGGCGGCCACCCCGTGCGCGTGGTCACCATCGACCTGAACCAACCTTGGGAAGGTATTGCGGCCGATTTGCTGGCCTTGGTGGCGTAGAGGCGCACTGTACTCGCCTGCCGGAACAGTCAGCTAAAATGAAGTAGGGGCGGGACGTGCCCCCGCCCGTCGTCAAACGGTACGCACCCGGTTCGTTGGTGCGGCGGGCGGAGCAAGCCCCGCCCCTACTCCCTTTTATCAAACCAAATGCAGCCCCGCTACGGGTTTTTTGTCTGTGGGTTGCAACAAATGCAACGAAGGCTGTACCTTCTTGCCGAATTCCTTCCTCCACCCAAAATCCATCAATTTGAAACGACGTGACTTTGTGGGCCTCACTGGCCTGGCGGCCGGTACCCTATGGCTGCCGGCCGTGCCGGGCTTCGGCGGCTCGCTCGTAGACCCCGCCCGCCTGCTGGAGCCGGGCCTCGATGTGGCCGTGAAGAAGCGCCTGGCCGATGTGGCGCTGAATACTGCCAAATCGGCCGGCGCTACGTACGCCGATGTGCGCATCGGGCGCTACCTCAACCAGAGCATATTTACCCGCGAAAAGCAGGTGCAAAACATTGCCAGCGGCGAGAGTTTCGGGGCCGGGGTGCGGGTAATTGCCAACGGTACCTGGGGCTTCGCGGCCACCAACACGGTAACCGAGGCCGGCATTGCCAAGGCCACCCAGCTGGCCGTGCAGATTGCCAAGGCCAACAGCAAAGTGCAGAAAGAGCCCGTGCAACTGGCCGCCCAAAAGGGCCAGGGCGTGGTGAGCTGGAAAACCCCCATTCTGGTCAACGCTTTCGAGGTGCCGGTGAAGGACAAAGTTGACCTGCTGCTAGCGGCCAACGCCGCCGCCATGGACAACGGCGCTTCGTTCGTGAATTCGGTGCTGTTCCAGGTGAATGAGCAGAAGTATTTCGCCTCCACCGATGGCTCTTATATCGACCAGGATATCCACCGCATCTGGCCCAACTTTTCGGTTACAGCCATCGACCGCGCCAGCGGCAAGTTCCGCTCGCGTGATGCCCTAAGCTCGCCCATGGGTCTGGGTTACGAGTACCTGCAGCCCAAGGCGGCCGATAAAATTGCCGGCCCGGCCGGCACGGGCCTCATCGGCTACAAAAACAGCTTCGATATACTGGCCGATGCCGCCCTGGCCGCCAAGCAGGCCAAGGAAAAGCTCACCTGCAAATCGGTGACGGCCGGCAAGTACGACCTTGTGCTCGACCCCAACCACCTGGGCCTGACCATCCACGAATCGGTGGGCCACCCCACGGAGTTGGACCGGGTGCTGGGCTACGAGGCCAACTACGCCGGCACCTCGTTCGCGACGCTGGAGTGGCGGGCCAAGGGCCAGCCCTACGGATCGAAGCTGGTGAACATTGTGGCCGACAAGCTGCAGCCCGGCTCGCTGGGCGCGGTCGGTTACGACGACGAGGGTGTACCGACCAAGGAGTGGAACATCATCGACCAGGGCAAGCTGGTGGACTACCAGAAAATCCGCGACCAGGCCCACATCGTGAATCAGAAGCAGTCGGATGGCTGCTGCTACGCCGACTCGTGGAGCACGGTGCAGTTTCAGCGCATGCCCAACATTAGCCTGAAGCCCGGCACCAGCAAGCTGAGCGTGGACGAGATGATTAGCAAGGTGGATAAGGGCATTTACATTGCCGGCCGCGGCTCGTTTTCCATCGACCAGCAGCGCTACAACTCGCAGTTTGGCGGGCAGGTGTTCTACGCCATCGAGAAGGGCAAGATTGCCGGCATGCTTGAAGATGTGGCTTACCAGACCAACACGCTGGAGTTCTGGAATTCCTGCTCGGCCATCTGCGACGAGTCGGACTACCGCATGTTCGGCTCCTTCTTCGACGGCAAAGGCCAGCCCAGCCAGGTGTCGGCCGTGAGCCACGGCTCGGCCACCACGCGCTTCAACAACGTGAACGTGATTAATACCGCCCGTAAAATTTAAGCTGTTGGCTAGTGGCTCATAGCTGCCAGCCTCCGCTTAGGAGGCCCAGCAAAAAGCTACTGGCGAACGGCTCTCAGCTAACAGCTTAAATACTAAAACATGGCCATTATTTCTCAGACCGAAGCGCAGGCGATTCTTACCAAAGTGCTCGGGTTCAGCAAAGCCGACGAGTGCGAAGCCACGCTTAGCGGGCAGTCGGGCGGCAACGTGCGCTCGGCGCGCAACGCCATCAGCACCAGCGGCGGCATCGACAACGTGAGCCTGGCGGTGGAAGCCCGGTTCGGCAAGCGTTCGGGCGTTGCCACCTGCAACCAGTTCGACGACGCCACGCTGCGCACCTGCGTAACGCGGGCCGAGGAAATTGCCCGCCTCGCCCCCGAAAGCCCCGAGTACATGCCCCTGCTCGGCCCCCAGAAGTATCTGCCCGCTACCAACAGCTTCGCCAAAGCCACGGCCGACATCACGCCCGACTACCGCGCCGCCCAGGTGGGCAGCAGCATGGTGGTCAGCGACGAGCGGAAGCTTAGCTCGGCCGCTTTCCTCAACGATTCGGCCGGCTTTATTGCCAAGCGCAACAGCAAGGGCCTGGAGGCTTACCAGCAGCAGTCGGGCCTGGAGTTCAGCGTGACCGTGCGCACACCCGACGGCACCGGCTCGGGCTACGCCATGGCCGACTACAACGACGCGGCCAAGTTCGACGCCAAAACCCTGACCCGCATTGCGGCCGATAAGGCGGCTGGCTCGCGCAACGCCAAGGCCCTGGAGCCCGGCAAATACACCGTAATTCTGGAGCCCGCCGCGGCTGTGGATTTGCTCGACAATATGATGGGCTCCTTCGACGCCCGCAACGCCGACGAAGGCCGCTCATTTCTGGGCAAGAAAGGTGGTGGCAACCGCAAGGGCGAAAAGCTCTTTGATGAGCGCGTGACCATCTACTCCGACCCGGCCAACGCCGAATTACCCGACCTGGTTTTCTCGGGCGATGGCGGCCGCAGCAGCGCACCGCCTGGATTGAGAAAGGGGTGGTAAAGAACCTGTACTCCTCGCGCTACTGGGCTCAGAAAGCCGGCATACCCGACATTTCGCGCCCGGGCGGCTGGATTATGGAAGGCGGCACCCAAAGCGTGCAGGACCTCATCAAGGGCACGGCCAAGGGCATTCTGGTCACGCGCCTGTGGTACATCCGCGCCGTCGACCCGCAGACGCTGCTCTACACCGGCCTCACGCGCGACGGTACGTTCTACATCGAAAACGGCCAGATCAAGTTTCCGGTGAAGAACTTTCGCTTCAACGAGAGCCCGATTATCATGCTCAACAACCTCGAAGCCTTCGGCAAGCCCGTGCGCGCGGGCGGCAACCTCGTGCCCCCGCTCAAAATCCGCGACTTCACCTTCACCAGCCTTTCCGACGCCGTCTAAAATCACAGCTGTTACAGATGGTGCAGATGAAAAGGATTCGTTCCGTTAGTCACGCATCCCGCATCGTTCATCAGAACGAATCCCTTTCATCTGCACCATCTGCAACAGCTGTGATTCAGAACGAATCCTTTTCATCTGCACCATCTGCACCATCTGTGATTTATGAAACGACGTGACTTTGTGGGCCTGACCGGCCTGGCCGCCAGTGCCCTGTGGCTGCCCGCTATTCCCGGTTTCGCCGCGACCTGGTAGACCCCGCCCGCCTGCTGGAGCCGGGCCTCGATGTGGCCGTGAAGAAGCGCCTGGCCGATGTAGCGCTGAACGCCGCCAAATCGGCCGGCGCTTCGTACGCCGATGTGCGCATCGGGCGCTACCTCAACCAGGGCGTGTTCACCCGCGAAAAGCAGGTGCAGAACATCGTCAGCTCCGAGAGTTTTGGGGTGGGCGTGCGCGTAATTGCCAACGGTACCTGGGGCTTCGCGGCCACTAATACGGTAACCGAGGCGGGCATTGCCAAAGCGGCCCAACTGGCCGTCCAGATTGCCAAGGCCAACAGCAAGGTGCAGAAAGAACAGGTGCAGCTGGCCCCGCAGAAGGGTTTCGGCGAGGTTTCGTGGAAGGCACCCATCAAAATCAACGCCTTCGAAGTGCCCATCAAAGACAAGGTGGACCTGCTGCTGGCCACCAACGCCGCCGCCCTCGACAACGGCGCTTCGTTCGTGAATTCGGTGCTGTTTGCCGTGAACGAGCAGAAGTACTTCGCCTCCACCGACGGCTCCTACATCGACCAGGATATCCACCGCATCTTCCCCACGTTCGGCGTGACGGTCGTCGACCGCGCCTCGGGCAAGTTCCGCTCGCGTTCGGCCCTCAGCGCCCCGATGGGCATGGGCTACGAGTACCTGCAGCCCAAGGCCGCCGACAAAGTGGCCGGTCCCCAGGGCTCGGGCGTGGTCGGCTACAAAAACAGCTACGACATGCTGGAAGACGCCGCCCTGGCCGCCAAGCAGGCCAAGCAGAAGCTCACCTGTAAATCGGTAACGGCCGGCAAGTACGACCTCGTGCTCGACCCGCACCACCTGGGCCTGACCATCCACGAATCGGTGGGCCACCCCACGGAGCTTGACCGCGTGCTGGGCTATGAGGCCAACTTTGCCGGCACCAGTTTCGCCACGCTGGAGTGGAAGGCCAAGGGCCAGCCCTACGGCTCGAAAGTAGTTGATATTATGGCCGATAAGCTCCAGCCTAATTCGCTGGGGGCCGTGGGCTGGGACGATGAAGGGGTGAAAACCAAGGAGTGGAACATCATCAAAGAAGGCAAGCTGGTGGACTACCAGAAAATCCGCGACCAGGCCATGATTGTGGGCCAGAAGGAGTCGGACGGCTGCTGCTACTCGCAGTCGTGGCAGGATGTGCAGTTCCAGCGCATGCCCAACATCAGCCTCAAGCCGAGCACCAGTAAAATGAGCGTCGATGAGATGGTGAGCAAGGTGGACAAGGGCATTTACATTGCCGGCAACGGTTCGTTCTCCATCGACCAGCAGCGCTACAACTCGCAGTTTGGCGGGCAGGTATTCTACGCCATCGAGAAGGGCAAAATCACGGAGATGCTCGAAGATGTGGCCTACCAGACCAACACGCTGGAGTTCTGGAACTCCTGTGCCGGCTCCTGCGACCAGTCGGACTACCGGCTCGCGGGCTTCTTCAACGACGGCAAGGGCCAGCCCAGCCAGAGTTCGGCCGTCAGCCACGGCTCGGCCACCACGCGCTTCAACAACGTGAACGTGATCAACGTCGCCCGTAAAATTTAAGCTGTTTAGAAAGTCACAAGAACGTCATGCTGAGCTTGCCGAAGCATCTCTACCGCTTCGTTGGATTACTACCGCAACGAAGCGGTAGAGATGCTTCGGCAAGCTCAGCATGACGTTCTGATTACGATTGACCATTTCCTGAACAGGTATCTCAGCTAACAGCTTAAATAGAAAAACATGGCTATCCTTTCCAAAGACGAAGCCCAGGCCATCCTGAAAAAGGTGCTTGGTTTCAGCAAAGCTGATGAGTGCCAGGCCAGCCTGAGCGGGCGCACCACCGGCAACGTCCGCTACGCCCGCAACTCGGTGAGCACCGCTGGGGCCACCGACAACGTGAGCCTGGCCGTGGAAGCGCGCTTCGGCAAACGCTCGGGCATTGCCACCTGCAACGAGTTCGACGACGCCACGCTGAAGCGCTGCGTGCAGCGGGCCGAAGAAATTGCCCGCCTCGCCCCCGAAGACGCCGAATACATGCCCCTGCTCGGGCCCCAGCAGTACCTCACGCCCACGGCCTACGCCGCCAGCACCGCCGCCATTACGCCCGATTTTCGGGCCCAAGCGGCCGGCGACAGTATTGCGCTGTGCACGGCCAAAAACCTGACGGCCGCCGGCTACCTCGAAGACGGCGCCTACTTCCAGGCCTTGCGCAACAACAAGGGGCTGGAGGCTTATCAGCAGAGCACGAACGTCGATTTCAGCATCACGGTGCGCACGCCCGACGGTACCGGCTCGGGCTACGCCACGGCCGACTACACCGACGCGGCCAAGTTCAACGCCAAAAACCTGACTCAGCTGGCCGCCGACAAAGCCGCCGGCTCGCGCAACGCCCGGGCGCTGGAGCCCGGCAAGTACACCGTTATTCTGGAGCCCGCCGCGCTGGCCTCGGATGAGGGGCTGCTCAACAACCTCATGTACAGCCTCGGGGCCCGCGAAGCCGACGAGGGTCGCTCGTTTCTGAGTAAGAAAGGCGGCGGAAACAAGGTGGGCGAAAAGCTCTTTGATGAGCGCATCACCATCTACTCCGACCCACTTAACGCCGAGGTGCCCAGCGGCGTGTTCGATGGCGAGGGCCTGCCAGTAAAGCGCATGACCTGGATTGATAAGGGGAAGGTTTCCAACCTTTACTACTCGCGCTACTGGGGCCAGAAAAGCGGCAAGCCCGCCACGGCTTTCCCCGGCAACTGGATCATGGAAGGCGGCACCCAGAGCGTGCAGGACCTCATCAAGGGCACCGCCAAGGGCATTCTCGTCACGCGCCTGTGGTACATCCGCGACGTCGACCCCCAGACGCTGCTGTACACCGGCCTGACCCGCGACGGCACGTTCTACATCGAAAACGGCCAGATCAAGTTTCCCATCAAAAACTTCCGCTTCAACGAGTCGCCGGTGATTATGCTCAACAACGTGGAGGCCATTGGCCGCCCGGTGCGCATCGGCGGCAACCTCGTGCCCCCGCTCAAAATCCGCGACTTTACGTTTACCAGCTTGTCGGACGCGGTGTAAGCCGTAAGACTGCGCTGGTATAAGTTGAAAGGCCCACTTGGCAAGCTGCCGGGTGGGCTTTTTACTTGTGGGGCAGCAGTGGGATATCCTGAACCGTCCGGACTGGCAGTTGTAAAGTCTGATGTGGCGAGCCTTTTTAGGCTTCTGCGCTGTCAATTCCGCCTTTTAAGTTGATTGACTGAAGCTGCCACAAGTCTGCTCAGTGGCTTTTCTACCTTTCATGCGAACTGAAACTGCGGCAGCTTTGCACAGCCTTATAGTCTGGCTGCCATGCAAGCTGTGCCACGTTCCCTATCTTCCGCCATGCCTTCTATTTATCAACTGAAGCCCCTTTTTCAGCAATTGCTGCGGCCCGTGTTAGCGGGTCTGCACCGCGCTGGCATTACGGCCAACACTGTAACGGTGGCGGCCGCGCTGGCCTCGGTAGCCTACGGTGGCTGGCTCTGGCTGTATCCCGGCAGCCGCTGGGCCTGGGGGCTGCTGCCCGCGTTTCTGCTGCTGCGCATGGCCCTCAACGCCATCGACGGACTGCTGGCCCGCGAGTTCAACCAGCAGAGCCGCCTCGGGGCCATGCTCAACGAAACCGGCGACGTGGTATCCGACGCGGCCCTGTACGCGCCTTTCGCCCTGCTACCCGGCGCATCTCCGGCTCTGGTAGGCTTGGTAGTGGTGCTGGCGGTACTAACCGAATTCGTGGGCCTGCTGGGCCAGGTAGTAGGCGAGGAGCGTCGCTACGAGGGCCCTGCCGGCAAGAGCGACCGGGCCTTTTTGTTCGGGGCGTTGGCGCTGGCCGTGGGTTTGGGGCTGCCGGTCGGCCCCTACCTCAACTACTTCTTCGGCGCCCTGGCGCTACTGCTGCTGTTCACCTGCTGGAACCGGGCCCGCAAGGCGTTGGCGTGAGTGGTCAAGTGTTAGTAAAAGAATATGTCATGCTCAGCATGACACATCCTTCTCACCTCTCACCTTTCATCACTACAAAAATGCACGGCGTTCTGGCATATGCTTTCGGGGGAATTCTGGTGGTGCTGGTGGTGGCTTCGGCCGTTACGGCGCTGCTGATCCGGCGGTATCCGGCGCGCAACTACACGTCGGTGCGGTTGCGCATCCAAACCTGGTGGTGGCTGGCGGGGCTGCTGTTTCTGGCCCTGAGTTTCGACCCGATTGTGGCCCTGGGCCTGACGGCTTTCGTGAGCTACCTGGGCTTCAAGGAATTCGTGTCGCTGGTACCCACCCGGCCCGTCGATAGTCCCACGCTGCTGCTGGTCTACCTCGCCATTCCGGTGCAGTACCTGTGGGTGCACATGGCCTGGTACGGCATGTTCATCATTTTCATTCCGGTGTACGTGTTCCTGCTGCTGCCTTTGCGCATGGTCATAGCCGGCGAAACCAAAGGCTTCCTGCGGGCCGCCGGCACGCTGCACTGGGGCCTGATGACGACCGTGTTCAGCATCAGCCACCTGGCCTACCTGCTGGCGCTGCCCGTCCACGCCGGAACCCACGGGCCAATCCGCGGCGAGATGCTCGTTTTCTACCTGCTCGTGCTCACCCAGCTCAACGACGTGGCGCAATTCCTGTGGGGTAAGCTGCTGGGGCGCCGCGCCATTGCGCCCCGCGTGAGCCCCAACAAAACCCTCGAAGGACTGGTTGGCGGCGTGCTGACTACTACCTTACTGGCCTGGCTGCTGGCGCCTTGGCTCACACCGTTCAGTCCGCTCGACGCCGTGCTGGCGGGTATCCTCATCAGCCTCTTCGGCTTCACCGGCGACGTGGTGATTTCCGCCATCAAGCGCGACATCGGCGTGAAAGACTCCGGCCGCCTGCTGCCCGGCCACGGCGGCGCCCTCGACCGGCTCGACTCGCTCACCTACACCGCGCCCCTGTTCTTCCACTTCATTTATTACTTCTATTATTGAAGAAGCTAGAATTGGTTGTCCTGTCAGTACCTTAATCATCCCAGGAAGTATCCATACAACTCGATTTATTACCTCATTCCAATCTTCTGGCTACTATCTCCTGGCTGCTCCTCAATGTCCACTCCCACCAATCCCTTCCTGAAAGCTGGTCAAGCGGTGCTACGGTGGCTGTTTATGCTGTTCGTGGCCTACCCGCTGGTGCTGCTGGGGCTGGGGCTGCGGGTGCGGCACCGCGAGCGGCTGCCGGCAAATGGGCCGGCCATTGTGGTGGCCAACCACAACAGCCACCTCGATTTCATGGTCCTGCTCTCCTTGTTTCCCTTCCTGAGTGTACCGCGGGTGCGGCCGGCCGCCGCGGCCGACTATTTCTGCAAGGTGAAGTGGTTTGAGTGGCTAGCCCGCAATTTCGTCGGCATCATTCCGATTGAGCGCGGCGGGGCCCGCAAAGGCGAAGCCGATCCGCTCGAAGAATGCTACCGGGCCCTCGAAGCGGGTCAGGTGCTGCTCATCTTTCCCGAAGGCACCCGCGGTCAGCCCGAGCAGTTATCCGATTTGAAACCCGGCGTCTGGCATCTGGCCCAGCGCTTCCCCGAGGTGCCCATCGTGCCGGTGTTCATGCACGGGCTGGGCCGCGCGCTGCCCCGCGGCCGCTCTATCCCGGTGCCCTTCCAGGTGAAAGTAGCCGTGGGCCGCCCCGTGCCCCTGCTCCCCGATAAAGCCACTTTTCTGGCTTCCCTGCGAAGCAACTTCGAGCACCTGCGCGGCAAAATAGCCCCACCGGCTGGGGAGGAAGAAGACCTGCCCGACGAGCTGAACGAGGTGTCACAACAGCCAAAAGAACAGTCATACTGAGCATGACAGCGTTTATCCAAGACCCAATATTCCAAGTCCTCACCTTCCCAACTCACTGATGCAACTTACTTACGCCACTGCCCGCCCCTGCGAGGAGCGCCATTTTTCGTCGTTTGATAACGCGGAGCTGTTTTACCGGCACTGGCCGGCCACCGAGGCTTCCGAAGGGCCCCGCAAGGCGGTGGTGCTGTTCCATCGGGGCCACGAGCACGGCGGGCGCATGGCCCACTTGGCCGACGAGCTGGAGCTGCCGGGCTTCGATATTTTTGCCTGGGATGCCCGCGGGCTGGGCCTTTCGTCGGGCGAGCGGGGCGCGGCCGAAAACTACGGCGTGCTGGTGAAAGATGTGGACGAATTTATGCGCCACATCGCCCAAACTCACAAAATCGCCACCGAAAACGTGGCCGCCATCGGGCAGAGTTTCGGGGCCGTGACGCTGGCTACCTGGGTGCACGACTACGCGCCCCGGCTGCGCGGCATGGTGCTGGCTGCGCCGGCCTTCAGCATCAACCTGATTGTGCCGGGGGCGCTGGCGGGGCTGCGGCTGCTGTACGCGGTGCGCGGCAATTACTTCGTCAACTCCTACGTCAAGCCCACCCAGCTCACCCACGATCCGGCCCGCATTGCCTCCTACACGGCCGATTCGCTCATCACCCGCCCCATTGCAGCCAACATCCTGCTCGACGTGGCCGACGCCGGCCAGCGCGTGGTGGCCGATGCGGCCGCCATCCACGTACCCGCCCAGATCCTGATTTCGGGCGACGACCAAGTGGTGTACGAGGAGCCCCAGGACCGTTTCTTCGGCAACCTGAGCAGCCCCATCAAGGAAATCCACCGCTTCCCCGGCTTCCTGCACGACACGCTCGGCGAGCTGGACCGCGCCAAGCCCATTGCCATGGCCCGCGCCTTCATCATGCGGGTTTTCGCCGAAGCACCGGCCCGGCCCCTGAGCCTGCTCGAAGCCGACCGCCAGGGCTTCACCAAAACCGAGTTCGACCAGCTGACCCGCCCCGCCGGCTCGGCCCTGGCCCGGCTGTATTGGACCATGGGACGGTTCTGGATTAAGGTGGGCGGCCGGTTCTCCAAGGGAATCAAGAACGGCCTGGCCACCGGCTTCGACTCGGGCAGCACCCTCGATTACGTGTACCAGAACCGCCGCCAGGGCCTCACGCCCATCGGCAAAATCGTGGACGGCGTGTTCCTCAACAGCATCGGCTGGCGCGGCATCCGCATCCGCCGGGCGCACCTGGAGCGGCTCATCGGGCGGGCCATCGGGCTGCTGCGCGACGCCGGCCAGCCCGTGCGCCTGCTCGATATTGCCGCCGGGCACGGCCGCTATGCCTTGGCCGCCGCGTCTCAGCATCCTGGTCAGGTTGAGCATATTCTTCTGCGCGACTACAGCCCCGCCAACGTGGCCGACGGCCGCCGCCTGATTGCCGAGCAGGGCCTGGCCGACATTGCCCAATTTGAGGAGGGCGACGCCTTCGACGCGGCCGGTCTGGCGGCCCTGCAGCCCCGCCCTACGCTGGCCATCGTGTCGGGCCTCTACGAGCTGTTTGCCGATAACGAGCTGGTGCGCAAGTCGCTGGCGGGCCTCGCCGAGGCTGTGGAGCCGGGCGGTTACCTGCTCTACACCAACCAGCCCTGGCACCCGCAGCTCGAAATGATTGCCCGTTCGCTCACCAGCCACCGCGACAACGGCGCCTGGGTAATGCGCCGCCGCGTGCAGGCCGAAATCGACGAGCTAGTCGCCCAGGCCGGCTTCGAAAAGCTCGACCAGCTCACCGACCAGTGGGGCATCTTCACCGTGTCGATTGCCCGGCGGACCGGTGGTTCCTCGGATGCTACAAAGCAGCTAGCAGCTCAGGAAACCGCTGCGGTAAGCTAACAAGCACATGGTTTATTGGAGAAGCTCGCGGAAGTAATTCTCCGCGAGCTTCTCCCTTTTTGCTCGCCTCATCAGGAAACGACTCAAGCACCTATTCCTTATGCACTTCTTCCAAAACCGCCCTTGGCTGCGGGCGCTGGGGTGGCTGCTGCTACTGGGGCCGTTCTTTTTCCTCTCCTACGGCTTGGCCAACTGGTGGACGGGCCAGTTGGGGCACGTTGATTCGCTGGTGTTCAGCTGGGAGCACTACATCCCGTTCTGGGCCTGGACCATCGTGCCCTACATGTCGCTCGATGCGTTTTATGCCGGCTCGCTGCTGCTGTGCGCCACCCGCGCCGAGTTGGATGCCCACGCCAAACGACTGCTGAGTGCCAGCGCATTGTCGGTGCTGGGGTTTCTGCTGTTTCCGCTGCAGTTCAGCTTTGCGCGGCCGGCGTGGATGGGTTTAATGGATGGCTGTTTGAGGTGCTGGCGGGGTTTGACAAGCCCTACAACCAGGCACCTTCGCTGCACGTGAGCCTGGCGCTATTGGTGGGGCTGGTGTACTGGCGCCACTCGCGGGGGCTAATGCGCGGGCTGCTGGCGGGCTGGTTCGGGCTGATTACGCTGTCGGTTTTCACAACCTACCAGCACCACTTTATCGACGGCGTGGCCGGGGCAGCGGTGGGAGTGGTTTGCCTCTACCTGTTCCCGGATTCCCCGCGGACCTGGCGGCCGGTACAAGCCCCCGCCGACCGACCCTGGCGGCGCAAACTGGCGGCTGGCTATGGGTTGGGCGCGGCGCTGCTGCTGGCCACGGCTGCCGCACTTGGCAACTGGGGCTGGCTGCTGCTGTGGCCCGCCGGCGCGCTGCTGCTCGTGAGCCTGGCCTATGCCGGGCTGGGCGCATCGGTGTTTCAGAAGCACAACGGCCGCCAGAGCTTCGCCGCCCGGCTACTGCTCGCGCCCTACCGGCTGGGCGCCTGGATTTCCTCGCGCCTGTTTACGCGCCAACAGGCTCCTGCGGCCGAGGTACTGCCCGGCCTCTGGCTGGGCCGCGCCCCCGGCCGCGCCGACTGGCCCGAACCTGCCTATGGCGCGGTGCTCGACCTCACGGCCGAGTTCAACCTAAACCCAAAGGCCCGTGCCCGGCCCCATCAAAGCGTACCGCTGCTGGATTTAGTGCTGCCTTCTTCAGAAGAACTACAGCATGCCGTGGAGGCCCTGTATACGCTGTGGCCGCACCAGCCGGTACTGGTGCATTGCGCCCTGGGCTACTCGCGGAGTGCGCTGGTTGTGGCGGCCTGGCTGCTGGCTACCGGCCGCGCCGCTACACCCGCCGAAGCCGTAGCGCAATTGCGGGTCGCCCGGCCCCAGGTGCACCTCACCGAACGCCACTTGGCGGTGCTGGCCGCATATCAGGCTACCTTAGCCGTCGAACCTCAACCCGCCCTAAGCTGATGCTCCCTCCCGAAAACCCGCTGATTTACCGCGTAACGCAGGGCTTTCTGCGGGCCGGCCGGGTGCTCGACGGGGCCTCGTCGGTGCTGCTGCTGGGCACGCTGGGGCAGGCGCTGCTGCCGCTGCCGGCGGGACCGGGTGTGGTTATTGGGCTGGTTGGGGCCCTGCTGCTGGCCGCGCTGGCCAAGTACTATGCGTGGCGTATGGCTCTTGACGCCGAGTTCTTCGCCTTGCTGCACGAGCAACATGAAGTTACCGCTGACTTTGATGCGACGCTGGCCAAATTTCTGGGCCGCCCCGCCCCGCCGCCCCGGACGCCGGAAAGCCGCTGGCGCGGGGGCCGGCAGCTGGTGATGCGGCAGGCGCTGGTTGTGGCGGCGCAGTTGCTGGCGTTAGGAACGCTGCTGATTTGGGGCCGCTAAACCGACACAAAAGCCCGGCACGCGTGCAACTCTGGGGGCGGCCGCGTTTCCTTGCCTGACAGCCCGTATCATTACAACTCAAACCATCCTCATGCCCGCTGCTGCTTTTACCTTTGTGCGCCTCAGTTACCGCTCCGGCGACTGGGATGCGGTGGATGAGCGGATGCCAGCCAACCTGCTGCACTCACTGGTACAGTACACCAAGGTGCCGGTGGCGCCCAAGGAAAAAGTAGTGGCTCTCGATTCGGAGGAGCTGTTTCGCTACCCGTTCTGCTACCTCTCGGGCCATCGGCTGGTGCAGTTTTCGGCGGCCGAAAAGAAGAACTTCGAGCAGTACGTGCGCGGCGGTGGCTTCGTGTTTGTCGATGACTGCAACCACGATATCGACGGGCTGTTTGCGCGCTCTTTCGAGGAGCAGATGCGGGTGTGTTTCGGGGCCGGGGCGCTGAAGAAGCTGCCGAAGTCGCACCCGGTTTACTCGCAGTTTTTCCAGTTTCCGGAGGGCCCGCCCAACACCGGCTTCGAGCTCAACGGCTGGGGCGACGACCTGGTGCATGACTACCTCAAAGGCATCGAAATAGACGGCCGCCTGCGGGTGCTGTACTCCAACAAAGATTACGGCTGCGAGTGGGACTACGACTTCCGCAACAAGCGTTTCCTGGCCGAAGACAACACCAAATTCGGCGTCAACATCATCCTCTACGCACTAACAGCCTGATGTCGTTACGGGGTTGCTAAAAGCGGTAGCCCAGGCTCAGGCGGCCATCCGGCACGAGCGTGTGCCGCTCGTATTTCGTGAAGTCGTTAGAGTAGCCTGGGCAGCCATATGGGGCCGCCGACTTATCCCACGGTTGCCAGCTCATCAGCCCCACCGATGCATCTACCAGAACGCGCTTCTTTTGGCCGATAGGCGTCTGGCGCCCTACCAGCAGACCCGCGCCGCCCAGCGCCCGGCTGCGTCCCCCCGGCGTGTAGTTCGGTGTGCCGTAGCAGGCCACCAGCACCCTATCGCTCTGCTTTACCCGCCGGGTGCTGAGCGTAGGGGCCACGTAGAAGCCGGTCAGGGCGGCCGGATTACGCGATTGGGGAACGTAGTAGCGCATTTGCAGCGCCAGCCCCGTTATATGGTCCTTGGAGTCGTTGGCGTTGAGCAGCACTTCTACGCTGCCGCTCAGGCGCTGGCCAACCTGCCGCTCATAGCCTCAGCAGCAGCGGCAGGGCCGTTTCGCCATACACCAAACGGGACCGATTGCGCGTGAACACCGCGAGAACATCTAGCCGCACCACGTTGCGGTACGCCCGCACTGCTGCTGGCTCCGAAGCGGGGGGCGTCTGGGCGAAGGCCGCGCCGCCACTCAGCAGCAGCAAAAACAGTGTGGCAAAACGTAGCGTTGTTTTCATAGCTCGAAACAAGCGCCTACTTTGCCGGAGCACAAACCAGGTTTGGGTTGAATCAGACTTCGTGATGACAGGAATATAGCCATCGAATCCGCCTGCCACGCATCCTTCCGACACTTTTACCAGACTTTACCTCAGCCCCAGTTCCCAAGTCTTCCAGACCCCACAAATGACCGAACAAGACGTACACCGCCTGCTGGCGAAAATTCCGCTGCTCAAGGCTGAAATAGGGAAAGTAATTGTGGGTCAGCAGCAGGTGCTGGAAGAAGTGCTGGTGGCGCTGCTGGCCGGCGGCCACGCCCTGCTCGAAGGCGTGCCGGGGCTGGCCAAAACCCTGCTCGTGCGCACGCTGGCCCAGGCCACCGACCTGCCCTTCCGCCGCATCCAGTTCACGCCCGACCTCATGCCCACCGACATTCTGGGCACCGAGATTCTGGAGGAAGACCACGGCACCGGCCACCGCTCGTTCAAGTTCAACCCCGGCCCTATTTTCGCCAGCCTGGTGCTGGCCGACGAAATCAACCGGACGCCGCCCAAAACCCAGGCCGCGCTGCTCGAAGCCATGCAGGAAGGCCACGTAACCTACGCCGGCCAGGAGCACGCACTGCCCAAGCCGTTCTTTCTGCTGGCCACCCAGAACCCCATTGAGCAGAGCGGCACCTACCCGCTCCCCGAGGCCCAGCTCGACCGGTTTCTGCTCTACGTACGCATCGGCTACCCCACCGAGCAGGAGGAGCTGGCCGTACTCACGGGCACCACCGGCACCGCCCGGCCCGAGGTGCAGCCCATCCTCAGCGGCGACGATGTGCGCCAGCTGCAGCTCCTGACCCGCCAAGTGAGCATCAGCGAGGAGCTGGTGCAGCAGGTGAACCGCTTGGTGCGGGCCACCCGCCCGGCTACCTCCCAGGTCAAATTTATTCAGGATTACGGCCGTTGGGGCGCCGGCCCGCGCGCGGGCCAGGCCCTGATTCTGTGCGCCAAAGCCCGCGCCCTGCTGCAGGGCCGCTTCGCTGCTACGCAGGATGATGTGCGGGCCTTGGCGCCGGCCGTATTGCGCCACCGTATCCTACTCAACTTCAACGCCGAAGCCGAGGGCCTGACGACGGAAGATGCGGTGGTGGCGTTGCTGCGGGACGTACAGTTATAAATTTCACGCAGGGTCTCGGGGTGGATGACGCGGTGTCTCGCAGTGTCGTTCAACGGCCACCCCGAGACCCTGCGTTACCCACCCCGAGACCCTGCGTGAAATCCTTATGCTGACTCCCGAACACCTGCACGCCTTGCATAACCTGCCGCTGGCCGCCAAAACTGCCGCCGAGGGGCTGCTGCACGGTGCCCACCTAAGCCGGCGCAAGGGCGCGGGCATGGAGTTCAGCCAGTACCGCCCCTACCAGCCCGGCGACGATTTGCGCCGCCTCGACTGGCGCTTAGCGGCCCGTTCTGACCGTTATTACCTGCGCGAATCTGAGGTGGATACCAGCCTGACGGTACACCTGGTGCTCGATGCCACGGCCAGCATGAACCACCGCGACGACAACGGCCTGAGCAAGCTCGAATACGGCCGCCTGCTGTGCGCCACGCTGGCTTACGTGGCCACCCAGCAGGGCGACGCGGTAGCCCTCACGGTGCTGCACCCCGCCGGCCTGCGCCACCTGCCGTCCCGGGCCGACGCCCGCCAGCTGGCCCGCCTCTACCACGCCCTCGAAACCGCCGACGCCGCCGGCCAATTCCCCGACACTGCCACGCTCGCGCCCCTCACCGCCCGCCGCCAGCCCGCCCTCACCATCTGCGTAACCGATTGGTACGAGGAAAACGGCGAAGTCGAGCGGCTGCTGACACGGCTGCGGGCGGCCGCGGGTGAGGTGCTGGTGCTGCACCTGATGGCCCGCAACGAGCTGGAATTCACGTTTCGCGGGGCCGTAACGTTCGAGGACCTCGAAACCGGCCAGCAACTCCAGCTCGATGCCGGCCAGCAACGCCGCGCCTGGCAGCAGCAGCTGCAACCCTGGCTGCAGGCCACCGCCCGCCGCGCCCGCACCCTCGGCTTCGACTACCAGCTCCTAAGCACCGCCGAACCTCTTACCGACGCGTTACGCGAATTCCTGCGCCGCCGTGCCCGGGGATCATAACCTCCATACCGCCCAGCGCTGCTTCGCGGTACAACCCGCCGCAACTACCACCGCCGATTTGCGTCTGTTTTTCAGCTTGTCTGTATTTTTCGTGCTTCCAGCCCTATATTCTTTGCACGCAGTGTTTCGCAGTGGATGACGCAGGGTATCGGGGTGGCCGTTGAACGGCACTGCGAGACCCTGCGTCATCCACTGCGAAACACTGCGAAACACTGCGTGAAATCGATTTTACCCTTCGAGTAGTCCAACCTGTGCCGCCGATTTTCTTCTCTCACGCCGCCGCTGGTTGGCTGGCCCTGCTGGGGCTGGCCGTACCGCTGGCCATTTACCTCTGGAACCGCCGGCCGGGCCGGGTGGTGCGGGTGGGCAGCGTGCGGTGGCTGGAAGCGGCCGCCAACCAGCGCCTACGCAACATCAAACCTGAGCAGCTGCTGCTGTTTCTGCTGCGGGCCGCCGTGCTGGGGCTGGTGGCGCTGGCTGTGGCCGAACCACTGCAACTGCTGCCGGTGCCGCCCCGCCGCGGGCAGGTGCTGCTGGCTCCCGGCATAACCCCCGCCGCTCTGGCCCCGATGCGCCCAATGCTCGATTCGTTGCGGCAGCGCGGCTACGAGTTGCGCCAGCTTTCCAACTCACGCCCCGTTAGTGCAGCCCGGCCGTGGGCGGCGCTGGGCCTCGGCGACACCACCGCGCAGGCCCCGGCCCGCCTCACTGCTGACACTGTTTTGGTAGCCGCGCCCAACCTCTGGAGCACCGTGCAGCTCGCCGCCGATTCGTTGCCCGGCCGGCCGCTGGTGGTGGTTGTGCCGCTGAGCGTGGCCGCATTCCGGGGAACCCGCCCGGCGCTGCCGGCGGCCGTGCGTTGGCTGCCCCTGCCCCCGCCCGATTCGAGCCGCTGGCCCGTAGCCGCCTGGCGCACGCACCCCGACAGCCTGCTGATTTTGGTAGCGAACGGCTCGGAGTTGGCCATATCCTACCAGAAAGTGCGCGTGCGGCGGCCGGACCTGGGGCAACCCATAAGTGGTAGTTGGGGCGGGGCGGAAATCAGGCTGGCAAATCAACAGGAGTTGCTCGTAACCGAAAACGGCCGCCGCCGCACCTTGCCGCTGCTGCGCCGGACACCGCGCTGGCACCTGAGCCACGACAAGGCCCACGCCGCCTCGGCCCGGGTACTGGCGGCCGCCTTGCGGGCCGTGGCCCCGGTACTGCCGCTGCCGCCCCGGCTAGTTGTTTCCACCTCAGAAGTGCTACCACCTGACTCGCTCGACTGGCTGTTCTGGCTGCGCGACGCCCCGCTGCCCGCTCGTTGGGCTGCTGACCCAGCGGTGCACGTCTGGCAGGAAGCCGGCTCCGCTACCAAGGCTTTCACCACCGAATTCCAGTTCGCCGCCAGCGCCGACATCAGTTCTATTTCCCGGCTCGATACAGCTGCCCGGCCGGGGGCGCTGCCGGTATGGATTACTACCGCCGGCCGGCCGCTGCTGAGCTGGCATCCAACCGGCCGCTACCGGCTGCACACCCGCTTCGATGCCCCCTGGAGCACCCTCGCCGACAGCCCCGAGCTGCCTGTGCTGCTGTTGCCGCTACTGCTACCGCCCACTCCCGCTACCTTCCAGCCCGACTCGCGGCAGCTGACCCTGAGCCAGCTGCGCGGACCGATAGCGGCGGTAATTGATGGCGCAGAACCGACGGCCCCGCGCCGGGCTCTGGCGCCTTGGCTGGTGCTGGCGGCGGGCCTGCTGTTTGCGCTGGAACGGCTGCTGGCCGCCCGCCGCAGTCGTTCCGCACCAGTCACCGCGCCTGCTTCCCAATCTTCCACCGCCCAACGCCAGCCCGCATGAGCCCCGCGGTTGCCTCCGTCGCCACCGAAGCTGCTGCCCCGGTTGGGCTGGTGCTGGCCGCCGGCCGCAGCCGGGCCCGCCGCCTTACCCTAGCCCTGCTGCTACCCACTCTGGCCGCCGTTGCCCTACTGCTGACGGTAGCCACCGCCTGGCCCGGCTCGCGCTATTTCGTGGCGGGTATAGCGCTGGCGCTACCCGGGCTAGCCGGTTGGGCGCTCTGGCAAATCTGGCGCGAGTCGCCCGCCACCATTGCCCGCCGCCTCAACCAGCAGCACCCCGCTCTGGAAGACAGCGCCGCGCTGCTGCTGCAACCTACCCACCAACTGAACCTGCTGGAGCACCTGCAGCAGCAACGGCTACAGGAGCGGTTGCCGAACTTGGCTGCCGCCGGACCACTACTACCCGTCAGTTTTCGGCCGGCTTTGGGCGGCGCGGCGGCGCTGTTGTTGCTAGCGGCGCTGGTGTGGTGGCAGCGGCCCGGCGCGGGCAGCGTCCCCGGCCACGGTTGGGGCCCCGGTGGCCCTGCGCTTTCAGGAAACTCCGGCCCAACCCGCCACGGCCCCGCGCATCGTGGAGACCCGGCTGCGGGTGCAGCCGCCCGCTTACACCCGCCAGGCCGCCTTTGCGCCAGCGGCGGGCTCATTTCGGTGCGCGGCCGGCAGCCGGGTGCGTTGGCAGGTGCGGCTGAGTCGCCCTTCGAAAACGCCGCCGGTGCTGGAGTTGGGTACCCGCAAGCTGCCGCTGCGGCCGGTGCCGGGCGATTCGCTGGCTTTTGGATATGAGGAAGTGCTGTCGGCCTCGGCGCTGTACCGGCTGCGGCTGGGCGGGCAGGTTTCCGACGATTATTCGATTGAAGTAGTGCCCGACCAGGCCCCGGTTATTCGCCTCATCCAGCCCAAAGCCTACACGCTGGTGGAGTTTGGCCAGCCGCCGCGGGTAGCCATTGAGGCCCAGCTGAAGGACGATTACGGCCTGAGCCGGGCCCGGCTGGTGGCCACCGTGGCCCAGGGCCAGGGCGAGGCGGTGAAGTTTACGGAAGTAATAACCGAGCTGAGCACCGGCCTGAGCGGCCAGCCGACTACCGCCACGCTGCGCCCCGTCCTCAACCTGCGGGCCCTGGGCCTGAGCTACGGCGACGAGGTGTACTTCTACCTGCAGGCCTGGGACAACCGCCAACAGCTGACCCGCTCCGACACCTACCTGGTGCAGTGGGAAGACACGACGGTGCAGAATAGCACCCTCGATGCCTCGTTGGGCGTGAATACGGCACCGGCCTATTTCCGCAGCCAGCGCCAGATTATTATCGACACCGAAAAGCTGCTGGCCGAGCAGAGCCGGCTGCCCGCCGCCACGGTGCAGGAGCGTGCCAACAGCATCGGCGTTGACCAGAAGCTGCTGCGCATGCGCTACGGCAAGTTTTTGGGCGAGGAAACCGACGAAAGCATCGGCGGCGCCACCCGCCCTGATGAGCAGGACCAGGCCACCAAACCCGTCGACCCGCCGGGCATGGGCTCGGTGGTAGCCGAAGACCACACCACCCCCGAACCTGCTGCCGCCGCTGCCGAGGAGCATCACGAAAACGACGGCCACGACCACAGCGCCGGCCTACCGGCGGGGACCGGGCAGTCGGCCGCCGAGGCGCGCACGGCCGAGCTGATGGAACCCTACATGCACCGCCACGACGATTCGGAAACGGCCGATTTTCTGGAGCCCGCCGTGAAGGCCAAGCTGCAGGCCGTGCTGGCCCAGATGTGGGAGTCGGAGCTGCGGTTGCGTACCGGGCAGCTGCGCGAGGCATTGCCCTTCGAGTATCGCGCCCTGCGGCTGCTGAAGGAAGTGCAGCAGCAGACCCGGGCCTACGTGAAAAAGGCCGGCTTCACGCCGCCGCCCATGCCCGAGGCCACCACCCGCCTCACCGGCGACCTGACCGGGGCCGCCGCCCCCCGCCGTCAGCGCCAGCTTGATGCCCCACCCCAGCAACCCACCCTACGGGCCGCGCTGACCGTAGTGCGGCAGCTACGGGCGGCCGGACCGCCCCCCGCCGGGGCTGCGGCGGCCCTGGAGCAAGTAGGGCCCGAGCTTTCGCGCGCTGCCCTGCAAACGCCCGGCCGCTACCTCGCCGCCCTGCGCAATCTGCGCGAAGTAGCGGCCGCCCTTCGGGCCCGCCAGCCCGTTGATAAAACTCGGTTGCCCTCCCTGGAGCGCGCCCTCACCAATCTGCTACCCGTACCCGCCCCGGCCCCCACCGCCCGCCCCGCCCCTAACAACCAGCTCACCCGCCGCTATTTCAACCTGCTGAACTGATGCAACGCGAACCGAAGGACAGCGAAGCTAAGCTCCGGTTCGCGCTACATCAGTTCAATGACACTCTAAGCACTAACTGCTAAGCTCTACGCACTAAAAAATGCTCTACCTGCTCCCTCTGCTGCTGGCCGTGCTGCTCACAGTGCTGGCCCTGCGCCGCGCCGATACGCGGCGGCGGGGGCTACGCGTGGCGGCCGGGCTG
>NZ_QVLT01000059.1 GCF_003417065.2 Hymenobacter lapidiphilus | reverse complement strand
AGCTTGTCGAAGCATCTCTACCGCTTCGTTGAACGACCGCTCCGAAGCGGTAGAGATGCTTGACAAGCTCAGCATGACGTTCTGTTGACTTTGTAAACAGCTTCCTTTTCTATTTCTGGCAAACAGAACACCTTATTAGAGATTTTAAAAGCTAGCAGCAGCGTTGGAAATCAGCCTCACTCCTCGCGCAGCGCCACGGCGGGCTGAATGCCGGCCGCCAGCCGGCTCGGGTACAGCGCGCAGACTGTCGCCAGCAGGTACAGCGCCCCAGCCGCCAGCAGCATGGCCGTGAAGTAGATGTCGGGCCGCACGTTTTGCACGCCCAGCAGCGGAAACTGCACCGCCACCAGCAGCCCCAGCAGCAGCCCGAAGGTAGTAATGACCAGGATTTCGCCCAGCACCTGCCCGCTAATGCCGCCGGCCGTTGCGCCCATGGCCCGGCGCACGCCAATCTCTCCCCGCCGCCGGCTGATATTCAGCCACAGCACCCCAAACAAGCCCAGGCCCACATTGATAAGCAGAAACAGGCACACCACGCCCAGCAGCACGGGCAGCACCAGGCCCGATTTCAGTTGCGTCTGCCGCTGGTCGGGTAGCGTTGTAATGTTGCTGGTCCAGGTGGGGCCGGCGCTCCGGATATCGGCGCTGAGCTTCTTTTCCAGCTCCGCACCGCTGCCGGGCTTCACCGCCAATAGCAGCCGGCTGGCGGCGCGGCTCGTGTCCTCGGAGCTAACGTACACAAACATGCCCGGCCGGGGCTCGCTCAGCTCGCCGCCGGCCCGGTAGGAGCTGCCTACGCCCACCACCTGCCACTCACGGTCTTTGTTGCCGATGCGCTTGCCCACGGCCAACCCGCCGGGACCAAACAGCTCGTCGCGCAGCTGCTCGTTGATGACGACCGGCGGGCGGGTCGCGGCCTCGTCGCGGCGGTCGAACCAGCGGCCCGCCCGCAGCTCCAGGCCCATCACCCCGCGCAGCTCCGGGCTGGCGTAGTAAATGTCCACCGGCTCCACGGTTCGCTTCACGCCGTTCTGCTCGGTTTCCAGGTAGATGTTATTAGTGCTGAAGCTGAAGGGCGTGTTGGAAGAAGTTCGTGCCACGCCCACGACGCCCGGCATGGCCCGCAGCTGGCGCAGAATGGTTTGCAGCGTAGCGTACTGCTCGGGTCGGGGCTGGGTACCGGCGTCGAGGTTGATTTGCCACACGGTTTCGTAGGCGAAGCCCAGCGGCGCCCGGTAGTTGCGGTAGTTGTAGAGGCCCACGCTGCCCACGATAAACAGCACCACGAAGGCCAGGAATATTTCGGCCAGCAGCAGGCCATTGGCCCGGCGGCGGTTCCACATCAGCGTAATCAGGTGGCGCATCATAAAGCAGTTTCTCCTTTCAAGACCTGGGCAGCCTGTAGTTTCGACATTTTGTAAGCCGGGTACACCCCCGACAGCATTCCAAAGACCAACGCCAGCCCCAGCGCCACCAGAAACACCCGGCCATTGAGCGCGAACTGGGCGTAAGGAATCAAATGGGTGCTGTTGATGAAGGCCAGCGCCCCCGCCGCCAGCGCCAGGCCCAGCAGGCCCCCCAGCAGGGTCAGGAAGATGTTTTCGAGCAGGAACTGCCGCATCAATGCCCCGGTGGTGGCCCCGAAGGCCTTGCGCACCCCTATTTCAGAGGCCCGCTCCAGGGTCCGGCTCACGTTCACGTTCACCAGGTTGAGGGCCGGCAGCAGCATAAACAGCAGCGCCAGCGCCGCCGCGATGCGCGTAAACAGCCCGCTGGCCCCGTCGGGCGAGGTGTCGCCGCTGCCGTGTGCCAGCAGCGAGGCAAATAGCGTGTGCGCCCGCGAATAGATTTTTTTAAACTCCTTGGGGTCGGGCAGCGGCACCCGGTCAATCACCTGCTGATACTCGGCCTTCACCGCGTCTATATCAGCCGGCGAGCGGGCCAGCAGAATGGCCATGTAGCCGCCCAGATAATCGGGGTCGCGCAGGTTGGCAGTCGTAGTGCTCAACGGGGTCCACACCTCGGCGTAGGTCTGAATGCGCGAAAGCGGCACGTCGCGCACCACGCCCACTACCCGGTAGCGCACAGCATCCAGCTCCAGCACCCGCCCCACCACGCCCCGGGCAGCCCCAAAGTAGCGGCGGGCTGTGTTTTCATTGATAACCGCTACCAGCGCCGCGTCGCGTTGCTCCTGCTTGTTAAAGGGCCGTCCCTCCAGAAAGTCGAAGTCCAGCACCTGCCAGAACACGTCGTCGGTACGCTTGAGGTCGAGTTTGAGCGTCTGGTTGCCCACGTAAGCGGGCAGCGTAGTAGTAGTTTGCTCGCTAATTGACACCTTGGCCGGCGTCTTCAGCGTCCGCGCGTACTTGTCCAGAAAAGCGTAGCCCAGCGCTGAGTTGCTGGTCCCTCCGTCGCGGTATTCCAACACCATTCGCGTGACGAACAGCAGTCGGTCGGTGCGCCGCTCGGGCGTCCCCGGTCCCGCGGTGCCATCGGCCATAGCGTACACCACCAGCAAAATCATCAGCGTAAACGAGATACCGAACAAACTAATGAAGGTGAAGAACTTGCGCCGCAGCAGCACCTTCCAGGCTATTTTGAGGTAGGAAAGGAACATTTTTTTCAGTTAAAAATTAAAAGTGAAAAAATAAAAATCGTATCACAGAAGATATATTTTTCATTTCGTTAAAGACTATAAATCTGATTAGCGTAAATTTTAAATTTTTTACTTTTAATTTTTAATTCAATCTCATTCCTCGCGCAGGGCCACAGCGGGCTGAATGCGGGCGGCCAGCCAACTGGGCTGCAGCGTGCAGAGCAGCGTGAAGGCGTACAGCACCACCAGCGCCAGCAGCATCCCCAGCAAATACACGTGGGTGCTCACGCCCAGCACGCCCAGCAGCGGAAACTGGGCCGCAATGAACAGCCCCGGCAGCAGCGCCAGCGTCGTGAGCACCAGCGTTTCGCCCACGAACTGCCGGCCGATGTCGGCGGCTGTCGCGCCCAGGGCCCGGCGCAATCCTATCTCGTCGCGGCGTTGGCTGATGGCCTGCCACAGCATCCCGAACAGCCCCAGCGCCACATTCAGCAGTAGAAAAGCACTCACGATGCCCACGGCCAGCAGCGGGGCCAGGCTGGTTTGCAGGGCCAGAGCGCGGCTGTCGGCCAGCGGGGTGGCACTCACCGTCCAGGTTTTGGTAACGGCCGTTACCGTGCGCACCAGCTGCTGCTCCAGGGCGGCGCCGGCGCCGGGCTTCACCTTCACCAGCAGCGTGTAGGCAAACATGCGCGTACCCTCGGGCGGCGGTACCCGGCGGCGGAAAACCACCGGCTGGGGCGGGGCCAGGTCGCCGCCCGGGCGGTACGAGCCCACCACGCCCACTACCCGGCCCTCCGCCTTCTCGTTCTCGTTCAGGGCGTGTTGCAGCTTGATGCGCTGACCCAACGCGGGCCGGCCGGCGAAAATAGCCTCCCGCATTTCTTGGTTGATGATGACCGGTGGCACCCCGGCCGCCTCGTCGCGGCGGTCGAACCAGCGGCCTTCCGACACCGACATTTCCAGCAGCGCTGCAAACTGGTCGTCGGTTTCTACCTCTGTAACTACCAGCGGCGGCTGGCCGGCTACGGTGGCAGTGCTGTTCATTGTGTACTCGCTGAACGGGGTACTGTACATGGCCAGGCTGACTGCCTCCTCCCCCGGCTGCTGCCCGAGCTGCCGTTGCAGCCGCAGCAGCGTGGGTTCCTGGGGTAGCGTATCGTTGTTGGTGGCCAGGCGTAGCGTCCAGACCTGCTCGTAAGCGAAGCCGGGCGGCTGGCGGAAGGCCAGGCCCACCACGGCCACCAGGCAGCCCAAACCGAAGAGCACCAGAAACGTGAGCAGCAGCTCCAGTGCGAGCAGGCCGTTGGCTGCTTTTCGGCGCCAGATAAGCTTGAGAAGATGCCGAATCATACGCGGGCGTGTTTAAGGGCTTCCACGGCCGACAGCCGCGCCATTCGCCAGGCCGGGTACGCGCCCGACAGCAAGCCAAAGACCAGCGTAGCCGCCAGCGCCCAGCCAAATACCACCAGGTTCGGCTGGAAATGACCGTAGGCAGCCAGGTAGCTGCCACTCAGTCCGCGCAGCAGCGCCGTAGCCAGCAGCAGGCCCAGCAGGCCGCCGAGCAGCGTCAGGACCACGGTTTCGACCAGGAACTGCCCGGCCAGCGTACCGGCCGTGGCGCCAAAGGCCTTGCGGATGCCAATTTCGGAGGCTCGCTCCCGCATCCGGCTCACGTTCATGCTAATCAGGTTGAGGGCCGGCAACAGCAGCAGCAGCGCCACCGCCCCCCCGCTTAGCGCCCGGAACAGCTGCACGGGCTTGCTCGTCCAGTTGTAGCGCGCCAGCAGCCGCTCGGCCACCGACTCGCCCAGCGTGTTGGGCAGCAGGGCAATGTGGCTGTCATCATCCATCGGAATGGCGGCCACGGCCCGGCGCAACGCGGCCCGCATATCCGGCACGGCCGCCGCCGAAGGGGCCAGCAGCAGCAGCTCGCTTTCCCCAAAAGGCACCTCCGGCTGGCGTTCCAGCGCGCTTGGTTCGTAGGGCGTCCAGAGGTCGGCGTAGGCATGAAAACGCATGGTGGGCACATCTGCCACCACGCCCACCACCCGGTAGCGCTTCTCGTTGGCTTCCAGTACCTGCCCCACCGCCGGCCGGCCGGGCCCGAAATACTGCCGGGCCGTGCGGGCACTGATGACGGCCACGGCCTCGCCACTGCGGGCCTGCTGCTCGGAGTAGGGCCGGCCGGCCAGGAAGCGGAACTGCAGCACCCGCCAGAAACCGCCGTCGGTGGGTTTGAGGGCCAGCGCCAGCTTGCGTCCGCCCACATAGGCGGCCACCGCCTGCACCTCGGCGCTGATGCCCACTTGCATACCCGGCCCCAGCTTCCGCAAATGCTGGTTGATCAGCCAATAGCTAGGCCGCATTTTCATTTCACCGTTGCCCGGCATTGTCAGCTGCATGTAGCTTCCAAACATCAGCCGGTCGGGGTGCTGCTCGGGCGCGTAGGCTCCCGCCGCCCGGTCGTACAGCGCCACGCCCACCAGCAGAATCATCAGCGTAAAGCTGATGCCCACCAGACTGATTAGCGTGAAGAACTTGCGCCGGAGTAATACTTTCCAAGCTATTCTGAGGTAGGAGAGAAACATCTTTTAATTAAAAATTAAAAGTGAAAAATCAATGGTTTACGCACGTATAATATATTTTAAGCTTCGTTAAGAAATGAGAACTTGATCGAAGTAGATTTTTAGTTTTTCACTTTTTATTTTCAATTTCCTTCAACTCACCTGGCTTCCATCGAAAAAGCGGATGAGGCGCTGGGTTTTCAGGGCCTGCTGCTCGTCGTGGGTAACCATGACGATGGTGGTGCCCTGCTCGCGGTTGAGGGTCAGCAGCAGGTCCATGATTTCCTCGCCCATCACCGAGTCGAGGTTGCCGGTGGGCTCGTCGGCCAGAATAATTTCGGGCTCCCCGGCCAACGCCCGGGCAATGGCTACGCGCTGGCGCTGCCCACCCGAAAGCTGGCTCGGGAAGTGGCCAGTGCGCGCCCCCAGGCCCACTTTTTCGAGGGCCGCGTAGGCCCGCTGGCGGCGTTCCTTGCTGCCCACCCCGGCCCGGTACAGCAGCGGCAGCTCCACGTTGTCGAGCACCGAGAGGTCGTTTATCAGGTGGTAGCTCTGGAAAACGAAGCCGATTTTGTGGTTGCGCAGTCGGGCCAGTTCTTTGTCGGAGTAGCTCTGTACGGCCCGGCCATCGAGTTCGAGCGTGCCGCTGGTGGGCTCGTCGAGCAGACCCATAATGCTGAGCAGCGTCGATTTACCGCACCCCGAGGGGCCCATTACCGACACAAATTCGCCCTGGTTAATGGTGAGGTTGACGTGGTTAAGGGCTACCGTTTCGATGGTGCGGGTCTGGTACACTTTCTCGATGCCGGTGAGCTGGAGCACGGCCCGGCCGGAGCCAGTTACCGGGGTAATTGCGGGCTGGGGTGAGTCGGCGGCCGAGGTGAATAGGTTGGTCATAAGGCGGAAGTTGAAAGGGTGAGCTGTCCGGTTCCGAACAGGGGACGCAGGGAGTTACAGAAGAGTAGCCAAGCAACGGGCCAAGTTTATATATATCTATTTTACAGTTGATTACCGGCAAATAAAGTATTTACGAGTCCAGGAATTGTGTCCGATTTCGGACGGGTTGTTCGGTTGCGGCGCTGCCATATATTAACCCCATCACCTAACCCCACACTCGCTCAAGTCGCGACATCCGGTGGGGAGGGGGGCCTAGGTGTATAGTCCCAGGGAGAGATGGTGTATTTTCCGGGCTGGAATTTCGCACGCACTTATGGGACAAATACTCCACGGCAGCGCCCGCACAACTTCGGCAATACGGGCCGCTATCCAACGTAGT
>NZ_QVLT01000058.1 GCF_003417065.2 Hymenobacter lapidiphilus | reverse complement strand
CACCAGCGCCGGGGCCACCCGGCCCCGGCCGGGCCCCAGCAGCCCCAGGCCCAGCACCAGCAGCGCCAGCAGCTGCGCCCCGTAGGTACGCTCGTTGAGGGTAGTAAAGTCCAGCTGCCGCGGTTCTGCATCGACGACATGTACTCCTTCAGCTCGTAGGGCGCGTACTCGCCCACTTTCCAGTAGGGGTTGGTGTTTTCGCGGAAAGCCGTCAGGCCGTCGCCGTGGCCGATGTGGGTGAGCTGGCGCAGTGTAGCCTGCACGGTTTCGGAAATCAGTAGCGGATAGTAGCGGGGCGAGAGCAGGATCTGGCGCAGGATGCGCTGGTACTCGGGTTGGTTGGCGTTCCAGCCGCCGGTGCGGTTGAGCGGGCTGTTGGCGTCCCACATAAACGTAATGGCGTCGTTGGGCAGCTGGTCGCGAAATTTACAGAGCTGGTACTGGTTGCCGGGGCCGCAGTTGTCGGCCAGAAACTTCTCCAGCACCCCGTTCTCGGAAAGCCGTGCCATCAGGAAGGCTGAAGAAGCGCGCGACAGCGTGAAACCGCCGCCGAAGCCCGCGTGTAGGGCAGGCAGCACAACCCAGCCGGCCAACGAAACGGCCAGCGTGAGCAGCCAAGTGGGCCGGTGCAGTACGCCGCGCCTAAACAGGTGCTGCCACCAGCCCACTGCCCCCACCGCCAGCACCGTGAGCAGTACCGTGAGCAGGTTGGAGGAGTGCATGATGGCTGCCAGCAGCAGCACGGCCAGCAGGGCCACCCGCTCGGGCCAGGCCGGCCGGCTCAGCAGCAGCAGCGCCAGCGCCAGCAGGCCAACGGCCGTGAAAATGTCGGGCATCAGCTGGCTGCAGTACCAGGCCACGCCCGTCAGCCAAACCACGGCGGTTACCAGCGCCAACCGGCCCGCAGGGTGCCGCAGCCGGGGCACAAATACGGCCGTTGTGCGCCACAGCAGCCCCGCCAGCAGCAGCCCCTGCGCAAAAATCACGAGCCAGAGGCTTTTGCGCAGCCCCGTGGCCGCCGTCCATAGCCCGTAAGTAAGGGGTCGGTCGTCGGGCACCGTGAAGTGGATGGCGCTGTTGAGGTAGGTGCCCGAGTCGGAGGTTACAAGCGGGAAGCCGTTGTAAAGGCCGGCGCTGATGAGCACCAGTGCGGCCAGCAGAAGCCAGAAAAGGGACGTGCCCGCACGGCGCAGGGTTAGCATAAAAAGGATGGCATAGGAGGAGGCCGATAGAGGGTGCCGGCCCGCGAACGGCCGGCCAAAGATAGGAAGTGCGCCGCCAGATCAACCGCAATATTTTACCCAACCCCGTCGGGACGGTTCGTTATGCGGGGCGGCCCTATATTTGGCTCGTCGTTACCTTATATCTACCCGTATAGTTTTGCCAGCTTTTGTTTCTCAACGGCGCCATGTGGTGCCCATTCTGGTGTTGGTGCTGCTGACATTGGGGCTGATGTATTGGGCCCTGGGCCCCCTGCTGCTGCATCCGGGGCAGACTGTGTTTGCCGGCGACGGCGACGCCACCAAAAACTATTACTCGCTGCTCTACCACGTCCGCTACGGACAAGGCACCCACTTTACCGGGATGCTGTACCCCTACGGAGAGCACCTGACCTATGCCGATGGCCAGCCGCTGCTGGGCGTGCCGCTGGCCACGCTGCAGGGCTGGGGTCTGCCTGCGGCCGATTGGGCCCTGGGCCTGATGAACGGGCTGCTGTTTCTGTCGCTGGTGGTTACGGCCGTGGTGGTTTACCTGCTGTTGCGGCGGCTATTGCTGCCGGCCGCCCCTGCAGTGGTGGGCGCGCTGCTCATCAGCTTTCTTTCGCCCCAGCTAATGCGCTGGATGGGCCACTACGGGCTGGCTTACCTGTGCGTGGTACCGCTGCTCTGGTATGCGCTGGTGCGGGCGTTTGATGCGCCTGGCAACTGGAGGCCGCTGGTGGGCTACGTGGCCGTGGGGCTGCTGGCCGGCCTGCTGCACCCGTATTTTTTGCTGCTGGCGGCGCTGCTGGGCCTGGCATACGCGCTGGTGGCCCTGGCCCAGCGCCGGGTTGGCGGCTACCCGCTTGCCTTTCTCGGGCGGGTGGTGCTGGCGGCCGTGCTGCCCGTGATACTGTTCCAAGTTTTCATGGCTCTCACCGACGCCGTCACCGACCGGCCTTCCACGCCCTACGGGTTTCTGGTGTACCGGGCCAGCTTTGCCAGCGTCTTTTTTCCCAACCTCGATCCGCTGGCTTCATTCTGGCGCACGGCCTTTCATACTCCGGAGACTACGGGCGAAGGCTGGGCCTACGTGGGGCTGGTGGGGCTGGTGGTGCTGCTGCTCACGGCAATTAAGGCGCTAGGGTACCTGCGGCGCGGCCGGCTGCGGCTGGTGCTGGTACCGGTGTTGCCGGAGCCGTTGCGCATTGGCCTGTATGCGGGCCTGCTCACGCTGCTCTTCGCCTGCGGTGTGCCGTTCGTTTTCGGGCTGGAAGGGCTACTGGACTGGATAAAGCCGCTTAAGCAGTTCCGCTCGATTGGCCGCTTCGCCTGGATATTCTATTACTTTTTCACGGTGTACGCCGTATTCTACCTCTACCAGCTGGCCCGCTATCTGCGCCAGCACGGGGCCGGCCGGTTTGCCCGCACCTTTCTGCTACTGATTGTGGCCGTGTGGGCCTGGGAAGCCCGGACCAACTTCGCCACTTGGGCCAAGCGCATCCGCGATACCAACAAGAGCCCGCGCTACTCCTACCAGGCCCTGCTGCATTCTCCCGAGCCGTTCATCCGGTTCGCGGCCTGGCAAAAGCTGCCCTACGGAGACTACCAAGCCATTCTGCCGCTGCCGTATTTCCTGCTGGGGCCCGAGCAGTTCGGAACCAACGACATTCCGGGGTCGGCTTATGAGGCCATGCGGGCTTCGCTGCGCTCGGGCCTGCCCATTGTGGCCTCGGCCATGTCGCGTACTTCCCAGGCGCAGGGCCTGGCATCAGCGCAGCTGCTGTCGGCTCCAGAAATTCCGAAAACTATCATCGGCGACTTCCCTTCGCGCAAGCCCCTGTTGCTGCTTGTGACCAACGAAAACCTGTCGCCGGCCGAGCAGCACTTAGTGTCGTTGGGCCGACTGCTACTCCAGGATGAGTCGGTGCGGCTGTACGCGTTGTCCCTTGCCGCCTTCGATGCCGCGCCCTACCGCCGCGCGGCCCTTGCTGCCGCGGCTGCCACCCCTACCCGCCCCGATGTGCTGCGGCGTACCTGGCCCGCCGCTCAGCCGGCGGCCCTTACCCCGTTCGGTGGCGGCTCCCTGAAAGGACGCGGCCTGGTTCAGCTCTTCGCGGGGCCGGTCCCGCAGGCCCAGGACACCACGCATTATGCGGTGTCGGTCTGGGTCCGGCTGAAAGGCATGAGCACCCTGCCCATCCTGAAAGTGCGGGAGTTGGACGCTCAAACCGGCGAGCTGGTTAGTGAGCACGATGGCTTGCCCCGGCACAGCCTCGAAGTATACCGCGGCTGGGTGCAGACGGCCGTTAAGCTGCGGCCGCAGCAGCCGGGCAACCGCTTGGAAGTGGCGCTGGAGGGCGACGAGCCATTCGAAGTGGCCAACCTGCTCATCCGACCCGCCTACATCAATGTGTATGACCAGCCCGTGCCCGGCCGCTCCTTTAAAAACAACTTTCCTTTACAAGATTAAGCTGCCCCGGCGCTTTTCTTTCGCTGCCTTATGCCCGTTCCGGTCGATTTAGTTCTGCCCTGTTACAACCCCCCCGCCGACTGGGCCGCTAACCTGATCGGGAGCATGGCGGCGCTACAGGGATACCTGCCGGAGGTGGAATTTACGGTGCACGTTGTCAACGACGGTTCGGCCCACCCACCCACGCCGGCCGAGCTGGACCTGCTGACGGCGCAGTTGCCCCGGTTCCACTATTCGTCTTACGCCCAGAACCACGGCAAAGGCTACGCGCTGCGCTACGGCATAGCGGCGGCGCAGCACTCCATCTGCCTGTTTACTGACATCGACTTCCCTTACGAGGCGCAGGGCGTGGCCGACGTGGTACGAGTTCTGCTGACCGACCAGTGCGATGTGGCCGTAGGCGCCCGCACCGATAGCTACTACGAGCAGGTGCCGGCCGTGCGCACAGTCATTTCCCGCTCGCTGCGCTTCTGCACCCGTCACCTGCTGCGCCTGCCCGTTGCCGACACCCAGTGCGGCGTGAAAGGCTTTAACAGCGCCGGTAAGGCCCTGTTTCTGCAAACGCAGGTCGACCGCTACCTCTTCGATCTGGAGTTTCTCTACTGGGCTGCCCGGGTGCCTGGCCTACGCGTGCGGCCCGTACCGGTGCAGTTGCGGCCCAGCATCGTCTTCAGCCGCATGCCCCTGGGCCTGCTGCTGCGCGAGGGCTACAACCTGCTGCGCATTGTGCGGCGGCCCCCACCGGTGCTGCCGGGCAGCCGAGCGAGCCTGCACAGCGGGTAACATTACTGCTCCGGCCTTGGGTGTTTATTGGCAGAAGCAGGCCAGGGCCTAACAGGTACGGTTCGAAGAAACAGCAGGGCGGCCACGCAGAAACCGCTGCAGCACAAACACGCACAAAACGGGCACGAGGCGACCATAGGAAAAGGCAGATTCGAGTTTTGAAAGCAACCAAGACATCTGTGGCCGCTTATGGCGCAATGCTTCTGCGTTGCAACCGGCGAATCAATTTGCTGTGCCAAGGATAGCGGCTGGCCTAGCGGTGTCACGTTCGAGCGGGACCAAAGGCAGCAGCCCAGCACTCCTGCAGCATCTGTTGCCTTCCCCGTCGGCCAGTGTGTTGGCCTGCCAGGCATGTGGGCCCTGGCCTGCCGGCAGCAGATGCAGGAGTTATCCGTGAAATAAGATTTCCCTTTCCTACCCCGCTATATTTGTCTGATAAAGCGGCCCGCAAACAGTTAGTTGTGACACCTTCCTGCTCTGCAACCGCATATTTCTGATGGATAAGCAATACGAAGCCCAGTACCACAGCCTGGAAGAGCAGAACTGGTGGTTTGCGGGCCGCCGCCACATGGTGTGGGAGCTGATTGCGCAGCTGCAGCTCCCGAAGTCGGCCGCCGTACTGGAAATCGGCTGCTCGGGGGGGCCGCTGCTGCGGCAGTTGCGCGAAGCCGGCTACGCCCATGTAACGGGTATCGATGTGAGTGAGCCGGCCATAGCGCTGGCCAAGGAGCGGGGCCTGCCCGACGTGCACGTGATGGACGGCGCCCGGCTCGACTTTACCGACCAGTCCTTCGACCTGGTTATTGCTTCCGATGTGCTCGAACATATTGCCGACGAGCAGGCCGCGCTTCAGGAGTGGCGCCGGGTGCTGCGCCCTAGCGGGCAGCTGCTGGTATTCGTGCCGGCCCACGCCTACCTCTGGAGCCAGCACGATGTGGTAAACCACCACTTCCGCCGCTACTCGCGCCGCCACCTGCGCGAGGCGCTGCAAGCCAACGGCTTCCAGGTGCAGCATCTGGGCTTCTGGAACAACTTGCTCTACTTCCCCACGGCCGCCGTACGGCTGTTGCAGCGCGTGCTGCCGCCCCGCCCCCAGGGCGACCTGCTGACGCTGCCGCCCACCACCAACAAGCTGCTGCTGAACCTGCTCAAGCTGGAAAACCAGTTCAGTAAAAAGGTGGCGGTGCCGTTTGGAGTCAGTGTATTCGCCAGCGCCACGGTTGCAGCACAAGGTTTGTCATCCTGAGCGGAGTGCATAACCTGTGCAGAGAGTAATCAATAGGTATAGCTTCTGCATAGGTTCTGCGCTCCGCTCCGGATGACACTATGCTCACCCCCTCATTCCATCTCTTCTCCCGCCGTGGACCTGTCCGTCATCATCCCCATCTACAACGAGGAAGCCAACATCGGGACGCTCTACGAGCGGCTGTGCGAGGTGCTCGACCCGATGGCGCTGCCCGGCGGCTACGAGCTGATCTTCGTCAACGACGGCTCGCGCGATGAGTCGCTGGCCCTGATCCGGCTGTTGGCGGCCCGCGACGAGCGGGTGCGCTACGTGGATTTCAGCCGCAACTTCGGCCACCAGATTGCCGTGACGGCCGGCCTCGACCGGACCGCCGGGGAAGCTGTGGTTATTATTGATGCCGACCTGCAGGACCCGCCCGAGCTGATTCCGGCGCTGTACCAGAAGCTGGGCGAAGGCTTCGAAGTGGTGTATGCCAAGCGCCGGAGCCGCCAGGGTGAAAGCGCCGCCAAAAAGCTCACGGCTAAGCTGTTCTACCGACTGCTGGTGAGTATCACCCACATTTCCATCCCCGTCGATACCGGCGACTTCCGGGTGGTGTCGCGCAAGGTGGTGGAAGCGTTGCGCCAGATGCCGGAGCAGAACAAGTTTATCCGGGGCCAGATTTCGTGGATTGGCTACCGCCAGACCTACCTCGAATACGACCGGGCCGAGCGGGCCGGCGGGGCCACCGGCTACACCTACCGCAAAATGTTGCGCTTGGCCCTCGACGGCATCACGGCCTTCTCCGATGTGCCCCTGAAAATGGCCACCATCAGCGGCTTCGTGGTGTCGGGCCTTGCCTTTCTGGTGATGCTCTACACGCTCTACGCCCGCCTCGTTAGCCACGACTACCAGCCGGGCTGGGCGTCGCTCATGGTGAGCATCCTGTTTCTGGGCGGCGTACAGCTGATTGCCGTGGGCATTATCGGCGAGTACATTTCGCGCCTCTCGGCCAATGTCCGCCAGCGGCCCCTCTACATTGTGTCGGAAGAAAGCGAGGGAAGCTCCACCGCAACAGGGATAAGGCGGTAACAAGCCCGGTCCGGCCGAGTGGTTTCAGGAAGAATTTGCGCGTATCTTTTCCCGGTGCTTTCTTCTGCTTCCCCCTCCTGGCTGCGCCATTGGCGCCGCTACGGCCCTTTTTTGCTGCTATTAGCGCTGGCCTATTTCCCCTTGTTCTGGCAGCTTACCTCTTTTCCGGTGCAGCAGTGGGACGAGGCGCGCACGGCCCTCGACGGGCTGGGTATTCTTGTTCACCACGATTGGCTGGTAGTGCGCTACCTGGGCGAGCCGACCTCTGGAATAGCAAGCCTCCGCTCTGGACCTGGCTGCTGGCTGGCAGTATCCGGCTGCTGGGACCCACCGAGCTGGGCCTGCGGCTGCCGGCGGCCTTGGCGGCACTGGCCACAGTAGGAGTGGTGTATGCTACGGCTACCCACTGGCTGCGCAGCCGGTTGGCGGGGTTGCTGGCTGGCTTGGTACTGCTTACCAGTCCTGGTTACGTAACCTTCCATGTTGCCCGCACCGCCGATTTTGACTCGCTACTGACTCTGACTACCACTGTGGGAGTGGTGAGCTGGCTTGCCTACCTGCGGACGGGCCGGGCGCGCTGGGCCTGGGCTACGGGCGGCAGCTTTGCCGCTGCCGTACTAACCAAGGGCATTGCCGGCGCCATGTTCGGCCCCGGGCTGCTGCTGGCCCTGGCCCTGACGGGCAGTGGCTACCGGCTGCGACGACCCACGCCCTGGCTGGCGGCCGGGTTGGTACTGGCAGTGGTGGTCATCTGGTACACCGTGCGCGAAATGGCTGCTCCGGGATACCTGGCGGCCGTATGGCAGTACGAGGTGGGCGGCCCTGCCGGCCAGCAGCTGGAGGGGCACTACGAGTCGTTCAGCTACTACTTCGACCTGCTGGCCGGTGGCAAGTTTGCGCTCTGGCTACTGCCGGCCCTGGCAGGGGCTGGGCTGGGTTGGTGGCTGCCGCGCGCAGCCGGGCCTGGTGGCTGAGCCGGGTGCTGACGGCCATAGTCGGCTCGTTTTACCTGGTACTCTCGCTCTCGCAAACCAAACTGGCGTGGTATGATGCGCCGGCGTACCCGTTGCTGGCGCTGCTGGCGGCGGCAGGTCTCACCGAAGCTTTCCGGCTGGCGCAGGCTACCACCGGCCGGCCAGTGAGCTACGCGGCCCGGCTGGGTGGGGTGCTGGCACTGGCTGCTTTTTCCTACCTGAACCAGGTTCAGTACCTGCGCCAGCTTTCCAAAGTTCGGTTTGAGAACCACCAGCTGGTATATGGCCACCACCTGCGCCAGCAGCGGCAGCAGCTACCCGAACTCCGCGACTACATAATCGGTACAGATGGCTCGTTTAATGATGCGCCGGAGTTCTATCGGCTGGCGGCCGAATACCAGCACGGCCACCGCGTGCGGCGGCTGGCCCCCTGGCAGCACAGCGAGGCCGGCCGGGCCAACTAGTAGCCGTGTGTGGCCAGAAAGCTACCCAAGCCTGGCAGCAGAGCTTCCAGACAACAATACTGGTACAGTCTGACTCCTGCCTGACGCTGCGCCTCGGCCCGCGCCGCTAGGCTCGCCAACTGTCTGCGGGCCGAGGCGCAGCTTCCCGGACGCTGGAAAAGGGGACTAGTTTAGCTTGGCCAGGGTAGTTTCCAGCTCGGCCAGGGTGGTTTCCTGGAAGCGCAGCGTATCGGGTGGGGTGGCGGCGGGGGTGGGTTGGTG
>NZ_QVLT01000057.1 GCF_003417065.2 Hymenobacter lapidiphilus | reverse complement strand
GCCCCGCTGCTGCTCGACGTGCGCGAACCTCCCGAGTTTGCCGCCGGCCACCTGCCGGGAGCCGTTTCGCTGCCTCTAAGCGTGCTGGAGGCCCGCGCCGCCGAAGTGCCCGCCACCGGCCCGGTAGTGGTGTACTGCCAGGGCGGCACCCGCAGCGCCCGCGCCGTGGCGTTGCTGCAAGCCGGCCTCGGGTTGATGAACCTGCGCAGCCTAGAGGGTGGGATACAGGGGTTCGGGGAGGGCTAGCAGCGGTACGCAGTAAAAAATAACGTCATGCTGAGCGAAGGCGCAGCCGGAGTCGAAGCATCTCTACCGCTTCGTTGTAATATCTCTACCGCTTCGTTGTAATAGCAATCAGACGACAGGATTACCACTGCGGTAGAGATGCTTCGACTACGGCTGCGCCTTCGCTCAGCATGACGTTATTTGTGGTATCCCGCTACCCGTACTCATCCCCCACCCTCCATGCCCCCCACGCTGGCCCGCGCCCACGCCACCCTCGACCGCGCCGTGGACCGCTGCTACCGCTCGCCACCGAGCTCACCCGCCTCGAATTCCTCTTCGGCCTCTACCAGCAGCTCAGCGCCCCGGTGCTGAGGGTGATGAAGAAGTGGAAGCGCTAGGGCCGGGCGTCTTCGAGGCGGCGCTACTGCTCCAGCCGGGCGGCCGTTCTCATCGGCCTCACTGCGGCGGCACCGGCGCGGATTTGCGCAAGTCAAGGTTCAGATACGTGTTGATGATAACCCCATTGTTGTACTGGAACACATTGCGGTTGTCTATTTCGCGTCCCAGCTGCACTATCTGCTGCAGAAATCCTCCCTCCATGCGAAATTTGGGGCTGAACCGGTAGCCCAGCAGTAAACCCAGGCGGTTTTGGTCGAACACATTTTCGCCCACATTCTCGCCAAAGCCAATAAACAGCTCGTCGTAGGCGGCGGCGTAGGGGCCGCGGCCACCGGCACCGGGCTGCCCCAGCGGCATCTGCACGCGGCCCATGTAGCGCAGCCGGTTGCTGTACACCCACTCATCGAAGTCGCGCGTGTTGTCGGCGGCGCGCAGGATACGGCCCACCCAGCGCTGCTCCAGCATAAACCGGTGGCTGACTTCGAACCGCCCAATCGGGTTGCTGAGCGTGGCCATCTGATAGGTGCGGTGCTCGGGAAAGCGGAAGCCGGCGCCCTGAATAGGGTAGTCGCCGTACGGAAACGTTTCAATCCAGGCGTAGCCGAAGCGCAGCGTCAGCTTGTCGTTGACGGTGTAGTTTACCCCGGTGCGCAGCAGGCTTTGCTGCCAGTCGGTGATGATGTTTTCGCGCCGGAACTGATACTCCAGATGGCCGCTCCAGCGCTCGGCAAAGCGCAGGGTGGTGAAGTTGGTGTACCACCCGATGCTGTTGCGGTCGGTGAGGCGGCTGTTCTGGGCCAGGGCCGGGCCCGTGGCCAGCAGCGTTAGCAGCAGCACCCCAATCCAACGCCCGGCCAAACTGGCCAGGCGTTGTGGTAGGCAAGAAAAACGCATGGCTGGTTACTTGGTGGTGGCCGCCGCCGGTTTGAAGGCGGGCAGGTCTTTCAGGGTTTCGGGCAAGAACTCCACCTTGCCCGTTGCCAGGTTGTACACGCCGCCCACAATCAGAATTTCGCCATTCTGATATTCTTTGGACAGCAACGGCTCCAGGTCGCGCAGCTCATTTACCTGGTCGATTACGTTCTGACGGATGGTGTTATCCAGCCGGTTGCCAGGCATGTTCTTGGTTTTCTCGGCTGCCGGCTTCACGCTGTTCACCAGCGTTACGATATGGCCCGGCACGTCGGGGCGCTTGATGGCCGCATCTACGGCGCCGCAGCTCTGGTGGCCCAGTACCACAAGCAGCTTGGAGCCCAGCACCGCAGTAGCAAACTCAATGCTGCCGTACGAAGCCTGCGCCATCACCTGCCCGGCCGTACGAATAATAAACAGGTCGCCTACGCCCTGGTCGAAAATAATTTCGTTAGGCACCCGGCTATCCGAGCAGCCCACGATGACGGCAAACGGCTTCTGCCCTTTCTCGGTGTTGGTGAGGGCGGCGCGGTCCTGGCGGGGCTTGATGCTCTTGTCTTCCACAAAGCGGCGGTTGCCGCCCATCAGTTTGCGCAGCGCCACATAGGGGTTGCCGTAGGCCGAGTCGCGGTCGACAACGTAGTGCTCGGCGCGCCACTGGGCCGAGTTGACGGCGGCCGCTGGGGGGTTAGCCTTAGTTTTGGGGGTCCGGCGGGTCTGGGCCTCGGCCGAAGAATGCCAGCCCAGCAGGGCCAGCAGCAGAAATGAGCAGGTACGCAGCATACAAGAAGAGAAAGTTGGTTTGTGAGCTGTTAACCGGGAATAAAAATGAAATGTTGTCTAATGCTATCAACATTAAAAGTAAGACTATCAAGAATGCTCACCTCCTCTAAAATTTCGCGCTTTTTTCTTTCCCTTAATTTTACTTTTTAATCTGCTCCTGCCTTTGCTTACCATTCCACCACCCAGTCGCCCGCGCCCGCGCCTGCGCTTCGACCGCAACGAGCTGGCCGGCGCCTTCGGCGACCTGGGCACCGACCTACCGCTGCTGATTGGCGTAATTGCCGCCTCGGGCCTCGATAGCGCCGGGGTGCTGATTATGTTCGGGCTGATGCAGCTGTTTTCGGGCCTTTGGTACGGCATGCCGATGCCGGTGCAGCCCCTCAAGGCCTTCGCGGCGCTGGTTATCGCCCAGAAAATTCCGGGCCGCATCATCTTCGGGGGCGGGCTGGCGGTGGGCGTGGGCATGCTGCTGCTCTCGGTTACCGGCCTCATCGATGGGCTGGCCCGCCTCGTGCCCAAGCCCGTTATCCGGGGCATTCAGTTCGGGCTGGCCCTGCAGCTCTCCACCCTCGCCCTCAAGCAGTACGTACCCGCCGACGGCCTGCCGGGCTACGCGCTGGCCGCCACGGCCTTCCTGATTACGGTAGTGCTGCTAGGCAACCGCCGCTGGCCCGCCGCGCTTATAGTCGTGAGCCTGGGCGTCGTCTACGGGCTGGTTTTCCAGCTCGATTTCGCCTCGGCCCAGCAGGCGCTGGGCCTGCGCCTGCCCACCTGGCACGTCCCGCAAATGGCCGATATCCTCACCGGGGCCGTGCTGCTGGCGCTGCCCCAGATTCCGCTTTCGCTCGGCAACTCGGTGCTGGCCACCCGCCAGGTAGTGCAGGACTACTTCCCCGAACGGCCCATCACGGTGCGCAAAATCAGCTTCACCTACGCCCTCATGAACCTGGTGAACCCGTTTCTGGGCGGCTTCCCGGTCTGCCACGGCTCGGGCGGCATGGTAGGCCACTATACATTCGGGGGCCGTACCGGCGGCTCGGTGATTATCTATGGCGGGCTGTTTCTGGTGCTGGGTTTATTCTTCAGCCAGGGCTTCCAGCAGCTGGTGCAGGTGTTTCCGCTGCCCATCCTGGGGGTGCTGCTGTTCTTCGAGGCCCTCAGCCTGGCCGCCCTGCTGCGCGACATCAGCAGCGAAAAGGCCCACCTGCTGCTGGCGCTGCTCACTGGCATCCTCTGCGCCGGCCTGCCCTATGGCTACCTGGTGGGCCTCACCGTGGGCACGGCCCTCTATTACGCCATGCAGCGCGGCTGGGTAGGCCTGGGGAAGTAGGGAAGAACGAGCAGGGTGTGGGGCTTGTCCCCGCCCGCCGTTGAACGATTCAGACCTGAGCCGTTCAACGGCGGGCGACGACAAGCCCCGCACCCTACACCGTTCAGTCTGGCTGAAACGGCGTGAATGGCGCGGGCTTCTCGTCGGCTTTAGCGCGGACGATGCGGTAGACCACCGTCAGCACGAGGTTGTCTTTGGCTTGGCGGGTTCGGGCGATGAACTGGCCGGTGCCGGCCTGGGCGCGGGCGGGCTTGTAGTCGACCTGGTTAAGCCAGGCCGCCTGCACCGTCAGGTTCCGGTTTAGCTGCACGCCCGCGCCGGCGTAGGCCCGGTTGCGCTCGAAGTAGGGGCCCCGCGGGTCGAAGAACACCTCGTTGTACACCGACAAAAACGCCGTGCCGGGCTGTATAGTGGGTTTGTTGAGGGGCAGCACCGCGCTAAGGCGGTAGCGCTGCCGTCCCCGGTAGCGGGCCTGGTTGGTGGGCACCACATCGTCGCGGAAGCGCGTCCAGCGCTGCTCTACCCGAAAGCGGTGCTCCAGCTTGACGCGGCCCACCGGCTGCGTGAAGGTGAACTGCTGCCACAGGCGTCGCTCCAGAGCCAGGTAGCCCGCGCTCAGGTCGCGGTAGTCGGCCGTGGAGTAGCGGCCGGTGCCCAGCAGCACCGTGAAGTTGTCGGTCACGTCGTAGCTTACACCACCCTTAATTTCGTTGTAGAAAAACTGGCGGGCAATGGCGTTGGAGCGGCCCTGCAGCTCGAAATAGCCGCCCCAGCCCTTGGGCCCACCGGGCAGCACGAGGGTGTTAATCGTCCAGGAGCCCCACTGCGGGTCGGGCGGGCGGGGGGCGGTTTGGGCCCGGGCCGCGGGAGCCGCCAGTGCGGCCAGCGCTACGACCGATACCAGCATGGCCCGGCAGCGAGGCTTTGTAGACAAGGGGAAAAAGCGCTTCATGATACCCAAAGGTAGCCATCCGGGCGTTGGCTGCTCCCCGGTCAGCCAAACTCCGCGCCCGCGCCGCAGAGAGCTGAAACCCGCCAACAACCAGGGCGGCAGCAACCCACGCCACGCCGCCTCAATCGCCCGGCTCCAACTGGAACAGGGCCTCGACGGGCTTGCCGAACACCTGGGCCAGCTTGAGGGCCAGCGCCGTGGAGGGCACGTACTTGCCGGCTTCCATGGCGTTGATAGTCTGCCGGCTCACGCCGATGCGCCGGGCCAGCTCCTCCTGAGTGAAACGATGAATGGCGCGCTCCACGCGCAAGTTATTAGTCATGAGCCGGAGTGGTACGTTGAGCCCGCCGCAGGCTAAGCTGAAACAGCACCAGAAACAGCAGCAGCGGCGCGAACATGGCGTACATCATCACCAGCAGAAAGTTTATGCCGCTCACCAGCAGAATGGCCAACACAAGTAGTCCGCAATAGATGTAAAGCGCGCCCAGCAGGGCCTCCAGTCGCAGCTGGCCAATGTACTCGTCCTCGTACCGCTCACGCGAGCAGGCGGCCAGCAAAGCCCCAACGATAATGAGGAGGGCGTAAGCATCATGGTTCTCGCGTGGGCCGGGCTGACTGTTGTTCCAGAATGAGGGCAGCCAGCCCAGCAGGGGCGGTAGCACGAGTAGCTTGGTTTGCTCCAGCACATACAGCCAGAGCCCCAGCAGAGCCAGCACCCAACCCAGTCGCTTGTAGCGATGAGGAAATAAATAGCGCGTCATCATAGGGGTAAGGTTTGCATGAATGATGATGCAATGGTAATGAATGCTTGTCTTAATGTAAAGTTTTTTTTACAAAATTAAGCTGATTATTCCTCCCTGCTGCTACAACCCACTATCTTGCCCGCTACTTTAGTTTCCTATGTTCTCGTCTGCCCGCGTATTCGTTCTGCTTTCGTTCTGTTTCCGTGGTTTACTGTTCGTGACGCTGGTACTGCCGGCCCTCACCGCCCAGGCTCAAAAGCCACTGCTGTATCTTACTGTATCCAACCCGACCAGGCCGCTGCTGAATAGCCCACTTCCAGATATAGAGCCGATTACCGCCATTTTCGAGGAGCGGCTACAGGCCAATGGCTACCGCGTCGTTACCCAGCCCGATACGCTCCGGCGCCTGCTGGCCCAACCAGAGGCACTCGGTTTTCTGTACGCCGATGTGTTGTGCTACCATCAGGCCGGCGGTTTCCCCACAGTGGTATTTGCCGTACGCGACACGCTAAATGCGCCATGGTTCATCATCCGCGAGTCGACCAAGCTTTTTCTAGCTCAGAGCAAGGGTTTCAGCAGCGCCGCACAGTATGTGGCAGATAAGTTGCCGGCTATCTTCACCTCACGCTTTGCCGAAACTCCGGACCTGCCCGACCGCGTCCCCCAGTTCATGGCTTACGATAATTTCCAGTTCACAACTTACCTGGATGGGGTCCTATACACCAAGTCGCTCAGGCAGCAGCTGAAGCAGGGCGCAGCGCTGGAACTGGACATTCAGGTGGATGAATTGGGCGTGGCCACATTGCAGAAAATAGGCAGCCAGCTGATCCTCGATGCACCTACCCGGCAACTGCTGGAAGCGGCCATTCGCAACACGCCGCCCTGGGCCCCAGCCCTTCGAAACGGCCGCCGCACGGCCACGGTAATACATCTCAAAAAAACGCCCCGGACCCGGTAAGAATGCCCCGCCCTACCCCCCAATCGTGCTCATCGACTCGAAGTTGAGCTGGTGCAGAGGACGCTGGCTTTCGGCCTCGAAGCCGTTGGCGGCGCGGTGGCGGAAGGCGTGGGTGAGGGCGGCCACCAGCTCGTCGTCGGGGGCGCCGGTGCGCAGCATGGCCCGCAGGTCGAGCACGCCCTGGTCGTAGAGGCAGGTTTTGAGGCCGCCTTCAGCCGTAAGGCGCAGGCGGTTGCAGGTGCCGCAGAAGGTACGCGAGTAGGCCGCGATAATGCCCAACCGGCCCTGGTGGCCGGCCACGGTGTAGTGGCTGGCCGTGTCGCCGGGGTGAGTGGGCACGGGCGTCAGCTCGCCCAGGTTCAGGGCCAGATGCTGCCGGATGCGGTGGTGGTTCCAGGGCAGCGTGGCGGGCGTAGCCTCGTGGCTACCCCCGTTGAAGGGCATCTCCTCGATAAAGCGTACCTCCACGGGCAGCTCGCGGGTCAGTTCGGCCAGCGGCAGCAGGTCCTCAATGTTCTGCCCGTCCATCACCACGGCGTTTATTTTGACGCGGATACCGGCCTCCAGCAGCGCGTACAGCGTGTCGAGAACCCGGGGCAGCTCGTCGCGGCGGGTGATGCTGGCGAAGCGGGCCCGGTCGAGGGTGTCGAGGCTGAGGTTGACGGTGCACACGCCCAGGCGGGCCAGCTCGGGTACGTGGGGGGCAGTGAGCACACCGTTGGTCGTCAGGCTCAGCTCCTCGATGCCGGGCAGTTCGCTGAGGCGGGCCATGAACGGTACCAGGTCGCGCCGCACGAAGGGCTCGCCGCCGGTCAGGCGCACCTTGCGCACGCCCAGGCCGGCCAGCAGGCCCGTCAGGCGCAGCATTTCCTCGTAGGTCAGCAGCTCCTGCTTGGGCAGATACTTGATGCCTTCCTCGGGCATGCAGTAGAAGCAGCGCAGGTTGCAGCGGTCGGTAACGGCCAGGCGCAGGTACTCCAGAGGCCGGCCGTGGTTGTCGAAAAGCACCGGCCGCGAGGCAGCCTTCCGCGTTGCGGGTGGATTGTGAGAAGCGGGCACAGACGAAGAGGCGGAAGCGGCCATGAAGTAGCGGGAAAAAGGCGCGGCAGCCGGGCCACAGTGGCGGAGACAGCAGAACAAACGTAACACCAGGGCGACGGTTTGGGTTTGCTCTACGTACTATTGCCCAATCAGTCCCAAAACCAATGCGTCTAAATATAGCTTTGTTCGGCGTAGCCCGCGAAATCGTGGGCCAGTCCAGCCTCGAAATAGAAGCGCCCGCCGGCCAATCGGCCCAGGGGTTGCTGGCTGAGCTACACGCCCGCTACCCGGCGCTGGCCGCCCTAAGCAGCCTGGCCGTAGCCGTCAACAACGAGTACGCCGCCGATGACGTGCCGTTGCACGAGCGCGACGAAATAGCCCTCATTCCTCCCGTCAGCGGCGGGTAGCGGCAGTTGGTAGTTGCCAGTTGTCAGAACGTCATGCCTCATCTGGCGTCCGCGCAGTCGAAGCATCTCTACCGCTTCGATGCATTAGCAATCAGCCGACAGGGTCAGCACTGCGGTAGAGATGCTTCGGCAAGCTCAGCATGACGTTCTTTTTTCCAGTTACCCCCGCCATGATTCATATCGACCTCACCGACCAGTCCATCGACGTCGCCGCTGCTTTGCGTAGCGTGGAAGCCGATGGGGCCGGCGCCATCAACACGTTCATCGGCACGGTACGCAACCAGAGCACCGGCCGCGCAGTGGTACGCCTGGAGTACGAGGCCTACGACACGATGGCGCTGCACCAGTTGCGCAAAGTGGCCGAGCAGGCCGCAGAAAAGTGGCCCATGCTGCAAGCCGTAACGGTCATCCACCGCAAAGGCACCCTCCACATTGGCGACGTGGCCGTGGTGGTGGCCGTATCCACGCCCCACCGCGCCGAGAGCTTCGCCGCCTGCCAGTACATCATCGACACGCTCAAGCAGGTCGTCACCATCTGGAAAAAGGAGTTCTACCAGGACGGCGACGTGTGGGTAGCGGCACATCCGTAAGGAGGATGTAGGGCGATAAGTAATAAAAAGAACGTCATGCTGAGCTTGCCGAAGCATCTCTACCGCAACAGTAATCATATGCTATTGCGGTAGAGATGCTTCGGCTGCGCTCAGCATGACGTTCTTTTCTTGCATCACCACCCTAGCGATACGCCGCTGATGTGACTGGCTTGGCCCACAGCATGACGTTCTTTTCTTACTCTCACGCCTCTCCCAGTTCCTGCCGCACCTCTGCCGCCTCTTCCGGCGTGTTCACGTTGCGTAGTTCGCTGGCCGCCGGCGGGACCAGCAGCTCGATGTCGGAGTTGATGAGGGTTTTGCGGGGGCAGCTGTAGCCCAGGCTCAGGAAGCGCAACAACTCCCCGTAGCTGGCGGGCTCCCAAATGGTGATAAGCGGCTCGGGCCATTCGTTTTCGGGGCTTTGAAAAGTGGTGGCCAAGCGGCCGGGCTGGCGGTTTTCTACCAAATGGGCGAGCGTGACTTCGGACAGCAGCGGTAGGTCGCAGGCCACTACCAGCCAAGCGGCGTTGGGGTCGAGGCGGAAGGCCGAGAGCAGGCCGCTGAGCGGGCCCAGGTCGGTGAATGAGTCGGGCAGCGGGCGCAGGCCGGCGTATTCGAGCTCCGTGATTTGGTCGGGGCGGCAGGAAACGTGGACGTCGTGGCAGAAGGGCGCCAGCAGCTCGGCGGCGTAGGCGCGCTGCTCCTGCTGACCATGGTAGACCAGCTGGCCTTTGTCGGCGCCCATGCGCTGGCTGCGGCCGCCGGCCAGCACCAGGCCCCGCAACGGCGGCGCGGCG
>NZ_QVLT01000056.1 GCF_003417065.2 Hymenobacter lapidiphilus | reverse complement strand
GCCCCGGCCCCGGCCCCTCAGGCCCCCGCGCCCCACCCCGGCCGCCCCCACCGAGTCGGTGCCCTACGGGGCGGGTCTGAAGGTGTCGCTCTCGCCCGATGGCTCGAAATACATGCGTTTCATCACCTGGCACCAGGTCTGGACGCGCTTCAACCAGAACAATACCGGCTCGCAGCACACCTCCGGCGACCCGCAGCGCAACACTTTCGATGTGGGCCTGCGCCGCTCGCGTCTGATCCTGTACGCCCAGCTCAACCCGCGGTTTATGATCCTGACCCACATCGGCATCAACAACCAGAACGCGGTAGGCGGCGGCGTGGGCATCGGCGACCCGGGCAAAAAGCCCCAGCTGTTCGTGCACGAGGCCGTGGTGGAATACAAAGTAATCAGCCAGCTGAGCGTGGGGGCGGGCCTGCACTACCAGAACGGCATTTCGCGCATGACGCGGGCCAGCACCCTTAACTTTCTGGCCTTCGATGCGCCCATCACCAACTGGCCCACCATCGAAAAAACCGACCAGTTTGCCCGCTACATGGGCATTTACGCCAAAGGCCGGATAGGCAAGCTCGATTACGCGGTAGCCGTTAACGACCCGTTCGTGACCAGCCCGACGGCCACCCCGGCCACCGTGCCCACCAACGTGGCCGAGTACTATCCGCGCAACCATTCCAAGAACTTCCAGGGTTACTTCGCCTACGAGTTTCTCGACCAGGAAGCCAACCTGTTGCCCTACGCGGTGGGGTCTTATCTGGGGACCAAGCGGGTATTTAATATCGGGGCGGGTTTCCTGTTCAACAAAAACGCCATGTTCTCGCGGCCCGGCGCCCTGCCACCTCCGCCCACGGGCCAGCCCAACGCCGACCCCTACAGCTATGTGCCCTTCAAAACCCACAACATGGGCATCTGGTCGGCCGACGTGTTTTTTGATACTCCCCTCAACAAAGAGGCCGGCACGGCTTTCACGGCCTACGCGGTGTATTACAACTTCGATTTCGGCCCGAACTACGTGCGTAACATCGGCATCATGAACCCGAGTGCGGCCGGGGGCTCGGCTGCTATTCCGGGGGCCGGCACGCTGCGCGGTAATTCCTTCCCAACCGTGGGCACGGGCTCGGCCCTGTACGCGCAGGCTGGTTACCTGCTGCCCAAAAATGTGCTTGGGCCCAAGGCGCGCCTGCAGCCCTACGCTGCCTGGCTGCACGGCGACTACGAAGGACTTGAGGCAATAGGGGCCAAAAAAGTGAACGTGCTCGATCTGGGGGCCAATGTGCTGCTCGATGGCCACAATGCCAAGCTCACGCTTAATTACCGCGTCCGGCCCGACTACTCCAACCCGCAGAACCTTGACTACCGCCCCGAAATCACGCTCCAGACGATGATTTTCTTGTAAGCGTCCCGCAGTCCGCAATCCTCTCATTTCTCTAACCCCCAACACCCCAACTTCATGGAACAAGATGTAAACCGGGGCGGCTCGGCGGTGGCCCTCGATGCGGCCCCGGAGCACGACAACAACCAGGTTTCGACCAGCAAAATCTGGCAGGTAATTACTGCTTCCTCGGTCGGAACGGTGATTGAGTGGTACGACTTCTACATTTTCGGCTCGCTGGCCGCCATTATCGGGCCGGTGTTGTTTGGTACCACTGGTAAGATAGAAGACACTATTCTCGGGACGCTGGCCGTGTTTGGGGCTGGGTTTGTAGTGCGGCCGTTCGGGGCACTCGTGTTCGGGCGCATCGGCGACATGATTGGGCGTAAGTACACGTTTCTGCTGACGCTGCTGCTCATGGGCGGGGCTACGTTCGTAACGGGCCTGATTCCGAGCTACGACAAAATTGGGGTGGCCGCGCCCATTATCGTAACGCTGCTGCGCCTGCTGCAGGGCCTGGCGCTGGGCGGCGAATACGGCGGGGCCACTACCTACGTGGCCGAGCACTCGCCCGACAAAAAGCGCGGCTACTACACCTCTTTCATTCAGACGACGGCCACGGTGGGCCTGCTCATCAGCATCATCGTCATCATTGCCACCCGTAACCTTATGGGCGAGGCCGCCTTCAAAGAGTGGGGCTGGCGCATTCCATTCCTGCTGTCGGGCATCCTGGTAATTGCCTCGTACTACATCCGGCTCAAGCTGCACGAGTCGCCGCTGTTTGCCAAGGCCAAGGCCGAGGGCACTACCTCGAAGAACCCGTTGCGCGAGTCGTTTGTGAATCCCGTTAACCGCCGGCTGGTGCTTATTTCGTTGTTTGGCGCCACCATGGGCCAGGGCGTGGTGTGGTACACGGGGCAGTTTTACGCCTACTCGTTCATGCAGAACACGCTCAAGCTCGATATTATTGACGCGGCCCTGGTGCTGTGCGCCGCCCTGATTCTGGCCACACCGTTTTTCGTGTACTTCGGCGGCCTTTCCGACCGTATCGGGCGTAAGAAAATCATCATGATGGGCCTGCTGTGTGGGGCCATATTCACCATCCCGATATTTTATGGCATGAAGGCCTTTGCCGGCCCGCTCACCGAAACGGTGGCTGCCACCGTGGATGCCACCGGCAAGGCCGTACCGGCCGTAATGAAAGCCCTGAACCCGCAGCTGATACCCATGACGGCCCTGGTTTTCTGCCTGGTACTCTTCGTGACCATGGCCTACGGCCCAATTGCCGCCTACCTCGTCGAGCTGTTCCCGACCAAGGTGCGCTACACCAGCCTCTCGTTTCCGTACCACATTGGCAACGGTATTTTCGGCGGCTTTGTGCCCCTTATTGCCACGGCCCTCACGCTGTGGGCAGCCGGCAAACCCGACGGCACGTTTTTGAAGATGTGGAGTAGCTACGCCGGTCTGGTTTACCCGGTGGCCATTGCCTTCATCTGCTTCATTATCGGCTCCATCTACATGAAAGACGTGCGCAACGTCAAGCTCATGGACAACGAGTCGGGCGAGGTAGCCTCCTAGCCGGGCCGCGCGGCCACCGCAAATCCGCCGGGCCGTTGGTTCGGCGGATTTTGCTTATCCGGCAGGCAGGCAGGCGGTGAGTGGGGTAGCGGAGCTGGCACGCGGTGCTGCTTCAACTCCGCCCTGCCCTGCAGCACACTACCCATTTATGCCCGTACTTAACGCGCCATCTTCCCCACACGCCATGCCCAACCTCCAACCTTCCGAGCGGCCCGAGCAGCGGCGGGGGCAGCGGCTGCTGTTTCTGGCACTGCTGTTCGGGGTGCTGCTCAACTTCCCGCTCCTGGGTGCCTTCAGCCTCGACGCCCGCGTGGCGGGCATTCCGGTGCTCTACCTCTATGTGCTGGCGGTCTGGGTTGCGTTGGTTGCCCTCACGGGCTGGCTGGTGTCTTCGATTAAAAATTGAAAATCAGAACGTCATGCTGAGCTTGTCGAAGCATCTCTACCGCTTCGTTGTGGCAAAACGTTCGGTAGAGATGTTTCGGCAAGCTCAGCATGACGTTCTTTCGACTTTGTAAATAGCTTCAGCGACTCATACCGCCATACTTTCAATTAGTAATTCCCAAAATGTCCCCGCTGCTGGTAATCGGTTTTTCGTTTGGTTACCTCGGGCTGTTGTTCGGGCTGGCGTATGCGGCCGAGCGGCGGGTGGCGGCGCGGCGCAGCTGGGTGAGCAACCCCTACGTGTACGCCCTGAGCATGGCCGTGTACTGCACCGCCTGGACCTATTACGGCTCGGTAGGAAGGGCCGCGCATTTCGGGCTGGAGTTTGTGGGCATTTACCTCGGCCCCACGCTCATGGCGCCGCTGGCCTGGCTGGTGCTGCGCAAAATCATCCGCATCTGCCGCACCCAGCGCCTCACTTCCATTGCCGACTTTATCTCGGCCCGCTACGGCAAAAGCGCCAGTCTGGGCGCGCTGGCCACTGTGGGCTGCGTGCTGGGCGTGGTGCCCTACATTTCGCTCCAGATTAAGGCTATTGCGGCCTCGTTTGAAATGCTGACCCACGGGCCAAATGCGCTGGGGCTCCCCGTTGAAAATGCGGCGGCCGTGACGTCGGCGTTCTATACTACCGTGGTGCTGGCCTTCTTCACCATTGTGTTCGGGGTGCGCTCAGTCGAGGCTACCGAGCGGCACGAGGGCATGGTGCTGGCCGTGGCCGTCGAAAGCCTGCTGAAGCTGGTGGCCTTTCTGGTGGCCGGCCTGTTCGTGGCCTACGGGCTGTTCGATGGCTTTGCCGACGTGTTCGAGCGGGCCGCGGCCGTGCCCGATCTGCGCCGCCTGTTCACGCTGGAAGGAGCCGGCACCACGCCCGGGCAGTGGCTGACGCTGCTGCTGCTGAGTATGTCGGCTATTCTGCTGCTGCCCCGGCAGTTTCAGGTGAGCGTGGTGGAAAACGTGAACGAAGACCACCTGCGTAAGGCCATGTGGCTGTTTCCGCTCTACCTCATCATCATCAACCTGCTGGTGCTGCCGCTGGCCTTCGGGGGGCGCTTGCTCGATGGAGCCGGCCGCCTCGACGCCGATATGTATGTGCTGGCGCTGCCGCTGCAGGCGGGCCGGCCCTGGCTGGCGTTGTTCATCTACCTGGGCGGCCTTTCGGCGGCCAGCAGCATGATTGTGGTGGAAACCATTGCCCTAAGCGTGATGATCAGCCACCACCTGCTTATGCCGCTGCTGGTGCGCGAGCCCGTGGGCCGGGCCGAGGGGCCGCGCTGGTTTGCCCGCCTTGGGCAGCTGGCGCTGCACAGCCGGCGGCTGGCCGTGGTGCTGGTGCTGCTGCTGGCCTTCGCCTACTATGCCGCCGTGGGCCACTTGTTGCCGCTGGTAAACATTGGTCTTATTTCGTTTGCCGCGGTGGCGCAGTTTGCGCCCGTAGTGCTGGGCGGGCTGTATTGGCAGGGCGGCACCCGGGCCGGCGCCACGGCGGGCCTGCTGGCCGGGCTGCTGCTGTGGCTCTACACGCTGGTGCTGCCTACCGCAGTAGAGGCGGGCCTGCTGGCCAATACCCTGCTGCTCGAAGGGCCGCTGGGCCTGGGCTGGCTGCGCCCCGGGGCGCTGCTGGGCCTCACGGGCCTCGACCCGCTTTCGCACGGGCTCTTCTGGAGCTGGTTTTTCAACCTGGGGCTGTACGTGGGCGTGTCGTTGCTGGGGCGCGCGCCCTCGGCGCTGGAGCAGCGGCAGGCCGAGCTGTTCGTGCACGTATTCCGCCACGAGCCGGGCTTCGAAACCGGCCCGGCCGGCTGGCACAGCGTGGCCTCGCTGCCCGATGTACGGGCGCTGCTAACGGGCTTTCTGGGCCGCAAGCGCACGGCTCAGGCCCTCGGGGCTTTTCAGGAGCACTTCCCCGGCCATCCGGCCCGGCCCGATGATGCACCCGGCCCGGCCGGGGCCGTGGCGGGCCGGATGCGCCCGCCGACCCGCGGCTGCTGGCCTACGCCGAGAAGCTGCTGGCCGGGGCCATCGGCCCGGCCTCGGCCCGGCTGCTGCTGCGGTCCTCGGTGGGGGTCGAGGAAATCAGCTTCGATAATGTGGTCGTTATTCTCAAGGAAAGCCAGCAGTTGCTGGAAGCCAACCGCCAGCTCCAGAAGCAGCAGCGGCAGCTGCAGGCCCTCACCAGCCAGCTGCAGCAGGCCTACGACCAGCTTCGGGAGCTCGACCAGCACAAGGACGAGTTCCTCTACACCGTTACCCACGAGCTGCGCACGCCCCTGACCAGCATCCGGGCCCTGTCGGAAATCCTGAGCGACAACCCCGATCTGGAGGAAGAGGAACGCCACCGTTTCCTGCACACCATCACCCGCGAGGCCGAGCGCCTGAGCCGCCTGATTGCGCTGGTGCTCGATCTGGAGAAGTACGAGTCGGGCACGGCGCGCCTCGATAAAACACCCCTCGACGTGGCCGACATCATCACCGACGCCTTGGAGGCCGTGGGCCCGCCGCTGCGCGCGAAGCAGATACAGCTGGACCTGGCCGTGCCGCCCGGCCTGCCCGCCCTGCCCGGCGACCGGGACCGGATGATGCAGGTGCTGGTGAATCTGCTCAGCAATGCCATCAAGTCGTGCCGGGCCGATGGGACGGGGCGCATAGCCGTGGGGGTACAAACCACGGCCGGCGGCCTGCTGCTGTGGGTGCAGGACAACGGCAAAGGCATTGCGCCGGAGTTCCATCATCTGCTGTTCGACAAGTTTTACCAGGCCCAAAACCAAACCACGCGCAAGCCCGAAGGCACGGGGCTGGGCCTGGCCATCACCAAAAAAATAGTGGAGTTGCACGCCGGCCGTATCTGGGTGGAAAGCGCCACCGACCAGGGGGCCCGGTTTTCGCTGGAGCTACCGATTGCCGCAGTGGAGAGCCGCCGGTAGTATCTGATAAGTCCTCCTCAACCAACCCGCCCTGATACCGCTACCCCGGCAAACCTCTAAACGACTCTGCGTGCCTCTACAAAACCCTCCGCGCTCCTTTATGGGAAATCGGTAAAGAACCCCTAGCTATGAAAACGCCCCCGCATATTCTTATTGTCGACGACGAACCCAATATTGTGATGTCGCTCGAATTTCTGATGCGCAAGGCCGGCTACCGCGTCAGCATCGCCCGCAATGGTAGCGAGGCGCTGGAGGCCATCAGCCAAACGCCCTTCGACCTGATTATGCTCGATATTATGATGCCCGATGTGGATGGCTACGAGGTATGCCGCCAGGTGCGGCAGCATCCTCGGCAGGCCGGCACGCGGGTGGTGTTTTTAAGTGCCAAAAGCAAGGAAGCCGATATGCAGCAGGGCTATACGGTGGGGGCCGACCTCTACCTGACCAAACCCTTCAGCACCCGCCAGCTCATGGCGAAAGTAAAAGAGCAGTTGGCCACTGGCGGCGACTGAGCCTGCGCCGCCGCCCATTGCACTCCCGCATCCACTCACTCCAAACGCCCCCCGCCCATGCCCACCTACGCCGCCGACTACGCTGCCAGCCTCGCCGATCCGGCCGGCTTCTGGGCCGGGCAGGCCGCCCGCCTGAGCTGGTACCGCGACCCGCCCCGGCCGGTGCTGAGCCAGGACGAAGCCACTGGTTTCTACCGCTGGTTTCGGGGCGGCCAGCTGAATACCAGCTGGCTCTGCCTCGACTACCACGTAGCCAACGGCCGCGCCAACCAGCCCGCCCTGCACTACGACTCGCCCGTAACCGGCATGCGCCGCAGCTACACCTATGCCGAGCTGCTCGACCTGACGGCCAGGCTGGCCGGGGGCCTGCGTGCCCAGGGCGTGCAGCCCGGCGACCGGGTCCTCATCTACATGCCCAACATGCCCGAAGCGGTAGTGGCTATGCTGGCCTGCGCCCGGCTGGGGGCAGTGCATTCGGTGGTGTTTGGGGGCTTCGCGCCGCCCGAGCTGGCCGTGCGCATCGACGACGCGCAGCCCCGGGCCATCATCTGCGCTTCGGCCGGCATGGAAACCGACCGCCCGATTCCGTACCTGCCGCTGGTGCGCGAGGCCCTGGCCCTGGCCACCCACCGGCCTGCCTGCGTGGTGGTCAGCCAGCGCGACTTCTGCCCGGCCGAGCTGCCCGAAACCCCGGCGGCCGCTACTTCGGCGCCGGCCACCCGGTTCGTAGACTACCGCGAGCTGCTGGAAGCCGCGCCGGTAGCAGCCGTGCCGGTTGATGCTACGGCCCCGCTCTATATCCTCTACACCAGCGGTACCACCGGCCGGCCCAAGGGCGTGGTGCGCGAGCATGGCGGCCACGCCGTGGCCCTGCGCTATAGCATGGGGGCCGTTTTTGGGCTGAAACCGGGCGAAACCATGTTCAGCGGCTCGGACATTGGCTGGGCCGTGGGCCACAGCTACATCGTGTACGGGCCGCTGCTGCTCGGGGGCACCACGGTGCTGTTCGAGGGCAAGCCCGTGCGCACGCCCGACGCGGGCACGTTCTGGCGGCTGGCCGCCGACTACGGGGTAAATGTGCTGTTCACGGCCCCTACTGCCATCCGCGCCATCCGCAAGGAAGACCCCGGGGGCGAACTGGTCCACGGCTACGATTTGAGCAAGCTGCGCCACCTGTTTCTGGCCGGCGAGCGGTGCGACCCTGCCACCTATGCCTGGGCCGGCGAGCTGCTGGGCATACCCGTTGTCGACCACTGGTGGCAGACTGAATCGGGGTGGCCCATGCTGGCTACCTGCGTGGGCTATTCTGATGCGCTGCCGGCCCGCGCCGGCTCGGCCGGCCACCCGGTGCCAGGCTACGACCTCCACATTCTCGATGAGGAAGGCCAGCCCGTGCCCGCCGGCACCACCGGACTGGTGGCGCTGCGTCTGCCGCTGCCCCCCGGCTGCCTGCCCACGCTCTGGGAAGATGACGCCCGCTTTCAGGAAGCCTACCTCGACGCCTATCCCGGCTACTACCTCTCGGGCGACGGGGGCTACCGCGACGCGCAGGGCTACTGCTACATCATGGGCCGCCTAGACGACGTTATAAATGTAGCCGGCCACCGCCTGAGCACCGGCGAGCTGGAAGAGGTGCTGGCCGCCCACCCGGCCGTGGCCGAATGCGCCGTGCTGGGCCTCTTCGACGAGCTGCGCGGGCAGGTGCCGGTGGGCCTGGTGGTGCTCAAAGATGGCCAGACACTGCCTGAAACCGAGCTGGAGCAGCAGCTCATTCAGCTGGTGCGCAGCCAGGTAGGGGCCGTGGCCTGCTTCCGGAAGGCGGCCGTGGTGGCGCGGCTTCCCAAAACCCGTTCGGGCAAAATACTGCGCAAAACCCTGCGCCAGCTCGCCGACGGCGAAGAATTCACGGTGCCTTCCACCATTGATGACCCCGCTATCCTCGACGAAATCCGGGCCGTGCTGACCCGGCGCGGCGTAGGGCGGGGGCACCAGGAAAGCTAACTTCCCCGCCGGGCATCCGAAGCGCGGCCAGAACCCTGAACAGCGCCGCAACTATCATCCGGAAGGCAGCCAAGGCATGGAACAAACGCTACCTTAACGCGCCGGCTTCCCGGGCTTGCGTTGTTTGTGCCCCACAGGGCAGGGCCTTTTGGGCGATTCGCTGCTGGATAAACCCCTGCGTTGCTCTCCGGATGGTCGGCGCCTTCTGTTACAGCACCTTTGCTTTGCGCCGGATAACCTAATTTCACCTTCCTCATTCAGTTCCTCCTCTAGTTATACGCTCCATGCCTACCCCCGCTACACCCCAGCACGCCCGCATCCGTACCCTCGAAGGATACCACGAGGCCTACCACCTCAGCACCCGCCACCCCAACGAGTTCTGGGCCGCGGTGGCCGAGCCCTTTACGTGGCGCCGCAAGTGGAGCACCGTGATGGAGTCGGATATGGTGGCCGGCGAAACGACGTGGTTTGCGGGGGCGCGGCTCAACATCACCGAAAACTGCCTCGACCGCCACCTGGCCACCCGGGGCAACAAGCTGGCCCTCATCTACGAGCCCAACGACATAAAGGAGCGCCACCTGCGCCTGACCTACCGCGAGCTGCACCAGCGCGTGTGCCAGTTTGCCAACGTGCTGCTGAATAACGGGGTAGAAAAGGGCGACCGGGTGTGCCTCTACATGCCCATGATTCCGGAGCTCACCATTGCCGTGCTGGCCTGCGCCCGTATCGGGGCCGTGCATTCGGTTATTTTTGCCGGCTTCTCGGCCACGGCCATTGCCGACCGCGTGAACGATGCCCAGGCTAAGCTGGTGATAACGTCGGACGGTTTGAACCGCGGCGCCAAGCAGATTCCGGTGAAACGGGTGGTGGATGAGGCCCTCGAAACCTGCCCTTCGGTGCGCAAAGTAGTGGTAGTGGAGCACTTGGGCTGGCCGGTGCAGATGGAGGACGAGCGCGACGTATGGTACCACGAGGAGGCCGCCGATGTGGCTAAAACCTGCCCGGCCGAGGAAATGAAGGCCGAAGACCCGCTGTTTATTCTTTATACCTCGGGCAGCACCGGCAAGCCCAAGGGCGTGGTGCACACCACTGCCGGCTACATGGTGTGGGCTGATTACACCTTCCGCAACGTGTTTCAGGTAGAGGAGAACGACGTGTTCTGGTGCACGGCCGACGTGGGCTGGGTAACCGGCCATACGTACCTGATTTACGGCCCGCTGCTGGCCGGCTCTACCACCCTCATGTTCGAGGGCGTGCCAACCTACCCCGATGCCGGGCGGTTCTGGGAGGTGATTGACAAGCACTCGGTGAGTGCGTTCTATACCGCGCCCACCGCCATCCGCGCCCTCATGGCCGAGCCCCTCGACAACGTGCTCAGCTACTCACTCGACTCGCTGCGCGTAATCGGCTCGGTGGGCGAACCCATCAACGAGGAGGCCTGGCACTGGTACAACGAGCACGTAGGCAAAGGCCGCTGCCCGCTGGTAGATACCTGGTGGCAGACCGAAACCGGGGGCATCATGATTTCGGCGCTGGCCGGCATTACCCCCTCGAAGCCCACGTATGCCGGCCTGCCGCTGCCCGGCGTATGGCCCGTGCTGCTGCGCCAGGACGGCACCGAAATTGAAGGCAACGAGGAGGAGGGTTACCTAGCCATCAAACAGGCCTGGCCGGGCATTATCCGCACCACCTGGGGCGACCATAACCGCGCCGTGCAGACTTATTTCGCGGCCTACCCCGGCTACTACTTCACCGGCGACGGCGCCCGCCGCGACGCCGATGGCCTCTACCGCATTATCGGTCGGGTTGATGACGTGATTAACGTGAGCGGCCACCGCTTCGGCACGGCCGAAATCGAAAACGCCATCAACCAGAACCCTAACGTGGTGGAAAGTGCGGTGGTGGGCTACCCGCACGAGGTGAAGGGCCAGGGCATCTACGCCTATATCATCTGCCGCGAAGGCGCCTGCAAAAACGCCGCCGACGAGCCCCGCATTGAGGCCAGCGTCATCGAAACCGTGGTGGCCGAAATCGGTAAAATTGCCCGCCCCGACAAAATCCAGATCGTGACGGGGCTGCCCAAAACGCGCTCGGGTAAAATCATGCGCCGCATCCTGCGCAAAGTAGCCGAAGGCGACACCACCACGCTGGGTGATACCAGCACCTTACTTGACCCAGCCGTAGTAGACGATATTATCGAGGGTGCAAAGTAGGGCGGAGCCGTTTATGAGCGCGCCGCCTCCCCTTGTCTGAACAGCTTCCGGATAGTAGAATTTATGAGAAAGGGTTAAGCAAAGCGGCTGTAGCGCAAGGCTGGAGCCTCGCGCTGCAGCCGCTTTGCTCAGCTGCTAGCAAACCCAAGTTGCGAACTACAAACCGACTTGGTGTAGTGCGTGGGCAAAGATGAAAAGCACTATTTTTAAGGCGAAGCCGGCCGCTGTTACGGCATGAATCTGCTTGGGAAAGCGCGCTGTCAGGCAGCTGAAGGTGGTTTCAATACCTTTGCGAAAATACTGAATCAGAAAGTTTTGGGCCGGGTGGTGGGGCCGCTT
>NZ_QVLT01000055.1 GCF_003417065.2 Hymenobacter lapidiphilus | reverse complement strand
CCCGTGGAGGCCGTCGAGGGCTGTTGAGGGCCTGGCGGGCGGCGGCGGGGTTAGTGGTGGCCGCTACCAGCAGCACGGTTTCGATGGTTTCGAGGCGGCGGCGCACCTCTCCGCTCACGGCGGCGCGCTCGGTGCCAGGCGCGGCCTCCAGGCGAGCCAGCAGCTCGTGGGCCAGCTCCTCGCCATGTGGGTACAGCAGCTTGCCGCGGCTCTGGTCGGTGAAGTCGAGGGCGTCGAGGATGGACTGCTGGGTTTTCTGGCCGAAGCCTTTGAGCTTACTTACCTCGTCGTTTTCAGCCGCCGTACGCAGCTGAGCGCCATCTTCAATGCCCATATCCTTCCACAGGCTGCGGATTTTCTTAGGGCCGATGCCCTTTATCTTCAGCAGCTCCACCACGCCGGGCGGGGTGGTGGCCAGCAGCCGGTCGAGCTCCTCGAACGAGCCGGTATCCAGCATTTCGGCCACTTTGGCGGCGGCGGTCTTGCTTAGGCCGGTGCGGTCGGGTAGGCCGGTGCGCTCCACATCGGCCACTGGGAAGCTGAGGGCTTCCAGAGAGCTGGCGGTGCCTTCGTAGGCCCTGATTTTAAACGGATTTTCGCCGTGCAGCTCCAGCAGCTGGGCCGCCAGGCGAAAGGCTCGGGTTAGGGCGCGGTTGTCCATGGCAGCAAAGGTAATGCGTGCGCAGGGGAACAGGTGCTGGGGTAACAGCCGCTATACGCCGGTTTCGGTCTGCCCGGTGCGCCCTGCCGCCAGCTCTGCCGATACCCTGTTGTGGCTGACGGCCCCGCACAACCCCGAGGGCAGCCGACCGGCCCGCCGCCCTCGGCAGCCTTGTTTCGGTTGCCTGGTTCTTACTTTCCGTATCTTACTTTTACTGTCCACCTATTTCTTCCGCCATGCGCCTTTTCACCGTTTTTGCTTCCCTGAGTGTGCTCCTGCTGGCTGCCACCTGCAACCCCGAGTCGCAGGGCTCGCGCCTGCCGCCCAACCTGAAGCAGCTGGAAGGCACCTGGCTGCACGCCCACGAGGAGGACCAGGACGATGTGCTGGTGTACCGTCCCAACACGTACACCTTTCCGCCGTCGCGGGGCCGCACGGGCTTTGCCTTCGAGCGCAACGGCCTGTTTACTCAGTACGACATTGCCCCCACCGACGGCCTTGAAGGCCATAAAGGGCGCTGGAAAGCCCAGAACGACCATACGCTGCTTATCAGCCTCGACGACAAGCAGGAACCCGACTACGCGCTTGAGATAATTTCGCTGGAAAATAACGTACTGAAAGTGAAGCGCAAGCAATAAGAAATCGGGCACCTGCAACCCACCGCCGGAGTTTCGGCTCCCGTTGACAGGTGCTATTGCCCGATTTCCTATTGCCTTGCCTATGCGTTTACCCCTCTATTTATCCGCCGCACTGCTCCTGCTTTTGGCTGGCTGCAAAAAAGACGACGACCCCACCCCGGACTATGTTTTTGGTCGGGCCTGGTATAACACCTACCAGGCCGGCGAAGATGGCGCCACGGTTTTCTCGCCCACCAACCCCAACATGGCTTGGCGCTACGACGGCTTCCGCCTCAACGCCGACGGCAGCTTTCTGGAGTACGGCCTCGACGCCCTCGACAGGCCAGAGGAACGGCCGGGCACCTGGCAGAGTGAGGGTGGCCAAACGTACCGTATCACCTTTCGTACACCAACCCGCAAGGGCTATGTGCTCCGCATTACCAAGCCAGCCAACGATCAGCTACAGGCCCGGCGCGACCAGTAAGCCAGCCACCAACCGGCCGCCGGCCCTCATTATTTCTCACGTCTTATAACTCCATCCATCTCATGCGCACTCTCCTGCTGACTGTACTCGCCACGGGCCTGCTGGCCGCCTGCACGCCTACCGCCCCTGACGTATCGCCCGAAAAAACCGGCACTCCGCCGGCCGACGATGCCCGGCTGTTTGGCCGCATGTGGCTTAACTCTCACGAATCCCGCCCCAACGAAACGCCCACTTACCGCCCCGAGAACTACACCTGGACCACGCCGCCCCAGCGCTATAACATGCCCATTGAGGGCGGCGACGGGTTTCGGCTCGATGCCGACGGCAAGGGCGCCTACATCGCGCCCGGCATCGGTACCGGCCCCACCACCCACCCTATTACCTGGCAGCGTGCCGAGCCCGGCAAGTCGGTTTTTCGCCTCCATGTAACCGACAATTCGCGGCCCGATATGCAGTTGGAAGTCGTGAGCGTGGATGCCGACCGCCTTACGGCCCGCTACCTGCCCTAGCCAGCGGCGCCAGTTACCAGCGGCATAGCGGCCCGGTTGCCCCAAATGGTGGGCAGCCGGGCCGTTTGGCGTTATGTTTGCGCCGAAACCCACCTGCTTCTCATATGAACTATTGGCTTGTTAAATCGGAACCGGCGGCGTACTCCTGGGCCGACTTTGTGCGCGAGGGCGGCACCGACTGGACCGGCGTGCGCAACTTCCAGGCCCGCAACTTCCTGCGTCAGATGCAGCCCGGCGACCCGGTGCTGTTCTACCACAGCGTGAGCGACAAGCAGGTGGTGGGCATAGCTGAAGCCGCTGCCCCCGCCGCCCCCGACGCCACAGCCCCCGCCGGCACCGACTGGGTAGCCGTGCGCCTGGTGCCCCGCCAGCCCCTGGCTACGCCCGTGTCGCTGGCCCGCATCAAGCAAGACGAGCGCCTGAGCCAGATTGCCCTGCTGCGCCAGTCGCGCCTGTCGGTGATGCCGCTGAAGGCCGAGGAGTTCGATGTGCTGCTGGAGCTGGGGGCCGGGGCAGCATAAGCCCCCACCCCGAGCAGAGCCGGAAAGCCGGGGCAGGCCGTCGCGGGGCCAGACGGCGGGGCTACGCCCGCGCTTCCGATTTTGCCCGGAATGGATTTCCGCGTTTCATCCGCTTGCGGTATGGAATATAGTAAGGGGCGGCATCATCCAGAGGCCAGCGGGGTTAGGCAGAGCCCGGGCTTCTGCGTATCTTACCCTTGCTCCTCTCCTCTGAAAGCCCGGTGGTTCCCGCTATGAGACATACGCTCCTGCTTTTTTGTCTGCTGATTGTCGCGCCGGGCCTGTGGGCGCAGAAACCCAAAGGCCCCCGGCCCCCGGTAGAGCCCTTGCAGGAACGGCGCACCGAGCTGCCGCTGGAGTTTTCCAACAGCGAGGTGCAGGTACAGCCCCTGGCCGAAGACAGCAGCCTGGTGCTGCTCGTGGAGCACGATGTGCGGCTGACGAGCCGGCCCGGCTACTACTTCCAGAAGCTTGACTACCAGCTGAAGCCTGCCCCGCCCCGGCCCCTGGAGGTACCGCGGGGCTACGAGTTTCAGCGCATCTGCGCCGAGGGCACCGATGTGTACGCCCTGTTCAGCGGCGTGGCGGAGGGCACACTTTGGGTGGCCGCCCTGGATACGCGCACCGGCGAGCTGGCTACCGGCGAGTTCAAAACCAAGAAAGCCCGTCAGATTCATAACCTCACTGCCCTCGATGGCAACCTGTTTGTAACGGTGGAAGTGGAACAGCACCTGACGGTACTGTTGCTGAACCTGCAGACGGCCCAGTTTCAGTTTCTGCCCTCCGTGTACGAGCCGCTGCCGGCCCGCTTTACGCTGGTAGCCGATTCGGCTACCCAACGGGCCGAGCTGATTCTGAGCGAATCCAACGGGTTTAAGTCGCGGTTGCAGCTTAAGCAGCTCGACCAGCAGGGCCAGCTCATCCGCTCCGAGTTTGTGCAGGCCGGCTCCGAGCGCGGCCTGCTCGATGCCCAGCTCAGCTCGGGCGACAGCGCGGCCCGGATACTGGCCGGCACCTACACGCTGCGCGACTCGCGCTACTCCCAGGGCCTGTTCGCAGCCGACCTGACGGCCGGCACCACGCCTACCGGCCAGCGCCGCTCGCTACGCTTCTACGATTTCCTCAACTTCAAGCACTTCTTCGATTTTATGAAGCCGGCGAGAGTGGAACGACTGCGCCAGCGCCAGGCCCGCCTGCGCGACGAGGCCCGCCAGACGCGCCACCGCTACCAACTGCTTATGCACGATATGCTGCCTACTGCCGAGGGGTTTGTGCTGGTAGCCGAGGTGTATTATGCCCGCTACAATAGCGGCTACAGTGGTTATGGCCTGCCTAGCGGCATTGGCCCCGGAGGTCTGCCCTATGGCACCGGCGCCGGAGGCTTCGGCTACCCCTCGCGCTACAATAGCTTTTATACCAACCACCGGCCAGCCAATGGGTACCACTTCAGCCACGCCGTAGTCTGCGGTTTCGACCGCCAAGGCAACTTACTCTGGGACAACTCTTTCCTGCTTGAGGAGGTGAACCGCGCTCAGCTGGAAGAGACCGTTGCCGTGCGGCCCCTGAACGATGGCAAGCTGGTGCTGGCCTACATGAAAGACGATAAGCTCTACTACAAGCTGGTAGACCGCACAGCGCCTTCACCCAACGACTGGCAGGTGCGCCTGCGCACTGCCCCGGCAGCCCCCGCTGGCACCGAAAGCACCGGTAAGCGGGAAGAGAAAACCATCAGCACCTATCAGGAGCACCTGTTGCCCTGGTACGGCCGCCATTTTCTGGCCGTTGGCTACCAAAGCGTCCGCTCCGAAAGCGGGAATATGCGAGAGGTATTTTTTCTCAACGACCTGGCCTTTTAACCAGCCGAATATCCCTAATAACAAAGCGCAGAACCGCCCTCCAAAGTCCCTGATACTAGGAGTTTTTGGAGGACGGTTCTGCGCTTTGTTCAGCCACCAGATGGCTGTTCTGGCAATTCAGCTGCTTGAAGCTGTGTAGAGAGTCAGCCGCTTATTTTTAAAAGCCGCCGCTGGCCACGTTGGGCAGCACCTTGCTCAGCTCGGCTACCTGGGCACGGGTAAAGCTGCCGCTGATGGCCATGAGCACAAACGAGCCGGTATTTTTCTCGCCACCCACGGCCACCAGCTCCGTTACCATACCCAACTGCTCGCGCACCGAGTAGCGCATTTGGTTCGGGATATTGGGGTCGGTATCAGCGGCGGGCAGGGGCGTGTACCGCTCGCTGGCCAGCAGGCCGGCTACTTCCTTGTCGAGGCCCTCTACTACCAGCTGCTGGGCGCTGTTGCTGGTGGGCGTAAAGGTGAGGATTTTGGCGCTCCGGATGGAAGTGAGGGCCTGGCTTAGGTCGTTGTTGCCACCTAGCTTGCCGAGGCGGCCCAGCAGAAAACGGGTACCCAAGCCGGCGTTCCAGTCGGTGGCCTTGAAACCGGAACGGTTTTCATACTTGTTGAAGAACTCGGCAACCGTACGGGCTGGCGTGCCTGGGCCACTGGCCCGGCAACCCGCCAGCCACAGCAGGGCAACAGCCAGCAGCAAAGGAGCGAAACGAACTTTCATAAGCATCTACTTGATAAGGGAGTGGAAAACGATATGGTGTTGCTGCTGTACGCAATACCCGGCCGCCCGTTGGCAATGCCGGGCCCGCGCCGCTGCAAAACACTAAGAATACGGCAACAAAAAAGCGGCGCACCCGGTGGGTACGCCGCTTTTTTACGTTGCTTTCGCAGCCTTATGGCTGGGGAGCATTCGGGATGAAGAATTCAAACTTGAACTCTACCCGACGGTTCTTAGCCATGTTGGCGGCCGAGGTGTTCGGAGCAGCGGGCTCCGACTCACCCTTACCTTCCGTCACGATGCGAGCGGGGTCGAGGGCTTTGCCAGTGAAGTAACGCTTCACCGAACCGGCACGACGCTCCGACAGACCCTGGTTGTACTCATCGGTACCGCGCGAATCGGCGTAGCCGATTACCCGGATGCTGTACTCAGGGTTGTCCTTGAGGGCCTTTACCATCTTGTCGAGGGTACCGTACGAGGTGCGCTTGATAACCGTGCTGTTCGTTTCGAAGCGAATTGGCTGCTCCAGCTTGCGAAGGGCGGGGTTCACTTCCATTGGGCAGCCGTTGGCATCAACGCGGGTGCCGACCGGGGTGGCGGGGCACTTGTCCATGTTGTCGGGTACACCGTCGCCGTCAGCGTCCATTACCATTGGGCAACCGGTAGCATCTACCTGGGTGCGGCCGGGGTGTCGGGGCACTTGTCGTTCTTGTCGGCTACGCCGTCACCGTCGGCATCTGGGCAACCGCGCAGAGCGGGCAGGCCAGCCTGGTCGGGGCACTCGTCGTCCTTGTCAGCCACACCGTCACCGTCTTTGTCGGGGCAGCCCATCATGGCAGCCGTACCGGCTTCGGTCGGGCACTGGTCTTGGTAATCCGGAACACCGTCTTTGTCGCCGTCGAGCGGGCAACCGTTTTCGTCCACGGCTACGCCGGAGGGCGTGTCGGGGCACTTGTCTTTACGGTCAGATACGCCGTCACCGTCGGTATCCTTGGCTTTGCCCAGGTTGAAGCTCAGGCCCAGCTTGTGCTGCAGGTACCGGTCGTTGAGCTTGCCAACATTGGTAATGCCGTCAATCTGGTCGGTGAGCGGGTAGTGCTGACCGGTCTGAACGAACAGGCCCACCGTCTCCGAGAAGTTAAACTTGATACCGGCGGCAGCCGAGATGTCAAACGCGTACACGTCGGAGTTGCCGACAATCTTATCGTTGATGTCGTAGAGGTCGGGGCTGGCGAAGAATACGCCGGGCTGTACCACCAGGTAAGGCGCGATAAACGCGTCCTCCTTCAGGGCCCAGCCATTATTGAGCTTCAGCTTAATGGGAATGCCTACGTTCACCACGTTGGCATCGAAGCGCCGGATGGGGTAGTAGGTGTTCTTCGGATAATCGGCCGAGAACTTCATGTCGCCGTAGCTCAGGTCCAGACCAATGTCGAGGCCCGGAGCAATGTAGCGGCTCACTGTTACACCCAGACCGTATTCTACCTTGTTGCTTTTGAACCACTCCGACCCGAGGTCGCCGTGGTACTGCAGCCAGTTGTAGTAGACGCTGATGTTGGTTTTACGGTCCGATGTCTGTGCTTGCGCATCGGGGGCCAACGACAACATCGCAAGACCACAGGCCGCAATGGAGGTTAGGATTTTTTTCATAAGAAAAGAGGTTTGAAAAGGCAAAGGTATCTTTTCCGGCCGTGGAACCGCGCTGGCGGCTGTATGCCTCACTGTGGTGCCTATACCGGCCTGCACAAAATTAGGTTGTTCTAATATGTCTTTAATTTTGCTGCCGGCCCTCACTATATAATAGCTATTACGCAGCTAATCAGGCAAATCGGTCAATTTTTCGACCAATGGGCCCGGCGCAATTTCTCGGCAACTTCCCTGGCGGCTCTACTCCTGAAAGGCAACCGAAAAAAAATTCAGACAGGTCGAATTCCAGACCCAGGTCAATAAGTCGGCCGAACCGGGCTGCTTAACGGCGCATCAACCGCTCGATGTCGGCCACTTCGAGCGGGATGTTCTTCATCAGGTCGTCGTTGCCGGTTTTGGTGAGGAGGATGTCGTTTTCGAGACGGATACCCAGGCCCTCGGCCGGAATGTAGATGCCCGGCTCGCAGGTGTACACCATGCCCGGCTCGAAGGTGCGGTACTTGAAGCCCACATCGTGCACATCGAGGCCCAGGTAGTGGCTGGTGCCGTGCATAAAATACTGCTTGTAGAGCGGCGCGGCGGGGTCCTGATTCTTCACGTCCGACGCGTTCAGCAAATCGAGCTTGATGAGCTCTTTCTCCATTTCGGAGCCCACGGCGGCGTGGTATTCCTCGATGTTGCCGCCGGCCACGAGCCGGGCCGTGGCGAACTTCATCACGTGCAGCACGGCCTCGTATACGGCGCGCTGGCGCTTGGTAAAGGTGCCGCTGATGGGAATGGAGCGCGACATGTCGGCCGCGTAGTTGGCATATTCGGCCCCGAAATCCAGCAGCATCACGTCGCCGGCCTGGCACTCGCGGTCGTTACTGACGTAGTGCAGGATGCAGGCGCTGGGCCCCGAGGCGATGATGGAGCCATAGGCCGGCCCGCGCGAGCCGCCGCGTAGAAACTCGTGGAAGATTTCGGCCTCCACCTCGTACTCCATCACGCCGGGCCGCACGAAGCCGAGCAGGCGGCGGAAGGCGGCCTCCGTGATGTCGGCGGCCTTTTGCATAAGCCGGATTTCCTCGGGGCTTTTGATGGCCCGCAGTTGGTCGAGCAGGCGCGCGGCGCGGCGGTACTGGTGCAGCGGGTAAGCCGCCTGCAGGCGCTTAATGAAGCGGGCGTTGCGGGTTTCCACCGCCACCGTGGCCCGGATGTGCTCGTTGGCGGGCAGGTACACGTTGTCGGCTTCGTTCATCAGGGCCGGAAGCACCGACTCGAACGAATCGAGCCACATGATGGTGCGCACACCCGTTTGCTCGCGGGCCTGCTCCTTGGTGAGTTTGTAGCCTTCCCAGATAAGAATTTCGGGGCTGGTTTCCTTCAGAAACAGGATTTCGCGGTGCTGAGGCAGCGTGGCGTCGGGGCAGATAACGAGGATGCTTTCTTCCTGGTCGACGCCGCTGAGGTAGAACAAATCATTGTTCTGGCGGAACGGCATGGTGCCGTCGGCGTTGGTGGGCATAATGTCGTTGGCCTGGAAGATGGCCAGCGAGGCGGGCGGCAGCAGCTCGCGGAAGCGGCGGCGGTTTTCGGTAAACAAATCGGGCGAAATAGGGCCGTAGCGCATAGTAGCGGGGATGAGGTAAACAGGTGGCTGCCGCCGAAGCGGCTGGGCCAAGTTAGGCAGATTACGGTTCCGGCCGAAAAAGAACGTCATTCAGAGCGCAGCGAAGAATCTCGCATGGAATAGTTGAACACATTGCCAACATCAGCACGCGAGATTCTTCGCTGCGCTCTGAATGACGTTCTTTTTCGCCCCTACCGCCGCAGTATCTTTGCCGGCTCACTCGCCCCGCCATGCCCGCTGCCGCCCCGCCCGCCGTCCTGCTCATCCAGACTGCCTTTATTGGCGACGTGATTCTGGCCACGGCCCTGCTGGAATACCTGCATCGCACCGAGCCCGACACGCCGGTCGACTTTCTGGTGCGCCGCGGCAACGAAAGCCTGCTAAAGGGACACCCGCAGGTGCGGCAGGTGTTGGTGTGGGACAAAAAGCAGGACAAGTACCAGGGCCTGCTGCGGCTACTGGGCCATATCCGGCGCTCCAATTACGGCCGCGTCGTCACGCTGCAGCGCTTCGCCAGCACCGGCTTACTCACGGCCTTTTCGGGCGCCCCCGAGCGCGTGGGTTTCGACAAGAACCCGCTGGCCCGGTTTTTCACGCGCACCGCGCCGCACGTGCTGGAGGCCGGCGTACACGAGGTAACGCGTAACCTGCGTCTGCTCGCCCCCGACTACCAGGGCCCGGTGGTGCCACCCCGCCTCTACCCTTCCGCAGACGACGAGCAGGCCGCGGCCGAAGCTGTGGCGGCGGCCGGGGGCGGGCCGTACATATGTATTGCGCCTACCTCGGTGTGGTTTACCAAGCAGTTTCCGGAGCAGCAATGGCTGAAACTGCTGGCCGCGCTGCCGCCCGATTACACCGTGTTTCTGCTTGGCGGCCCACCCGATACGGCCGCCTGCCAGCGGCTGCTGGAGCAAAGCGGCCGGCCGGGTTCGGTGAACCTGTCGGGTCGCCTGTCGCTGTTGGCCTCGGCGGCACTCATGCGCGGGGCGATGCTTAACTACGTCAACGATTCGGCGCCCATGCACTTATGCTCGGCCGTGGGCGCGCCGGTGTGCGCGGTGTACTGCTCCACGGTGCCGGCCTTCGGGTTCGGGCCGCTGAGTCCGTTTTCGCGCATCGTGGAAATTGAGGGGCCCCTGCCCTGCCGCCCCTGCGGCCTGCACGGCCACGCCGCCTGCCCGCTGGGCCACTTCCGCTGCGCCCACGATATTCGTACTGAACAGCTGCTGGCAGTTTTGGGGCAAGCTCAAGGTGGGATGGTGAATGGGTGAAAGAGGTTGTCATGCTGAGCAAAGCGCAGCGGAGTCGAAGCATCTCTACCACTTCGTTGCATTGGTGAGTCGGCGAAAGGATTACCATTGCAGTAGAGATGCTTCGACTCCGCTGCGCTTTGCTCAGCATGACAACCTCTCTTACCTCACTCACACATTCACTGCTCGTATCTTTGCAACCTACCGCGCGCTGGCGTGGTTATACCAGGCCGGGGCGGCGGGTGGCTTGCACAAATTCAAGTCTTCTAAGCCCTAAGCCCACCAGACCCTACAACATGACTGATTACGACCTGTACGAGTTGCCCAACGGAATTCGGGTGCTGCATAAGCAGGTTCCGCACACCAAAATTGCCCACTGTGGCTTTCTGCTCGACATCGGCTCGCGCGACGAGAAACCGCACCAGCTCGGGCTGGCGCACTTCTGGGAGCACATGGCTTTCAAGGGCACCGAGAAGCGCAAGAGCTTCCACATCCTCAACCGTCTCGAAACGGTGGGCGGCGAGCTGAACGCCTATACTACTAAGGAGAAAATCTGCTTCTATGCCTCGCTGCTGAGCACGCACTTCGAGCGCGCCTTCGAGCTTCTGACCGACCTGACGTTCAACTCGGTGTTCCCCGAAAAGGAGATTGAGAAGGAGCGCGGCGTGATTCTGGAAGAAATGGCCATGTACCACGATGCGCCCGAAGACGCCATCATCGACGACTTCGACGACGTAGTTTTTGCCCGCCACACGCTGGGCCACAACATTCTGGGTACCCGCGAAAGCGTGTCGGGCTTCCAGCAGGCCGATTTCCACCAGTTTCTGGCCGAAAACGTGCGCACCGACCGGGTGGTGTTCAGCTCGGTGAGCAACCTGCCGTTTAAGGAGGTAAAGCGACTGGCCGATAAGTATCTGGCCCCGCTACCGGCTCGGCTCGGAGCGCGGCCCCGGCTGGGTTTCAGCGGCTACCAGCGCCTGGAGAGGCTGGAGCGCAAGCCCATCACTCAGGCCCACTGCCTCATCGGCGGCCCCGCCTACGCGTTGCACGACGAGCGGCGGATTCCGTTCTTCCTGCTCAGCAACCTGCTCGGCGGCCCCGGCATGAACTCGCGCCTCAACCTGGGAGTGCGCGAAAAGTACGGCCTCGTGTACACCATCGACGCCACCTACTCGCCCTACACCGACACGGGCCTGTTTGGCATCTATTTCGGCACCGAGAAAAAGCAAGTGAACCGCACCGTGGCGCTGGTGCAGAAGGAGCTTAAGCGCCTGCGCGAGCAAACCCTGGGCACCTCGCAGCTGCACACGGCCAAGGAGCAGCTGATGGGCCAGCTGGCTATGGCCGAGGAAAGCAACAGCGGCCTGATGCAGCTGCTGGCCAAAAGCACCCTCGACCTGGGCCGCGTGGAAGCCATCAACGAAATTTTCGACCGCATCCGCCGCATCAGCGCCCCCGAGCTGCTGGAAATGGCCAACGAAATCCTCACCGACGACAACCTGAGCGTACTCCAGTACGTGCCGGAGTAGGGTTGAACGTTGTAGGGTGCGGGGCTTGTCCCCGCCCCACCGTTGGACGATTCGGCAATGGCCCGTTATGGGAATTTAACGGCGGGCGGGGACAAGCCCCGCCCCTACAGCCTATAACCTCGTTACCAATGCCCCATTTCGGCCACGTCAGCTACTACCGGCCGGGCGATGTGCTGGATAGCCGGCTAGCGCTGAGCCGGGCGGGGCTGCACCGGCCCACCCGCACGGGCGTGAGCGGCTCGGCTGATGAGGGGGCCGATTCTATCATTCTGGCAGACCAGTACGCCGACGACGATTTTCGGGAAGATGACCTGACGTACTCGGGCAGCGGCGGCCGCGACCCACGCAGCGGCCGGCAAACGGCGCACCAGGAAATGAGCGGCCGCAACCTATATCTGCACAAAAGCCTCGAAAATGGTCATCCGGTGCGGGTCTTCCGGCGGATTGCGGTTGATTCGGGCTTCGGCTACCGCTACGAAGGACTCTACCGGGTGGTGGCAACGGTGTATGAGGCGGGCAAGGCAGGTTTCCTCGTCTGGAAGTTTCGGTTGGTACCGCACTAAGGCGAGTGGATGATGCCTCACGTTAAGAAGCATAAATTTAATTTTTAGTGTTATAATACTAAGAACACACAACTCTTCCTCAATCAAAAGCCATGACATACGTAGACTTGATTTCGTTTTTCGAAGTTGAAACGAGCTCTATTGCCTGCAAGCAGAGATTACTTGATAATATCGCGTTTGACAATAAAAATAACAATGAGAAAATGGATATTGAATACAACGTATATAGGCTGATTATACAGTACAGTGATAATAAAGTAGAAATATGGGACGCCATAATGGACTCTTTGGGATATGAACAAGAACCGTATACTTCGACTCTTGAAGATTTTATTACGTTACTGAAAGCACATAATCCATGCAAATAAAATTATTTATACTTTTGTGTTTTATCAATAAAATAACCTAATTAGTTTATCAATAGCATTTAACACTATTATTTAATCGTATTTATTTTACCTGCAATACTTCTCATGTACTCCCCCGACGACGCCCAGCGTTACGCCGACGACCACACCAGCCCCGAAAGCGCACTGCTCGCCCGCCTCAACCGCGAAACCCATGTGCAGGTGCTGCACGCCCGGATGCTGTCGGGGCACGCGCAGGGGCGGCTTTTGAGCATGCTGAGCCACATGGTTCGGCCGCGGCGGGTGCTGGAACTGGGCACGTTTACCGGCTACTCGGCCCTGTGCCTGGCCGAGGGGCTGGCCCCGGATGGGCTGCTGCACACCGTCGAGCAGAACCCCGAATTGGCGGGCCGCATCCGGCGTTACGTGGCTGAAGCGGGGCTTGCTGACCGGATTCGGTTGCATATCGGTTTGGCCGGAGAAGTGGTGCCCGCGCTGGCTGAAACCTGGGATTTGGTGTTCATCGACGCCGATAAAATCAATAACGACACCTACTACGAGCTGGTGCTGCCCCAGGTGCGGCCGGGCGGGTTTCTGCTGATTGATAACGTGCTGTGGAACGGCAAGGTGCTGCCTGGCTACCCCGTGAAGCCCGCCGACAAAGACACCCACGCCGTGCGGGCTTTCAATGCCAAAGTGCAGGCCGATGCGCGGGTAGAAAACGTGCTGCTGCCCCTTCGCGACGGGCTGCTGCTGATGCGCAAGCTGTAACAGAACAGCTTAGGGGCGGGGCTTGTCTCCGCCCGCCGTTGGCACCATTTCGACGATTCCGTTCAACGACACGAATGGCGGGCGGGGACAAGCCCCGCCCCTACACTGTTTGAAAAGAAAAATCCGCCGTCGTTAAACGTCGGCGATTTTTGGTGTCTTTGCTGGCTAATGCCCTCATACCTCGCTTGATGACGCTACGTTTCCTCTTTGGCCTGCTGCTTTTCAACTTGTTACTGACTACGGCCCGGGCCCAGACGACCGTGAGCGGGCAGGTAGTTGATGCCCAGGATCAGTCGGCGCTGCTGGGAGCCAATGTGGTGCTGCTGCAGCTGCCCGACTCGGTGCGGCGGGGCGCGGCGGTGGAAGCCGACGGTTCGTTTACGGTGCCAAGCGTACCGGCGGGGCGCTACCGGCTCACGGTGTCGTTTTTGGGCTACCAGGATTTGCAGCGTACCGTGGAAGTGGGCACCACGCCGCTGAACCTGGGCGCCCTGACGCTGCAGGCCGGGGGCGTGACGCTGAAGGGCGTGGAAGTGGTGGGCCAGGCCGCCGCCGCCGTGCAGAAGGGCGACACGGCCCAGTTCAACGCCGACTCGTTCAAAACCAACCCCGATGCCAGCGCCGGCGACCTGATTAAAAAGATGCCCGGCGTGACCGTGGACCCCACCACCGGCAAGGTGCAGGCCCAGGGCGAGCAGGTGCAGCGCATTCTGGTCGATGGTAAGGAGTTTTTTGGCAACGACCCCGACGCAGTGCTCAAGAACCTGCCGGCTGAGGTAATCGATAAGATTCAGGTGTACGACCGGGCCTCCGACCAGGCCCAGTTTACGGGTTTCGACGACGGCAACCAGCAGAAAACCATCAACATCATCACCAAACCACAATTCCGCAACGGCCAGTTTGGGCGGGTGGTGGCCGGCTACGGGCCGCTCGATGACAGGTACCGGCTGAGCGGCAACCTGAACAGCTTCCAGGGCAAGCGCCGGCTGAGCGTGGTGGCCCAGAGCAACAACATCAACGAGCAGAATTTCGGCACCGACGACCTGCTGGGCGTGGTGGGCAGCTCGGGCGGCGGTGGCCGCGGCGGGCGCGGCGGG
>NZ_QVLT01000054.1 GCF_003417065.2 Hymenobacter lapidiphilus | reverse complement strand
CCCGCCTCGCGCCCCGTCGCCGATGAGCCCCGCGATGGGGCTCCGGCCGCACCCGCCACACCAGCCGAAACGGAGGCGTCGCGGCCTGCGCCAGCGCCGTCCCCTCGGCCCGCCACACCAGCGCCGGTTGCCACGCCAAGCCCGATAACTCCGGCGGCTCCGGCACCATCTCCGGTTGCTAAGCCGGCTCCTGTGCCAACTCCGATAATCCCGGCGGCTCCTGCTCCGGCTCTCTCGCCTGCCCCCGAGACTGCTGCCGTACCTGCCGCTGGTCCGCCCACCATTGTAGAGCCGGTACCGGCCAGCGGCCTGCACACCGTCGAGCCCAAGGAAAACCTGTACTCGGTGGCCCGCCGCTTCAAGCTGCGCCCGGCCGATATTATTGCCTGGAATGAGTTGCCGGCCAATCCGTCGCTGCAAATCGGGCAGGTGCTGCGCGTGGCGGCTCCGGCTGTTACCGATGTACCGGCCAACACTCCAGCTGCCCCGGCGGGCACTCCGGCCGCTACACCGGCTTCGGCCGCGCCGACCGCTGCTACGGTGCGCTACACGGTACAGCCAGGCGAGACGCTCTACGCCATTTCTCGCCGCTATGGCGTTACCATCAAGCAGCTTATGGAGTGGAATGGCAAGCCCGATTTTGCCGTAAAGCCCGGCGAGGTGCTGGTTGTTACGCCGCCGGCGCAGTAGCCACAGCGGCAGCCAAACGAGTGAAAAGCTCAGCCTCGACGGAGCAGCGCCGCTGATAAACAGGCTGCGCTGCTCCGTCGGGGCTGAGCTTTTATTGGGGCTTTCCTACACGTCTGCCCTGGCGCTACGGTAGGCCTCAGCAGTTTCTAGGGTAGTAACTCATTTCTTCGGGCCCAACCCCGCCCCGGCCGCCGTACCTTTGCGGCCGCATGGCTCTTTCGCTTACTACTACGGCCCCCACGCCCCGCCCGCCCCGCGTATACACGGCCGGCTTCTGGCTGATGTGCCTCTCGTCGCTCCTGTTTTTCATGAGCTTCAACATGCTGCTGCCCGAGCTGCCCGACTACCTGACCAGCCTGGGCGGCGGCGAGTACAAGGGCTACATCATTGCCTTGTTTACGCTCACGGCCGGCCTTTCGCGGCCCTTCTCGGGCAAGCTGGCCGATACGGTGGGCCGCATTCCGGTGATGGTGTTTGGCTCGCTGGTGTGCTTTATCTGCGGCTTCTTTTACCCGTTCACGGTTACGGTGGTGGGCTTTCTGGGGCTGCGTCTGCTGCACGGCTTCAGCACCGGCTTCAAGCCCACCGGCACAGCCGCCTACATTGCCGATATTGTGCCGCTGGCCCGCCGGGGCGAGGCCATGGGCCTGTTGGGCGTGGCAGGCTCGCTGGGCATGGCCGCCGGCCCCACGCTGGGCTCGTGGCTGGCGGCCCACTTCTCGCTCAACGTGCTGTTTTACTGCTCCTCGGGCCTGGCCCTGCTCAGCCTCATCGTGCAGGGCACCATGACCGAAACCCTGGCCGTGGCCCAACGCCAGCGCTTTAGCTGGAAATTATTGAAGATTGAGAGCTGGCAGGAAGTGGTGGAACCCCGGGTGCTGGTGCCGGCCGCGGCCACGCTGCTGTTTCTGCTGCCGTTCGGCGCTATTTTCACCGTCGTGCCCGACCAGAGCCGGGTGCTGGGCCTCACCGGCGAGAGCAAGGGTCTGTTTTACCTCTGCTACACGGCCGCCTCGCTGGTAGTACGCCTGCTGGCGGGCCGCGCCTCCGACCGCTACGGCCGGGTGCCAGTGCTCATCGGCTCATCGTTCGTCATTATTTCCTCCCTGCTGATGCTGGCCTTGGCGCCTTCGGTAACGGGGTTTCTGGCCGGAGCGGTGCTGTTCGGGCTGGGCACGGGCCTCAACTCGCCCACCATTTATGCCTGGACGGTAGATTTAAGCCACCCCGAGCGGCGCGGCCGGGCCGTTTCTACGATGTACATGGCCCTGGAGGCCGGTATCGGCATCGGGGCGCTGCTGGCGGGTTGGATATTCAGCAACGAGCCCGCCCACCTGCCCTTTGTGCATCTGGCCAGTGCCGGCAGCGTGCTTTGCGGGCTGGTGTTTTTGCTGGCCACGCGGCGGCGCGTGCCTGCTATACTAGAAGAAGCAGCCTGATAAGACGGGCTGTGCCCCACTTGGACTAATCCGTAAAACAGCGTCTGTCGGCCCGCTGTGCCGCCCTGGCCGGGCTGTTTGCAGGAGCCTGAGAATAAGTTTGCTTCGTGGGTTGCTCCTCTTCGAAATAAATAGGATATTTCGGTTCCGCTAGCATCTTACTATGGCTAACGGGGGCCGGATTAACCGGCTTTCAGCCATCCTATTTTTTTCGTTCTGTTGATGTACTTATCCATGTTATGCCGTGGGTTGCTGCTCGTCGGGCTTACCGACGGAGCGGCCGCGGCGCTGGCCCAGGAAGCACCCCCGAAATTCGGTACGCCTGGTGGCCGCGAGGTGGCCGCGCTGCTGGCTCAGCCCGACAACGACGGCCGGTTCATCTTCAGCGCCCTGCCCAACGGCCCCGGCAAGCTGAGGCTATTGAGCCGCCTGTAGTTCAACCAGGCCCGCTACCCGGCCCGGGGCCCAGTGTCTTCGGGCATTCTATACCCAACCCCAGGCAACAAGCACCGAGCCTAATGTGGTACGCAACCACCACCGCTGCCGCCAGGTCGCCGATGTGGTTGAAACGGCCGGCGCTTCCTCAGCACCCTGTTTTCAAGACTTTTTTACGCTGATAATACACTCTTTCTATGATGCAAACTTTACTCGTACGGGCACTGCTGGTTGGCGTGCTCACAGTTGCCACTACCGGGCTGGCCCGCGCCCAGGAGGCGCCTATTAAGTTCGGTAAGATTGATGAGGCCGACCTGACCGACAAGCCTTTTGTGGCCGACAGTGCCGCTTCGGCCGTGGTGCTGTGCGACTTCGGCCGCTCGCACTTCGAGTACGGCCCCAAGGGGTTTATTGTGGTTTTTGAGCGGATACGGCGCGTTAAAATCCTGAAGAAATCGGGGTATGAATACGCCACCGGACAAGTTTCGCTCTACCACGCCAACGGCCAAGAGGAGAAGCTAACGACGCTGAAGGGCTTCACTTACAACTTGGTGAACGGGCAGGTGGTAAAGGAAAAGCTCAACTCGGAATCCATGTTCAAGGAGGAGAAAACCACCAACATTACCATCCGCAAGTTCACGATGCCCAACGTGCGGGTGGGCTCGGTGGTCGAGTACGCCTATACGATTGGCTCCGACTTTGCCTTTAACTTCCAGGACTGGACTTTTCAGGAAGACATTCCTATTCGCCGGAGCGAGTACCGGGCCTCCATTCCGGAGTATTTTGATTACCGAATGTTGATGCAGGGCTACGAGCCTTTGGCGGTGCAGGAACAGACCGAATCGACCGGGCAGTTCACCATTGCTTATTCCGGTTCGGGCAATGGCTACACCGGCGTCCGCACCGCAGGCGGCTCCGAAACCCTGACGCCGCGCCAGACCAACCACCGCTGGGTGATGCAGAATGTGCCACCACTGCGCGAGGAGCCCTACATGACGACGACCAACGACTACGTGGCCCGCATTGACTTTGAGTTGGCGGGGGTGCGCCTGCCCGGGCAGGCCTACCAGGTGGTGGCGGGCAGCTGGGAGAAAATTGATTCGGAATTGCTCACCGATGATGAGTTCGGAACTCAGCTCAACCGGGCCGGCTTCCTGAAAGACCAGCTCACTCCCCTGCTGACGGCAGCCGGTGCCGACCCGGCCGCTCGCCTGGCTGCTGTGCACGGGCTGGTGCGCCGGAGCGTGAAGTACAATGGCCAGAGCCGCCTGATGGCCACGACCACCGTGCGCAGGGCTTTCGACCAGAAAACCGGCTCGTCGGCCGATGTGAACCTGCTGCTGATTGCCGCCCTGCGCGAAGCTGGTTTCGCGGCCAATCCGCTCGTGCTCAGCACCCGTTCGCAAGGCCGGCTGCAACCCGAAAGCCCGATGCTTAACCGCCTCAACTACGTAATGGCGCATGTGGCGCTGCCCGACGGCCAGGAAGTGCTGCTTGATGCGACTGACGAGCTGGCGCCCTACAACATGGTACCCTCCCGCTGCCTGAATGGCCAGGGCCGGCTGGTGCTGCCCGAAGCGCAGAAGTCGCGCTGGATTGACCTCAAGCCCAAGGACCGGCTGACTTCGTACCGCCAGGTGACTATGGCCCTGGACGAAAACGGCGGCCTGCGCGGCAGCGTGCACCAGGAGCACGCCGGCTATCTGGCGCTGGCGCAGCGCGAGAAACTGCGCGAGCTGGGCGAGAAAAAGTACGTGGCCGAATTGGGCGCCAACCACGAGGGCTGGACCATTCCCAAGTACACGTTTAAGGAGCGCGACGAGCTGCACAAACCCCTGACGCTGGAATACGAGTTTGTGAGCAGCGGCGAAGCCAACGCGCCGGTCGGCACCGTTTACCTGAACCCGCTGCGTGATTTTGGGATGGACAAAAACCCTTTCCTGCACGAAAACCGCCGTTTCCCAGTCGATTTGGGCAGCCAACTGGAAGAAACCGTGCTGGTAAACCTGACGCTGCCCGCTGGGTATGAGCTGGCCGAAATACCGCAGGGCCTGATAATGGAACTGCCTGAAAAGGGCGGGCGCTTTACTTACGGCGTGCAGAGCGGCCCCACCGGCGTGCAGCTGGTAAGCCGGTTGACGTTAAGCAAGCCGGTGTACTCGGCCGAGGAATATACCTACCTGCGCGCGTTTTTTGCCCGCCTCATGGCCAAGCAGGGCGAGCGGCTGGTCATCAAGAAGAAAGTGTAGCTGGGTTGTCAGTTGTCAGTAAGGACGTCATGCTGAGCTTGCCGAAGCATCTCTACCTCTTCGTTGAATTACTACCACAACGAAGCGGTAGAGATGCTTCGGCTGCGCGGACACCAGATGAGGCATGACGTCCTTTTTCCGCTAATCAACACCCCCTATATAATGCGTTTTATCCTGGCTTTCGCCCTGACCCTGCTATTCCCCCTGACCACGCTGGCGGCACCGGCACCGGCACCGGCGCTCAAGTACGCGGTGGCCGAGCTGCCCGCCGCGCTGCGCGAAAACGCCCACGCTGTGGAGCGCCGCCACGACGAGCTGCTGACCGTGGAATCGGCGGCCCGGACCGTGGAAAAGGTGCTGCGGGCCACCACCATTCTCGATGAGGCCGGCAGCCGCTGGGCCTCCGAGCTGGTGTATTACAGCTCGCTTAACCGCATCAGCTACTTCCGGGGCGCGGTGTACGACGCCAGCGGCCGGCAGCTGCGGCGGCTGCTCAGCCAGGACATCCGCGACATCAGCCTTTCCGACGGTTTCAGCCTGGCCACCGACGCCCGCGGCCGGGTGGCCGACCTCAGCCAGCCTACCTACCCCTACACCGTCGAGTTTGAGTATGAGGTGGTGTCGGATAATCCGCTGTTTTACTCAACCTGGAAGCCCCAGCCCATCGAGCAGTTCAGCGTGCAGGAGGCCACGTTTAAAGTGGTGATGCCGGCCGGGCTGGCCCTGCGCTTCCAGGAGCAGCGGCTGCCCGCCGGCACGGCCCTGGCCCAAACCACCCAAACCGGCCAGAAGGTGTACGAGTGGCGGGTGCAGAACCTGGTGGCGCTGGAGGAGGAAACCGACGCCCCGCCAGTGTCGGAGCTGACGCCGGCCGTGTACACGGCGCCCAGCGAGTTTAAGGTGCAGGGCCACGCCGGCAAGCTCAACAGCTGGGCCGACCTCAGCCGCTGGACCTACGAGCTGAACGCCAACCGCGCCACGCTGCCCCCCGCCCTGGTGGCCGGCATGCAGGCCCTGGTAGCCGGCGAAACCGACGAGCGGGCTCGCATTCAGAAGGTGTACAAGTTTCTGCAGGCCAACACCCGCTATATATCGGTGCAGCTGGGGCTGGGCGGCTGGCAGACGTTTCCGGCCGCCGATGTGGCCGCCAAGGGCTACGGCGACTGCAAAGCCCTGACCAACTACTGCCAGGCGCTGCTGAACGCGGCCGGCATTACGGCCCACGCCGCCCTGATTAAGGCCGGCTCCGATGAGCACGACATCCGCACCGATTTCCCCAGCTCGCAGTTCAACCACGTGGTGCTGTGCGTGCCCCTGACCAAAACCTCCCAGGCCGCCAGGGCCGATACCGTGTGGCTGGAATGTACCGATCAGACCAACCCGTTCGGCTACATGGGCGGCTTTACGGGCAACCGCCACGCCCTGCTGCTGCTGCCCGAGGGCGGGCGGCTGGTACCCACACCCCGCTACGGGGCCGCCGAAAATCGCCGCCAGCGCCACGCCGACGTGTACCTCGACGCCAACGGCAACGCGACGGCCAAGCTGCGCACTCTCCGCACCGGCCTTGAGTACGATGCCGTGGCCGGCCTGGCGGGCCTGGAGCTGAGCGAGCAGAAAAAGCGGGTGGGCAACCGCCTGGCCCTGGGCAATTTCACGCTCGATAAGGTGGCGTTCCGGCCGCTGCCGGCTTCGGCCCCGGTGCCGGGCCTGGTCGAAACGCTGGCCCTCACGCTGCCGGGCCTGGCGCCGCCCAGCGGCAAGCGCGTGTTTATTACGCCCAACCTGCTCAGCCGCCTGGCAGCACCCGCACCGGCCGTGGGTGAGCGGCAGGCCGATATCTGGCTCGATTACGCCTTCACCCAGCTCGATACCGTGCAGCTGCACCTGCCTGCCAGCCTGCAGCCCGAGCAGCTGCCCGCCCCGGTGCAGCTGACCACGCCCTTCGGCACCTACTCCAGCCAACTGCTGGCGCTGCCCAATGGCAGCATCCGCTACATCCGCCGCCTCGAAATGCCGCGCACCCGCTTCGCCCGCGCCGATTACCCGGCCTACCTGGAGTTCCGCCGCAAAGTAAGCGCCGCCGACAAAGCCCAGTTGGTGCTGGTAAAAACGGATGCTTAGCTAAGCGGGCTACCGCTTCCAGAAGGCTAAGCCGACAGGTCTGGGCTATCCGCGAGTGTAAAATGGGCTGGGCCTTCTGCAACGCGACATATTCCCTCTGCGGTGCAGAGTGCCAGCCTAATACTCAACGCAAAAGGGTTTGCCATTTTGACAATAAATACGGCAGGCTGCCGGCAAAACTTCTATCTTGAGGACGCTTTCCTTGCGACCACAAGAAATGCACCTTCTTTCTATTCTTTCTCACATCCTGTTTCCTCTATGCAACCACTCTCTACTCTTTTACAACGGGCCTGGCGGCCGCTGCTGGCCGGCTCGGCCCTGTTGCTCGCCGGAGCGCCGGTAGCTCAGGCACAGCGCGTACTGTGGGCCAATGCATCCCGGGTGCCGGCCCAGGCCCGCGCCGCAACGCAGGCCCTTACTCACTTCCGAACAGTGGATTTTCAGCTGGATGCCGTGCGCGACGCCCTGAAAACTGCCCCGCTGGAGCGTACCGGCAACCGGGGTCCGGCCACGGTTATTTCGCTGCCCCTGCCCAATGGCACTTCGCAGCGGTTTCGGGTAGAGCAGGTGCCGGTGATGGCCCCCGAGCTGGCCGCCCGCTACCCCAGCATTCGTACCTACTTGGCCCAGGGCCTCGACGACCCTTCGGCTACGGCCCGCCTCGACGTAACGCCCGCCGGCTTCCATGCCCAGATTCTGGCCGCCGGCTACACGGTGTACATTGATCCGGCCGCCAAAGGCAGCAGCACCCACCTGGTATTTGAGCGACGCAATATGCTGATGCCGGCCTTTACCTGCGCTGTTGCTTCGCCCGATGGCAACGAGCCGGAAGTGCAGCTAACCACCGCCCAGCGGGCCGCCGTAGCCAATGGTGCCACCCTGCGTACCTACCGGCTGGCGCTGGCCGCCACGGCCGAGTACTCCGCCTTCCACGGCGGCACTGTGGAATCGGTGATGGCGGCTATGGCCACCTCCATGAACCGGGTGAACGGCATCTATGAGCGCGAAGTGGCCGTGCGCATGGTGATAGTACCCAAAAACGAAGCACTGATTTTCTTCGATGCTGACACCGACCCGTACACCAACAACAGCGGGACTGCCATGCTCAACCAGAACCAAACCACGGTGGATGAGCTTATCGGCAACGCGAACTACGACATCGGCCACGTGTTCAGCACCAACGGCGGGGGCGTGGCTCAGAAGCCTTCGGTGTGCGTGAACTCGGGCAAGGCCCGGGGCGTGACGGGAACGAACAGCCCCATCGGCGACGCCTTCGACGTGGACTATGTGGCCCACGAAATAGGCCACCAGTTCGGCGGCGACCACACGTTCAACGGTACTATCGGCTCGTGCAGCGGCGGCAACCGGGCCGCTTCCTCGGCCTACGAGCCGGGTTCGGGCACCACCATTATGGCCTACGCCGGCATCTGCGGAGCCGATAACACCCAGCCCAACTCCGACGCCTTTTTCCACTCGCGTAGCTTCGACCAGATTGTGGCCCACATCAGCCGGGCGCAGGACTGCTCGGCCACTACGGCCACCGGCAACACCGCACCGGTCGTGAATGCCGGCCGCAACTACGCCATCCCGGTGAGCACGCCGTTCACGCTCACCGGTTCGGCCACCGACGTGAACAGCGACGCCCTCACCTACTCGTGGGAGCAGTACAACCTGGGGCCGGCCGGAGCGCCCAATTCCCCCACGGGCGACGCCCCGCTGTTCCGCGTTTTCGCGCCCACAGTTAGCCCTTCGCGTACTTTCCCGCGTCTCGCCGACATCCTCAGCAACACCCAGACCCGCGGCGAATTGCTGCCCTCTTACGGCCGCCGCCTCATCTTTCGCCTCGTAGCCCGCGACAACCGGGCCGCAGGCGGCGGGGTAGATTACGACTCGATGAACGTGGTAGTAGTACCCACGGCCGGTCCGTTTGTCGTGACGGCCCCCAACTCGGCCGCTACTTCCTGGCTGGTAGGCGCCCCGCAGCAGGTAAGCTGGGATGTGGCCAACACCACTCAGGCCCCCATCAGCGCCGCCAACGTAGATGTGCTGCTCTCCACCGATGGCGGCCTGACGTTCCCGACCACGCTGCTGGCCAACACGCCCAACGACGGCTTTGAAACTCTGACGCTGCCAGCCAGCGTGGCGGCCACCACGCTGGCCCGCATTAAGGTGCAGGCCACGGGCGGTATTTTCTTTGATGTATCGGACAATAACTTCAAGATTGAGGTGCCCACCGGGCCAACGTTCTTCCTGCAGGGTCCTGCCGGGCCAGCCGGGGCGCTGAGCTTCTGCGCCGGCAGCTCGGGCACAGTAGCCCTTACCGTGGGCCAGCTTCAGGGCTTTACGGGCCAGGTAACGCTGGCGGCCACCAACCTGCCAGCCGGGGTAACGGTTACGTTCCCGGCCGCCACGGTAGCAGCCGGCACCAGTACCACCGCCACTATCACATCGGCCAGCACGGTGGTTTCGGGTACGTACACGCTGCAGCTGACGGGTGTCAGCGGCAGCACCACGCGCACGCTCGATGTACTGCTTACCATTCTGCCGGGCATCACGCAGGCCCCGACCGTAACGGCCCCGGCCAACGCCAGCACCCGCACCAGCCTGCGGCCGGCTATTGCCTGGTCGCCGGTAACCAACGCCACGGGCTACGAAGTACAGCTGGCGCTTGATGCCGCCTTCACGACGGGCGTGGTTACCCAGACCATCAGCCCGGCCAACAGCTTCGTGCCGAACCAGCTGCAGGCTTCCACCCAGTACTTTGTGCGGGTACGGGCGCTCAGCGGCTGCGGCGCGGGTCCTTACTCGGCCGTAACCAGCTTCACGACCGGCACCCAGACCTGCCAGACGCTGGCCGCCACCAACGTGCCCCTCACCATTTCGGCCACGGGCGCATCGACTATTACGTCCATCATTGCCGTGACCAGCACCAACCGTGCCTCCAACATCCGGGTGCGCAACCTGGCCATCACCCACCCCGACGTGAGCGAGCTGGAAATTTCGCTCACTAACCCCGGCGGCCGCCGGGTGGTTTTGTTCTCACGCATCTGCCCCGGCACCGGCAACCTAAGCCTGAGCTTCGACGATGCGGCGGCTACGGCCCTGGCCTGCCCGCTGGTAGGCGGCACCACGGTGCGCCCGCTCAATTCGCTCGGCGAGCTGCTCAATTCGCCCGCCAACGGCAACTGGACGCTCACCATCACCGACAACAAGCCTGGCAACGGCGGCACGCTCACGGGCTGGAGCCTGGAAGTATGCACTTCGGATGAGCTGCCCCTGGCCCCCACTTCGCTGACGGTACTGGCCCCGGTGGCCACCGCTACGGGTGCCGACATCGACCTGCTCTGGCTTGATAACGCCACCAACGAAACCGGCTACGAGATTGAGCGGGCCCTGGGCACGACCGGCACGTTTGCCAAGATAGGCACCGTGGCCGCCGGCACTACGTTCTTCACCGACAAGGTGACGACCAACGGCCAGTTCTGCTACCGCGTGCGGGCCATTAACACGGCCGGCGCCTCCGACTACTCGAACCAGGCCTGCCAGACGGTTTCGGTGATTACGCGCACCGTAGCCGCCACTCTGCAGGGCATTGAGGTAGCCCCCAACCCGAGCACCGGCCTGTTCCGGGTACGCATCGGCAACGACCAGCGCGGCCCCGTTACGCTGCGCGTAACCGACGCCGTGGGCCGCCTGGTCCAGACCCAGACGCTGACCAAGGGCGCGGCCGAGCTGCAAACCAGCCTCGACCTAAGCCCGCTCGGTACCGGCATCTACCAGCTGCACCTCGACCTGCCCAACGGCACGAGCGTGGTGCGCCTGCTGAAGCAGTAAGCGTTAGAGCTTAAAGCTTAAAGCTTAAAGCTTAGAAAAAACGGTCATCCTTCGCTTGTGGGCGGGGATGACCGTTTTTTTGTGGGCTTTCGGGCGGCCGGCAGCTGGTGGGATAGGCCTGCTGTGGCAACAGTAGCGGTGAGCAACTGAAGTAGTGCGGCCGGCTGCCGCAAATGGGCCGGGAGTAAGGGTTCAGATTCGCTGCTGTTACGCACCATCTCAACAGACTACCCGGCAAAGGCTATTTCTGGAGCGGCTACAGTGACTCTGTTTTGAGTAGTCGTCAAGAATTTATCTTGGCTTCATAGATGCGCCACATACCCCCGGCGCCCATGTAACCCAGGCAAACAGAACATAACTCCAGTTCCCAACCACCCAAGCTGCTCCCTAAAACCGATACCGCAGCTGGGCCTTCACGTCGGAGCGGCGGTTGCCCTGGATTTCGTCGAGGCCCGAGCCCACGGTGTCCTGGTGGCGGTAGTGGGTATCGGCGTAGCGCAGCCAGAGCGTGAGGTGGCGGTTGACGTCGAACTGGGCCAGCACGTAGGTGCGGGTGCCCTGGCCGGCCAGCACCGGGATGGAAAAGGCGTAGAGCACGTCCTGCTCGAACACGTACTGGCGGGTGTCGTAGTCGTCGGTGTCGAAGAGGGCGTAGCGGGCCGAGAGGCGCAGGCGGCGCAGTGGCTGCACGGTTACGTCCTGGGCCAACACGTAGCCGTGGCGGGCGGGGCCGCCATCCTCGCGGTAGCTGCTGCCCTGCACGCGGGTGCGCAGGCTGAGGCCGGGTAGCGGGTTGGTGTCATAATAGAGCAGCAGGCTGCGGCGCTGGGTGGGCACGGGCAGCGGCACGGCGCGCAGCGTATCGGCGTCGAAGGATTTGGTGCGCTGGCGGAGTTGCACGTAAAGCAGGCTGGTTTTGCTAGGGCTGAAGGTGAGGCGCATGAGCCAGTCGTGGCCGGTGCTGGGGGCACTGGCCTGGTAGCGCAGCCACGGGAAGCTGAACCGGTCGTAGTAGGCCGAGGCTTCCCAGCGGGGCGCGGGGCGCACTTTCAGGCCCACGTACAGCCCGTTCTCGTTGATGTTGCGCGAGTTTTCGCCGAACGCGTTGCCGTAGAGCGTGTGGAAATTACGGGCGTAGTGGCGTTGCAGCACCGATATATCCACGGCCGGCGAGAGGCTGGCCAGCAGCCCATTCACGGTGCCCAGACCGCCGCCCGAACTGCGGGCCGTTTCGCCAAACAGCAGCAGGTTGCGCCATACGTAGCTGTAGTGCAGGCCCAGCGCCAGGTTCCGGTCGCCGCGCAGCTCGTACTTATTGTACAGCTCGTCGCGGCGCTGCAGGGGCTTGTCGAACTGGGTGTTGATGGCCGTTGCGCCTATTTGCAGGTCGCCGCTCAGGCTGGTGTACTGGGCGTGGCCGCCGAGCACGGTTTCCTGCAGGGCGTTGCGGTTGGCCAGCTCGGTGGGCGTACGATGGAAGCCACTCAGCAGCAGCCCCGACGTGAACTCGCGGAAATCGGCCAGCGAATCTTGCGCCTGCTGAATCGAGGCATCCACCCGTTTGCGCGAGCCGAATACGGTGGCCCGCACCGTGGGCGTAACGGCCACGGTGGCCGCCACACCCCGGAAAAACGAGTTTTCGAGCACCGAGGCGTAGGGCCGCACGCCTACCGAGCTGCGGCGCACGGTGGTAATGGTTTCGGCCCCCTTGCCCACCACAAACCCCGACGACAGCAGCAAGCCCTGCCCGAACTGCAGCTGATAATCGCCCAAGGCCAGCGTTTTCAGCCGGCCCCGCTCCTGCACCACGAAGTGGGCCGAGTAGAAATCGGCTCCGTAACGCTGGGTTTTGGGGTTCCAGATAAGCTGCTCGCCGGCGTCTTTTTCGGCCGTAAAACCTAGGCTGAAATCCCGGCTCCGACTCACACGGTAGCGCAGCAGCAGCTTGTCGGGCGAGCCCAGGTAGCGGGTGGCGGGCCGGCCGGTGCTGGTGGTGTCGTTGGGGCCGTAGCCGGGGCGGCCCTGCACGGCGCGCTCGTAGCGCAGAAACAGGGCGTTGTTTTCTTCGCGGGCAATACGCTGCCAGAGGTTGCCCCGCACCGCGTTGGGGTCCGTCGTGAGCACCGCCACGAAGGGCGCGAGGCGGTAAATGGTGCGTAAATCGAAACCCTCGACGCTCTGCAGCTCATAGAAACTCAGCAGCGGGCCGGTGCGCTGGCGGTGGTCGAGCAGGTTGGTTATCTGGGTTTCAGAGAGCAGCAGCAGACTCCGCAGTTCGTCGCGGGTGGCCAGGTTCAGGTTGATGGGAGTCTGGTAGTAGAGCAGCAGCGTTTCGTAGAGGTCCTCGTAGGCTACGCTGCTTTCGTCGGTCTGGATTTCGGCAAACAGCTCTTGCGTCAGCCGGTCGAGGTCGGGCACGGGCGGGCGCGGGTACTCCTGGGCCCGAACCACCGAAGCCCCCAGCAGCAACCCGGACGCGAGCAGCAGCGCGGACAGCGGCCGCGCCAACGGGCGGCGGCGCGTTGGGCGCAGCTTCATGGCTTGCCGGCTTTTTCCCACACGTAGGCGGCGCTCAGCTGCTGGCTCAGACCCAGCGCTTCGTGCCAGCCAGCAGCGTAGTCAAGGCGGAAGGCGCCGGTGCGCAGGCCCAGGCCGCCGGTGAGCTGACTGGTGAGCGTGCTCAGGCCGACCCGCAGCGCCAGGGCCGGCAGGGGGTGGTATTCGAGGCCGGCCTTGAAGTCGGCGTCCTGCTCTACGTCTTTCTCGGTTTCCAGCAGCAGCAGCACCTTTTCGGCGGGTCGCCAGGCCAGGCCGGCGCGCAGCACGGTGGGCAGGCGCTCATCCTGGTATTCGGCCAGCCGGGCCTGGTTGAGGTTGTAGAGCGTGGCCCCGAAGGTGAGCTTGCGCGGAATGATATCGGCCTGCCCGCCCAGCGAGGCAGCCACCGCCCGGTGGCTGCCCAGGCCCTGAATACTGGTTTGTAGCACCTCTACCCGCGCCCCCACCCGCACGGTGCCCAATTGATAGCCGTACCCCAGCCCCACCTGCTGTTCGGAATACAGCGTACCCCCAAACCGCTGCGCCGTAATGCCCACCGTGCCGTAGCGCGGCGCATCGGCCCCGGCTACGGCGGCAGCTAAGCCCGCCACCGGCGCAGCCATAGCATCGGGGCGGCGGTAGCCAATGGGCACCGCCACCACCAGCGAAACGGTGTTGAGCGTGGGTAGTAAATAACGATTTTCAGCGGCCACGCCCACCGTGGGCCGGCTCAGCTGGCCCAGCGCGGCGGCGTTGCTGGCCCCGGCCCAACCATCGGCTTCCAGCACGGAGCCAATCTGGCCCAGCGCGGCCGAACGGGCGCCCCATAGGCCCTGGGCGTGGGCCGCAATCGGCAGCCCGGTCAAAAGAACTACCAGAAAGTAGAGTTTCACCATCGGGCAGCCGTTAAGCGGTTGGACTGCTGGAAAGTAGCCACTCTATTCGGTTACTGCAAATCCGATAGACTTATTCCTTTAAAAAGTTTATTTGATAGCGACTTGTGCGCATACCGCTGATATCAAAAGAGATTCTGCTCAACAGAAAAAAGGACCTTATCCCGCAGGAACGGCCGTAATAACGGCTCGTTTCAACGGGCTAAGGTCCTTCGCCGCCGCTTGGAATGACAAGCGGTTCTGCTAACTTCCAGCGCCTAGCTTTTCAAAAATCAAATCTCCACTTTCAGCGTGGCGGGGCGGGTGGTTTGCTCGAATAGCTCGCCGTGCGGAATAATGGCAATCTGGCCGTATTCCTGCAGCAACTTGCGGTAGGCGGCGGCCACGGGCCGAGGGTTGCGGTCCATGTCGAACAGGCCACAGGCATTTACGGTGCCTTCCTTCACCTCCAGGCCCCGGTTCCAGTCGACCTGGTCGATGAGCGAGTACCAGGTAAAGCCGAGCACCGGCACGCCCGCTTTACGCATCTGCAGGATGTTCACCCACTGCTTCCACAGCCAAGTAGGGGCCTCGTTGGCGTCGAAAACGTTGGTTTCAGTGTGCATCACCGGCTTGCGGTAGCGCAGGTAATAGTCGTGGGTGATGTTGAACCAGCCCATCACATCGGACGCCACCAGCACTTCCCCATCGGGCAGAATCATGCGCTCGTTGCGACCATAGTAATCGTTGCCCATAATCTGGTATCCCGGAGGCTCGCCGGCCATGAACCAGTCGTATTCTTCCTGGGTAAGGCCGTTTTTGCGCAGGTAAGAGAATACCTCGCCGTCGGGATGGTGGGCGTAGAGCAGGTCGAGGGCCAGGAAACGGAGCTTGTTTTCCAGCTGAATATGGGGCGTGCGCTCGGTGCGCAGCTCGTGGGTGTACTCGGCCGATTCGCTCTGCACAATCACGCAGTCGGGGCGGTGCTTGGCAATCTGCTGGTTGCCCATGATGGAGGCCGCCACCATGTGCTTGATGGCCGTCACGAAGGCTTCATCGGACCGCAGCTGCTCGTTCCAGATGCCGTCTTTGGCGCTCAGCTTGGCCGTCACGTAGATTTCGTTGATGGGCGTGTAGTAGCGCACCCACGGGTAGCGCTCGGCCACGGCCCCACAGTATTCGGCAAAATGCACCGGCAGCTCGGGGTTCTGGAAGTTACCCAGCCAGTCGGGCACGCCAAAATGCATCAGGTCCAGAATGGGCGTAATTTCCAGCCGTTGAATTTCGGCCATCACCTTATCGGCAAAATCCCAGTCGTACTCGCCGGGGCCCTTATGGATGCTGTAGTAGGGCAGCCCGTAGCGCAGCACCTTCAGGCCCATGTCCTGCACGAGCTGCAAATCCTTTTTCCAGTGCTTGTAGTGGCCGCACTCTTCGAGCAGGTCGCGGCGCACTTTGCCGTGTTCGATGGTGGGGTACGAGCACTCGATACCGGTGGCAAACATGAAGTTACCCGGCGTGCCGGTAGGCAGGCCCTGGCCCGAAGTGCCGCTGGCCCCCCCATGTTCGTCGCCCTCGTAGTTGCCACTACCGAAGTGCTGTTTAATTTCCGTCAGAAAGGATTTAGCCATATATACAAAGGGGGTGTAAGCACGCGGAATCAGGCAGCGCGCTGGGTAGTACGCACGATTAACCGTCCAGATCCAATTTGTTCCCGAATTAGGCTCCGGCCAGACTAGCCGTACTGTCGGGGCCGGGCGTAGTGGCCTCCACAAACTCGCCAAACGCCAGGTATTCCGCGTATCGGGCATCGTAAGCCGCCATCCGCGCCGGGTCGGGCATATACTCTTCTGAAAAGCCGCTGCCCATGGCCTGCTGGGCTGCTTCTACGCTCGGGTAGCAGCCGGCAGCCACGGCCGCGTACATGGCCGCGCCCAGGGCCGGGGCCTGCTCCGAAGTCGCCACCGCAATGCGCCGCCCCAGCACATCGGCCAGCATCTGCATCAGGTAGGCCGACTTCTTGGCCACTCCCCCGATGCCGATGATTTGCCTGATGACAATGCCTTCCTGCTCGAACCGCTCCAGAATATGGCGCGAGCCGTAGCACAACGCCTCCACCAGGGCCCGGAATATTTCGGGGGCACTACTGCCCATCGTCAGGTTGCGGAGCGCGCCCTGCAGCTGGTGGTTGGCGTCGGGCGTGCGGCGGCCGTTCACCCAATCGAGGGCCAATACGGGGCTTTGGGTGAACGGCAGCGCCTGGGCAGCTTCGGTGAGCAGCGCCAGTAGGTTGCGTTCAGCTTCCTGCAACACTTCTTCGCGCTGCTTGGCGTCGAGGCTGGTGGCGCGGGCCAGCACGGCGGTCAGCGGCCACCTGAGCAGCTCCTCGAACCAGGCCAGCAGGTCGCCGAACGCCGATTGGCCGGCTTCCAGGCCCACCAGCCCCGGCACTACCGAGCCCTCGACCTGCCCGCAGATGCCGGCTACCGGCGGCCGGCCGGCAAGATCGGCCGGGGGCACCACCACGATGTCGCAGGTACTGGTGCCCATCACTTTTACCATAGCATACGGCGTGATGCCCGCCCCTACCCCACCGGCGTGGGCGTCAACGGTGCCCACGGCTACCACCGTTTCGGGGCGCAGGCCCAGCTTCTCGGCCCACTCTGGGCTCAGGGTGCCGGCGACTTCGTCGGCGGGGTAGGTTTGCTGGTAGAGGCGGGCGCGCAGGCCGGCTAGTTTGGGTTCGAGCCGGATCAGGAATGCTTCGGAGGGCAGCCCGTCCCATTCGGGGTGCCACATGGCCTTGTGGCCGGCGGCGCAGCGGCTGCGCTTGAGCTCGGCCAGGGGCTGGCCGGTGAGTTCTAGCGTTATCCAGTCGCAGTGCTCCAGCCACGAATACGCCGCCTGGGTTACCTTCTCATTACAGCGCGCAATGCGGGTGATTTTGGCCCATAACCACTCCGGCGAGTACACGCCACCCGAGTACTTGGTGTAGTCGGGGCCACCCCAGGAGCGGGCCAGCTGGTTGATTTCGGCGGCTTCGGCCACGGCGGTGTGGTCTTTCCAGAGGATGAACAGCGCGTCGGGCTCGGCGGCAAATTCGGGCAGCAGGCCTAGGTGTATAGTCCCAGGGAGAGATGGTGTATTTTCCGGGCTGGAATTTCGCACGCACTTATGGGACAAATACTCCACGGCAGCGCCCGCACAACTTCGGCAATACGGGCCGCTATCCAACGTAGT
>NZ_QVLT01000053.1 GCF_003417065.2 Hymenobacter lapidiphilus | reverse complement strand
GCTTCCGACCCCACAGTTCGCTCCAGAATTTAACGCCCGATCAAGTAATGGCAGCCGCTATTACAGTCGAGCTTCAAAACGCCTGAGCCTCTAGTTTTGGGCGGTCCAGCTATTGGGGGGAGGTCAACTCAAGCAAGGACTAAACTGGCCAACTGTTACTCATTGGGGATTCCTTTTCTGCTTACTCAATCACCACCCGGGCGGTCGCGCTGGTGCTTAGCCCGCGTACGTGCAGCATATATACCCCGGCGGGCAAAGCAGCGGTATTCATACGTAGGCTAGGGGCGGTAGCAGGCAGGTTAAGTTGTAGTCGACGTACTACCTGCCCTAAGGGGTTAACAAGCTCCACCTGCACGTTTCGGGCACCCGAGAAGGCTTCCAGCTCCAGGGTGAAGTGATCGCGCGCGGGGTTTGGGTAGGGCTGCACTCGGGCAGTCCCAGCCGCGGTCGCAGCTGACAGGAAGGTCCCGGTGTTGAGCAATACTATGGCCTTGCCGCCAATGTAATCCACCAGGGCGACGTCCAGCAGTCCATCACCGTTGAGGTCGCCCAGTGCCACATCGTGGGTGCTGCCACCACCGCTCTCAAACTCGGTCGCCGTGAGCGGAAAGGTGCCGGGAGTGATTGCCGAGTTCACCAGCACACCCACGCGCGAGTCGGCCGGCAAGAACTCCCGGTTACCCGTTATGATATCGGGCAGCTTGTCCCCGTTGATGTCGCCCAACTCCACGCTGTAAACGCCCCGCATGCCCGCCGCCTCACTCAGCACGGGCGCCGTAAACGTGCCAGGAGCTCCGGCCGCGTTGAGTAGCACGGCCACGCGGCCGTCGTTGCCGGTCGCTACTACAATATCGGGGCGCCCATCCGTGTTCACATCCCCCACGGCCAGATCCTGTGGATAGCTGGCGCCGCTGCTGTAAGTCACGACTGGGGCAAAGGTGCCCGGGGTGGCCGCCTGGTTGAGCAACACGCCGACCCGGCCGCTACCCCCGCCGCACACCACGAGGTCGGCCCACCCGTCGCCGTTGAGGTCGGCCAGGGCGATTCCCACCGCGTAACGCCCGCCAGTCGCGAAGATCGTTACCTTGGCGGGGAACGTGCCGGGCGTGGTAGCCAAGTTGAGTAGCACCGCCGCTTCGCCCCCAAGCGTGTTGAGGGCCACGATGTCAGGCCGCCCGTCCCCGTTCACATCGCCCACTGCCAGGCTGCGGGGATCCCCCAGGGTGGAATAAAACTCCGCCGGCAAAAAGGTGCCGGGCCGCAGGGTAGAGTTGAGCATCACGGCTACCCCGCCGCCGTTCTGCAGCGCCGCCACAATATCGGGGTAGCCATCATCATTGACATCGGCCGCAACCACGCGCAGCGGAAAGCTTCCGATGGGGTACGAGACGGCCAGGGCGAATCCCCCGACCGCTCCCGGTTGATTAAGTAGCACGTTAACCGTGTTCGCATACGAGCAGCTCACTACTAGGTCGGGCCGCTCGTCGCCGTCGAGGTCCGCCACAGCCACCCCCTGCGGACTGGCCTGCACGGCCAGCACCCGGGGCGGGGCAAAGCTTTGAGCCCGCGCACCGGGAAGCAGGCCGCCAAACAGCAGGAGAGTAACTAAGATTAGCCGGGGGACTTGCTTGCCCGCAAGGTGGGTCAAAAATTGAAGCACCATGAAAAACAAGGTAAGAAAGAGCCCCATTCAGCACCTGCGCTGGCGGACTTTTTCCATGCGCGGACTTAAGAAGTATGTGAAAAAGCAGCCAAGCCCAGGGAGCAGATAAAGTGCCTAGGTGACAGTAGGGACAACATTTGGGCAGCTTACGCAACCTGATTTCCCATTTTCTGTTGGAGGGCGTAATGATCGCAGGTGAGTAGTGGTGAAAACAGGGCTAATGATATGCTATTTAGCAGCTATAGCGTGCTGACTCACTCTAACTCCTAGTGTTTGCAGAATACCAGCTCCAGTGCAGAGAATTAATGCGATTCATATCTCGCGCAGGATATTTAGGAAGCTGTCCAGCGTATGCGCGCCGTCCACGGCCCGCCGCTCATACACCATGTAGTAGCGGAAGTCGTTGCCAGCTTTGTGCGCCCAGGTAGCGCCTAAGCTGATTTTAGTTTCGGCATCGAGATGGTCACCCTTGGTTTCCACTACCAGCGTCTTGCCGCTTTTGGTCTGGATGATGAAGTCCGGGTAGTGGTTGATGAAACCGTTGATGCGGAAGCCTTTGCGCTCGGGGTTGCGGGTCCAGAAGGCAATGTTGGGTAGGTTGGCTATTTCGTTGATGACCTTCTCCTCGAAGCCGTTGATTTTGCCTTCCTTCTCATACAAGGACTTGGTAATGGCCTTACTGGTTTCGCCGGGTGCTATCTGCATCGGGAAGGTATAGGCCGGCTTCATGATGGCCTTATCCTGGTCAAGAAAGTTGCTGAACTGCTGCTGGGCGTAGGCTTCGGAGAGGCTGCGGATTTTGTCCTTGATTTTCCCGGTGTAAGTATATTCGTGGTTGGCAAAGTCGGTGAACTGCTCGTCCGTGAAGTCTTCCAGGATGCGGCGGATGTACTTCTCAATCTCTTTGTCGGCAATGGGGTAGAGGTTGCCGATGAGGTCCAGGATGCGGCGCGTGAAGTTCTTCACCCGACTATCCTTGCGGGCCGGGTCGAGGATGAAAGCCATGATGCGCTCCTTGGCGTCGCCGTCGATGCGGGTGAAGGTGGGCGTGGCTTCCTTTTTGGTTTCGTCCAGGTCCACGCGGTACAACTCCGAGGAGATGCCGTTGAACCGGATATCGGTATCAGCCTTACCCAGCTGGAAGCCTTGTAACAGGTACTCCTTTTCCAGCAGCACGGCCGTGCCACCGTCGCCGCTGTCGAATAGGCTGGCTGCTGGCTTCTTCCAGTAGAATTGGGGGAGCACCAGCGCGGCCGCCTGCTCGCGGAAAATGTCCTTAATGGGATATGTTTTCACGAGCGATTGAAGTTCGGTGGGCAGTACGGGGATGCCCCCGGCCGTGCTTTCGTCCACGACTTTTTTGAAGGCGGCGTCTTGTTCAAGCGCCGCTTTGGCAATGGCTTCCACAGTGCTGGTAACTGCCCCGGCAACTACCGGCTGTAGCGTGGTGTCGTCAATAGCCTCCTCGGTGACGGGAGCTACGGGCGCGACGCGGGAGAAATCCACCGCGGCCAGGTCGTCCATTCCCGTGTCGGCCGCCGGCTTTTGGTCGAAGTCAAATGGAGCCTGGGTAAAGGTGCCCGTTGGCGCATGTGTCGGGGCCAATGTAGCGGCGTCGGCTACTTTGTAGTCGCGGGAGCTGAAGCCGGCCTTGTTGAGGCCCTGCACGATTTTGTCCAGCGTTTCGATGAACTTGGTGGAGGCCGTCAGCACGTAGCTCATGTTGAGCATGGGCGCGGCGTGGGGCACCACGTAGGGCTGCCGGAGCACCCGGCCCAGAATCTGCTCCACGTCTACGGCCGAGGACTTGTTGGCCAGCGACGCCAGGATGTAAGCAAAGGGCGCGTCCCAGCCTTCTTTTAGGGCATTCACCGTGATGATATAGCGTACCTCACACTTGGGAGAGGAGAGGTCCTCGTTCTTCAACTCGTTCAGTCCGGCCGTCTTGATGCGGATGTGGCTTTCCGGAATCTTACGCTCGATAAGCTTCTTTTTCAGCAACTCGAAGGTGGTGTTGTCGTCGGCCGTTTTGGGCTGGGCCTGAAACAGTACGATGGGACGGATGTAGCGCCCGCCAGCTTTTTGCTCCTGCTTGGCTTGCAACTCCAGGTTGCGCTGCAATTGCAGAGCCGAGTTGATGACTTCGGTCAGGTCGTTGTGGTTGTAGACGATGACGGGCAGCTTCACCATGTGCTCTTTTTTGAGCGCCAGCGCGTCCACGAAGCTGATGATGTTGCTGTTTTTGCGGGGTGTGGCCGTCAGGTCGAGAATGAATGCGGGGTTCAGATTCTTGAGCATATCCACGCTCAGGTCGCTTTCCGCGTTGTGGCTTTCGTCGACGACGACCACCGGGTTCAGGGCCTGAATCACGCGCATGAGCGTAATGTCCTCGTCGCCCGGCCCCAGCAAGGTGCCAAAGGACTGTAGGTTGCCGTTTTCCTGATACACCTTGCGGTCTTCCTTGTTGCGGGCGCGCAGGCTGTCGAAACTCAGCACCACCAGGCTTAGCTGCTCCTGCACGCTGCTGGCCGAAAATCCGCTGCCTTGTAGCAGCGCCGCCTTATCGTACACCTCCACGCGGCCGGCGAAGTGGGTACTGATTTTTTGACGGTAAGGATGTAGCGGGTCGCGCAGGCTGCGCAGCGTCTGGTTTAGAATCGTGATGGAAGGCACCAGCCACACCACGGCCTTGGGCCGGTTGGCGGGGAAGGCGGCGAAAATGGTGCGCAGGGCGTTGCTGGCAATGAAGGTCTTGCCGCCGGCGGTGGGCACCTTTATGGTGACATGCGGTACGCCCGGCACCGTGTTCTTGTACGGCTCAATTGCCGTGCCCGGAAACGGCTGCAGCGGGGTGCGCGGGTGGGTGGCCCAGAAGTCGTGGAAGGCGTCGGGCAGGTTTTTGGTGGCCTGCACGCAGTCCAGAAAACGGGCGAGGTCGGTAATGACCTCCTGCTGGTAGGGTTTCAGCTCCATGCGGGTGGTCTAGAAGCGCGAAATGTCGCGCGGGATTTTCTTGAAAATAAGGCCGTGCTGCGTCATGAACTCAGCCGTGAGCAGGCAGTTGTCGGCGTAGATGATGTACTGGCAAGTCGATGCCTTGCAAGCCGCCGGCTGCACGGACATCATCCAGGAGAAAGCTTCCTCCTCTAAGGACCGGCCGCAGCTCCAGCAGCTACTGACCCGGCTGCGCGCCGGCGATACGCTGGTGGTCTGGAAACTCGACCGGTTGGGCCGCTCGCTCAAAGACCTGGTGATGCTGGTCACGGGCTTTCAGGAAAAGGGCGTCCACTTCGTGAGCCTGCACGACCACCTGGACACAACCACGGCGCAGGGGCGGCTCATGTTTAATCTGTTTGCCTCGCTGGCCGAGTTTGAGCGCGACATTATCCGCGAGCGTACCAAGGCCGGACTCACGGCGGCGCGGGCCCGGGGCCGGCAGGGGGGGCGACCAAAAGGCCTCTCGAAGGAGGCCCTTTCGAAAGCACAAGCCGCTAAAACCCTCTACTTACAGCAGGACAAGACCGTGGCCCAAATCGGCCAGTTGCTCGGCGTCGGCCGCGCTACCATTTACCGCTATCTCGCCCATTTAGGTGTTCCCACGGGCGGCACGCAGAAGCTAACTGGAGCTTAGCGTAATTTTTCGCCCCGTTGTAACGAGAACCCCAAAGACTGAGGCGGGGAAGAGTTGAGGCGTGCGGCTCACCGTGGAATGCTAGGGCAATTCTTCGTCGAGCTCGTAGCCAAGAAAACAGAGGATGTCGAGTCGCAGGGCACAGTGCTCGACGAGGCGCCGGTCACTAACCAGGTTTTCCAGTCGGCCCACGAGCGCCAACTTAAAGAACACGAACGGGTCGAGCGACGGGTGCCCGGTATGGCTGTAAAGCGCGCGCGATTGCTCGTAAAGAAACGTCCAGTCTACCAACTCAGCTAGCCGGCGGTAGAGGTTATGGAGCGGAATCCGCTCCGAAAGCGGGTCACTTCTTTGTCGAGGTACTGCTTCTTGCCTTGCATGTTTCTGCTACGAAGCGCGTCCCAATACGGTCATGGGTTCTGCAACAGCCACGACCGTTTATCTTTGTGAACCTGACTTATTGACTCATCATGCACCAGATTCGGCTACGCCCGCGTCTCTACCGTTGCCCAGATGCTGGAACTGCAACTCGACGTCCTGACCCAGATCCAGCTTGAGCTTACTGCCTGAACTGGGGTAAAGGGCCCCAAGAAAACCTATTCACCGGACCAGTAGAAAGTTTGTAACGGGTGGATGAGCCACTATCTGCCAGAGAAAGGTATCTTTGGGCAGAACCCAACTTCTTTTTGTATGACGACCAAGACCACCAAGGCCGAGACCACCCCGGCTGCTATGCCTAAGCAGACTGACCTCACCCGTGAGACCATCCACCGCCGCGTAAAGCAGGCCCAGGAGCGTCGCCGCCGTAAGCTCAAGCACGTGAACCCCTAGTTCCCACTGGCTTTCGCCGCAAAAAAAGCCCCATTTACACGAGTAGATGGGGCTTTTCTATGACAGCTGTCTCGTCCTAAGAAATGTTGACAGCTTTTTCCGCTTAAAACGGTCGTTTGCTGAGACGCCCCGCCACGAATCCGGGTGGCACCCAACTCAACCAGCCAGCGCCCCCTGCCGTTGTTTTCCGTTCCTACTATTGTGCGACCCCTGATACAGCTTTCCGGAGGGTTGTAACTCGCATTTGCCAGCTTGCTAATCGTGGTAATGTAGCACTTCGCCTAGTGAAGTCAGTATGGGACACTTAGCCGATAGTTAGTGAATATTACCATTCATTTTAGCTCGCAGCTCAGGGGGGCGACAAGGCATAAAGTGGTGTATAACAATGTAAGGCTGTGTCTTATTACCCTATTTGGGCTATGCTATAAAGTAGATAGGCGAGAAGTTAATTAACTTTTTACTAAATAAATTAGTAGTATTGCGTAGCTGGTTCAGCCAGTTTCGCGCTATGACTACCATCGAATTAATTGACGTGGGTACGCCCATCACCACGCTCTGGCTGCCGGTTTACGCCTCGCTGGTTCCCTGCGGCTTCCCCTCCCCGGCCTCCGATGAGCTGGAGGAGCTTTTCGATCTTAACCGCCTGCTCTTCCGCCACCCCGAGGCGACTTACCTGATTCGCGTGTCGGGCGAGAGCATGCAGGGAGCCGAAATCCACGCCGGTGACCTGCTGGCCGTCGACAAACACATCGAGGCCGACCACAACCACATCGTCGTGGCCGTGATAGAGGGCGAGTGCACCGTCAAGCGCCTCGTGCGCCGGGGCTCCAACTGGTGGCTGCAGGCCGAAAATCCCGCCTACCCCGACTACCCTATCACCGAGCCCGATAACCTGCGCATCTGGGGCGTCGTCACCCATGTCGTCCATGAACTCATTCCCGGCAAGCTCACTGCCCTGCTCCGTAGCCGCGACTAGTTTTCAAGCTGGTGGCTGGTAGCTCCAGTTCAAGCCATACACTCCCTAGAATGAAAGCTGACAGCCATCAGCTACTAGCTCGCCATCCATGTACGGCCTCGTCGACGGTAATAACTTCTACGTCTCCTGCGAGCGGGTCTTCCAGCCGCGCCTCGAAGGCCGTCCCGTAGTCGTGCTATCCAACAACGACGGCAACGTGGTGAGCCGCTCTGCCGAAGCCAAGCAAATCGGCATTGTCATGGGGGCCCCCTTCTTCGAGGTGCGCGAGTTGTTGCGTCGTCACCAGGGCCACGTGCTCAGTTCCAACTACCCACTCTACGGCGATATGAGCCGCCGCGTCATGGCCCGCCTCGCTGACCAGGTGCCAGCCGTTGAAGTCTACAGCATCGATGAGGCCTTCCTCGATCTGCACGGCCTGACCACTTTCTGCGGTACCCTCGATGCCCGGGCCCGGCGCATTCAGCAGGACGTGCTGCGCTGCACCGGCATCCCGACCTGCGTGGGCATAGCCCCCACCAAGACGCTGGCCAAAGTGGCCAACCGCTTGGCCAAGAAGCACCCCGAGCTACAGGGCATCCTGCGTCTCGATACCGAAACCCGCCGGGAGCGGGCATTGCGCGCCCTGCCCGTGGAGGACGTCTGGGGCATCGGCCGCCAGTACGCTACCAGGCTGCACGCCCAGGGGCTGCGCACGGCCTGGGACCTGAGTCAGGTATCCGAGGCCTGGGCCCGCAAACACCTGGGCGGGGTAGTCGGTTGGCGGCTGGTGCAGGAGCTGCGCGGCCAGCCCTGCCAGGACCTAAACCCCTCCGAAGACGGCACCCTCGGCCGCCAGAGCATCAGTTGCTCGCGCTCCTTCGGCCAGCGCCTGACGGCCTTTGACGACCTGTGGGGCGCGGTGAGCACCTACCTGAGTCGGGCCGCCGAGAAACTGCGCGCCCAGGGTGCCCAGGCCCATATCCTCACCGTTTTCCTCAGCCAGGACCGCTACGATACCCATATCCCCCCGCCCTACACCCGCTCCACCACCCTGACGCTGCCCGGTGGCCCCACTGCCGATACGCTTCTGCTGCTGGTTTATGGCCGGCGGATGCTGGAGAAGCTCTATGAGCCCGGCCACCGCTACGTCAAAGCCGGTGTGGTGCTCGATGGCCTCGAACCGCCCGGCCGTGGCCAGCAGCTGAGCCTGTTCGCGCCGGCTGATTCTGTCACCAACCGGCCCGCCGCCACGCCCGAATCCGACGCCCGCGCCCGGCAGCTCATGCAAAGTCTCGATTCGCTCAACCGCCAGTTCGGCCGCGGCACCGTCCGCCCTGCCGCCAGTGTAGCCCCGCCGGCTGCTCCTGGCCAGCCGGCAGCCCCCTGGCTCGGCCGCGCCGAGCACCGCAGCCCCGCCTTCACCACCCGCCTCGAAGACCTGCTGGTGGTCAGCTGATGACAGTTGTCGTTGATCTATGGAACACATGCTGCCGCACAAAACCGGGTGACGACCAACTATGCTCCCTCGGCCTATATCTCCGCCTCACAATCCGGTTGCTGCTTATTGCCTGACAATGCGGCCCTCCAGCGCCGGGGCATACGAGGGGAAACGCTGTAAAAAGCGTTTCAGGGGCTGCACCAACACCTCCCCGGTGTTCTTCTTGGTCAGCGCCTGCTTGAAGCCCGCGTAGCCGTCGCCCCCGTCAGCCAGGAAGTTCGGGGCGAGCACCTGGTACGTCTTGTTATCGTCCAGCGGCACCCCTTTAATGGTCAGCCGCGTCACGCGGCTGCCCACCGACCGGCTCTCATCATAGTGAAATACCACTCCCTTCGACACCTGCAGCACACCATTGGTAAGCGTAGCTGCGTGTTCGAAAATGCTTTTCACCGCCGCCCCCTTGAGTTCCAGCTTAACCAGTGTATTGAGGAAGGGAAAGGCCGAAATCAGGTTTCCCAGCGTCACTGGGCCGGCCGCAATGTCCTGGCGCAATCCCCCGCTGTTGACCACCGCAAAATCATACTCTGGCGCGGCCTCCAGCATGGCATCAGCCACCAGGTTACCCAGCGTCGATTCCTCGCCGTAAGATCGGGTCAGGGGCAATGTCAACGTCGTTATAGGCTCGCTGGCAATGGTTGCTACCTTGGCTTTCCACCGCGTGATGGCCTCCACCGTCGATGGGTCGTCAACAATGACATCGTCATAAACCACTTGTAGCGCATTCGTATACGACGTAATCCGGTCCGTCTTCGGGTTGTACACCAGCTCCAGCCTCCCCAGCTCCGTGCCCAGGGCGTTGGTCGAAACGATGAGCGTGCCGTTGGCCTCCAGAGGCTCGCGCGTGCCCTGATGGGCGTGGCCCGTCACAATCACATCAACGCCGGGCACGTGCCGGGCCAGCTCCAGGTCCTTCTGCAGGTTGCGGCTCACATCGGCCGTACCCGTCGTCGATTGCCGGCCGGGAATCCCTTGGTGAATCAGCAGCACAATCAAGTCCGTCTGCCCCTGGAGCTCCTGCACATAGCGCCGCAGATAGGTTTCCTCGCTGCGCGCCTCCACCCCCTGAATCATCTCGTCGGAGATGGTATCGTAAAAGGCAAACCGGCCATGAAGCCCGATAAGCCCAATGCGTACGCCGTTTTTGACAATGATTTTATACGGGTGATTCCACAGCAGCTGGTCTGTGCCCTTGCGGAAGATGTTGCCGTTGAGAATCGGAAACGTGGCCTTGTCAAACTGCTTGGGCACGTTCTGCCAGCCGTGGTCAAACTCATGATTGCCAATGCAGGCCGCGTCCAGCTGCAGGTAATTCATCACGTCAACCACGGCCGCCCCCTCCGTGAGGGTGCTGATGTAGGGGCCGGTGAAAAAGTCGCCAGCATCCACGTAAAGCGTGTTGGGGTTGGCCTGCTTCTCCTGCTTAACCAGGGTGGCAATATTGGCGAAGCCCCCCACCAGGCGCGTTTCGCTCACGGCCGGCAGCTTTTGCGGCTCCAGGTGGGCGTGCAAATCGTTGGTGTAGAGCAAGGTGATTTTCTTGAGGCCCGGGCTGGTCGCTGGTTGCGGGCGTTGGGCAAACCCCAGAACGGGCGCCAGCAGAATCGACAGGAAACAAAGGGCTGTTTTCATCAGTGAGGGAAGTGCGGCGGGTAAGTATGCGGGTGCACAACGCGGGCGCACGCAATAGGCAGGTAGCAAAATATATATTTCCCACCACGCCCGGCAGCTTAGGCACATCTTCGATTCGCTCAAACGCTAGTTACCGCCAGTTCGGCCGTGGTGCTGTTCGTCTCGCCATCAGCATAGCTCCGTCAGCTGCCTCTAAGACCTCTTACTCGTTCGCTAAGAAGCGGTTTGCGTGAGCAGGCCCACGTTGCGGGGTACGTCTGGCAGCACTACGCAGTAAGCGGGGCTTACCCCTGCACGCCGCGAGCATGTGCTTGGCGGGGCCTACCTGAATTTTGCCCGCCTACTGCGCGCCGCCCGCGTGCATATGCTCATAAAGCAGCTGCGCGGCGGCCGCCAGCAGAGGCTGGTCGGTGGTGCGCTCCTGGCAACGCTGCAAATCGTAGTGGCACAGCGTGCCAAAGGGCCGGCCCTCCCCGTCGCGTATAAGCGCGCCGCAGTAAGAAATAACCGGCGTGTCAATGCCCAGCGCTTGCGGGTCCACGGTGGCGTCCAGAATCTGCACTGGCGCCTCGGTGCGGCCCACCAGCGAGCAGTACGTGGCGGCCATCGGCGCATCGGCTCCTTGCCGCACCGCCGCCATTTTCCGGTCAAACAGGGCCTCACTGCGCAGCATATCCCCATCGAAGCGCCACACGCCCGTGTAGCGGTGGGGCGTGCGGTAATTAAGGTAGGCGAGGGCCGCATGCACCCCCTGCTGTTGCAGCAGGGCGGCAAACTCGGCTATTTCTGCCGGCAGGGTATTTTCCTCGTTCCGGATAGTTGTGCTCATGCTGGTTAGGTAAAGCTAAGCGCGCCAACGAGCGGGCACCTTGGGCAAAGATAGGCCGCCGGACTTAGGGGCCACTCTAGGCGTTGTTGATTAGAAAGAATTCTGTCTATTTGTTGACTGCTACGTATCGAGCTATTTCCTACGTCTTCCGGCCCAACGCCAGTGCTGTCTTTAGTAACGGGCCGCATCCAGCACTCCCTGCAGGTCGTGCATGCGGCCTTCCACCTGGGCCAGAAAGGCCGTCGGCACCGGCACTGTGCTGCCGTTGCGGGCATTCAGGTAGCGTACCAGCGCGTTGAGGGCCCCAATTTCCTCCTGCAGCTCGGCGCTCAGGTGCGCCCATTGGGCTTGGCCGGCATCCCCCGGCCGCGCCCGGCACCGGTGGCGCACGGCCAGCGTCTGGCTGACCAGCCCGGCGAGCAGTTCCAGAATACGCTGCTCATCGGCCGTAAAGGGGCGAGGCTCGTGGTTGACAAGGCACAGCGTACCGAGCGGGTGTTGGTCGGGCAGTCGCAACAGGGCCCCGGCATAAAAGCGCACGTGGTTTTGCTCCGCCACCCGCAGCACCTCCGCCGGAATGGGGGGGTGTTGTTCCAGCAGCACATCGTGATAAACTACGGCCCGGCCCTGCGTGATGGCCGTGGAGCAAAGCACCTCCGCGCGCGGCAGCCGGCTGTGGGCAGGCATCCCTATCGCGACCGGGTAATGCACATCGGTTTCCTCCACCACCGACAGCAGCGAGATGGGAACCTGGAACAGGCGCGCGGCCAAGGCCACGAACTCCTCGAATACGGGCTCGGCCAGGGCGGCCAGTACCTCGAACGAACGCAGGGCCACGAGCCGGGCAGGCTCGTCGTCGGGTAGGGGGGAAGATGAAGGGGTAGCCATACGGATAACAGCAGAGAGCTAATAAGGAGCGGAAGATAGTTGAACGGGCGAAGAATAGTCATATGGCCCGCGCCCAACAGCTCAGGCGTAGCTAATATAATGCGCCCGGCGGCTTCTTACCTTTGCCCAATGCACGTTTCCCGTTACGCCCTTATCACCACCTTGGCCCTGGCTACCGCCGCCTGTTCCACCACCAACGACCCAACTCCACTTTCCGAACACCTGACCCTCGGCAACCCCAGCGGCGCTACCGCCGACGCCAACCAGCCCACCAACTACCTGCTCAGCAAGCCTCAATACGCGCTGTCTTACCACCGCGACCGGGGCATCCCCACCTGGGTCAGCTGGCACCTCGACGCCACCTGGCGCGGATCTGCTGCCCGCCAGGACGACTTCCGGGCCGATAACACCCTGCCCACCGGTTGGTACCAGGTGACGGCTTCCAGCTACACGGGCTCCGGGTTCGACCGGGGCCACCAGTGCCCCTCAGCCGACCGCACCAACACCGTGGCCGACAACTCGGCCACCTTCCTGATGACCAACATGGTCCCCCAGGCGCCGCGTAACAACCAGCAGACCTGGGCCAACCTTGAAAACTACACCCGCACTTTCCTCAGCGCCGGCAACGAGGTCTATATCATCTGCGGCGCCTACGGTAAAGGCGGAACCGGCTCCAATGACTTCGCTACCACCCTCGATCAGGGCCGCGTCACCGTGCCCGCCCACCTCTGGAAAGTGGTAGTCGTGCTGCCCACCGGCGACAACGACGCCACCCGCCTCACCAGCAGCACCCGCGTCATCGCCATCGACACGCCCAACGACAATTCCATCAACACCGACTGGGGCCAGTACCGCGTCAGCATCGACGCCATCGAAGCTGCTACCGGCCTCGACCTGCTCTCGGCTGTGCCCATTGCGGTGCAGCAGGTCCTGGAAGCCAGCGTAGACAAGGGTCCCACGCAATAGCGCCCCGACGGCGGCTTCACCGCGTCCCTGTCCGCTACCGCGCCGGCCACCCGCCATGCCCCAACTGCCACCGCCGTTCACGTATGCATCGGTAAATCCTTCGTAGCCTACCACGCTTCCAGCCGTTGCGCTGGTCTTGCCCGCTGCACCCACGAAGTGCGCAGCCTGTCGGCCAGCGACGCGCAGCAGCAGGGCAAGTGGGCCTGCCGGAAGTGCTATCAGGATTCAATTAACAGGAAAAGACGCCATCATCTGGCCGCACGACTTACTATACCCCACCGGATGCTATGCCCCCAATCTCCGGCAACCAGGCTATTGCCACCATCCTCAAGCACGACAACAAAACCACCAGCTACAAAATAGCGCTGCTGCGGGCCCTCAACGACTTGGCCCTGCTCTATCCCAGCCTGGCTGATTAAAGCCCTTGACGTCAATAGCTTGCGCCTGACCTGCGAGCGGCGCGGTATCGAAGCTAACATCCTGCGCAACTGCCGCGCAACCGATTGGCAGACGGACGCCTCAGTGCCTGACCCGATGGCTTTCAGGTTCTGCTCGTGCGCTTCGAACCAGCCTGTAAAACTGGCGGGGCCCCGCATGGGCTGGCTTTTACCGTGCTGCTACTGCGGAGAATTGCGGTTACGCCGCCTCCCTGGACCGCTTCATTCCAGCGCTGCCCGGATGCTCGTACCTGGGTTTTAGCGGTTCAGCTGCTGCTTGTTATTCATTCTCCAACCAATACAAATGCGCCCCAGTAATAGGGCTCGGGATGCCGCTTCCTGACCTGTTGCTGGGCCGCCAGCAGGGCCGCCCGCTTGCTGGACCCGGCGAGCCAAAACCGGTAAAAGGCGGTCATCAACTCTTGGGTTACGGCGTCATCCACTTTCCACAAACTCATCATAATGGTGCGGGCTCCGGCGACAGTGAAGCCGCGTTGCAGCCCGTACACTCCCTCTCCGGCCTGCACCTGCCCCAGGCCCGTCTCGCAGGCCGAAAGCACGACGAGCTCCGTCCCCTGCAAGTCCAGCAGCGAGGCCTCGTAGGCAGTTAGGATGCCGTCTTCCGTGGCAGGCTTCCTGGGAGCATCCCGAAAGTTGCTCACCCCGGCCAGCAGCAGACCGGCTCGTAACATGGCGTCATTGGCCAGCTCCCCCTTTACAGCGTCCGGCGGCCGTTTGCCGACCGGGGCAGCCGCCAGAAAAAAGCCGTGGGTTGCCAGATGTAGTACGCGGGGGCGGCGCACCTCCCGCACGTTTTCCTCCGTCGCCGCTGCGCCCACAAACTGCTGGTAGGGCCAGTTGGCAGCGCGCAGCAAGGAGTCGAGCGCAGCCAGCTCCCGGGCCGTTCCGGGTAGGGGCGCAACTTCCCCCGCCGCCAACCAGTAATCGGTGCGGGAATAGGTACTCCGTGGAGTCGTGATGGCCACGGGGAGAGCAGCGGTGAAGGTAGCGGGGAGGGCAGGATCCGACGGGCTTGCCGGCAAGTTCTCAATTCGGAAAGCAGGGTCACCGACCAGCACCGCATGGGCCGGGCGTGAAGGGAGCGTATCCTGCTGCGGGCTTCGCACTAAGTCCCGGGTGCTGCCGACCAGGCGCAGGTCAAGCTCGTCGAGCAGGTACCGGCCCGTGGCAGGATTCTGCAGGGTAGCCAGGTTGATTTGTAGATAAGCGCCGTCGGCGGAAAGGTAGACGGTCGACGTTCCCGGGGGAATAGCGCGGGCAATAGGCCCCCAGTAGGCTTCGTACAAGGCCTTGGCATCTGCCGGGCCGCGCGTGCTGCTGACGCTGATTGATCCCCAGTTGCGGGCCGGAATATGATTGAGTCTTCGATAAGCCAGCATAGCCCGTTCTTCCAACTCATTGCCGTTCTTCAACACCACCAACTGGGGGGCCGCGCTGGTCGGCGTCGTGATGTAAGCAGAATAGTAAATGGTATCGGTAAAAGAGCGGCGAAACCAGCGGTAGCGCACCAGCTCCACGGCTACTTCGCCGGGTTGTAAGGCCCGTTGCACCTGCTGTTGGGTTGTCGTGGGCATACCCGGCTCGCGGCGAAGTCGGCCGATCCGGCCGTCAAACTTCTTTCCAACTCGTTCGCCAGCGAATCGAGGCGAACGGGGTCAAGTCCTCGTTTCTGCTGCTGGGCGAGCGGCAGCGTGTAAGCGGTAGCCAATTGGCGCTTTAGCGTCTGCCAGTGTTTAAAAGAGCGAATCACGGTGGTGTCTTCGCTGGCCCGCAGCCGACGTTCCAAGCCGGTAGTGGTAGCCAGCAGCAGTCCCTTCGTGAAAAGTACCTGATCATAGGCCCGGGCAGTACCTTCAACGGCCGTCGCCGCCTGTTGGGCCAGCAGGCTGTGGTAGCGCTCGGTATCCCTGGAGACAGTCGCTAAAAACTGCTGCTTCTCCCGTTCGCTCAAGCCGGGCAACGTGCTGCGCAGCAGGTTTAGCCAGATGGCGTTGCCCTGGGCACTCGCTGCTTCGGCGGCCGCGTAACGGCCCGTTAAAGCGTAAATTGATGATAAGTCGTTCAGTACGGCCGCATAGTAAGAATGGTGGGGGCCAAACGTCTGTTCGTAGATTGCCAGTACTTCCTTGATCAACGGCTCTGCCTCGGCGTAGCGCTGGGTAAGTTCATAATTAGTAGCCAGGACCCGAAGGGAGTTAGCGTACTTGTCCGGGTGCTTGTTCCGCTTCTTCCGGGCGATGGCAACCGCCCGCAGATGCAGTGCCTGGGCCTCCTTGAGCCGGCCCAGGTGTTCATAAACTACCGCCAGGTTGTTGAGCGAAATCCGGTACCTGGCAGGAAAGAGGATGTTAAAGCAGTAGCGCTTGTCAATCGCTAGCATCTGCTCGCAAATTGCTGCGGCCTCCGCGTAGCGTCCCTGTACCAGGTATATATGCCCCAACGTGTTCAGGTGCGTCGAATGGTTGATAACGACTAGTAGGGGATACCGATCGAAAGTCAGCCGGCTGACGACGAGCGATTCTTTGCCGAATCGCTCGGCCTCTTCCAGGCGGCCCATGATGCGGTAGTGGTCTGCCAGGTTATCGAGGGTGACAGCGTACTGAACCGCGTCATAATCAAACCCCATTACGCCGGCATGCTGCTCGAAGGCTTTCTTGCGGATAGCCTGGCTCGCTTTGATCAACGGTTCGGCTTCGGCCGAGCGACCGACCATGGCGAAAAGTACCGCCAAGTTGTTTAAGGCAGTGCCATAAGCCCGATGGTGCTCCCCAAGAGATTTCCGGGCTGATTCCACGGTCTGTTCGGCCAGGCGAACCCCCTGCTCACGTCGGGCGGCACTGTAATAGAAGTAGCGGTGAGCTTGCCGGTTTAGCTTATTGATCCGCGAGGGGCCGGCCGTTTGGGCCCAGGCTTGCTGACCACTACCTAATGCGACAGCAATGACTAGTGCAAGTAAATGCTTGCGCAGTAAATGCAGGCAATCCGATGTATTTCCTGCGAAACAGGACATAACCAGCGTATTTACAATGCGGTAATTTAATTTGTTATAGTAATATAGTGAAAAAATATGATGAAATAATTTTAATTAGAAAGCCGCTTAGTGAGTTGCTGGGCGGAGGGGAATCCAGCAGTAGCACAATGAGAGTGGGCTATTGGAAGGCTAGCCAGCTGTCTGGGCAGGCAGCGCGGCCGGCGAGCTGGATGCCCTGTTTCGGCAGCCACTACCCGCCGCTTTCCCGGGGTAAAGGAAGGCTGGTTTTGCTGACCTGGGCACCGGTTGCCACCCGGCTGGGTAGCCGTGGGTGCGGTAGGCAGACTAAACCGCACTACCTACGCTCATGACCATTGCCGACCTGCGCGAGCAGCACCTGATTCTCTTCGAGGCCGTGAGCGGCAGCCGGGCTTACGGCACGAATCTGCCCCATTCGGATACCGACCTGAAAGGCGTGTTTGTCCTGCCAGAAGACCGGTTCTTTGGTCTGGACTACGTGCCCCAGGTGGCCAACGAAACCAACGATGAGGTGTTCTACGAGCTGCGCCGCTTCGTGGAGCTGCCTCGGCAAAAATGACATAGGCGACGTGGTCGGGACTATTACCATCCGCAAGCTGCTCGAAGATTTGCCTAATCAGTTGCGCAATTTGCGGGGCATCATGGTAGAGGTTATCCAGCACGAAGAAAGCGAAATAAAATATCTGGAAACTGTCGTCGCCCCTACCCTATCAGCACTTCTGTCAGCATAGCTACTGCAGTTGCAGTACCAACCAAACGCGTAAAGGTCCGGCGCTAAGTGTGCTTCTGCGTTGAAGCAGGACAAGCGCTGGAACGGTGCGCCGGTTAATTGGCTCATAGTTGGCTCAACATGGGCAGGTACACTATTGCAATTCACTGAATCAGCGCTATAGATACCATTTTGCTAGCAGTTGAATTGGCTCACTATAGGCTCAAGCAACTTTGATTGAGACGATAGATTCGGTTGATGCACAGCAAGCCAAAGAAGTTTACAGCAAGCCCGCAGCCAGCTTATCAATGTTGCAATACTAAGAACAGAAATTCCCACTAAGCAGTGATGGCTGCCTGCCGTAGGGTTGAGACGTCTCAGGGTATGATCATTTTAGGCATACGTTCTTTGATCAGCTTTGCTGGCATGGATTAGTGTATAAATCCGCCCAAAAGAGAAAAGAACACTTAAGAAGGTCATACTATCCGTTTCAGCTAGACAGCTTCACCTACTTCTATATTCGCTAACATTGCAAATAATACTATTAGTGCTATCTATCATATAATCGTTAGTAATAATAGCAATACTATCTAACACATATCCGATATTAATAATATCAATAGTAGCAATGCTAGTATTGATATTATTAATATAAAATCATGCAATACTTGTATAGCAATCTTTATATTAATTATTTTAATGCTAGCACTTATAGCATAGCACTGGTTTACTTCACATAAGCTAAAGAGTCTAGCAAACCCAAGTTGCGAACTACAAACCGACTTGGTGTAGTGCGTGGGCAAAGATGAAAAGCACTATTTTTAAGGCGAAGCCGGCCGCTGTTACGGCATGAATCTGCTTGGGAAAGCGCGCTGTCAGGCAGCTGAAGGTGGTTTCAATACCTTTGCGAAAATACTGAATCAGAAAGTTTTGGGCCGGGTGGTGGGGCCGCTT
>NZ_QVLT01000052.1 GCF_003417065.2 Hymenobacter lapidiphilus | reverse complement strand
AAGCGGCCCCACCACCCGGCCCAAAACTTTCTGATTCAGTATTTTCGCAAAGGTATTGAAACCACCTTCAGCTGCCTGACAGCGCGCTTTCCCAAGCAGATTCATGCCGTAACAGCGGCCGGCTTCGTCTTAAAAATAGTGCTTTTCATCTTTGCCCACGCACTACACCAAGTCGGTTTGTAGTTCGCAACTTGGGTTTGCTACTACAACCCGCTGCTGCTGGCCGATTTCCAGCCCGGCGACGAGTTGGGATACTACGGTGAAGAATTGTCTTTTGGTGGTAGTCTGATTTGCGAGACCACCAACCTGCTCCAGCGCGTGGTGAACCGGCAGCTAACCCCCGACAGCCTGATTTACGTGGTGCGCTATCAGTCCCGCACCCAAACGTGGGGAGCACCAGGGTGCCCGGCGGCGGGTGTTACGTTCCAGCCGCCCACCACGGTCCGGCAGGCTGCATCGTTGCGCACCGGGCAGTGGCGGATGAGTCTTGGCGGGGCCGTGGGGCCCTCAAGGTATGTGCAACTGCTGGCCTACGAGTGGACGGCCCCGGCCGGGGCGGCAATGGGCATAACAATGGGCCACCCAATCGTGCCCGGCCGCCAAAGCGGCGGGACTTGCGGCCCCACGGCCACCCTCCGAGCGCAGCAATTGTTTCGTATCCGCGGCGGTATGGAAGATATTTACCTGCCCTATTTCGACTTTGACTGGGCTGGTCGAAATGAGTTGCTAAACGCCGGCCTGGGCGTGGTGCAGCTTCAGCAGGGTTATGGGCAGCAGCTACAACTGACGTACCACCGCCGGACGGGCAGCGCCGGCACAACCATCTGCGGCAGCCGCGAACCGTTCGACCTGCTGCTATCGGCCCCGGGGGGTAAAGTTGCCACAATTGGCGCGAGGCTCTACCCGAATCCGGCCACCACTACGGCTACCCTGGAACTGCCCGCTCCTACTGCCGTCGTCGCGCAACTCACGCTAATAAACACTACCGGCCAAACACTCCGAACTCAATTGCTGCCGATAGGCACAATGCGGGCCGAAATAGTGTTGGCTGGGCTGCCCGCCGGACTGTATCTGGTGCGCCTGGAGCAGTCTGGGAGCCTGCCTGTAGTACTTCGTTTACACCACATGCATTAGGGTTGAGCCATTACTTGACCGACTATTATCCTGACAAAGAGAGGACCTTATTTCACTTGAACAGCCGTAATAACGACTCGTTCAAGTGAAATAAGATCCTCTCATCTACAGATGCCAGATGAAGCATGATGGATAGTCAAGCTAACAGCTAATAGCTCTCAGCTAACAGCTCAAACCAAAACTACGCCACGCTCACCTTTACCATGTTGGTCTTTCCCTTCCCGCTAATGGGCATGGAGGCGGTATTAATGAACACGTCGCCTTTTTGCAGGTGGCCCGAGGCGGTGAGGGCAAACTTGATGTCGGAGATGGTGCTGTCGGTGCTCACCAGCCGGTCGTAGTAGAAGCCGCGCACACCCCAGATGAGGCTTAGCGCCGTGAGTAGCGGGCGGTTGTCAGTGAAGATGAAGATGTTGGCCTTCGGGCGGTACTTGGCAATCTGGAAGGCCGTGTAGCCGCGGTGCGTCATGCCGGTGATGGCTTTGGCCTTGGTGTTTTTAGCCAGGTGGCAGGCCGCCGACAGGATACTGTCGACCATGAAAGTAGGCGCCTCGGGGTCGATGGGGAACCAGTGGTTGTAGAGGCTGGGCAGCTGGGTTTCCACGCTTTTAATGGTGCCCACCATCGAGCGGATAACCTCGGCCGGGTACGCGCCCACGGCCGTTTCGGCCGACAGCATCACGGCATCGGCCCCGTCGACGACGGCATTGGCTACGTCGCTGGTTTCGGCGCGGGTGGGGCGCGGGGCTGTAATCATGCTCTCCATCATCTGGGTGGCCACAATCACGGGCACACCCAGCTTATTGCACTTGGCTACGATGGTTTTCTGGGCCATCGGCACTTCTTCCATCGATACTTCCACGCCCAAATCGCCCCGGGCTACCATTACGGCATCGGTCAGGGCAATAATTTCGTCGAGGTTGCGCAGGCCTTCGGGGGTTTCGATTTTGGCTATTACCCGGATGGATTTACCGCTCTCGGCAATCAGATTTTTGATGAAGCGAATGTCCTCGGCCCGGCGGGCAAACGAGAGGGCAATCCAGTCCACATCATTCTCGAGGCCGAATTTCAGGTCTTCGATATCCTTGGGCGTCATGCTCGGGGCCGACACATCGGAGTTGGGCAGGTTGATGCCTTTACGGGGCTTCACGAGGCCGCCGTAGATAACCTCCACGTCCACTTCCTGGTCGCGGTCGGTGGCCAGCACGCGCAGCTCAATCTTGCCATCGTCGATGAGAATCATGTCGCCCGGCTTCACGTCGCGGGCCAGGCCCAGGTAAATCGTGCTCAGGCGGGTGGCCGTGCTGATTTCCTTCTCGCCGCAGACCAACTTGATTTTGTCGCCGGCCTTGATTTCAACCTGCCCGCCTTCTACTTCGCCGAGGCGGATTTTGGGGCCCTGCAAGTCCTGGAGCAGGCCCACGTTCATGCGCAGATCCTTGTTGAGGCGGCGCACCGTGTGGATAACGGCCTGGTGGTCTTCGTGGGAGCCGTGCGAGAAATTAAGCCGGAACACATCGACGCCCTCGCGCATGAGCGTGGCCAGCATGTCGTAGGTGTTGGAGGCGGGGCCAACCGTGGCGATAATTTTAGTTTTGTTGAAATGCGGCGTGACTTCCATGAGGTTGCGGAGAAACTGAAAAGCGAAAAGAAAAGAGGCTGCGACCGATTGGCCGTAGTCTCAGAAAAGAAAGTTCTCTTTAAACTTCAGGTCGTTGGGGTCGAACTGGCTCACGAACTGCACTTCGGGCAGGGCCGTGAGCTGGGCAATGAGTTGGGGGGTAGGGGGCAGGCCCGCGCCGCCGGCATTGATTTGCAGCAGGTAATCGTACTGGCGGATGTCGGGGGCGAGGAAGGGCTTTTTGAGGGTGGAGGCGTCGGCACTGCGGTTGCGAAACAGGCGTAGCGTGTGGTGTTCGGTGGCGTGCAGGTAGTTGCTGATAACGAGGCGTCCCTTCTGCAGTAGGTCGAAAATCAGGTCGGGCTGCTTGATGAGGCGCAGGTGCAGCGTGCGATTGAGCACCCAAGCCAGCGTATGCTCGCGCGACGACGAAACGAGCCCGAACAGGTCGAAGTCGCAGTCGTAATCCACGTCGAGGGTGAAGGTTTTCATAAGCGGCGGGGCGAGGGCGAAAAGGCAAAAGTACACGACCTGCCGGGCCCACAAAACTGGCAGGCCCATAATCTTACACCCGCAAGATAAGGGCGCGGAAGTTTGACAATGTTAGCGAAGATGGTGTTATTTGTGCCGAGTTTTCTTTTAAACCCCCACGGAAATGTCTGAAATTGCAGAGAAAGTAAAAGCCATCATCATCGATAAATTGGGTGTTGAGGCGTCGGAAGTAACCCCCGAGGCTTCGTTCACCAACGATCTGGGCGCCGATTCGCTCGATACCGTCGAGTTGATCATGGAGTTCGAAAAGGAATTCAACGTATCTATTCCCGACGACCAGGCTGAGAACATCGGCACCGTGGGTCAGGCTATCAGCTACCTCGAAGAGCACGCCAAGTAGTTATTAGTGCTTCGTGGATAGTGCCTGGGTGGTTTCAGAACCAACTAAGCACTGTCCACGAAGCACTACGCACTAAACAAACCGGCCGGCCTGCCGCCGGCCGGTTTGCTTTTTTTTGTCCTTTCCATTTTCTCGCTTCTCGAACCCGCCTATGTCTCTTCGGAGAGTTGTCGTGACCGGCCTGGGTGCCCTAACCCCCGTCGGTAAAACTGCCCCCGCTTACTGGGAAGGCCTGGTGGCCGGCCGTAGCGGCGCTGCGCCCATCACGCGCTTTGACGCCAGCAAGTTCAAAACCCGCTTTGCCTGCGAAGTAAAGGACTACAATCCGGACGACTACTTCGACCGCAAGGAGGGCCGCAAAATGGACATCTTCACCCAGTTTGGCCTGATTGCGGCCAACGAGGCCATCGAAGACGCCCGGCTCAACGAAGAGGGCATCGACAAGGACCGGGTGGGTGTTATCTGGGGCTCGGGCATCGGCGGCCTCACGTCGCTGCAGGCCGAGTGCATCGCCTTCGCCAACGGCGACGGCACGCCCCGCTTCAACCCCTTCTTTATCCCGAAAATGATTGCCGACAGCTCGTCGGGCAACATTTCCATCCGCCACAAATTTCGGGGCCCCAATTTCGTGACCACTTCGGCCTGCGCGTCGTCGTCGGACTCGATTATTTCGGCCTTCAACTACATCCGCCTCAACATGGCCGACGTCATCGTGACGGGTGGCTCGGAGGCGGCCATCACCGAATCGGGCGTGGGCGGCTTCAATGCCCTCAAGGCCATGAGTGAGCGCAACGACGCGCCCGAGCAGGCCTCGCGTCCCTACGACAAGGAGCGCGACGGTTTTGTGCTGGGCGAAGGCGCGGCCTCGTTGGTGCTCGAAGAGTACGAGCACGCCAAGGCCCGCGGCGCCAAAATCTACGCCGAGCTGATTGGCGGCGGTATGTCGGCCGATGCTTACCACATCACGGCCCCCGACCCCGAGGGCAACGGCGTGGTGCTGGTGATGCAGAACGCCCTGCGTGACGCCGGCATCAAGCCCGAGGACGTGGACTACATAAATACCCACGGCACGAGCACGCCGCTGGGCGACGGTGCCGAGGTGAAAGCCATTCAGAAAGTGTTCGGTGAGCACGCCTATGGGCTCAACATCAGCTCGACCAAGAGCATGACCGGCCACCTGCTGGGGGCGGCCGGCGCTATCGAAGCCGTGGCCTGCATTATGGCCATGCAGCACGATATGGTGCCGCCCACCATCAACCACTTCACCGACGACCCCGAACTGGACCCCAAGCTCAACTTCACCTTCAACAAGGCCCAGAAGCGGGAAGTAAACATCGCCATGAGCAACACCTTCGGTTTCGGTGGCCACAACACGTCGGTCATTTTCCGCAAAATCAGCGAGTAATAATCAGAAGAAGAAACGTGTCATGCGGAGCATGTGGCGAATTGAGCCAGGGTCGGAGCGCAGTCGAAGCATCTCTACCGCAGTGCTAATCCTGATGCCATAGTTTAGTACTGCAGTAGAGATGCTTGACTTTGCTCAGCATGACGTTTTGATCAGTAAGCAGCTTCAACAAGAAAACAGAATGCCCAAGCTTGGTCAGCCTTTGCCGATATTCGGCTTTTTTCGCCGGCTGATTGGTCGCGACCGGGCCTTTCGGCAGGCTATTACCACCATTACGGGCTATGCGCCGGGCAATGTGCAGCTGTACCGGCTGGCCTTTACGCACTCGTCGGTGGTGCGCCAGCAGGGCGAGCAGGCTCGCCACCAAAGCAACGAGCGGCTGGAGTTTCTGGGCGACGCGGTGCTGGGCACGGCCGTGGCCGAGTTCCTGTTCCGCAAGTTCCCCTACGAGCAGGAGGGCTTCCTGACGGAGATGCGCAGCCGCATCGTCAACCGCGAAAGCCTCAACAGTATCGCCCTCAAAATCGGCCTCGACAAGCTTGTGCAGCTCGACGCCGCGCAGGGTCGGGCCGCTCGCTCGCGCTCGGTAAACGGCAACGCCTTAGAGGCGCTGGTGGGGGCCGTGTACCTCGACCACGGCTACAAAACGGCCCGCAAGTTTGTGCTCGCCCGCCTGCTCAAACCCTTCGTTGATGTGAAGGCCATGACCGAGACGACCACCAACTTCAAGAGCAAGCTGATTGAGTGGGCCCAGCGCAACGGTAAAAACATGCGCTACGAGCTGACCGGCGAAGCTCGCCCGGGGGGAGTGATGGAGTTTTCGGCCGTAGTGGTGGTGGACGATGAGCCCATTGCCACCGGTATGGGCCTCTCGAAGAAGCAGGCCGAGCAGCTGGCTGCCGAGCGGGCCCTGACGGTGCTGGGGGTGTAAGAACGGCAAAAAGGCGTTCAGAGTAACCCAAGCCAGGAAAAAGGAGTTGTTTTGTAGATCTCCACCCTCCGACCCGAACCCATGCGAATAGCCGGTGCCGCCCTCAACCAGATTCCCTTCGACTGGACCCATAACCTACGCACGATTCAGACGGCCGTTGAACAGGCTAAAGCAGCGGGCGTAGAGCTGCTATGCCTGCCGGAAATGTGCCTCACGGGCTACGGTTGCGAAGATTTGTTTCTGAGCGACTGGCTGCCCGAAAGTGCGCTGGCCCACCTGCAAACCATTCGGCCCTGGACTGCGGGCATCTGCGTGGTGGTGGGCCTGCCGGTGCGCTTGCAGGGACGGACCTACAACACAGCCGCCGTGCTGCGCGACGGGCAGATTCTGGGTTTCGCGGCCAAGCAGTTTCTGGCTAATGATGGAGTGCACTACGAGCCCCGGTTCTTTCATCCGTGGCCGGCCGGCGAAACTACGACGGTGCAGTGGGAAGGGGAGGAGTGGCCGTTGGGCGACCTCACGTTTGAGCACTTGGGCATGCGGTTCGGGTTTGAAATCTGCGAGGATGCGTGGCGGCCCGACGACGTGCGGCCCGCCAGCCGCCTCCAGGGCAAGGTGGATTTGATTGTGAATCCCTCGGCCTCGCACTTCGCCATGAGCAAGACCGATGTGCGCTACCAACTGGTGCTGCAGGCCTCGCGCAAGTTCAAGTGTACCTACCTCTACGCCAACCTGCTGGGCAACGAGGCCGGCCGCATGATTTATGACGGCGAAATTCTGGTGGCCCGCAACGGCCATTTGCTCCAGCGCAACCAGCTGCTGAGCTTCAAGGAAGTGGACCTGGAGTGCGTGGATGTGGATTTTGCGGCCGACCTGCCGCTGGCCGAACAGATTCCGGCCCTGCCCACGCCCGACGAGTATCTGGAGCTGAACCAGGCGCTGAGCTTGGCACTGTTCGACTACCTGCGCAAGGCCCGCAGCCGGGGCTTCGTGCTGAGTTTGAGCGGCGGGGCTGACTCCAGTATGTGCGCCGTGGCGGTGGCCGAAATGGTGCGCCTGGGCACCGCCGAGCTGGGCACGGCCGAGTTCATGCGCCGCTCCGGCTGCTTCACGGCTGCTGATATCGAGGAAATTACCGGCGAAAAGCAGGCCGAGCCCGCTGGCCAAGTGCTGATGCCGGCCAACGGTTCGCCGGCTACCGCACCAGCCGGCAACTTGCCCACGGCCAGCACCGAGGCCGTTTCGGTGAATCAGCGGGAGCTGAACCGCCAAATCACCGGCCGCCTGCTTACCTGCGCCTACCAGGGCACCGTCAACTCCTCCGACGACACCTTCAACTCGGCCCAGGAGCTGGCGGAGGACATCGGAGCCGTGTTTTATCACTGGGAAATTGACGACGAAGTAAGCGGCTACGTGGGTAAGATTGAGCACGCCCTGGGCCGGAAGCTGACCTGGCAGACCGACGACTTGGCCCTGCAGAATATCCAGGCCCGGGTGCGGGCGCCTGCCATCTGGATGCTGGCCAACATCCAAAACTGCCTGCTGATGACGACTTCCAACCGCTCGGAAGCCAGCGTGGGCTACTGCACCATGGATGGCGACACGGCCGGCTCCATCTCGCCCATCGCCGGCGTCGATAAGTTCTTCGTGAAGCAGTGGCTGCGCTGGGCCGAAACGGAGCTCAACTACCCCGGCCTGCGGCGGGTGAACGGTCTGCAGCCCACCGCCGAGCTGCGGCCGCTGGCCGACAACCAGACCGATGAGCGCGACCTGATGCCGTATCCGCTGCTCAACCGTATCGAGCGGCTGGGTTTCTACGACCGGCTGGCCCCGGCCCAGGTGCTGGCCACGCTCATCCACGAAGACCCCGGAGCCGACCCCGAGCAGCTCAAAACCTACGTCAAGCGCTTCTTCAGCCTCTGGAGCCGCAACCAGTGGAAGCGCGAACGGTACGCCCCGGCCTTCCACCTCGACGACTACAATGTGGACCCGCGCTCCTGGCTGCGCTTCCCCATCCTGAGCGGCGGCTACACCCAAGAGCTGGCCGCGCTGTAGAAGCGAGGTGGAGGTAAAAAGAACGTCATGCTGAGCGCAAGCCGCAATCGAAGCATCTCTACCGCTTCGTTGAACGGCTCAGTTTAAGCGGTAGAGATGCTTCGACTGCGGCTTGCGCCTTCGCTCAGCATGACGTTCATGGGGTATGCAATCCTGCTCTGACTGACATTCTGCAAGAGAACCTCCGGCCAAAAACCGGTACTTTCGTGGTTCAATTCCGCGTAATCCGTGTCGCCAACAACTTTCGAGCAGCTCTACCAGCAACGTGAGGCCTACCGGCTGCCGCTGTATTCGGCGCGACAGGTGGCTAAGCTCACGGGGTTGGCCGCCTCCACGGTACAGGCCTGGACCCGCACCACCGACCTGCACGGCGCGCTGGTGCAGCCCGCCAGCCCCGACGGCCTCTCCTTCCTGAATCTGGTGGAAGTGCACGTGCTGGCTGCTATTCGCCACCAGCACGGTATTTCGTTGCAGCGGGTGCGCCACGCGGTGCAGTTTGTGCGCGAGGAGCTGCAGGCCGAGCACCCGCTGGCCCAGCACCAGCTCGAAACCGACGGCGTGGATTTATTTGTTCGCACGCTGGAAGATGATAACCTGCTCATCAATGCCTCGCGGCGGGGGCAGATAACCATTCGCGAACTGGTGGAGGCCTACTTGCGCCGCATCGAGCGGGCCGCCGACGGCTTTCCGCTGCGGCTGTTTCCGGCGTATGCCAGCGTCCCCGGCTTCGTGCCCGACGGTGCGCCGGCCCACATTGTCGTCGACCCGCGGGTGGCCTTTGGGCGGCCGGTGCTCACGGCTACCTACGTTCCCGTCGATGTGGTGGTGGACCAATACCGGGCCGGCGATGCGGTGCTCGACATTGCCCGTAATTTCGACCTCCCGGCTGCGGCCGTGGAAGAAGCCCTCCGGTATGAGCTCGGCGCCTGAACCCGTTTTCTTCCTCGACCGCACCCTCGACACGGCCCTGGTGCGCGCCGCTTTGCAGGGCCAGCCCGATCAGGTGCTGCGCCACGCCGAGCTGTTCGACCCCGCCACGCCCGATGCCGAGTGGCTGCCCGCCGTAACGGCCCGGGGCGGCTTCGTGCTCACCCAGGAACGCCGGCTGCACTACAACCCCCTCGAACTACAGGCCCTGCACGCCAGTGGGGCTGGCACGTTCATTTTCGTGGCCAAAGGCCTCACCGGGGCGGGGCTGGCCGAGTGCGTCGTACGCGCTTTGCCCGGGCTGCGCCGCTTCGTCCGGCGCTACCCGCGGCCTTTTGTGGCCAAGGTGTACGTTGATGGCAGCGTCCAGCTGGTACGGGAAACCTGACCCGACCCCGAGTAGCTCAAAACTTACGTCGAACGCTTCCTCAGCCTCTGGCGCCGCAACCAGTGAAAGCCTGAGCGGTACGCCACCGCCTTCCACCTCGACGCCTACCACGTGAACCCGCGCTCCTGGCGGCACTTTCCCATTCTGAGGAGTAGCTACACCGGGGAGCCGGGCTATTTGGTAAGTAGCGGTCCTTGTCAATAAAGAAAATCCACTCAGCGGTTTTAACAATATTGGTCTGTCTGTCAGGTTTCTGGATTTTAAATCAGGGGCCGCCGCAAGTTTCCTGCGATGAGCGGACCTAAGCTTATGTAACCCGGATACCAGCGGCAATGACCGGCCCCGGTCGCGTGTTGTTTCTCCCTTCTGCTTTTCCCGAGTGTATACTCTTCCGCTGCCTGCGCTCCAACAGTCGTCCCCCGTTGCGCGGGCCGCTACTGCTTCTGCCGATGCCGAGCTGGTAGCGCAGCTGCAACGAGGCAGCGAGGTGGCATTTCGCACTTTGGTAGAACGGTATCAGGACCGTATTTACCGCACCGTGCTGGCATTGCTTCAGTCGCCGGAAGAAGCGGAGGACGTGGCGCAGGAAGTCTTTGTGGAAGTTTATCAAACGATTGGCCGGTTTCGGGGCGAAGCGTCGCTGACTACCTGGCTTTATCGGCTGGCTACCTCGCGGGCCCTGAAAAACCAGCGGCAGGCCCGCGCGAAAAAACGCTTCGTCTATTTGACAAGCCTGCTGGGCTTCGATAACCGAATACTATACGAGCCGCCCGATAATGAGCACCCGCAGGCCCAGCTGGAAGGTCAGCAGCAGGTGGAGATTCTGCGGGCGCACATTGCCCGCTTGCCCGGCCAACAGCAGATAGCATTTACGCTGCGCCACGAGCAGGAACTGAGCTACGAAGAAATAGCCGCCGTGCTCAATACCACCGTGCCAGCGGTAGAATCGTTGTTGTTCCGCGCCCGAAAAACGCTGCGCCATCATTTTCAACCTTCCCTACGCCATGTCTGATTCAGCCACCCGGCGCAATGCCGATGAAGAATGGGAAAACCTGCTGCACCAGTTGCATAACCAACCCGGAGCACAGCCCCGACCCTATTTTTACAGCCGGGTACAGGCCCGGCTCATTCGGGCAACGGCGGCAGCGCACGCGCCGGTGCGCACCTGGTTGCACTGGCCTGCTTATGCGGTTATGCTGGGCTTATTGCTGCTGCTGAGCGGCGACGATGCCGCCCTGCATTCAGTGAGCAGTGCCAACCAAGCCAGCAGTGACTGGCTTGAGCTGCCTTTTGGTGGCAAGTGACAGCAGCTGGCAGAGCGCCGAATTGATCGGCAATTACCCAGAAGAGTAGGTTTGCGGAGCCGTAAGCCCATTGTCTAACTACCTTTGACTTCTTCCCATCTCCTTCCCGTAACCATCTTAACCTATGCTGAGTGCCATTCTCTGGAATCCTGACCCCATTATTGCGCACATCGGGCCGCTGACGCTGCGCTGGTACGGGCTGCTGTTCATGTCGGGCTTCGTGGTGGGCACGTTCATTCTGAGCCACATCTACCGCTCCGAAAAAGTGTCGCCGCGCTGGGTGGATGTGATTACGATTTACGTGCTGATTGGCACGGTGCTGGGCGCCCGGCTGGGTCACGTGTTCTTTTACGACTGGCCCCAGTACAAGAATAATATCCTGAGCATCTTTAAGATATGGGAAGGAGGGCTGGCCTCGCACGGCGCGACCATCGGCATCATCTTCGCCGTCTGGCTGTTCAGCCGCAAAAATAAGTTCGATGTGCTCTGGACGCTCGACCGGATTGTGCTGGTAGTGGCCGTGGGCGGCGCGCTCATCCGCATCGGTAACCTGATGAACTCCGAAATCGTGGGCCACCCCACCACCGCGCCCTGGGCTTTCGTGTTCCCCCGCGACTACGAGCACCTGCAGAAGCCGGCTGCCGACCAGCCCGTCCCGGCCGATTCCTACGTGGTAGAGCGCTTCCGCCAGCCCAACGACGACGTGAAGGTAACCGCCCGGTTAGCCGGGCCCACCGTGGCGGCCGGTTCGCTGGTGGCCGTGCCGCGCCACCCCACCCAGATTTACGAGTCGCTGTTCTGTGTGTTCCTGTTCGTGCTGCTGTACGGCATGTGGAACCGCACCAAGGAGCGCACGCCCCGCGGGCAGTTGTTCGGCCTGTTTGTGGTGCTGCTGTTCTCGTTCCGCTTTTTCATCGAGTTCTTCAAGGAAGATCAGGTGGCCTTCGAGCAGGGCATGCAGTTTAACATGGGCCAGCTACTGAGCATCCCGCTCGTCTTCATGGGCCTGTATTTCCTCTGGCGCGCCGGCAAAAACCCCGAAAACCCTTACGGCTACGCCCCACGTGATTTGGCCGAGTATGAAGCAGCCGAAGCTGCTGCGGCTAAGAAGTAGCTGTACTTCAAGCGGGATAAACTGCAGATGAATTCAACGCAAAAAGGCCCCGCACTCAACTGAGTACGGGGCCTTCTCGTTTTCCAGCTAACAGCTAACAGCTAACAGCTAACAGCTAACTAATTGCGGTTGGCGGCGTTGAGGTCGTCGAAGGCCGACTTGAGGCGGGTAACGAAGCTTTCCTCACCCTTGCGCAGCCATACGCGCGGGTCGTAGTACTTCTTGTTGGGCGAATCGTCGCCGTTGGGGTTGCCAATCTGGCCCTGCAGGAAGGCCTCGTTTTTCTGGTAGTACTGGCGGATGCCGTCCCAGAAAGCCCACTGCATGTCGGTGTCGATGTTCATCTTGATAGCGCCGTAGCTGATAGCCTCGCGGATTTCTTCCTGCGAGGAGCCCGAGCCGCCGTGGAACACGAAGTTGATGGGCAGCTTGGCATCGAGCTTGAATTTCTCGCGCACGTACTCCTGCGAGTTGTGCAGGATTTTCGGTTCCAGCTTCACGTTGCCGGGCTTGTACACGCCGTGCACGTTGCCGAACGCGGCCGCAATGGTAAAGCGGGTGCTGATTTTGCTGAGCTCCTCGTAGGCGTAAGCTACCTCCGAAGGCTGGGTGTAGAGCTTGCTCGAATCAACGTCGGAGTTGTCCACGCCGTCTTCTTCGCCGCCGGTTACGCCCAGCTCAATCTCAAGCGTCATCCCGATTTTGGCCATGCGCTCCAGGTATTTCTTGCAGGTCTCCACGTTCTCCTCAATGGGCTCCTCCGACAGGTCGAGCATGTGGGAGGAGTACAGCGGCTGGCCGTGCTGAGCGTAATGCTTCTCGCCGGCTTCGAGCAGGCCGTCAATCCAGGGCAGCAGCTTTTTGGCAGCGTGGTCGGTGTGCAGTACCACGGGTACGCCGTAGGCCTCGGCCATCAGATGAATGTGCTGAGCTCCCGAAATAGCGCCGGCAATGCTGGCCTGCTGCTTATCGTTGGGGAGACCTTTGCCGGCATAGAACTGCGCGCCCCCGTTCGAGAACTGGATGATAACGGGCGAATTCAGGTCGCGGGCGGTTTCGAGCACGGCATTCACCGTGTCGGTACCGGTTACGTTCACGGCGGGCAGGGCGTAGCCGTTGGCCTTGGCGTGTTCGAAAAGCTGCTGTACTTCGTCGCCGTACAGTACGCCGGCCCGCAGGCCAGAAGGAGTGGTTTGGTCAGCCATCTGCTGGTATATGAGGTAATGACGCGGCTGAAAAAACCACGTCGGATGGGGGGATATCTAGGCCAAATTTACTGAAAAGAATACGCCTTGGTCAATAAAGCGGCCCAGCTGGCCCTTGGCTACCCCGTTCTGGCCCGGCGCTACTGGAACTGGTAGGTGTAGAGGCCGCCCTGCTCGGTGCTGAGGTAGAGCATATGGTCGGTGGTAAATACCGCGCCTTCGGTCTGGCCCACGCCCTTGAGCGAAACCTGCGTAGGTTTGGCCTTCAGAATAGCCGCCAGGTTGTCGCCTTCAAACACGAACATCTCTTCACGGGCCAGCAGTACCAGCCGGCGGCCGTCGGGGCTCAGGGCGGCATCGGTTACCTCACCCGGAATGGCCAGCTTGGTGAGCAGCTTGGCCGTGTAGTTGCCAGGCTGGGCGGGCACGGTGTATACCTTGCTGGTGGTGCCGAGGCCACGGTCTTTGGTGAACAGGTATAGCTGGCCATCGTGCCAGAGCGTAGCCTCGCAGTCGAAATTGCGGTCCTTTTTCTTGGGCGGAAACTCGGTCTGGTCGGGGTACTTGAGGCGGATTTCCTGGACGATTTTGGGGTTGAGCGGGTTGATACGCAGAATGGCCAGGTCTTGGCGGTCGTTGTTGTTGTTGCCTACATTGCCGATGTACACGTTGCCCGCGTTGTCGCGGGTTACGCTTTCCCAATCGCCGCTTTTTACTGGCACCTCAATGCGGGCCAGCACGTTGCCCTGGGCGTCGATTTTAAATAATACCGGCGGATTTCCCTCGTCGCCGTGGGTGTAGAAAGTGCCGTTTTCACCCGTAAGGGCCAGGCCCGAGCTTTCGGGTACTTCCGCTATTTCGCCCACCTGCGTGAGGTTGGCAATAGCGGCGGCCTTATCCTTGTTCTTTTTGCCCTTCTTCCCTTTCTGTTCCGATTGGTTGGTGGTTCCAGAATTCATTGCTGAATCCTCGGATTGGTTGGTTTGGGCTTCGGAGCAGCTGCTGAGCAGGGTTGCGGCCAGCGCGGGTACAAAAAGAAAAGCACGCATACAGAACATGTAAGGAAGGAAAAGAGAATATAAACTGCCCGCAGGCAATGGCGAACCACCCTATACGCGTCTGCCGCCGCAAGGGTATCGCCTGGGGCGGGTGTTGGGGTGCACAACGCCCGGCTGCCTGCTGCGTTGTAGCGCTACCGGTCGGCGCGGCCGGTCTTGTTCTGTGTATGCCGGTCAGAGCCGGCTGTTTTTTTGCTGATGGCTTCTTCTTCGACTCCTGCCAACCAACCCGCCGCCCCAACATCCAGGCAATTCGGGAATACTGCCGATGGGACGGCCGTGCTGCTCTTCATGCTGCAGAACGCCTGCGGTATGCGGGCCACCATCAGCAACTACGGCGGCATTATCACACGCCTGCTGGTGCCCGATAAGGCCGGCCAGCTAGGCGACGTAGTGCTGGGGTTCGATAATCTGAGCGACTACCTGCGCCAGCCGCCCAACGAGTCGCCCTACTTCGGAGCCCTGATTGGCCGTTACGGCAACCGCATTGCCAAAGGCCGTTTCGCGCTCGATGGGAAGGAGTACGCGCTGGCCACCAACGACGTCCCCCACCACCTGCACGGCGGTCAGCGCGGCTTCGATAAAGTAGTGTGGCAGGCCACGGCCGGCACCTCGGCCGCCGGCCAGACCCTCACGCTACATTACACCAGCCCGGATGGCGAGGAGGGCTACCCCGGCAACCTGGCCGTAACCGTGGTGTACACCCTCACCAACGACAACGCGCTACGCCTCGACTACACCGCCACCACCGACCAGGCCACGCCGGTCAACCTCACCAACCATAGCTACTTCAACCTGAGCGCCGGCCAGACCCCGGATGTGCTGGCCCACGAGCTGATGCTAGATGCCGACAAGTACACGGTAGTCAACGACCAGCTGATTCCGACCGGAGAGCTACGCCCAGTGGCGGGTACGCCTATGGATTTCCGGCAGTCCCACGCCATTGGGGCGCGGATTGCCCAGGTGCCCGGCCCGCCGCCCGGCGGCTACGACCACAATTGGGTGCTCAATGGCCAGGGAATGCGCCCGGTGGCCCGCGTGTACGAGCCGGTTTCGGGTCGCACGCTGGAAGTACGCACCGACCAGCCGGGCGTACAGTTCTACTCCGGTAACTTCCTGAATGGTAACCTAACGGGCAAAAACGGCCAGGTGTACGGCCAGTACGCCGGCTTCTGCCTCGAAACCCAGCACTTCCCCGACTCACCCAACCACCCCAGCTTCCCCAGCACCATCCTGCGCCCCGGCGAAACGCTGCGCACTAGCACCGTATACCAGTTTGGAGCTGTTAGCTGAGAGCTATTAGCTGTCAGCTTTTTCTCGTTGAACGGAAGCTAACAGCTAACAGCTCTCAGCTAACAGCTTTAAAACTACGGTACCGGGTCCTCGCCGAAACTGCCCCAGGGGTGGCAGCGGCCGATGCGGCGCAGGGCCAGCCGGCCGCCGCGCCAGGGGCCGTGCTTTTCGATGGCCTCCACGGCATAGGCCGAGCAAGTGGGCACGAACCGGCAGCTGGGCGGCTTGAGCGGCGAAATAAGGTGGCGGTACACCCACAGCAGGCCCAGCAGCAGCTGGCGAAACAGGTACGTCATGCTTTTTCAAAGGTACGGCCGGACTGCATTTCCCGCGCTGCGCTGCGGGAAATGCTACAAGCACAATTCCGTAACTTCGCCCAAACGTATTTCCCACCCACAACAAACTATATGCGCACCAATCACTGGGCCAAAGCCCTGCTGCTGACGCTGCTGCTACCCTTCACGGCCCGCGCCGATGAGGGCATGTGGCTCCCCATGTTCATCAAGCGCCTCAACCAGGCCGACATGCAGAAGAAGGGCCTCAAGCTGACGGCCGAAGAAATCTACGACGTCAACAACGCTTCACTGAAAGATGCCGTGGTGCAGCTCGGTGGCTTCTGCACCGGCGAGTTCATAAGCTCGCAGGGTCTGCTGCTCACCAACCACCACTGCGGCTACGACGCCATCCAGAGCAACAGCACGCCCCAGGACAACATCCTGCAAAACGGCTTCTACGCCGCTACCAAGCAGGATGAGAAGAAGAATCCCGGCTTGTTCGTGGATATTCTGGTGCGCATGGAAGACGTGACGGCCAAGATGCTGGAAGGCATTACCGCCGCCACGCCCGAAGCCGAGCGCATGGCCACCATTCAGCAGCGCCAGCGCGAAACCGCCGAGGCCGCCAAGGAAAACGGCCAGTACGTAGCCTACGTGCGCGACATGTTCGGTGGCAACGAGTACTACCTGTTCATTTACCAGCGCTTCGGCGACGTGCGCCTGGTTGGCGCGCCGCCCGAAGCCGTGGGTAAGTTCGGGGGCGACACCGACAACTGGATGTGGCCCCGCCACACCGGCGACTTCTCGATGTTCCGGGTGTACGCCGACAAAAACAACAAGCCCACCGCCGGCACCCAGGCCGATAACGTGCCTTACGTGCCCAAGAAGCACCTGCCCGTCGCCATGCAGGGTGTGCAGGAAGGCGACTTCGCGATGGTTTTCGGCTTTCCCGGCCGGACGCAGCGCTTTCTGCCCGCCGCCGGCCTGCAGCTCACGCTCGACGAAAGCAACCCGGCCCGCATCAAGCTCCGCGACACGCGCCTTAAAATCTGGAAGGCCGACATGGATAAGAACCCCGACCTGCGCCTGCAGTACGCCAGCAAGTACGCCAATATTGCCAACTATTGGAAGTACTTTATTGGTCAGAACGAGGGCATGAACCGCTTGAAGACGGTGGATACCAAGAAGGCTGAGGAAGTGGCCCTGGCTCAGTGGATTGCCCAGGACCCCGCCCGCCAGCAGCAGTACGGCGAGGCCCTGAGCACGATTGAGCAGGCCTACAAAACTGTGCGCCAGTACAACCTGAGCAGCCAGTACCTAAACGAAGGCGCTTTTGGCACCGAAATCGTGACGCTGGCCGCCCGCATGATGCCGCTGGCCGGCGCCCTGAAAAGCGGCGACAAAGGTGCCATCAGCAAGGCCACCGAGGCCCTGCGCGAGCCGGTGAAGGACTACTTCAAGGACTACAGCGCGCCCACCGACCAAAAGGTGTTTGCGGCCCTGATGAACCTGTACATGCAGGACGTGCCCCAGGACCAGCAGCCCGACGTGTTTGCCATGGTGAAAAAGCAGTACGGCGGCTCGATGAGCAAGTACGCTGCCTACGTGTTCAGCAACTCCTTCCTGACCTCGGAAGCCAAGGTAAACGCCTTCTTGGCCAACCCAACGCTGGCCAAGCTCGAAGCTGACCCGGCCTACAAAACCTACCAGTCGGTGTACTCGAACTACGTGCAGAACATTGCTCCCAAACTGCAGGCCTCGCAGGCCGGTTTGGGCCGGGCCAACCGCCTGTACGTAGCCGCCCTGCGCGAAAAGAACAGCCAGAAGGTGTACTCGCCCGACGCTAACTCGACCATCCGCCTGAGCTACGGCACCGTGCGCCCCTACAACGGCCGCGACGCCGTGCATTACGACTACAAAACCACGGCCCAGGGCATCTTGGAGAAGGAGGACCCCACCAACCCCGAGTTCGTGGTGCCCGCCAAGGAGCTGGCGCTGCTAAAGGCCAAGGACTACGGCCGCTACGCCGATAAGGACGGCCAGCTGCCGGTAGGCTTCATCACCGACAACGACATTACCGGCGGCAACTCCGGCTCGCCCGTCATCAACGGCCGCGGCGAGCTGATTGGCCTGGCTTTCGATGGCAACTGGGAAGCCATGACCGGCGACCTGGCCTACGACCCCGAACTCAAACGCTGCATCAACGTGGACATCCGCTACGTGCTCTGGTGCATCGACAAGCTGGGCGGTGCCAAGCATCTCGTAGATGAAATGACGCTGCAAAACAACGGCTCCAACCCCGGCGTGGGCGCGGCCTCGGCCAGCAGCGGCACCATGAATGCCGACATGAACGACGTAGAAAAGATGAAGGTAAAAACCGAAAACGGCGGCAAAACCAAAGTCAAGCGCAAAAAGAGCAAGGACGCCGCCGCCTTGTAAGGCTAAGCGCCGCGTTAGATAACTGCGTTGTCTGCCCGCTGTAGGGGCGGGGCTTGTCCCCGCCCGCCGTTAAACGATTATCGTTGAAACGGTGTGAACGGCGGGCGGGGACAAGCCCCGCCCCTACGGAAGTTCTGTAAGCCCCCATTGCCACCCGGCAGCGGGGGCTTTTTGCGTCGTTTTGCTAATGGAAGTCGTATGTTGAGGCCCTCCCACCACGCCCGTCCCGCTATGCCAACAAGCCCGCAATACGTTATCGGCCTCGATTTTGGCACCAGCTCGGTGCGCGCTTTACTGGTTGACGTGGCCACTGGCCGCGAGGTGGCCGACGCCGTGCGGCCCTTCCCGCGCTGGGAGGCCGGCGAGTTCTGCGACCCCGACCTGAACCAGTTCCGCCAGCACCCGCTCGACCACCTCGAAGGCCTCACCCAGGTCGTGCGCGAAGTAGTGGCCTGCGTTGATGACCCCGCGCAAATCGTGGCCCTGGCCGTGGACGCCACGGCTTCGACGCCCGGCCCGGTGAACGAGCAGGGCCGGGCCCTAGGTGTATAGTCCCAGCGTGAGGTGGGTCGGGTCCTGGGTAAAGTTAACGGGGTTTTTCTGCCACTCGGCACAGACAAATTCATGTGGCGTGAGGCCGCGCAAGGTCTTAAGCCGTTTGGCGTGG
>NZ_QVLT01000051.1 GCF_003417065.2 Hymenobacter lapidiphilus | reverse complement strand
CCCCGCCCGCCGCCCCAACGATTCCGTCAGGATTATGCCATCGATTACGTTTAACGGCGGGCGGGGACAACCGGAGGACAGCAAAGCTAAGCCCCGCCCCTACGTCGTGCTGCACCCCTTCACCAGAAAACATCACTGGGGCTCGATAACCGCCATAGTGGCCGTGGCTTTGGCAATCAGCTTGTCGTCGCACCAAACTTCCGACTCGCAGAAGTGCAGGCGGCGGCCGGCTTTCAGCACCCAGCCCACGGCCCGCAGGCGCTGGCCCACGCCGGGGTGCAGGTAGCTGGTTTTGAGCTCCACCGTCACTACGCCCGTGCCCTCGGGCACCAGCGTCACGGCCGCGAAACCGGCCACCAGGTCGGCCATAGTGGCTACCAGACCGCCGTGGGCGAAGCCGGTGTGCTGCTGGTGCTGCTGCTGCAACGTCAGTTCGGCCTCCACGCGGCCGGGTTCTATCAGGGTAAGGTCGGCGCCGATGTGGTGCATGAAGTGCTGGCGGACCAGCTTGCGGCGGATGCGGCTTTGCAGGGCTTCGAGGGACTCGGGGGCGTCGGGAGAATCAGGGGTTTGCATGGGGGCAAAGTTGGGGCTTTCGGCGCGCTTGAGACGTATTTTTTGGGGCGGCAGGCAAACGAAATATCGGGCCGCCGAATGCGTTACTGCTTCATACCGTAGCTTTGCGCGCTCATGGATGCTCTTTCTTCTCCTACCCCGCCCACCGAATTGCTACGGGCCTACGCTGGCCAGGCCCGGGTGCGGGTATGCGGCCTGCTCGTGCGCGAGGGCACGCTACTGCTCACGGCCCACCGTGGCCTGCTGCCCGACGGGCTGCCGTTCTGGTCGCCGCCGGGCGGGGGCTGGCAGTTCGGCGAAACGCTGCACGACTGCCTGCGGCGCGAGTTTGCGGAAGAAACCAACCTGTTCGTGACGGTCGGCCGCTTCCTGCACCTGCACGAGTATCAGGGCCCGGGCCTGCAGGCGCTGGAACTGTTTTTTGAGGTGCTGCCGCTCGATGCCACCGCCATGCCCCACCTGGGCCGCGACCCCGAGCACGGCTCCGACGACCAATTGCTGACGCAGCTGGAGTTCATGAATCCGCGGCAATTGGGGCAGCTGCCGCCCCGGCAAGTCCATCCGGTGCTGCGCGACCTCATTAGCCCCGACGACGTGTTCATCCCGCAAATCCGGTTTCAGTAAAACCCGGCCCTATGTACCTTTAAGGGACGGAACGCTGCCTGATGGGCGCGCCGGCCCTTTTCATTTCCCCCTCTTCCCTGCTGTTGCCCATGTCGTCTTCTGCTGCTCCCGCTTCTCTGGCCCCGGCGGCCCTGCACCGCCTGCGCGACGAAACGCTGGACCCCGAGCAGCTAGCGGCCTACAACCTGTATATCACGGCCGGACCCGCCGGCCTGCGCTTGGGCGTAGCCGATGCGCGGCGCAACAAGTTTCTAGCCCTTGAAGAGTACGCCGCACCGGAAGCCGGCCTCAGCTACGCGCAGCAATTGGAGGCACTAGCCACCGAACACGATTTGCTGGGCCGCACCGGCTGGCACCGCGTGCGGCTGGCCGTAAATAACCGGGCCTTCACGCTGCTACCCGCCGCCCTGTTCCGCCCCGGCGACGAAGCCACTTACCTGGGCCTGCATCATGCCCTTAGCCCCGAGCAAGAGTCGGTGCATGCCTACACCCACGGCGGGCTGGATATTGTGAGCCTGTTTGCGGCCGACCGGGCGCTGACTGCCTGGTTTGGGCAGGCCTACCCAGCCGGCCGCCTTGTGCACCGCACCAGCGCCCTGCTACAGGGCGTGGTGCAGCAGAGCGAGGCCAGCGGGGCCAGCCGCATTTACCTCAGCATTGGCGCGGGCCAGCTTACGGTGCTCGTGATGCAGGGCAAGCAGCCCCGGCTCTGCAACGTATACCCCTTCAGCACGCCCGAAGACCTGATTTACTACGTTATTCTGGTAATGCAGGAGCTGCAGCTCGACCCCGACCAGGATCCGGTGGTTATTTGGGGCGACCTGATGCACGATTCGGAGCTATTCACGATTCTGCGCAAGTACATCCGCCACCTGCGCTTCGGCAACCGCCCCTTCGACCTGGGCTACAGCTACCGCCTCAACGACCTGTTTGAGTACCGCTACTTCGAGCTGTTCGCGTTGCATCTCTGCGAGTAGTGAGGAACGTGCGTGGTGAAATAGCAACTTTAATGCGCTATTTGCAGCAGCAGCACCTTTCGGCCTCTTGCCCAGCAACCCACCCTTTCACCACTCACTACCTCGCCTCATGCGCATCGCCCTGTTTCCTGGCTCCTTCGACCCGTTTACCAACGGACACCTCGATGTGGTGCGCCGGGGCACTGCGCTGTTTGATGAGGTCATCATTGCCATCGGCAACAACAGCAGCAAACAGCGCTACTTGCCCGTAGAGCAGATGATTGGCATGATTGAAGACGTTTTTCGCGACGAGCCGCGGGTATCGGTGCGGGAGTACCAGGGTCTGACGGCTGACTTCGCCCGCGAGGTAGACGCCCGGTTTTTACTGCGTGGCCTGCGCAACACCACCGACTTCGAGTACGAAAATACCATTGCCCAGGCCAACCGCCACCTCAATCCGGCTCTCGAAACGGTATTCCTCATCACCTCGCCTACTCTGGCCGCCATCAGCAGTACCATCATCCGCGAAATACACCGCTTCGGTGGCAACGTCGACGATTTTGTACCCTTTGCCCTGCCAAAGCCCAAAGCTTAAATCAATCTAAAAGCCCACAGAAAGAGCCGCTTAATTTCTCCTTTTCGAGAGAAATTAAGCGGCTCTTTCTGTGGGCTTTTGCTAGCGAGCTGTCTGCTAGCGACGGGCCACCACGCGCATACCAATAAGTTCGGCGCTATTGCTCGGGCTCATAACGGGCAGTACCAGATAGTCGGCCGAGGTAAGGCTCAGGTTGGCTTCGCGCATGAGCAGCTCTTCGTCGCTGCCGAGCAGTACAATGTCGCGCACTTTGCGGTTACTGGCATCGAAGGTCACGACCAAGGTGGTACCGTTCCGATCAAACGTATTGATCCAGTCCTGGCCCCGGGTAGCTTTCATCTGGGCGGCAGTGGGCTCCAGGCCAATATCCTGCTCGCGGGTTTCCTTGGGCGCGCCTAGCGTGCGGCGCAGCTGGTCGATGTTACGACCCATCAGGGCCGGTACATCAACGGCGGCGCTACGGCCGGTTTCGGGGCTACCGACAGCGGGAGCACTCTTTTCGCCCGCTATCTGCGAGCCGCTGCAGGCAGCAGTGAGGGCAGCCAGAAGGGCCAGGGCAACGTACAGATTCGGACGCATGAGAGACAGAGTTAAGGCTGGAATTAGGCTATTTTTTCGGGGCTGGGCAACGTCTGGCCGGGCATTTTGCTCAAATAATGCCGCACCACTAATGCAATGCTGGCATAAGAGTCGTCGAGCACGGCCAGGGCTTCCTGAGGCGTCATCCAGCGCACTTCCTCGATATACTCCTCTGCCTGAGGCTTCATGAGCGTATCATCGAGGCAGGGCATAACATACCAGTTCGTTTTTTTGAGAATTTTGTTGCCGTTATAGGCGTAAGAGTGCCAGGTGCTGGGCAGCTTTTCGCCCAACTCGATTTTCACATTGCACTCTTCCTCCACTTCACGCACCGCCCCTAGGGCCGGGTCTTCGTCTCGCTTGAGCTTGCCCTTGGGCAGGTCCCACTTACCGAGGCGGAAAATCATGAGCACCATTCCATCCTTCTCCACCAGTCCGCCGGCCGCTTTTACAATGCGAAACTGGTCTTTGAGGTGCAGAATGAGGCGCTTTTTTTTGCGGGCCAGCAGCGTGAGTGAGGTCAGCTTCTTCAGCTTTTTCACCTCCATCAGCCGCAGCAGCCGGTCAACGAACCCATCGGTCACGTCGCGCACGAGTACGTCGCCAATCAGGTCCTTCGACGAAAATTCGTCTTCCGGGTTCAGAATCAGGTCGTACTTGTGCTTGTAAATCTTTTCGCTGTTTTTTTTAATTATCAGCGGAATGTCGTTGATGAAAACGTTCATCTCGGCGGGGTGAGCAGGAGGCGGGTGGAAACGAAAGCGTCTGGCTGCAAAGCACAGCATATTTCTCCGGAAACGAAAAGGCCCCCGGGCCGGGCAAGATACGCGAAGCAGGCGGTTGGGTTGGGGAGACAATAAACTGAAGAACGGGGAATTGGGGAGTTGGTGGTTTAGGTCCCGAACGGTGTTAAGTGCGTAACCAGAGCTGTTGCCCGGCAAATGCCCTATTTCACTATCCCACCTTTTCGCCTTTTCTTCGCTGCATGAAAAAAATAGGCCTGCTCTCTGACACTCATAGCTACCTGGATGACCGGATTATGCACCACCTGGGCGGCTGCGACGAAATCTGGCACGCCGGCGACTTCGGTACGGCGGCCGTTGTGGAGCAGCTGGAGCAGTTGGCGCCGTTGCGGGGCGTGTACGGCAACATCGACGGCCGCGACGTGCGCCTGACCCAGCCCCTGGTACAAAGCTTCGAGCTGGAGGGCCTGCGGGTGCTTATGACGCATATCGGCGGCTACCCCGGCCATTATACTCCTGCCGGCCGCGCCCTGGTAGAGCAGCATCGGCCGGGCCTGTTTATCAGCGGCCACTCGCACATTCTCAAAGTAATGCCCGATAAGACCCGCCAGCTACTGCACCTGAACCCCGGCGCGGCCGCCGCCACGGGTTTCATAAGGTGCGCACGCTGCTACTTTTTGAAGTGGCCGACGGCAAGGTGCAACAGCTGCAGGCCGTAGAGCTGGGGCCGCGCGGAGTGGGTGAATGAATTCACCCATCAACCAAAAAGTGCCCTCCCTAGTAAGAGAAGGCACTTTGAAAAGGCTGGCTAACAAACCCACCGACACCGGGATACGGGCAGCCAGAGGCGGCGCGAATTAGGCAGCGGCTTCGGTTTTGGCTTCGCTCTTGCCGAAGCGCGACTTCAGCTCGTCGAGGTCCACGTTCTTCAGAACGGGGGTCAGGAGGAGTTGCTTGATGATGCGCTGCTTGTTGTTGGCGCGGGCAATGTTCTTGCGGTGCTTCCGCTTCAGACGGGTAACGCTCATTTTTTCCGGGTCGGTTAAGTCTTTCGGTAATTGAGGGGCAAAAGTAACGACTAAATTTGACACCCGAAAACCTTTCTCCGATTTTACCTTTTCTACCTTCCATGACCCAGCCCACCATCGACCTGCGCTCCGATACCGTTACCCGCCCCACTCCGGCCATGCTGGAGGCCATGTTCCAGGCCCCGGTGGGCGACGACGTGTATGGCGAAGACCCCACCGTACGGGCCCTGGAGGCTGAAACGGCCGCCCGCTTCGGCCTCGAAGCCGGCCTGTTCTGCCCTTCGGGCACCATGACCAACCAAGTGGCCATCAAGGCCCATACCGAACCCATGAGCGAAGTTATCTGCGAGCAGACTTCGCACATCTATTTGTGGGAAGTAGGCGGCATTGCCTTCCATTCGGGCGCTTCGGTGGCCCTGCTGCCCGGCGACCGGGGCCGCCTGACGGCCGCGCAGGTGGAGGCGGCCATTCGCCCCGAAAATGTGCACTACCCCATTACGCGCCTGATTTCGCTCGAAAACACCCACAACCGCGGCGGCGGCAGCTGCTACGCCCTGCCCGAGCTGGAGGCGCTGGCCGAAGTGGCCCGCCGCCACCGCCTGCCCCTGCACCTCGACGGGGCCCGGGTATTCAATGCCTTAGTAGCCACCGGCCAGGACGGCCGCGAGTACGGGCGCCTGTTCGACACTATTTCGGTGTGCCTAAGCAAGGGTTTGGGCGCGCCGGTAGGCTCGGTACTGCTGGGCTCCGCCGCCTTCGTCGAGAAGTGCAAGCGTATCCGTAAGGTGATGGGCGGCGGCATGCGGCAGGCCGGCTACCTGGCCGCCGCCGGCCTCTACGCCCTCGAACACAACGTAGCGCGCCTCGCCGACGACCACCGCCGCGCCCGGCTGCTGGCCGAGGCGCTGGCCGCCCGCCCTTACGTGACCGAGGTGCTGCCCGTCGAAACCAACCTCGTTATCTTCCGCCTCGCCGACACCATGCCAGCCGGGCAGTTTCTGGCGCACCTGGAGCAGCGCGGCATCCGGGCTTCCTCGTTCGGCCCCCAGCTGATTCGCTTCGTAACCCACCTCGACATCGACGATGCTATGGTGGCGCGGATAGAAGCAGCGCTGGCTGAGCTGTAGCCTAGTGATTGGTAGTGGAAGGTCATTCAGAGTAGCGCGAAGAATCTCGCGTGCAGCCGTTGCTATGGCGACTCAACGGTTGCACGCGAGATTCTTCGCGCTGCTCTGAATGACGTTCTTCATTAACCACTAACCCTATTCTAGAGCTCGACACGATTTGGCGGTTTCGTTCTGAATTCGTTTCATTTACTGCCTCTCCCCTCTTTCCTCTGCATGGAATTATATAATACCCTGACGCTGCTACTGGTAATAGCGGCCGCTTTTGGCTACGTCAACCACCGCTTTTTGCGCCTGCCTGCCACTATTGGCCTCATGATTCTGGCCCTGGTTTCCTCGCTTATTGCCATCGGGCTGGGCCGGCTGGGAGTGCACTGGGTGATTACGGCCGGCGAGTTGGTGCAAGGCATCGACTTTCATGATGTGCTCATGGATGTGATGCTGAGCTTTCTGCTGTTTGCCGGTGCTCTGCACGTTGATGTACGCACGCTGGGCACGGAGCGCGGGGCAGTAGGCACCATGGCCGTAGTGGGCACGCTGCTTTCAACGCTGCTCGTGGCCACCGGCATGTACTACCTGCTGCCGCTGATGGGCTTTCCGACGGCCTACATTTACTGCCTGCTGTTCGGAGCACTTATTTCGCCCACCGACCCCATTGCCGTGATGGGTATTCTCAAGCAGGCACGCATTAGCAAAGAGCTGGAAATCAAGATTGTAGGTGAGTCGCTTTTCAACGATGGCATTGCGGTAGTGGTGTTCATTAGCCTTTTCCAGATTGCCATGTATGGTACCGACAAGGCTTCGGCCTCGTTTATCGCCGAGCTGTTTCTGCGCGAGGCGGCGGGTGGCATTCTGCTGGGCGTGGCGCTGGGCTACGCCGCGTACTGGGCCCTGCGCACCATCGACAATTACAAGGTGGAGGTGCTCATTACGCTGGCCCTGGTAATGGGCGGCACCGCGCTGGCTTCGGCCTGGCACACCTCGGGGCCGCTGGCCATTGTGGTGGCGGGCCTGATTGTGGGCGACAAGGGCCGCTCCAAGGGAATGTCGGACCTGACGCGCGAGTACCTCGACAAGTTCTGGGAGATGCTCGACGAAATCCTCAACGCCGTTCTGTTCGTGCTCATCGGCCTCGAAATGCTGGTGCTCGACATCAGCAACGCGGTACTGCTGGTGGGTGTGGCCGCCATTGCACTCACGCTGCTGGCCCGGGTCATTTCGGTGGCCCTGCCGCTTAGCTTTCTGCGCCGCCACACCGATTTCAACCTTAACACGCTAAAGGTGTTGAGCTGGGGCGGCCTGCGGGGTGGCATTTCGGTGGCCCTGGCCCTGTCGCTGCCCACTACCATGCCCCGCGACCTGATTGTGGGCACTACCTACGTCGTGGTCGTATTCAGCATTATCGTGCAGGGCCTCACCATCGGGCCGCTGGTCAAGAAACTCGGTCTCAGCACGGAGTCGGAACCGGGAATGCACTAACTTTTGAGCTGGCCGCTCTCCGCTGGCAGCCGATGCAACTATGAATCTATTCGTTATCGGCGACGTGCACGGGTGCTACCACACCTTCCGGGCGGTGCTGCGGCACTGGCAGCCGAAGCAGGAACTGCTGGTGCAGGTAGGCGACCTGGTAGACCGGGGCCACGGCGCGCCCGAGTGCGTGGCGCTGGCCCGCGAGCTGGAAGCCACCCACCCTGGCCGAACGGTATTTCTGCTGGGCAACCACGAGCACTCCATGCTGCGCCACTACGGCCCCCACGGCCCGCACCGGCCGTGGCTAAGCTGGGGTGGCCAGACCACCGTAGACCAGTACCGGGGCCGGCCCAAGCTGCTGCGCGAGCATCTGGATTGGCTGAAAGAGCGGCCCCTATTCTGGACCAACGACCAGGTAGTGGTCAGCCACGCGGGCTTTGCCGGCACGCCTACGCCCCTGGAGCCCACCGACCCCAACGGCGTGCTGTGGCGGCGTGGGCCGCTGCTGGCCTTGGAGGGTCGCCGCCAGGTGGTGGGCCACACGCCCACCCCAGACGGTGAAATCCTGCTCGATTCGCTCACCAATGCCTTGTACGTTGACACCGGCGCCTATCTGAATCGGGGCCTGACGGGCGTGCGCCTCTCCCCTGCCGGCGACGTGATGGCCGAATTCCGGGTGCCCACCTCGCCGCTCGATATTGACCTGAATTAGCTGCTGTTCACCTTTTGCCCCATGCTCAACCCTGCTCCCGAAGCCGCCCTGCACCACCTGCGCGCCGCCGACCCGGTGCTGGCTCTACTGATTGACGCCGGCCAGCCTATTGCCCCCGCCGCCCACGAAGACCTCTACCTGGGCCTGTTGCGGGCCATCGTAAGCCAGCAGATTTCGACCAAAGCCGCGGCGGCCATCTGGCGCAAGTTCCAGGGTCTGTTTGGCCCCGAAGGCTACCCCGAGCCGGCGGCGCTGCTGGCGTTTTCCGACGAGGAGCTGCGCACGGCTGGCCTTTCATACCAGAAAGCCGGCTACCTGCGCGCCATTGCCGATTTCGCCCTGCGCGATGAGCTCGACCACGCCCGCCTCAGCCAGCTCAACGAGGAAGAACTGACCCAGCACCTCACCCAGATAAAAGGCGTAGGCCGCTGGACGGCCCAGATGCTGTGCATGTTTGCCCTCGATATGCCCGACGTGTTCCCGGAAGGCGACCTGGGCATTCAGAACGCCATGCGCCGCCACTATAGCCTCGAAGAAACCGGCCGCACCCTGCTGCGCCGGATGGCCGAACTGGCCGAGCCCTGGCGCCCCTACCGTACCCTGGCCAGCAAGTATCTGTGGCAGTCGTTGGGGTGAGCCGGCGACTTGGTGAAGGAGTGAGACAGCCTGACAAAGCGAAGAGCCCCTGATGCCAACACGGACGTCAGGGGCTCTCTGCTTAGTTGGACTGTTCACTCATTCCCCATTGCGGCGGGCGTCGCGGATACCAAGGGCAATGGCGACGAAGGTGGAAAGCAGCGGCACGAAGAAGCCGAACAGCAGCCAGGGCCAGAACCGCCGCCCGTACATATGGGCAATGTACACGGTAATCAGGGCCGAGAGCAGGCAGGCGGGTAGCGCAAACAGCAGAGCATCAATAATATTCATAAAGCAGCGGGGCAGGCAGGGCAGGTTACTGGTAAGCAACCGGAATCTGGTCCAGCTGTTCGGCTAGCTGCCAATTGGCAGGTTGCAGGTTGGGGTAAAACCAGCCGGCTCCGGCGGCCAGCCACTGCGCCCGGAACTGCCGGGCGGCCGTTGGCGTGGCGTCGTGGTAGCCGAACTCGGTTCCGCAACAGCCGCACCACGTGTGGTCGGGCGTGCGCCCCTCAAGGCCCCAGGGCGACTCGTCGTAATCGAGGCCGCAGACGCGGCAAAACCATAGCGACATGGCGCGAGGCAGTTAGGCCTTCTTCAGAAACTCGGTTTTCAGCACCATCGTGCTGCCGCCGGCCCGGCCCTCCACTTCGGCGGGGCTGTTGGTGAGGCGAATGTTCTTGACCACCGTGCCGCGCTTGAGCGTGAGCGACGAGCCCTTCACCTTGAGGTCCTTGATGAGCGTTACCGAGTCGCCCTCGCTGAGCAGGTTGCCGTTGCTGTCTTTTACATCCATAATGAGTAGGTAAGTATAGCAGGAGTAAAAACGAACGTCATGCTGAGCGGAGCCGAAGCATCTCTACCGCTTCGTTGCCACACCAACCCGCCGTCATGATTACCATTGCGGTAGAGATGCTTCGACTCCGCTCAGCATGACGTTTGGTTCCCTGATCAGACGTTGAAGCGGAAGTGCATGATGTCGCCATCCTGCACCACGTATTCCTTGCCTTCGACGGCCATTTTGCCGGCTTCCTTGATTTTGGCTTCGGTTTTAAACTGCTGGTAATCGGGCAGCTTGATTACCTCGGCGCGGATGAAGCCTTTCTCGAAATCGGAGTGGATGACGCCGGCGGCAGCGGGGGCTTTGTCGCCCCGGTGCACCGTCCAGGCGCGTACTTCCTGTGGCCCGGCCGTGAAGTAGGTAATCAGGTTGAGCAGCGAGTAAGAGGCACGAATCAGGCGGTTGAGGCCCGACTCGGTGAGGCCATATTCGCCCAGGAACATCTCCTTCTCCTCGGGGTCCTCCATCTCGGCAATCTGCGACTCGATGGCGGCCGATACCAGCACCACTTCGGCGCCTTCCTGGGCCACATGGGCCTGCAGGGCCGCCACGTGGGCGTTGCCGTTCTGAATGCTGCCCTCGTCCACGTTGGCCACGTAAATCACGGGCTTGATGGTGAGCAGCTGCAAATCGGCTACTGCCTCCAGCTCCTCGGGCGTAACCTCTAAGGCGCGGGCGTTCTGGCCGGCTTCGAGGGCGTCCTTGAACCGCTGCAGCACTACTACCTCCTTCTTGGCCGCCGCGTCGCCGCTTTTGGCCGAGCGCTCCGACTTGGCCAGCTTCTTATCGATGCTCTCCAGATCCTTGATCTGCAGCTCGGTATCAATCACGTCCTTGTCGAAAACCGGATCAACGCCGCCGGCTACGTGCACGATGTTCTCATCATCGAAGCAACGCACTACGTGGATGATGGCGTCAACTTCGCGGATGTTGGCCAGAAACTTATTGCCCAGACCTTCGCCCTTGGAAGCACCCTTCACGAGGCCGGCAATATCGACGAACTCGATAATGGTCGGCAGCACGCGCTTGGGGTTTACCAGCTCCTCCAGAATCCGCAGCCGCTCGTCGGGCACCGTAATCACGCCCACGTTGGGCTCGATGGTGCAGAACGGGTAGTTGGCCGATTCGGCTTTGGCGTTGGAAAGGGCGTTGAAAAGCGTGGATTTGCCAACATTCGGCAGGCCGACGATACCGCAGCGGAGACCCATGTTCTGGAGTTAAAATGGAGAAGTAGAAAGTAAAAATTGCTCTGGCAGGCTGCCCTGCAATTCAGGGGGCAAAGGTACGGGGCTTTTCCAAGGAAAGCACGGACCGGCCCAAACGAGCCGGGCATAAACCAGCAGCGCGTGCCACGGCCGAAGCCGGGCACGCGCTGCGGTGAGCGGGTCATGGAGTAAAGCTTGTTTCGGTAGGCGCGGGGCTATAGTGGGGGTTAATAGGTAACGTCGGGGCTATCGTGGCCGTTGCCACCGCGGTTTTCGCGCTCATCGTAAACGGGACGCGGGCGGTCGAGCTCGGCCACTTCCTCGGCCGTCAGCAGCTCTTCGCGCACGTAGTCCACCGCGTCCTGCAAAGCGTCCACGAACTTGAGGAAGTCTTCCTTGTACAGGAATATCTTGTGCTTTTCGTAGGAGAAGGTATCGTCGTCGCGCAGGCGGCGCTTGCTTTCCGTGATGGTCAGATAATAGTCCTGCCCGCGCGTGGCCTTCACGTCGAAAAAGTACGTGCGCTTTCCGGCTTTAATGCGTTGGGAGTAAATTTCTTCCTGTTCGTAGCGGTCTTCCACTTTCCTTTCCGTTAAATTTTGGTTTTTCCAAGATGATTGAAGTCGAACGCAAAATACGGAGTTACCGCAAGATTAGGAAGTTTTGAGACCTTATTTTTCCTATTGTGCGACAGTAAGCCTAAAAATCATCGGTTAATTGATTTCTACCGGGATTATCAATGGTTCCTGCCAAAACAGCGGCCACAAGAAATTAAGATTATAACGGGTATTGCACCCAGGCCTCGCACCTCATTGCGCCCTGTTTCACGTGGCAGCACCATCGGTTGCGCCCGATTCGGCTGTATCTTGCTTTTCATCTCGCTCTCCACCTTCCTGCTATGGCCCAACCGCTCGATTTAGCTGCCGTCCGTTCCTTTACCAACCTCGAGTTTCTGGCCCGCCAGTTAGTCGAAGGCTTCATTACGGGTCTGCATCAGTCGCCCTACCACGGGTTTTCGGTCGAGTTTTCAGAGCACCGCCTCTACAACCCCGGCGAAAGCACCCGCCACCTCGACTGGAAAGTATTTGCCCGCACCGATAAGCTGTTTGTGAAGCGCTACGAGGAGGAAACCAACCTGCGCTGCCACCTGCTGCTCGATGTGAGCCCGAGCATGTACTACCCCGCCCCCGGCCACGACAAGCTGCACTTTGCGGTGCTGTGCGCGGCGGCGCTCATCACGCTGCTGCAAAAGCAACGCGACGCGGTGGGCCTCGTTACGTTTGCCGATACCGTGGAGCTGCAGACGCCGGTGCGCTCAACCAGCACCCACCGCCACACGCTGCTGCTCACGCTGCAACAGCTGCTGGAGCGGCCCGCCTCCCCCGGCCGGGCCCGCACCGACGTGGCGGGCGTCATCCACACCATCGCCCAGCAAATCCCAAAACGCTCGTTAGTGGTGTTGTTTTCTGACATGCTGGGCCGTGCCCCCGAGGAGCAGGACGACATGCTGGCTGCCCTGCAGCACCTGCGCCACCAGCACCACGAGGTATTGCTGTTCCATGTAATGGACCGCGCCACCGAGGCCGACTTTGGTTTCCAGGACCGCCCCTACCTGTTCGAAGACCTCGAAACCGGCCAGACGCTTAAGCTGCAGCCCAGCCAGGTGCGCGAGCAGTACCAAGCCGCCATGCGCCGCTACGAGCAGGAACTGGCCCTGCGTTGCGGCCAGTATAAAATCGACTTTGTGCCGGTCGACATCCGCGAGCCGTTCGACAAGGTGTTGCATGCCTACCTGATCAAGCGCGGTAAGGTGCGAGGCTAGACTCAGCCCATTACCCCAAATAGAAGAGGCCCGTTCTGCTAAAGTGCAGAACGGGCCTCTTCTATTTGAAGTCCAAAAAGCCCTCCCAACGGCGCGGTTGGGAGGGCTTCAAAGATGCTAATCCAATTATTTTATCACTGGCAGAGCGAGTTCTATCAGTCGAGCAACCTTAGCTGCTCTCGTACAAAAGTGCGGAAAGGTCTGAGTGAGGCTATGCTAAAATGAATAAAGCGTTTGACTCTTCCAGCCCAAGCCAAACTCCGGAGGTAGCGTTTCTTTTAGTTTTTCTTATTGGCATCGAACCGCTTGTGCTGGTCCTGCGCCACCACGTCGAGTTCTTTGGCAAGCATGTTATATCGGGGAATATCCAATAGCTTGAGGCGAGCCAGGAGGCGGTCTGTCTCGTCGAAGTTATTGAGCCACATGTTCGCCTCGGCGGTGTTATAGAGAGTGGCGGCGGTTACTTTTTCGTCGATGCGGGCCTTTTTATCCTTAGGATTCGACTCGGCAAGCACCTTGTTCCATACAACGACAGCATCCGTAATCTGCTTGTTTGCATCAAGGGTGCGGGTGGGGTCGGCCAGCAGCTTGTAGCCTACCAGTGCCTTCTCATATGCCTGCGGGAATTCGTCGTAGTTCACCTTTTTATCTGATACCACCCAGACAGACGTGTTGCGGGTAATGGCGCGCTTCCCCAGGGCACTGTCCAAGTAATCGGTCACGAGCTTCATATTGGTTTTCATCGCATCTTCATCCAACTGGCGCATAAAAGCACCCTGGTTGTTGCGCCAGAACTTGTTGAGTCCCTCTTCGGTAGCGAAAGCCTCCGTTTTGCCAATGGTGTACGTGTTAGTGGATTCCAACATTTCGTCGAGCAGTACTTTACCCTCTTTCGTGGTCACCTTCACCGAAATAGGCGACTTGTAGGATACTTCATACGCGTGCTTGATACCGTCGCCAGTCGAAGCGCCGCCAACGCTCAACGACGTGCCTTTCACCTGAATCGGAGTGATGGGGCCTTGGGTGAAGCCGTCCAGAGTCACCGTAACGCGCAGGTCACCGGCATTTTGGGCGCGCTGCATGCCACTCAGGCTCAAATAGGTAGCCGCTAGTGTGGGGGCATCATAAACCTGGGCAGTATAGTCGGCGGTTGGAATTACGGCTTCGCCAGGCTTGCGCTCATCAAGTAGCAAGCGGTTCATTGCCTTCTCCTTCAATGATTGGGCCTTGTACTCTTGCTTATCTTTTTCGGCTTTTGCTTTGGCTTCAGCGACGGCCGAAACGTGGTCGGACTGCTGCTGTTTCACCGACTCTACGTAGCGCAACACTACTTCGGGGGTGTAAGAACTCGTACCAGCAGGCACCGGCACTAATGGCAGACGGATATAGTCGAAAGTGACTTTTTGTGCATCAATGCTCTGGGCATTGGCGGCAATAGTAAAGAGCAGAGAAGCTCCGAAAAGTGGTAATAAGTAGCGCATACGCGAACAGTAAAGGGGAAAAAGAATGAAAGTTGAAATGGGCCCGATTTAGGCGATGCAATTTACTACCTATTTGATAAACAGCGCACTTCATGCGAGTAAATATTAATCCAAAAATACTTTGCCAGTTACACACTCTACTTCTTTACGAAGCTACTAATCCCGGCTAAGTACTAATCCCGGCTAAGTACTAATCCAAAAAAAGCGCTGACCAACCGGTCACGCTTTTTTTGGAAATTCGAGTGAGAATAATTCCACCCAAAGGCACTTAAGCTTTGACAAGCGAATCCTACCGTCGGCCCAACTCCCGCAGGTGAGCTACGTGCGAAGCCACGGCGTAGCGCATTTTGGGGTACTCGTTGTATTCAACGTTAAACTCCAGGCACATCTGGCGGATGATTTTGTTGAGGGCTGGGTAGTGAACGTGAGAGATGTTGGGGAACAGATGGTGCTCGACCTGGAAGTTGAGCCCGCCCACCAGCCAGCTGATGAGCTTGCTGTCGGTGGCGAAGTTGGCGGTGGTACGAATCTGGTGGATGGCCCACTCGTCCTCGATTTTGCGGGTGGTTTCGTGGGGTACCACGAAAGCGGTGTGCTCCACGGTATGAGCGAGCTGAAACACGATGCTGAGCGTAAAGCCAGCCACCGCTGCGAAGAGGAGAAAACCCACCAGCCAGCTCACAAAACCAACCGTCCAGATTGGCAAGACTACGAACAGGATGAGGTGCAGCGCCTTAAAGCCCCAGAATACACCCTCGTCGGAAGCCGTCATCTTCTTGATGGCTATGTCGCCGATTTTGCCTTTGAAATACTTCTGATAATCCATGAAGAAAATCCAGGCAATGAACAGCAGAGCGTAAAAGAACCAGAAGTACAGGTGCTGGAAGCGGTGCAGCAGCCGGCGCGGCTGCTCGGGGCTCAGGCGTAGCCAAGGCTGCGCGTCTAGGTCATCGTCGACGCCCTCGACGTTGGTGTACATGTGGTGAATGAGGTTGTGCTTGTTGTGCCACATGAAGGAGTTGCCGCCCAGCACATTGAGCGTGAAGGACGCAAACTGGTTCATCCACTTGCGCCTGCTGAATGAGCCGTGGGCGCCGTCGTGCATCACATTGAAGCCGATGGCCGCGCCCAGCAGGCCCAGCACAACCGCCTCGACCATGCCCAGCAGCGCCGGCGGCGTCCAGAACACGAGGTGCAGATAGACGCCAACGAAAGCGCCGGTGAGCAGCAGAGCCTTGAAAAACAGGGCTTTGCCGCCGGTAGTACTTTTGCCGGCCTCGGCGAAATAGGCGGCCGTGCGTCGCTTCAGCTCCTGATGAAAGGAACGGGAAGCCGCAAATTTGGGGGCGTGCATGGGTGGGGTGTTGAGGAGGAAACGAGGGCTCTACCTGCTGCCATGCCAGTTGGCGTGGCGCAGGTAGGACCAGGTTGGGTAGTGCCCCAACAGGGGCTACAACCTGGCTTACAAAGATACAGCCAACCCGTACGCTTGTTATAATTCCTCCCCCAAAGCCCGGTATTTTACACAACGCCTGGTTTCGGCAAGCTGGCAACAACAGCAGCAGCTCTTTGGAAATTCAGCAGCCCGTTATGCCCCGGCTCCGTAGGAACGTAAAAATCCGCGGCACTCCGAACCAGGCGCATCCGGCATAGGGGCCGGCTCTTGCCTTGTTGGGAGTACCGCGGACTTACAAGCAGCTTATGGGGGGAGTACTCCTAGCGGGTGGTCAGGGCAGGGTTGCTGCCTACCGGCAGGCCCGGCTTCAGCAGGCCATCCATGGCCGAAAACGGCACGAACACGCTGATTTGCCCGTACACGTAAGCGGCAATTTCGTAGGGCAGATACACAAAAACAGCACCGCCGCTGGTCAGGTACACGTTGCGCGTAACGGGCAGCGTTTTCACCAGCAGAGTCTTCGTCAGCGGGGCGCTGGCATCTACGCCCAGGCTGGGGCGCACGTACTGACCCAGCAGCTTCTCTAGCTTGGGCTTGGCACTGGCCAGGAAGATATCATCATAGCGCAACGACTTCCCGGTTCGGGTATCGAAGCTTTGCACATAGGTGCCGTACAGGCCGTGTGCGCCGCCCGAATAGTCGTAGCCGAAGAAGCCCATGCTTAGCAGGTCGCCTTCGTTCCAGAGCACGTAGGTGTTCACCTCCTGCTCGTAAGCCAGGCTTTCGGACGGGCGGTACTCCCCGCTCTTATCCTTGGCGGCGGCGGCCAGCAGCGGGGCAGCATCGGCGCGGTAGTCGCGGGTGAAGGCACGCAGCTGTTCGCGCCAGATAGAGTCGAGAGCCGGGACGGGCGCGGTATCGACGGTGTCGCCGTGCAGACCGCGGCGGATGTTGGCGGCCAGCACTTCTTGGTTAGCGGCCATGAAGGGCACCAGCGCATGCATTACCCGATGGCCTCGGAGGCTATCTTCCGGATGATCGGGGCGCGGCATAACGTCGGCCACAAAATTGCGGGCAGCAAAGCGCACGCCAGTGCCCGGCCGCAGCCGCCGCAACCGCATGGGCTGGCCGTTATAGGTACCCGTCAGCTGGTTGGCGTCTTCTTTCAGAAGCCATTGGGGGGCGGTTTCCAGTTGCTCGTCCTCGTCGTCGGCATCACCGCTGGCTACGGCCGCAGCCAGCCCTTTGCTCAGGTCGCGCAGGTTGAGGCTGTCGCCCTTGCTGCCGGTGTCGCCGCCCAGCTCATACGGATGGCCGTTGGCGGCGGCGTAGAAACCTACGATGCGGGCCGGCCTGATGTCGCCGGACTCGGTGCCCAGGCGCTGCAGGTGCAGTGTTACACTGTCGGCGGTGCCGGGCAGCAGGCCGCGGTACTGCCGGTACCAGGAGCCGGCGTCGTCGGTGGGCTCGGGTAAAACGGCGGCAGTATCGGTAGTCGTCCCCGATTGGTCGGTGCCGGAATTACAGGCGCTCAGCAGCAGCAGGCCGAGGGCCAGCGGAGCGGGCAGCTGCCGCAGCAGCGAAGAGGGACGGAAACGGGAGAGTCGGTTCATAGCCCCCAAAGAAAGCGCATTGGCGGCACTCGTTCAACCGCGTGTATTTTATTGGCATTGTTTCATCGGTGCAGGTTCACCCTGCGTATGTACAAACACGAATCTGGCTGGAATTTTCGACCTCCTTTTCATTCTCCATATACTTTCCTATGAATCATATCATTGCGGGGCAGGACACCCACGGAAACGACGTTAAGCTCGACTACATCGACCATGGTGCAGGCAAACCGGTGGTGCTCATCCACGGCTGGCCAGCCACGTACAAAATGTGGGAGTACCAGCTCACCGCCCTCACCGAGCAGGGCTTCCGGGTGGTGGCGTACACGCGCCGCGGCTTCGGCAACTCCAGCAAACCATTTGAGGGCCACGACTACGATACCTACGCCGACGACCTGAAGGCCGTGCTCGATAAGCTCGACCTGCAGGATGTGACGCTGGTAGGCTTTTCGATGGGCGGTGGCGAAGTGGCCCGCTACATGAGCCGCCACGGCGGAGCCCGCGTCAGCCGGGTTGCTTTTGTGTCGGCCGTTACGCCCTTCCTGCTCAAAACCACCGACAACCCCGAAGGCGTGGACCGCCAGGTGTTCGATGAAATGATTGAGAGGGTTAAAGAGGACCGCTTTGATTTTCTGCAGGGCTTCGGCAAGAAGTTCTACGGTGTGGGGATGCTCAGCAACCCCGTGAGCGAAGCTGCTCTCGACTGGACTCAGCGCATGTGCGAAGTTGCCGACCCACGGGCCACGGTGCTGAGCGCGCGGGCATGGTCGGAAACTGACTTCCGCCAGGATTTAGCCACCATTCAGGTACCCGCGCTGGTCATTCATGGCGGCGACGATGCGCTGGTACCGGCCAAGGTAAGCGGCGAGCGGATGACCCATTTCGTACCGCACGCCGAGTTTATCGAATACGCCGGCGCCCCACACGGCCTGTTCATTCCCGAGAAGGAGCGCCTCAACCGCGACCTGATAACCTTCGTACATGGCGGCGACGTGCAGAAAACGGCCGACCGCTACTAGCTGTTAGCTGAAACTGTTAGCTGAAAAACAGGAGAGGCTGTCATCTTTGAGATGACAGCCTCTCCTGTTTTTCAGGCACTGAAGATTTTCAGTAAGTCAACAGAACGTCATGCTGAGCGAAGCCTAAGCATGACGTTCTGCAGTGCCACTACTGGCATTTCAACGAAGCGGTAGAGATGCTTCGGCAAGCTCAGCATGACGTTCTGTTGACTAGCAAACCCAAGTTGCGAACTACAAACCGACTTGGTGTAGTGCGTGGGCAAAGATGAAAAGCACTATTTTTAAGGCGAAGCCGGCCGCTGTTACGGCATGAATCTGCTTGGGAAAGCGCGCTGTCAGGCAGCTGAAGGTGGTTTCAATACCTTTGCGAAAATACTGAATCAGAAAGTTTTGGGCCGGGTGGTGGGGCCGCTT
>NZ_QVLT01000050.1 GCF_003417065.2 Hymenobacter lapidiphilus | reverse complement strand
GCGACGACTGGAAGGCCAACAAGCTGATGGCCGAACGCGGCTACCAGAGTGCGCTGGCCGTGTTCGTGCGCCGGCCCGGGGGCGTCATTGGCCTGTACGTGCTGAGCTGGCGGGAAATGGAGCTGGTGCGGGCTGACCAGATTCCCGACCCCGACGTGCCGGTGCGCCCGCTGGATGGGGTGCTGGAGCAGCGCCTGAATCTCTACGCTACCGAGCTAAGCTACCTGATGTGATACTGACCTGGCCCACCCTGCAAGAAAACCACTGGCACTACCTACTGGGTTCGGCCGTGTTCGTGGTCATGGCCTTCTGGCTGCGCCGGGAGCTGACGGCCAAGCGGTTTCTGACGCTGTTCGAGAGCGAAAACAGCCTGAGCCTGCGCCTGGTACTGGCCGCCGCCGTGGTCGTGTTCACGCTGCTCATGCAGGCGGCGGGGCGGTTGAACGTGCCGGCCACGGAAGTCAACTACACGTTTGCCGCCCTGCTGCTGGGGCTGGGCATCGCCAAGCTAGTCGGCAAGGCCTTCGCCGAACGGCCGGCCGATACGACGGTGGTCAGCAAGAAAACCGACATCAAGGCCGAAAGCGTGAACGTGAAGCCTGAGGCCTTCGACCCCGAAGCCCCCGAGCACCGCCCGCTGGCCGGCTACTCCGACCGCCCTTCACGCCCTAACCCCTACGCCGAATGAGCCCGTTCCCACTTCCCAAACGCTTCGCTTACCTGGCCGCCGAAACCGGCCCGCGCATCCTGCTCGAAGCCCTGGCCCTGCATGGCACCAAGGAAATCATAGGTGGCCAGCACAGTCCCGAAATCATGAGCTGGCTACGGGAGCTGCGCTTCGACTGGATTACGTCCGACGAAGTGCCGTGGTGCGGCACGGCCCTGGCCATTGCCGCCGTGCGGGCGGGCGTGGCAGTGCGGCATCCCGAAATGCCCCGGGCCTTCTGGTGGGCCGGCTGGGGTAGCCCGGTGGCCGTGCCGATGCTGGGTGATGTGGTGGTACTGAGCACGAGCCACGTCGGCATTTACGTGGGCGAAGATGCTACCCGCTACTACCTGCTGGGAGGCAATCAGGCTAACAGTCATAACATATCCGGCTTCCCCAAATCGTGGCTCAAGTCCGCCCGTCGCAGCCCCTGGAAAGTAGCCCAGCCGGCCAACGTGCGGCGCATCTGGGTTAACGGCAGCGGCGTGGCCACCGCACCTACTACTCGCTAATTCACTCACACCTTCAATCCTTAAAGCTCAAGCCCATGAAATCGTTCTTCTCCGTTCAAGTACTGCTGTTCCTAGCCTGGGTGGCTATCACAACCGCCGTGTTCTACGCGGCTATCCACTTCGGTTTTAGCCGGGGCTGGATATTCGTGCCCCTCGTAGGCGGGCTGGCCTACCTGCTTTGGCCTGCCAAGCGTAAGCCGCCCGTAGCCATGCTGGCCCTGCTACTGCTGGCCAGCGCGGCCAGCTGCGCCCGGCCCGCCTCGCTACCTGAGCAGGCCAGCACCTACACCGATGCCCGCGGCTTCGAGGTACCGGTGCAAACCACCGCCGATTCAGTTCGCGCCCGATGGTAGCCGTTGTCCTGCCCATCAGCAACACGCCCGGCTACTACTGTTTCAGTTGCCCCGGTTGCAACGAAAGCCACCGCATCAACACGAACCCGGCCAATCCCGGTGCATGCTGGACTATGACCGGCCCACCAGATAAGCCAACCATTCGCGCCTCGGTGCTGGTACGGAGCGGGCATTATGTGCCCGGCGGCACGGCCAAAGATGGCCGCTGCTGGTGCGACTACCACCGCGAGAATCCTGGCAGCAATGCGCCCACCTGCTATGTGTGCCACTCCTTCGTGACGGATGGCCAGATACAATTCCTTTCAGATTGCACGCACCACCTAGCGGGGCAGACGGTGCCCCTCCCTGCATTATGATGGCTACTTATATTCCCGGCGCGCTGGCAGCGCTGTGCGTGCTGCTGGCTACGTTTATTTTGGCCGGCATTGGGGCCGGTTCCGGCGCTGATGAAATCCGGCGCGGCGAAGATGTGAGCCACCTGTGGGAAACCCGCACCCGGGGCGCGGCCGTGGGCGGCTACGTACTCTGCTCTTACTGCTTACTACTCTACTTCAAGCTCAGCACCGGAGCCTGGCATTGGTACCTGTGGCTGGCCCCGGTGGCTGCCGGCGGTGCCGCCGCCTGCCTGTTCGGATTGAGGTTTGATATTCGGCTCAACCTGCGCCGGTTGCTCGATAGGTTCTACGTCGGCACCGACCCTGAAACGGCGGCCACCGATAAAGCCATTCGCGCGCGCGGCATGAGCGGCCGCACCTTCGCCTGGCTGAAGCTACTGGGGACGGTGGTAGGGGCCGTGCTGGCCGTGCTGCTGAGCGGATGCAGTGACAAGACCCTGCCTCCTCGAGTAAAAGAACCGGTTTCGGTAGTTGCTGTAAAAATACCAAGCCCGAAAACCGCACCAGACACCTTAAAGGCTGATTCTGCCAGTAGTAGTGTAAAAGCACCGCACTATGAGCGCCGGCTTTTCGGCTTGCTGCCTGCCAAAAAAGCCCCCGAAAAAACACTCGAGGGATTTTCCGGGGGCAAATTCAAGAATAAAGGCACCATCATCTACCAGGTGGGCACCGGCAATACGGCAGCTCAGGCTACCAAGCCCGGCACCATGGCCACGGGCACCGAGGCGACGGCCGTAGATGCGGGCAAGGCCAAAGCACCGGTGCAGACCGGCACCGGCAACGATGCCACTGATAACACCAAAGCAGGCCAGCGGGGTGGCGCTGCAGCTACGGCCCCCAATAGCTCAGCCACCAACAGCACGAAGAAGGGCGGTACTCCCTGGTGGGTGTTCGCCCTGGTGCTCGGGCTGGGTGGGGTCGGTGGCTGGTGGGTGCGGGGCAAGGCCAGCGTGTGGAGCTGGTGGCCAGTAGGAGGCAGGCCCGGTTAGTACAGCCTTATCTGCCTACTGTCGAGCCATAGCATAATATTTCTTTCATTGTATTATACAGATGTTGCTAAGTAGATAATATTTTGCATCTTAACCGCTCAAACCTTTCCACTATCAATTTCCACTCTATGATAAAGATTCTCCATTTCGCCGCCTTTGCGGCCCTGCTAAGCATAGGGGCTGTGTCCTCTGGCTTTACCAGTCCGGCAACTGCTGTAGAGCAGCGCCAGCAGCGCACTTCCCAGTCAGATTATAACGAGGGGTATTCCCGTGGTAAAATCGAAACGGAACAGAATAAGTGTATTGATGGCGCTTACTTCCAGGAGCGGTACGTGAGATACCATCAGCAGGCAACGAATAACTTGAATAATGCTACTACCCAGTCAGAGGTAGATTATTACCAAGGCTATCTTGATGGAATGGAGGAGGGCTATATGACGCCCGTCCAATGTTCATCTCCTGGAAGCCCTGGCAGTGGCGGTGGCGGAAGTGGACCTCGTTGCAATGACGGTCCCTGCCCCACTGATGATCCAGAATTGCCATAATTAGTAAAAGAAAAGCCCCGGCAGTAGTCGGGGCTTTTCTTTTACATTACCCCCATGCCCACCGACCACTACGCCTTCCGCGCCCTGAGCTTCGAGCAGCAGCTGCCGGTGCTCTATGCCGAGGGCCACTTCCTGGCCAACCGCTACGAGGAGGAAGATGCGGTGAACCTGTATCAGATGCCCGGCGGCTTCTTCGTCGAGCTCTACTATGACCAAGCCGAAAACCGGGTAGTACGACTACGCACCTTCACCAGCCCCAGGCTGCTGGAGGATTACGCGCCCTACGTGAAGCTACCCGACCTGGGGCTTTAGCTGACCATGCCATGCTCGGCGCGGGCCAGTCCTTGCGCATCAGCCGGCCGCCAGTACTGCAGAAACAGTTTCAGGCTGGCGTATTTATGTTTGGCCCCATTGCCCACCCACGCCTCCACAAATCCTTGGTGGGTACCCCAGATGACGGAATAGGTTTCACCGTTCTCGAATTCAGCGGTAGAGGGGCCGTTGTAGGCGAGCTTTTCCGTCATGGCATTTAGCAGGGGAGGGGAGGGGTATAAAGAATGAGGCCACACACTACGTCGCACACGGTAAAAACAAAACCCCGATTCTGGGGCAGAATCGGGGTTTCTGTTCTACTAAGTGGTCGCGCTAGGAATCGAACCTAGATCTAGAGCTTCGGAGGCTCCCATACTATCCGTTGTACTACGCAACCCGGTTGGGAGCCGCAAAACTAGAGAGAAAAAGCGCCTTTGCCAAACCTGTTTCCGCTTTTTCTGCGAAATCCTGTACCCCTGCCAAGTAACCTTCCGGCGGGCTAGGCAGTTAATTAGCCAAACCTCTTTCTCACCAGCTATTCCTTTTTATGGCAAGCACCGAAAAAAAAACTCTCTACACCGCCGACGCTACCGCCATCGGCGGCCGTAGCGGCCACGTCCGCTCCGCCACCGGCATCATCGACCTCGAAATGTCGGTTCCCGAAGGCTTGGGCGGCAAAAAGAATGCCACCAACCCCGAAGAACTGTTTGCTGCCGGCTACTCCTCGTGCTTCCAGCAGGCGCTACTCGTTGTTGCCCAGCGCGCCGGCGACAAGCTCGACCCCGGCACCGAAGTGAAATGCTCCGTCTCGCTCTTCCAGGAGGGTGAAGCTTACGGTCTGTCGGCCATCATCGACGTGGATCTGAAAGCCTTCGATGAGCAGAAAAGCATGGAAATGGTGCGCCAGGCCCACACAATCTGCCCCTACTCGGTGGGTACCCGCGGCAACATGGAGGTGGAGCTGCGCGTGAAGGGCAAGGCTATTTCCCTGAAAGCAGAAGACAACGCTGGCGTTGCCAACGAGAAGTAGAACTCGATAAGCAGTAAGTAAGAATGGCCGTTGAACGACTCCCGAAAGGGGCGTTCAACGGCCATTCTTATTTCTAAGCGTTTGCTTAATTATTACTTCGCCAGTACTTCCTTTACGCGCTCGGCGGCGTCCTTCAGCAGCACGGCCGAGTAGACCTTCAGGCCGCTCTCGTCGATGATGCGGGCGCCTTCTTCGGCGTTGGTGCCCTGAAGGCGCACGATGATAGGTACGCGGATGTCGCCGATGTTCTTGTAAGCTTCCACCACGCCGTTGGCCACCCGGTCGCAGCGCACGATACCACCGAAGATGTTAATCAGGATGGCCTGCACGTTGGGGTCCTTCAGGATGATGCGGAAGCCGGCTTCTACGGTTTCAGCCGAGGCCCCTCCCCCTACGTCGAGGAAGTTAGCCGGCTCGCCGCCGCTCAGCTTAATGATGTCCATTGTGGCCATGGCCAGACCAGCACCGTTCACCATGCAGCCCACGTTGCCGTCGAGCTTCACGTAGTTCAGGTTCGAGGCCGAAGCTTCCACTTCCAGCGGGTCTTCTTCGTTGGTGTCGCGCAGGGCCACGAAGTCCTTGTGGCGGTAGAGGGCGTTTTCGTCGAGGGTTACCTTGGCATCAACGGCCAGAATCTTGTTGTCCGAGGTCTTCAACACAGGGTTGATTTCGAACATGGCCGAGTCGGTTTCGTCGTAGGCCTTGTAAAGAGCCGTCACGAACTTCACCATCTCCTTGAAGGCATCACCCGACAAGCCGAGGTTGAAGGCGATTTTGCGGGCCTGGAAGCCCTGCAGCCCCACGCGCGGGTCGATATGCTCGCGGTGGATTTTCTCGGGATGCGCCTCAGCTACCTCCTCGATGTCTACGCCGCCCTCGGTGGTGTAAATGATAACGTTCTGGCCGGTGGCGCGGTCGAGCAGCACGCTCATGTAGTACTCCTTGGTTTCCGACTCGCCGGGGTAGTACACATCCTGGGCCACTAGCACCTTGTGCACCTTGCGGCCTTCGGCACCGGTTTGCTTGGTAACGAGCTGCATGCCGATAATCTGGCCGGCAATTTCCTTTACCTGCTCCAGGTTTTTGGCGAGTTTCACCCCACCGCCTTTGCCGCGGCCACCGGCATGAATCTGGGCCTTAATAACGTACCAGCTGGTGCCGGTATCGGCGGTGAGCTTTTCGGCGGCAGCAACGGCCTCTTCAGCCGTATTGGCCACGATGCCTTCCTGCACGCGCACGCCGTAGCGTTTCAAAATGTCTTTGCCCTGATACTCGTGAATGTTCATAGAGGTCAGTTATGGGGGTGGTTTCTAACCGCGAAAGTAGGCAGAATTGCGTTGGGAGTTGGTAGGGGAGATGGAATTGTTGGGTAATGAGGTGATGACGTAAGGAGGTTACGGGGTGAGGAAGTGATGAGGTGACGTTCTTTTACTTTCTTCCCTTCGTTGCCTGATTCCCTCATCCGCCCTTCAAAAACCACTCGCTCATCACCCGCTCGGCAGGTTTGTGCTGGGGCGTGAAGTCGGAGTGGCGGCGGGCGGGGCCATCGGGCTGCAGGCCGGGGTACCACTTCCAGATGAACAGGCCTTTAAACCAGGGCCGGGGCCAGAACGTCTCGAACAGAGCCGCGTAGCAGGCGGCCTGGGTGGCCTCGTCGGCTGGGGCCAGCAAGTCGAGCTGCTGGGGCCATTCCCAGGGCTTGGCGGCCGCGTCGGCGGTGGTTTTATAGCCCGCTTCGGTGAACACGACGGGCTTGTTGTACTGCTTCTGCACGGCGGCAATGCGGCGTAGCGGCTCCTGCCAACCCGCCAATAGGCTGGCTTTTGTGGGGCTGGCTTCGGGGCTGAGCGGGAAGTAGGCCTGCACGCCAATAAAGTCCAGCGCGTCCCAGAATTTCACCTGCTCGAACTCGCCGCTCCAGTTGGCCGCGTACGTTAGCGGGCCGTGGTACACCTGCCGGATTTGCCTGATGAGCGCCCGCCACTCCGCTTCGTGGCCCACGGTGCGCTCCAGCTCGGTGCCGATGCACAGGGCGTCGAGCCGGCCGGTCTCGGCCAGCCGGGCGTAATGCAGGATGAAAACTGAGTAGCTGCTGAACCAGATTTGCCAGTCGGTTTCGGAGGTCATGTTGATGTCGCCCGACCAGTTGCTGGGGCCGCGCAGCCACAAATGGGGCTTGAGCAGCGTGCGGATGCCGCGTTGCTTGGCGCGTTGGGCCGTGAGCAGGATGCCCGCGTCGCTTTCGCCCCAGTAGCGGCGGCTGGCCACGCCGCTGCGCAGCTGCACCGTGGGCTCGGCCGCGCCCGCCTGCCAGCCAAAGGGCATCTGGGCAATCCAGGTAACCCCAGCCTTGATTAAGGGGGCCAGGTCGGAGCATGGAGGCCGAATCGGTGCCCACCCAGCTGACGCCCCGCAGCCGGCCATCGGCGGCCGGTGGGCCGGTGGGTAGCAGGGTCCGGGCGCGTGGCGGGCGTTGGCGGCGGGGCCGGCACGGTGCGGGGCCAGTACCACCAGCCGGCCGCCAGCACTAGCAGCACGGTGGCCGTCAGCAACAGCCCGCCGAGCCAGCGCAGAAAGGAAAAAGCAGGGAGGGGCATAGACAGCATACGAACCGGGAAGATACGCCCGCCCCGGCTTCCACGCACTGCCCGGCCACTGCATTCGCCCCCGATACCACCGCAACGCCCGACATTGCGTAGATTTGTTTCTGTACTCCTTTCTGGACCCGTTCCCCGACTCATTTTGCTGCAAGCCATCAACGTCCGCAAAAGCTACAACACGCTGGAAGTGCTCAAGGGCATCGACCTGACCATCGAGAAATCGGAAATTGTGTCCATCGTGGGCTCGTCGGGTGCCGGCAAAAGCACCTTGCTGCACATTCTGGGCACGCTCGACAACCCCGACACGGGCGAGGTGCTGTTTGATGGCGAGTCGGTCAGTTCGCTGGGGCGCTCCGATTTGGCCCGGTTTCGCAACCGCCACATCGGCTTCATCTTCCAGTTTCATAACCTGCTGCCCGAGTTCACGGCCCTCGAAAACGTGTGCCTGCCGGCCTATCTGGCGGGCCGCTCGGAGAAGGAAACCCGGGTGCGGGCCCGTGAATTGCTCGGTATGCTGAACCTGGAGCGCCGCGCCGACCACAAGCCCTCCGAAATGAGCGGCGGCGAGCAGCAGCGCACGGCCGTAGCCCGCGCCCTCATCAACTCCCCCGAAATCATCTTCGCCGACGAGCCCTCGGGCAACCTCGACTCGCAGAACGCCCAGGAGCTGCACCAGATCTTCTTTTTGCTTCGCAAAGAGCTGGGCCAGACCTTCGTCATCGTCACCCACAACGACCAACTTGCCGAGATGGCCGACCGCACCATCACCATGAAGGACGGCTACATCTGGGAAGGAGACAATTAAGCGGCCGCACAGCCAGTTACAATCAGCGTGAAAAACGCCGGCCATCAGCCGGCGTTTTTTTGTGCCCTGGCTACTAAGCCAAGGTTGGCCATGCGGATGACAACGACGGCCCTTGACCCCAGATTTGGACGAGGCTCAACCGTAGCGCAATGCAAAGGATAAGCTAAATAAAGTAGTGACTAATGAGGTTGGAAATATGATTCATAAGTATTTGATAATCAATGATAAAAATTACATAAAAATATGTGAATTTTTGCACTATTTGCGTCGGGCAAAGGTTATACATCCGAACGCCACGTATGTCATTACAGGAACCTAACGGAAAAGCACAATGAGCCAAGCAGTGAAAGCCCCCAAAGAGCCCGTAAGCAAGCCCAAAGTTGAGAGCTACGACCTGTCGCACTCCGACGAAACGCTGCACCTGGCCACGGATTTGGCCAAGTTTATCAAGGAGAACAAGCTCACGACCAATGTGCAGGGCAAGGAGTTCGTGAACGTGGAGGGCTGGCAGTACGCCGGCTCGCGCCTGGGCATCGTGCCCGTGGTCGAGCACGTCATCAACGTCAGCAACGACCAGGAAATTAAGTACCAGGCTAAGGTGATTCTCTTCGATCTGAAGAGCGGTCAGACCGTGGGCGCTGGCTTCGCGGTGTGCTCCAACAAGGAGCAGGGCAAGAAATTCTACCAGGAGTTTGCCATTATGAGCATGGCCCAGACCCGCGCCATTGGCAAAGCCTACCGTAATATTCTGGCCTGGATTATCCGCGCCGCCGGTTACGAGCCCACCCCGGCTGAGGAGATGGACTACGGCGGCAACACGCCCACTGTGGCCGAGACGCCCGCTCCGGCCCCGCAAGCTGCTCCGGCCGCGCCCGTTGCCATGAAGGCCGTGCCCGCCGAGCTGGCTGTAGCTGCCGAGCCGTTGGCTCCAGCTTATGCCTCAGCCTCGCAGAAGGAGGAAATCATCCGCCTGCTTAACCACCCGGTAGTTACCCGCGCCGAGAAGACCAAGATGTTGCTCAACATCAACCGTCTCGACGAGGAGCGCGCCACCCAGGCCATTGCCAAGCTGAAGAAAGCCATTGACGACCGTGAGAATGGTCAGACGGCCGCTGCCGCTTAAGCGTCGCGCTGAAAGTAAGAAGCCCGGTTTCCACAAGGAAGCCGGGCTTTTTTGGGTCAAAACGGCGAATCACAACTCCTTATACAACCACGCCATTTGGCTCCGGCTGACGGCGGCGGGCAACAGGCGCATTATGGCGTTGCGAATGCCGGTAAGCAGCGGGTTCTCCAACTGCCCCACGCGGCCCAGGTGCCAGGAAGTACGCACGATGCGGGCGGTGCGGGGCCGGCGCTGCTGCTCGAAGGTCCGGAAGGCGGCGGGCAGGTCGGTGGGGGAGGTGCGGAGGCAACGAGCCAGTACGGCGGCATCTTCGATGGCCATGCCCGCGCCCTGGCCCAGGTTGGGCGTGGTGGCGTGGGCCGCGTCGCCGAGCAGCAGCACCGGGCCGCAGGCGAAGTGCAGTAGGGGCGGCAGGTCCAGAATGTCGTTCCAGAGCAGCTGGTCGTTGCGGGTGAGGGCCAATAGCGCGGGCACCGGCGCGTGGAAATCAGCGAATTCGCGCTGCAGGTCGGCTACCCGGTAATCCCGGAAGCGGGGGTTGCGTGGCGCGGCGCTGTTGAGGCAGGCAAACCAGTACACCCGGCCGCCGCCTACCGGCACGTAGCCGAACCGCCGGCCCGCTCGGCCCCAGGTTTCGCCCGATTCGCCGGCTGCCAGCCCCAGCGGACCAGCATCGACCACGCCCCGCCAGCAGGTGTAGCCGGCGTAGCGCGGCACGGCCGCCGGCCACAGCTGCTGCCGCACCCGCGAGTTCAGCCCGTCGGCCCCCAACAGGGCGTCGGCGTGGGCCACGGTGCCGTTGGCGAAGTGGGCGACCACGCCGGCCGGGGTTTCGTGCAGCCGCTCGAAGGCCGTGCCCAACTGCACGGTTTCCGGCGGCAGGCCGGCCAGCAGCACCCGTTGAAGGTCGGCCCGGTGGATGCCCACGTTCTCGAAACCCAGCTTTTGGGTGAACTTGGTGGTATCGGCGGCCTGCAGTACGCAGCCCTGCTGGTCGAGCAGGCGCAACTGGCGCACGGGCGCGCCCAGTTGCGCCACCGCGTCGTGCAGGCCTAACTGGTGGAGCGCGCGCATGGCGTTGGCGCCCAGCACCACGCCGGCGCCCACCGCCCGCAACTCAGGCGCCGCCTCGTACACCCGCACCACATGGCCCAGGTTCAGCAGCGCATGTGCCGCGGCCAGGCCCCCAATGCCCGCTCCGATAATGATGAAATCAGCCATAGAGTAAAGTCAGAACACTACAACACAGCGCAGCTCCGCACCATTTTCTGGGTTCACGATGAATCCTGCAATCCGCGCAAAAAAAGGCCCGGAGCAATCTGCTCCGGGCCTTTCAAACTTACCAGAAATCAGCGCAATCAATACAACCAGCGCTAATCCGTGATTTACTGCTTGCCTTCTACTTCTTCGTAATCAACGTCGGTTACGTTGTCGGCGTTGGCACCCTGCTGGCCGTTGCCGCCGGGCTGGCCGTCGGCACCTCCGAACGGGTTACCTCCGTCGGCACCGGGCTGGCCGCCTTCGGCACCGCCCTGGGCGTACATCTCCTGCGAGGCTGCCTGCCAGGCCGTGTTGATGGCGGTCATGGCGGTATCAATGGCACCGAGGTCCTTGCTCTCGTGGGCCTTCTTGAGGTCGGCGAGGGCGTCTTCGACGGCCGTTTTGTTGCCGGCGCTCAGCTTATCACCGTACTCAGTCATCTGCTTTTCCGTCTGGAAAATCATGGAGTCAGCCTGGTTGACCTTCTCGATTTTCTCGCGCTCAGCCTTGTCAGACTCGGCGTTCGACTGGGCTTCTTGGCGCATCCGCTCGATGTCGGCATCGGAAAGGCCCGACGAAGCTTCGATACGGATTTTCTGCTCCTTGCCGGTGCCTTTATCCTTGGCCGTTACGTGCAGGATACCGTTGGCATCGATGTCGAAGATAACTTCAACCTGCGGAACGCCGCGGGGCGCGGGCGGGATGGAATCGAGGTGGAACTTGCCAATGGTGCGGTTCTGCGAAGCCAATGGCCGCTCGCCCTGCAGTACGTGGATTTCCACGCTTGGCTGGTTGTCGGAAGCCGTCGAGAATGTCTCCGACTTTTTGGTTGGGATGGTGGTGTTCGACTCGATGAGCTTGGTCATCACGCCGCCCATGGTCTCGATGCCGAGGCTCAGCGGGGTTACGTCGAGCAGAAGCACGTCCTTCACCTCACCAGTAAGTACGCCGCCCTGAATAGCGGCACCAATAGCCACTACTTCGTCGGGGTTCACGCCCTTGCTGGGCTTCTTGCCGAAGAACTTCTCCACGTCTTCCTGAATGCGGGGCATGCGGGTCGAGCCGCCTACCAGAATCACGTCGTCAATATCCGAAGTGCTCAGGCCAGCGTCCTGCAGGGCCTTTTTCACGGGCTCCATGCTGCGCTTGAACAGGCTATCGGCCAGCTGCTCGAACTTTGAGCGGCTCAGCTTTACCACCAGGTGCTTAGGGCCCGAGGCCGTAGCGGTGATGTAGGGCAGGTTGATTTCGGTTTCTGCCGACGAAGACAGCTCCACTTTGGCTTTCTCGGCCGCTTCCTTGAGGCGCTGCAGGGCCATGGCATCCTTGCGCAGGTCGAGGCCTTCGTTTTCCGAGGCGAACTGGTCGGCCAAGAAGTTGATGATAACCTGGTCGAAGTCGTCGCCGCCGAGGTGAGTGTCGCCGTTGGTGCTCAGCACCTCAAATACACCGTTGTCGAGCTCCAGAATCGAGATGTCGAACGTGCCACCACCGAGGTCGTACACGGCCACCTTGTGGTTGGAGTGGTCCTTGTCGAGGCCGTACGCCAAAGCGGCAGCGGTGGGCTCGTTGATAATGCGTTTCACTTCGAGGCCGGCAATGGCGCCGGCTTCCTTGGTGGCCTGGCGCTGGGCGTCGTTGAAGTAGGCCGGAACCGTAATAACGGCTTCGGTTACCGGGGTGCCCAAGTACTCTTCCGCCGTCTGCTTCATCTTCTGAAGCACCATGGCCGAAATTTCCTGGGGCGTATAGTTGCGGTCGCCGATTTTTACGGCCACCGTGCCATTGGCACCACCTACCACTTCGTAGGGTACGTTTTTGGTCTCCTCAGTTACTTCCGAGAAGTTACGGCCCATGAAGCGCTTAATGCTCTGAATCGTGTTGTTAGGATTGGTAATGGCCTGGCGCTTGGCCGGGTCGCCCACCTTACGCTCGCCTTTACCATTGTCGAGAAACGCGACGATGGAGGGAGTAGTGCGGCGGCCTTCGCTGTTTGGAATTACCACCGGCTCGTTGCCTTCCATTACGGACACGCACGAGTTGGTGGTGCCGAGGTCAATACCGATTATTTTGCCCATGATGTTATGAGTAGTAGTAGAAAGTAGGTTGTCAGTTGAAAGAGGGCTGAAACCCTCGTGCAGCCCTAATTACAAGAGACGTACCAGCCCACAAAATGCGCGTTTCTAATGACAGATTGTCATTTTTGGGGGCTGAATAGCCGCTTTTCGTGCCGGTCTGACTTTCTACGAAAAAGCCAAGGGCGGAACTCCTGCCAGCCGGGCAGTAGCGCGAAGCGCCGGCTTCGCGTATCGTTACTGACTCCTGGGCTCCTTCATTCAACAACACGTGAAGTCGGAGCTTCGCGCTACTGCCCGGCCAGAAACCCTGCCACCGTGTGCTGCCATAGTGCCTCATGCTTCCACAATACGGCTCGTGGCCTGAGCCTGGGAAATCCTGCCGCTGCCTGGGGCCGGCTAGGGCGGTGAAGATGGCATCAGTTTCGGCGTGGGTTACGCGTGGGTCGGCGGTGCCCCACATAAGCAGGGTGGGTGTGGGCGTGCGGGCCGCGTAGGCGGTGGCGTCGAGGGCGGAGGCATTGAAGCCGTTGGCCGCGCCGCCCCAGAATACCAGCAGGTTGGCCATGGGAAACGCGGGTACGCCCATGGAGCGGAAGCGGCTCTGGGCAGTGGCCAGCATCGAACCGTAGGGGCATTCGAGCAGGTTGGCAGTGGGGCGCAGGCCCAGTTCGGCTTCGGCCCGCAGCGTGGCTACCGCGCCCATGGAGTTGGCGTAGATGAACACCGGCCCCGGCCGCCGTTGCAGCCAGCGGACCACGGCCGCCACATCGGCCGCCTCGCGGTAGCCGACAGTGCAGCAGTAGCCCTGAGAGCCGCCGCTACCCGCAAAATCGGTGAGCAGCACGTTGTAGCCAAGGCAGCGGAAGTAACCGGCCTCGTGCAGCAGCTGGCTTTTGGAGCTGGTGTAGCCATGAAACAGGGCCACCGTGCCCCGGGCCCGCGGCACCGCGCCGTACCAGCTTTCCAGCCGCCCGTTGGGGCTTACCAGCTGCACGGTAGCGTATGGAAACGTGGGCCGGGCGAGGTTGCGCGGCTTGGGCGTGCGCACGCCGGTGGCCAGCACCCACAGCTTGCCAGCCAGCGTAAGCTGCTCGGGGCTGCCGGTGGGCTGGCTGGGGTCAGCCGTGAAATGGGTGAAGCGCCAGGCGTGGAAAAAGGCCACCGCGTTTAGCAGCACGAAGCCTAGCGCTACGGCCAACAGCCCACGCCGCACCAGGCGCCGCCGGGGCATTAGCCGCGCCGCTTGGGTCCGCCGCCCGCCGTACCGGGCTTGCTGCCGGGTTTGCCGCCGGTTGGTTTCGTGCCGAAAGTTTTTCCGTTGCCCCCTCCGCCGCCCGGTCTGGCGCCGGCCGGCCGGCTACCAGCCGATTTCCCCCCGGTCAGGCTTGCTGCCCGCTGGCCGGGCGGGCGCGTCGGCGCGGCTGCCGGCTGGTTTTGGGCTGATTGATTTAGGCCCGCCAGCGGGCCGGTTGGGCCGGCTGCCAGCGGCTTTGGGGCCGCCGGGAGCCGTAAAGCCGCCGCGGTTGCCGCCAGTTTTCTTGCCGCCGGGTGGAATGCCGCCGGGCCAGTACTCTGAGGGTTTGGGCGTTTTGAAGGTGCCGGCCGCAACCGTCTGAGCGGCCATTTCTTCGGTGAGTAGGCGCACTTCGGTATTCGTCAGCTCGCGCCACTGGCCGGGCTGCAGGTCGGCCAAATCCATATCGGCAATGGCGGCCCGCACCAGGCGCAGGGTGGGGTAGCCCACGGCGGCCGTCATCTTGCGCACCTGCCGGTTCATGCCCTGCGAAATGCGGATTTGCAGCCAGCTGGTGGGAATGTTGGCCCGGAAGCGCACCGGCTTGCTTCGCTCCCAGAGCTCGGGAGCCTGGGGCAGTAGCTCCACTTCGGCGGCCGAGGTGTAGCCGGTTTTCAAGTCCACGCCCCGGCGCAGGTTTTCCAGGGCTTCGGGCGTGGGCTCGCCTTCTACCTGTACCCAATAGGTTTTGGGAACCTTGAAGCGGGGCTCCGACAGCCGGTGCTGCAGCTGCTTGTCGTCGGTGAGCAGCACGAGGCCCTCCGAGTCATAATCGAGCCGCCCAACGGGGTAGATTTCAGGTATCTCCACAAAATCCTTAAGCGTCTGCCGACCGGTTTCGTCGGTAAACTGGGTCAGGACTTCGTAGGGCTTGTTGAGCAGAATGTAGCGCATGGGGGCAGTGTATGGGTGGCTCGGTGAGTGAGCCTATGGTCAAAGGTACGGCTACTGCGCCAGCCGGCGGCGGCGGACGCTCTCGGCAATCAGCAGGCGCACCTCGCCGTTGGGGCGCACCACATACTCGCCACTGTCGCGGATGAGGATGCCGTCGGGCGTCTGGTCGCGGTAGTCGTGATGGACCAGCGTGCCGATGCGGGCCGTGTCGGCGGGTGTGGGTTCGGGTGGTGCGGGAAGGCTGTTAATCCGGGCCATCTGGGACAGGTACAGCAGCGAGTCGCGGCGGGTATAAGGCTCCAGCCGGAACTTGCCGGGGGCATAGTTGCGGGCCGTGGAAACCCGGTTGCGCAGGAAATCCTGCACGGCCGACTCAGCCTGTTTGTCGGGTGATTTTTTGCAGCCGGTAAACAGCAGGATGGCAATGAGGAGGGGCAGGTATTTCATGGAAGGATTTTGTAGGGGTGGGGCTTGCCCCCGCCCGCCGTTAGGGCGTTGTCGTGGCACGACGTAGGAGCGGGGCCATTGAACAATTCGGGCGGGGACCGTTTAACGGCGGGCGGGGGCAAGCCCCGCCCCTACGTCGGGCAATCAAATTACACGCCGCCGGAGTATTTGCGGGTGGCCCATTCGGCTGTTACCAAAGCTAGTAGCAGGAAGAACAGCCATTTCAGGTTGATGAGGTCTTTCAAATCTTCCTGCTCGTAGATGACGGGCTTGTAGCCGGCCTTCTCGATATCCTGAGTTAGTTGGTCGATTTGGGCGGGAAAGTACAGGCGCTGGCCGCTGCGGTTGGCCATTTGGACCAGCAGGTTATGATTGGCGCGGCTCTGCAGGGCTTCGAGCTCCTGCTCCTGCACCAGCACCTCGCCGGCATCCTGCTGGGCCTGGCCGCCGAGCGTGGCGCGGGCCCGGTAACGGTAGAGGCCAGCCGGCAACTCGCCCAAATGCACGGGTGCCCCGTCGGGGGTGGGGGCGAAGCTGAAGGTGCGGGTTTTCTGCTGCTCGTCGGTAAGCGTGAGCGTTACGGGCTCGCCGTAGGTCCGCTCGAAAATGGCGTTGTAGGTTTCGGCCCCAAACGTCACGTCATCCGACGAGTTGAACACGTCCTGGGTTGGGTACACGTCGAGGCGCTTGCGGTTGGCGTTCTGGGTGAGTAGCTGGAGAGTCCGCAGAATCAGTCGGTCGTAGGCTTCGGGCTTGTCGTCGTGCTCCACGGCTTCCTGCAGGCGCCACTGCCAGCTGCCTTCGGTAAGCAGCGTGGCCTGGCGGCGGGCGGGCGTACCGCCGAACACCAGCAGCGGCTTACGGGTGGCTACCCGGCCCACCTGCTGCCACAGCGTGGCCTCGGCCCCGCCACTCAGCCGGACTTCGCCAAACGGCACCGGCACCGGCGGATAGGCCAGAAACCGCCGTAGCGCGTCATCCTCAAAGGTAAAGCGGTTGAAAGTCGGGTTGGGCACGGGCGTTACGTCGTCGGTTTGCGCGCCGCGGGGCTGCACCGTGAGGCCGGTGCCCAGGCGGTTGTAGGCTCCGAAATCGGACTGCGCCCCGAGTATGTACAGGGCTGGCGCGCGGCGGGCGGCTACCTGGGCCAGCACCTCGGCGCCCACGCCCGAGCGGGCCGGCAATTGGTGCAGAATGGCCACGTCGAAGTCCTGGTTTTTCAGCGGACTGATGCCGGGCAGGTAGGTAGTCAGGTCGAAGTTGTCGTTTTGCTGGATGGCGGCGCGCAGGGCCTTAAGGTCGGGGTGGGGGGCGGCGCCGGCCAGCAGCACCCGCAGCTTGCCTTTCACCACATCGAGGTAAGCGAATTTGGTGTTGTTGAGCAGCGTGAACTCGCCCGGCAGCGGCGCGGCCCGCACTTCGTAGCGGCGCTTGCCCACGCCGGTGGCCGTCACCAGAAACGTGGTTTTTATGCGCCGCTGCCCGGCCGGCAGGGCCACGCGTTTGGTTTGCAGCACCCTGCCCTTTTCGCGCAGCTGCACGGTAGCGGTGGTGCCGGCCGCGTAGCCGTCGTAGGCCAGCTCGGCTTCAATGGGGAACTGATTGCCGCTGAAGGCTACCCGGTTGTAGCTCAGGGCGGGCAGACTTAAATCCTTTTTCGGGATGGTGTCGCCCACGCCTACGGTGTAGAGCGGGAAGCGGTAGTCGGCAAACTCGGGGGCCTGGCCCTGGTTCACGAGGCCATCGGAAAGCAGTACCACGCCCGCCAGGTTGCGGCCCTGAAACGTTTCGCCAATGCCGGCCAGCAGCCCGTCGAGGTCGGTGGCCGGGGCCCGGAACTGCACCGAATCGGGCCGGGCGGCGCCGGAGGCCGCGAGCGTGCGGGTTTCCACCGTGAAACCCTTTTGGCGCAGCGTTTCGGCTAGCCGCGTGAGGCCCGTGGTGGCCTGCTGCAGTACTGGCGGCGGCGTAAACAGTGCCACCGACTTCGAATCATCGAGGGCCAGCACTACGGTCGGCTTTTCGGTGGTGGTGGTGGTCGATTTGAGGAAGGGCGAGAGCAGCAGAAAGCACAGAAAGCTCACTATCACGAAGCGCACGGCCGCCAGCGCGTAGTTTACGGCCCGGCTCCAGGGCGCTTGGGCCGAGTAGAGCAGAGCCGCGTAGCCCGCGCCCACTAGCAGGCACAATCCAATCAACCAGGGAGAAGCAGATAACAGCAAGAGCCGATGTAATCAGTGGAAAACCCATAACCCCCAGTGCGGGCGCAGAGTTGCGCGAAGATAGGCAACCCCACCCCAACCCACTCTCGCTCAATTCGCGACATCCTCCGGGAGAGGGGCTTTAATTCTAAAACGCTAAGAATCTAGAAATATAAATCTAGAGCCCCTCTCCCGGAGGATGTCGCGAATTGAGCGAGAGTGGGTTGGGGTGGGGTAGCAACGCCGCGCACTGCCGGGCAATTTCCAGCTCCTCGTTGGTGGGGATGACCAGCACCGGCACGCGGGCGCCGGGAGCCGAGAGGTCGCGCAGACCGGGGGCGCGGCGCTGGTTGAGCGCTTCATCGAGTTGGATGCCGAGGAAGTCGAGGTTCTGGCAGGCCAGGCTCCGGACGCGGGCGTCGTTTTCGCCCACTCCGCCCGTGAAAACTACGGCCTCGGCCCCGTTGAGGGCGGCCAGGTAGCTGCCGAGGTACTTCTTGATGCGGTAGGCATAGAGGTCGTAGGCCAGCTGGGCGCGGGCGTCGCCGGCTTCGAGCTGGCGGGTTACGTCGCGCATGTCCACGTGGCCGGTGAGGCCGAGCATGCCGCTGTCTTTATTGAGTAGCTCCTTGACCTGCGCCAGCGAGTAGCCCAGCTGCTCGACGAGGTAGAAAATAACGGCCTGGTCGGTGTCGCCGGCGCGGGTGCCCATCACCAGCCCGTTCATCGGCCCGAAGCCCATGCTGGTATCCACCGAGCGGCCGGCCACGGTGGCCGTCATGCTGCAGCCGTTGCCCAGGTGCACGGTGATTATGCGGGCGTCGGGCTGGTTTAGGTGGCGGCGGGCCTCGTCGCACACAAACTTGTGGCTGGTGCCGTGGAAGCCGTAGGCCCGCAGGCCATGCTCGGTGTAGAGGCGCTCGGGCAAAGCAAACCGGTAGGCCTGGGGCGGCAGGGTACTATGGAATGCCGTGTCGAACACCGCCACCTGCGCGGCCCTCGGAAACAGCTGTTCGGCCACCTCCATGCCCAGCAGGTTGGCCGGGTTGTGCAGCGGAGCCAGCGCAAACAGCTCCCGGATTTTGGCCTTCACGGCCGCCGTAACCAGCGTGGGCTCCCGAAACTGCTCGCCCCCGTGCACCGCCCGGTGCCCTACCACCGCCACCTCGTCGGGACTCTGGATGACGCCCATTTCGGGGTCCGTCAGCAAAGCCAGCGCCTGCTGCAGGCCGGCGCGGTGGTCGGCAATGGGCTCGGTGCGGGTTAGGGTGCGCTCCTGGCCATCGGGGCCCACGGCCGTGTGGGTGAGCCGGCCCTCGGCCTGGCCGATGCGCTCGATGAGGCCCCGGCACAGCGGCCGCTCGTGGGGCCAGCGAAACAGTTGATACTTGAGCGAGCTGCTGCCCGAGTTGATAACGAAGATGTGCATATGGTGAGCGGTTGGCCTTCAGCTAATAGCTGCTAGCTTTTTGTTCGGTGAGTCAACGGGTTTGTAGGCTGTTCTCGCGATTCGCCTCACCCCCTAGCCCCCTCTCCGAAAAAGGAGAGGGGAGACTAGCAAATAGTTTTTAGAGCTAGTACAGTCATAACCAGACTAAAAGTTTAGTGTCTAGTTCCCCCTCTCCTTTTTCGGAGAGGAGGCTAGGGGGTGAGGCGCAACGAAAGGGCATCACAACGGCAAAGTAAGCCAATAGTGCCGGCTAGCATGCCCGCCAAGGCAAACCGCGCCGTCAGCCCAGGCCCGCCCGACGATACAACTACCGCCGGGCACCCCCGTACCTCCCGGTTAATTATAGCCGACTCCGCGCCCCGTGACGGGCGGTACCAAAACCCGTTCCCGCCGTCGGCCTGCTGAATAACCTACCCGATGAAACTCCTGCTGCTCCTGTTTTCCTTGCTGCTTCCCGCCATGACCCACGCCCAACAACGACTCCCTACCGAACCCGTGCTCACGGCCGAAGTAGCCCTGGCCATGGTACAGGCCGCCCGCGCCGAGGCCAAAAAGGGCGGCCACGCCGTTTCCATCACGGTAGTCGACCGCTCGGGCCAGACGTTGGCCGTGCTCCGCGACCATCAGGCCGGCGTGCACACGCTGCGGGCCAGCTACAAAAAGGCCTACACCGCCAACTCGCAAAAGCGCGAAACGGCCGTCATTGCCCGCGGCATCAAAGACGGCAGCATCCCCGAAGACATCCGTTACCTCGACGAAAACATGCTGATGATGGACGGCGGCGTGCCCATCGTCGTCGGCGGCCTGGTAGTGGGCGGCATCGGCGTCGGCGGCGCCCACGGCAACGAGGATGCGCGGATTGCTAAGGCCGGCCTGAAAGTGCTGGAGAAATAGAGGGCTAACGGCAAACCCGCATAAGAGCTCCAAGACTATTGCCGCGTAGAAAAACTATACTTTCGGTAAGCATAAGCAGGTTTGTCGCGTTTTTAACGGAGTTGTCTGCCTTTATCACTGCTGGCAGTTAACAGCGTGTATCACACGTTATGTGCAAGCATAGAGCGATATTGCTTCAAAATTTAACGAACCAAAAAAACGGGATATGAATACCGCAGAAAAATACATATTAGGTCTTAAAAAAGCGTACCACGATAATGGTGCGGATGAAATTTGGAATCATTTTGAAAAGGTTAAAGAAGGTGTAAATAGTAAAATTATTACTCAACTGAAAAATCTGTATCCAGAAATTCCTAAGGCTTTAGTTGATTTATTGGAATACGTTGATGGAACGTATTGGAGAGCATACCAAGATGAAGAAATTGCCTTGTATTTTCTAGGCTCTGATATTGAGGGATACCCATACTATTTATTGTCTTCGGAGCAGATGATAAATAATAAAAACCAAGCTGCCGAATATTACTCAGACTATATTGAAAGAGAATATGAAGAAGTTGATATAGATGAAAAGATAACTGATAGAACCGATGAGTTAAAATGGTTGCATTTTTCAGACTGCATGAATAATGGTGGGACATCGCAGCTATTCATAGACTTTAGTCCGTCTGAAAGTGGAAAGCAAGGTCAGGTAGTGAGATTCTTGCACGATCCTGATAAATTTAGCGTGATAGCGGAAAGTTTTGAAGAGTATTTGCAAAAATTAATGGATAATGAATACGAATTTATAAATGAGGATACTCTGGATTAGAACAGATCTATCTCCTCATACTGCTCATAGCAAAATGTCACCAAAGGTGGGGTAAAACGGCGCGATTCAAGTCTTGTATTCACACTGCCCGAACGCAAAGCCCAAAATTCATCGCCTAAAAAAAAGCCGCCGCTGCTCTTTATGAAGCAGCGGCGGCTTTTTAATGACCTCACTTAATCCTTACTCTCCGCTGGTGGCAGCTGGTCCTTCAGCGGCCGGAGTATCGCCTTCGGGGCGGAGGCCGCGGTTGTTGCGGTTGCGGCCCCCGCGCTTGCGGCGGCGGTTCCCTGGACTACGTGCTCTACGACGCTGCCGGCGCTGTTTCGGTGGTGATAGAGGCCAAGAAGCTGGGTGAAAGCCTCGATAAGCTCGGGCACATCGGAGCCGCTATCGGCTACGCGTTTTCGCTTAA
>NZ_QVLT01000004.1 GCF_003417065.2 Hymenobacter lapidiphilus | reverse complement strand
CGGGGCGGGCGCGTTGCCGGCGGCGGCGGCTGCACCTGGGCCGAGGCGGCAGTGGCCAGCAGCAAGGCGCTCAGGGCCAGTGGGTAGTAAATCTTACGCATGAGGGTGGGGAGAAATGGGACGGATCTGAGTCAACCCCGCAAGCCACAGCCTCAACAGCCGCGCTCCGGTGTCCCCAAATAGAAAAATCTCCGCCCGCAAATCCGCACGTTGGCTATACTTCCGCTAAGCGCCTATAGCTTCAGGCCTGCCGGAACCGTTCCCACTTAATCAGCATGTACTTGTCGCCCAGTTCGGTTATCATCATCCCCGAGCCCTTAACATTATCGGGGTTCTGAAAAAACTCGGCAAGCTCCTTCTGATTGAGGATTTTGTAGGTCGGGTGGTAGTCGGTCTGCCGCGGCGCCTTCACACCGTACTTCTTCACCCAGTTCATCACGCTCACGTGGCTTACGCCCAGCAGCCGCTCAATCTCGCGGTAGCTCACGCCCTCCACATACAGCTGCAGGGCCTTAATAACGTAGTACGGGTTGGTTTCCTTACCGGCCTTGGCCACCGAGTAATGGTAGCCACAGTTACGGCACTTATACCGCTGCCGGCCGCCCACAATGCCACTTTTCGTAGCTTCCATCGATTCGCATTTGGGGCAGCGGAGCTGGGACATGGGCCACGGATAAAGGGATACCGGCTTAAAGCTATAGCTATTTAGTAAAGATATAGCAGTTGAGCAAATATTTGCTTTTATCTCTACATTTCTTCCATGAAAAAGATACGCGGATTCAACCGCAACGTGCGGCTCACAGCGCGGGACTGCGCACTACTGCCCGATTTGTCCGCAGCGCACCTCCGGCAGTTCCACTACGATTACGCCAAGCTCCGGCTCGGGCCGCTGCACCGGTTTCGGCACGCCCGCCACCCGCTGCCGCAAGTGGTCCGGCAGCTGGGCGCTACCTATCTGCTGAAAACGCTTCAGCGTTGGCAGCAGCAACTTGCGCCGCTCACCGAGCCGGTTTACGCAGCCATTTGGCTCGCCGACACCGATTTCGTATATCTCTCCCAGGTAGTAGTCGGCACCCAGGGCCGCATCGAGTGGTACGAAAACACCTTTGGCGACGCGGTGCCAGCCGGGCCACTCCTGCCCCCCGAGTACCGGGCGCTACCGGGCGCCGACCAGCTCACCTGGACCACTCACCGCCAGCAAAAGTGGCTCGACGCCGATAATTTCCCCCACGGCTGGCCCGCCCGGCTGCTGCGCCAAGAACATACGGTGCGTACACTGGAAGTCGGCCGAAGCTTTTTGGTAATACCCCACGGCTGGGTATGGGTGGGGCGCGCGCCGCACGTTACTTAGCTGCCACCACGGCCGGCAGCGCATTATTGCCGTAGCAGTCAGGAAAGAAGCGCGTAAGGTGCGGGGCGTGCCCCTGCCCGCCATCAAATAGTTCTGCCTGTTTGAGTTTGCACACTCATTCAAATGCGGGCGGGCCCTAGCCCCCTACGCTACTACCAGGTTAGCCTTTTCCGGCGCTACGCCAATGGTGGCAATGGCGCCGGCGTTGAAGTGCAGAAAGTCGCTTTCCACGCCATCGGAGAAGATAACGCCGTTGGCCGGCATCATCGACTCGACCACCAGCGGCACCTGCGCATTCAGCACACCCGCCGTGAGGCCACACTGGGTGCGCTGGCTCCGGAAGGCCTCACGCACCACAAACAGCAGCTCGTCGGGGGCCAGCGCGGGGCGCGGTGGGGCGTCTTCATCGGGGTCCAGAAACTCCACCAGTCCGGCGTTCATGTTGAATACCGAGCTCAGCCAGCCCGTAGCCCCCGAGGCCGTAGAAACGATAATGCCCGACGAAGAATGCGTTTCGGTGGTTTGCTGGTAGCGGATGCGGTAGCGGGCCGACACGTGCGAGGCGGCCCCGATGAACAGGTCGTTGAAGGCCAGCAGCCGCTGCCCGTCCTGCAGGCGCACTTCAGCCAGCGCCGCCTCGCGCACGCTGAACTTGCCGGCCAGCACCCGCTCGACGGCCGGCCCAAACGTGCGGGGCGTGAAGGGCAGCAGCACCCCGTCGTTGCGGGCCGGGTCGGGGTTGATGGCCACAATGGGCAGCTGGCCCACGTACTTGGCCGTGTTGGCCACCAGCCCATCGGGACCCACTACTACCACCAACTGCCGCGCATCAAACAGGAACGCGGGCAGAAAGCGGCGCTCCACGATTTTGTTCTTGATCAGGGCCGATAACTGCCGCTGCACCAGCGAAAACGACTCCTGAAATCGGTCGTTTTCGGCCTCGTACTCGGCAAATTCGCCGCCCGCGCTTTCGATGTAGAACCGGGCCTGCCCCAGCGTATTGAACCGCTCCACGAGCTGTTCGAGCCGGGTTTTGCCGCGCACCAGAATGGCGTAGTCGCGCTGGCTCATCGGCGGTTACCGGCGCGGTTGTCGTTGCGGGTATCAGGGCGCTCGGCCGAGGACGGTTGCGGGCTTTGCAGCAGCGAGTCGAGCAGGTCGGGCGAGATGTTGAGGTTGCCGATTTTGCCCGCGTTTTCGGCCAGCTCCCGGAAGGCCAGCGCAATATTAAAGCGGGGGTCGGGGTTGTTGTTGAGCGCCACCAGCAGCTTCCAGTCCATCTCTTTGTAGGGCCGCAGCGTGGTTTCGAGCACGTAGCCGCGGGTTTCGGCTTCGGTGCGCTGGTTGGCGGCGGCCTGCTCAATCAGGCGCTGGCGCTGCTCCTCCACCGCAATATCGGCCTGCACCTGCATCTCGCGCAGCTGCCGGGTGCTGGTGGCCCGCTGCATCTCGCCCTCCATCTGCTTCTCGGCAATCTGCTTGTTCTTCTCCTCCACCGCAATTTCGGTGTTCAGCTCGCTTTCCCGAATCCGGCGCTCCTGCTCCACGGCAAAGTTGCGGCGCTCAAAAATGGCCTGGTCGGCTTCCTGCTGAATTTTCTCGCGGGTTTCGGTTTCCAGCGCCCGGCCCATTTCGGGGGTGGCCCGCACGGCCAGGATGTTCACGGCCAGCACCTCAATGCCCAGCAGCCGGATGGCCGTGGAGGCCGCCAGCCCCTCCCCGATGTTCACTTCCACGGCCTTGGCCGAGCGCATCACGTCCTTCAGGCCCAGGCGCTGCACGAAGGTCGAAGTGGCAGTCTGGGCCTCATTGATGATGCGCTGGTGCAGCTTTTCCAGCTCGTTTTTCTTGTAAACACCCCGGTTATCCACCGTAAAATCGAGCTGCTCGGCCAGTTGGCGCGGGTCGCCGGCCTTGTAGGTTATCTGCCCCTGAATGGAGACGGTCTGGTAGTCGGCGGTGGTTTCGTTGAAGATGAAGGGCAGGTCGTTGCTGCCCATCGGAATGGCCACAATGGAGCTGCTGGGCCCAAAATAATAGAACGATAGCCCGCGCCCCTCCTTCTGCACGCGGCCGTTTTGGTAGTGGATGACGTAGGTCATCGAATCGAACTTGATGTGGTTGATTCCGAACATGAGGGCGGGTTGGAGATGCGGGCTAAAAGTATAGCTTTTAGGATGGAATGAGGCATTTTTACAGTACTACAGAAAACGCAGCTTGGCAGCGCGCAGCCAAGCCTGACGTTTTTCTGTAGCTCGAACAATACTCCACGCCCAAACCACCCCACAACGGATTTCCGGCCGACTATTCCGACCTTCGCCCCATGTCCTTCCGCACCATCGACCCCACTCAACTCACGCCGGCCGAGCTGCACCCCTTTATGGTGGGTGCCATTGCCCCGCGCCCCGTGGCCTTCGCCAGCACCGTTAGCGCCGACGGCAGCGTGAATCTGAGTCCCTACAGCTTCTTCAACTGCTTCGGCTCCAACCCGCCCATCCTGGTGTTTTCGCCCGCCAACCGGGTGCGCGACAACTCCCAGAAACACACGCTGCAAAACGTGCGAGAGGTGGCCGAAGTCGTCATCCACGTCTGCGACTACGCCATGGTCGAGCAGATGTCGCTGTCCAGCACCGAGTACGGCAAAGGGGTCAACGAGTTCGTGAAGGCCGGTTTTACGGAGCTACCCAGCCAGAAAGTTCGGCCGCCACGAGTGGCCGAAGCGCCAGCCGCTTTCGAGTGCGTAGTGGAGCAGGTGATTGAGCTGGGCCAGAACAACGGGGCCGGCAACCTGATCATCTGCCGGGTCGTGCTGGCCCACTTCCGCGAAGACATTGTGCTGCCTTCCGGCTCGGGCATCGACCCGTTCAAGCTCGACGCCATTGCCCGCCTCGGCGGCGACTGGTACTGCCGCGCCTCGGGCAGCAGCCTGTTCGAGGTACCCAAACCCAACCGCAACCTGGGCATTGGCATCGACCAGCTCCCCGAGTTCATCCGCACCTCCGAGGTGCTCACCGGCAACAACCTAGGCCGCCTGGCCAACATCGAGGTCCAATCCATACCGACTTCCGAAGAAGTAGCCGCCTTCCGCCACGAGCCTCTGGTGGGCTATACTCTCAGCCAGCACCCCGCCGACCCCACCCGCCAGCGCCACGAGCTGGTGCTACTGGGCCAGAAGCTGCTGGAGGAAGGCCGCCTGCTCGACGCCTGGAAGACGCTGCTGCTGGCCGAATCGGTGGTTAGTGGTTAGTGGAAGAACGTCATTCAGCGCAGCGAAGAATCTCGCGTGGCTTCGTTGAATGATAATTGCTCAATGACTCACGCGAGATTCTTCGCTGCACTCTGAATGACGTTCTCGCACTAAGCCCCTTCAGCTTGCTGCTGCTATTCGTTTCTTTGTGAATTACCGGCGGCCGATTGCCCGAACCGGCCCAGCCCCTCCCCTGTCCGCTTCTCATGCCGCTCCCGCACCTGCTCGATTTTCCTTCCAATGGCTCTGCTGAAATGGGCCAGCTGATTATCGCGGAAGGCGGGCAGTTACCGTTTGCGGTGCGGCGCGTGTACTGGACGGCCGACGTACCCACCACCAAAGTAGCCGGCAACCACGCCCACCACGAGCTGGAACAGCTGATTGTGGCTGTCCATGGCACCATCGAGCTGCTGGTAGAAACGCCCGACCGCCAGCGCCACATCTTCTGCCTCGACCGGCCCACGCAGGGCCTCTACGTGCCGCCGCTGTGCTGGCGCGAAATCCGCTTCGGCCCCGGCGCGGTACTCATGTGCCTGGCCTCGCAGGAGTACGATGAGGCCGACTACATCCGCGACTACGATGACTTCGCCCGGTTGCTGAGCCGGTAACGAATGCAAAGATTTGAGTTGACCAGCACCAATAGCCCGTTACTGCCCCATGGCTTGAGCCCGTTCTTTGCGGCTTCCCATCGGCAGGAGCCGGAAATACTTGGTTTTAAGCTTCCGGTTCAGGTAGGGCGGTAGCGGCTGCCCCTCCTGATAAGCGGCCACCACCCGCTGGTACCGTTCGGGCCCGAAACGGGCGTAGCGAAAGGCGCCGTAGCCCGCCATTAGGGTGCCAATTAGCAAATCCTGATTGGCGCTCTGCTCCAAGTCGTGGTAGTGAGCTTCGTGTTCTCGGCGTTCCTTTTTACTGCGGGTAACCGCCAGCGTTTTCTTTACGGCGCCGGTAGCCATCAGGGCCGTACCGCCCTCCAGCCAGCTGCGCATGGCTTTGGAGCGCCGCATAAACAGGTGCTGCACGGCCCGGAGCGTGTCGGTGCGGTCGTAGCGCAGGGTACTTAGGTCAGGAAGAAAGGCCGATACCGCGGCCGTATCGGCGCCCAGCGGCAACGACTGGCCCCAGGCCTGCGGGGTCCCAGCAGCAGCCAGCAGCAGCCCGGTAGTAAGGATAGAGAGCTTGAGCATAACCGGATAGTTCGTTTCCAAGGCAGGAGCCCAACGCTAATCCAGTCGTTGCAGCCGTCCATGAAATCTACAAATCAACGAACTCCAACGCAAGCTTATGCCCATATAATTCGCGCTATCAAGAGCTGGTCCTGATTTGTGTCCCTAATTCCTGACGGCAATCATCAGGGCCAGCTCCTTATAGCGCATATTGAAGCGGCGGGCAATGCTGGCGTTGGTGAGTGAGCCTTTGTAGGCGTACACGCCGGAGCGGAAGTGCTCGTTGGTGAACAGCACCTCATTTACGCCGCCGTGCTGGCTGATTTCCTGCAGGATGGGTGTGAAAATATTGCTCAGCGCGTTGGTAGCCGTGCGCGGCACCCGCGAGGCAATGTTGGGCACGCAGTAATGAATGACGTCGTACTTGCGAAAAACGGGCTTGGCGTGGCTGGTTACTTCGCTCGTAGCGAAACAACCGCCCTGGTCGATGCTAACGTCAATAATTACCGAGCCGGGCGACATCTGCGAGATGGCCTCTTCCGACACCATAAACGGAATACGGCCCTCCTCGGGGTTGAGTGCCCCAATCACCACGTCGGCGCGGCGCAACTGCTGGTTGAGGGCGAACGTGTCGAGGGTGCTGGTGTAGAGCTGGGGCTGGTTAAGGTGCTGCTTGAGGCGGCGCAACTTATAAAGGTGGTTGTCGAACACCTTCACCTCAGCCCCCAGCCCGATGGCCGCCCGCGCCGAATACTCGGCCACCGTACCAGCCCCCAGAATAACCACCTGCGAGGGCGGCACGCCGGTAATGCCGCCCAGAATGATGCCCTTGCCCTCGTCGCCACCGCGGGCCGCCAGGTACTCGGCCGCTATCAGCATCGAAGTTGAGCCGGCAATTTCCGACATGGCCCGCACCACCGGCCGCGCCCCGCTCGGGTCCTTAATCAGTTCGAAGCTGATGGCGTTGATTTTCTTGCGCAACAGGGCCGTGATGTAGTCGGCCGTGAGCGTGCCAAACTGCAGGGCCGAAATCAGCGTCTGGCCGGCTCGCAGGTACTCCATTTCCTCATAGGTGGCGGGAGCTACTTTCAGGATGATATCGGCTTCGAACACCTCCTTCTGCGAGTAGGCAATAGTAGCGCCGGCCTCGGAGTACTCGTGGTCGGAATAGCGGCTGGGCTCCCCAGCCCCACTTTCGAGCAGAATTTCGTGGCCGCCTTCCACCAGGTGCTTCACGGCCTCGGGCGTAAGGCAGATGCGGTTTTCCTGCAGGGAAGTTTCGCGGGGCAGCCCGATAAACAGCTTCCGCTTGCGCGTTTCCACGGCCAGCATCGATTCCTGGGTGAAGTAGGCGCGGCTGGCGGCCAGCGACTCGAAGCCGGATGGTACTGCTTGGGGCATTGTCTTTAATTAAAAATCAAAAGTGAAAAACTAAAAGTTAAGCACTGTTCCTTTTGAGCCAAGCTGGCCGCTAGCGGAGCAATTTTTAACTCTTAATCCTCAATTTTTAATTGCCTCGAAGAGGCTCCCGTGACGGTGAGCGTGACAGTGAGACGGTGGTCGGGCAGCAGGGGCGCCACGCGGCCAGGCCACTCAATCAGGCAAAGATAGCCAGAATCGAAGTACTCCCAAGCGCCAATTCCCTCGGCTTCAGCAGGCTCATCCAGGCGGTAAAAATCGAAGTGGTACACGGGCACGTCGGCGGCCGTGCGGTACTCGTTGACGAGCGCGAAAGTGGGGCTGCTGACTTCATCGGCCACGCCCAGCTCGCGGCACAGCGCCTTGATAAAGGTGGTTTTGCCGGCACCCATCTCGCCTTCGAAGCAAACAATGGTGTGGCCCCCAAGGGCAGCCCGCACCTGGGCAGCGGCGGCGGGCAGGTCGGCCAGGCTGGGAATGGAAATCGTGCGCATAGTGGCAAAGGTACACCGGCCGCCGCGCACCCCAACCCGCGGCCGTTGCGTACTTTTAGGAGACATGAGTTGAACGTCATGCTGAGCGGAGCGGAGCCGAAGCATCTCTACCGCTGATCAATCAATGGTTCTGCGGCAAAACAGTAGAGATGCTTCGGCTTCGCTCCGCATAACGTTCCACTCATGTCTCCACATTAACTACTCACCACTCCCATACGATGCACGTTTCGCAAATGGCCGCGGGCCTGATTGGCTCCGAAATCATCAAAATCGGCAACGAGGTCAACGATATGATTCGCCAGGGCGAGCAAATCTGCAACCTCACCATCGGCGACTTCGACCCGGCCGAATACCCGATTCCGACCGAGCTGAAGGCCGGAATTATGGCCGCCTACGAGGCCGGGCAGACCAACTACCCGCCCGCCAACGGTATGGCCGGCCTGCGCGAGGCGGCGGCAGCCTTCACCGCCAGCCGGCTGGGCCTGGAGTACGCAGCAGCCGATTTTCTGGTGGCCGGCGGCTCGCGCCCGCTCATCTACGCCACCTATCTGGCCCTCGTGGATCCCGGCGACCGGGTGGTGTTTCCGGTGCCGAGCTGGAACAACAACCACTATTGCCACCTTTCGGGTGCCGAGGCCGTGATGGTGGAAACCCGCGCCGAAAACAACTTCATGCCCACCGCCGCCGACCTGGCCCCACATCTGGCCGGCGCCACCATGCTGGCGCTGTGCTCCCCGCTCAACCCCACCGGCACCGTGTTCAGCCGCGAAGACCTGGAAGCCATCTGCGACCTGGTGCTGGCCGAAAACCAACGCCGCGGCCCCAACGAAAAGCCTCTTTACCTGCTCTATGACCAGATTTACTGGCTCCTGACGTTCGGCGCCACCGAGCACTACGACCCGGTTAGCCTGCGCCCCGCCCTGCGCGACTACACCATTTACATCGACGGTATCTCGAAGTGCCTGGCCGCCACCGGCGTGCGGGTGGGCTACGCATTCGGGCCAAACAAGGTCATCGACAAGATGAAGGCCATTTTGGGCCACGTAGGCGCCTGGGCCCCCAAGGCCGAGCAGGTAGCCGTGGGCCAGTACCTGCCCCAGACGGAGGCCGTGGACACGTACATGGCCGGCTTCAAACATAAAATCCAGCGTAGCCTGAACCTGTTGCACGAGGGCCTGCAAACGATGAAGGCAGACGGCCTGCCCGTCGATTCGCTGGTACCTATGGGCGCCATCTACCTCACCGCCAAACTCAACGTACTGGGCCGCACCACCCCTGCCGGCCAGCGGCTCGATACGACCCAGCAAATAACGTCTTACCTCATCAGTGAGGCGAAGCTGGCGCTGGTGCCATTCAGCGCCTTCGGCACCGATGGCACCGCGCCGTGGTTCCGGATGTCGGTGGGCGGGGCTTCGGCCGAGTCTATTGCGGCGGCGCTGCCCCGGCTGCGGGCAGCTTTGGAGGCGTTGCGGTAGGCAGCGGGAGTGGGAAGGTCACTTTTCCGGCCTGCTGCACGTTTATTCACCGAACCGCTTATCTACCAGCTATGAACACGCAGATACTCACGCTTTTCTGTTAGTATTTTCTCACTATACTTCGTAAGCCATGACCCGCCTCCTGACGCTTCCGCTACTGCTACTGGGCTTTGCCGCCAGCGCCCAAACCGCTTCGGCTCCCGAAAATCAGCGTATCGGACTTAACCGGCCGGCCAGCAATGCCAGTATCACAACTGGTATAAATGCCAAGCCAACTCCGCTTTACATTGTCGATGGCAAAGTTATCGATGCCTTCCAACTGTCGGATATCAGCCCCGACCAGATTGAGGCTGTTAACGTGCTGAAGGGAAATACCGCCATTGCCCGTTATGGTGAGAAGGCCAAGGACGGAGCAATATTAATTACAACGAAACCAGCTAAAACCGGCCGCTAGCAATTTGATAACATTGAAGCTGTTTACAAAGTACCCGTAATCAATCAGAACGTCATGCTGAGCCGTTTTCTACTATTTCCGCTATTACTATTAGGGCTTACTGCCAGCGCCCAAAACGTACTGGTCGGTAAAGTTCGCGTCACAGCTCCCATCAAGCCTGATACAGCAACTGGCATCCGTATCTATTGTGGACCAGTAAAGCTGCAATCTATGCCTCTCTTCGTTGTCAACGGCATGGTCGTAGATAGCTTACACGTTCCCCAAATTAATCCAGACCAGATTGATTCTGTCAGAGTTATGAAGGCACCGGCTGCGACTAACCGCTATGGTGATTTGGCTAAAAATGGCGTTGTTTTAATCACGTTGAAACCTGGCATTGACCTTAAGTAGATTTCCGTAAAACAGAAGAGGGCCGCCATAAATGGCGGCCCTCTTCTGTTTTACCTAACAGTACCCCTACCCTTTCGGGCTCAGCGTTACATACGGGATGATGCACTCCTCTAGGGAGATGCCGCCGTGCTGGAACGTGTCCTTGTAGTAGTTCACGTAGTAGTTGTAGTTGTTGGGGTAGGCGAAGAAGAAGTCGCCGACCGTGAACACGTAGGCGGTGCTCACATTTTCGCGGGGCAGGAAGATGTTGTCGGGCTTGCGCACAGTGTACACGTCCTTAGTATCGTCGAAGCCCAGGTTTTTGCCGTGCTTGTAGCGCAGGTTGGTGTTGGTGTTCCGGTCGCCCACAATTTTGTAGGGGCGCTTCACCCGAATTGTGCCGTGGTCGGTGGTGATGATGACCTTGCCCTTGCGCTCAGCAATCTGCTGGAACATCTCATACAGCGGCGAGTGCAGGAACCACGACTTAGTGAGGCTCCGGTAGGCCGATTCGTCGGCGGCCAGCTCCCGAATCATGGCCATATCGGTGCGGGCGTGGCTGAGCATATCCACGAAGTTGTAGACGATGACGTTGAGCTTGTAGTTGTTGTGCAGGTTAGCCATTTTGCCCAGCAAGTCCTTGCCGGCCTGCAGGTTGGTTACCTTGTGGTAGCTGAACTTGTGCTTCTGGTTGGCCTTCTGGAACATGATTTCCAGGAACTCGGCCTCGTGCAGGTTCTTACCCTCGTCGTCGTCGTCCCACACCCACAGATTGGGGTATTTCTTCTGGATTTCGCTCGGCATCATGCCCGAGAAGATGGCATTACGGGCGTAGGCCGTGGTGGTAGGCAGGATGCTGTAGTAGGTTTCCTCCTGGTCGACGGTGAACATCTCCGCGATAATCGGCTCCAGCACTTTCCACTGGTCGTAGCGCAGGTTGTCGATGAGCATGAAGTACACGGGCGTGTCGCCGGTTTCCTTGAGCAGCGGAAACACCCGCTTCTGAAACAGCTGGTGCGACATCAGCGGCGCGTCCTCATCACCGTGCAGCCAGTCCTCGTAATTTTCCTGGATGAAGCGGCCAAAGTAGGTATTGGCCTCATCCTTCTGCATGTTGAAAACCTCGGCCATGCTCTTGCCTTCGGTTTCGTTGATTTCCAACTCCCAGTACACCAGCTTTTTGTACACGTCGGCCCACTCGCTGGGGCTGAGCCGGTCGCCGAGCTGCATGCCCAGCTGACGGAAGTCGCGCTGGTAGCCCGAGTTGGTTTTCTCGCTCACGAGGCGCTTGTTGTCGAGCACCTTTTTCACTGCCAGCAGAATCTGGTTCGGGTTGACGGGCTTGATGAGGTAATCGGCAATTTTGCTGCCGATGGCCTCCTCCATAATGTGCTCCTCCTCACTCTTGGTTATCATGATAACCGGCACGGTGGGGCGCAACGCCTTGATTTCGGTAAGGGTTTCGAGGCCCGTCAGGCCAGGCATGTTCTCGTCAAGAAAGACGATGTCGTAAGTTTTTTCCTGGATTTCCTCCACCGCGTCGGTCCCGGAGTTGACGGCGGTTACGTCGTAACCCTTCTCTTTCAGAAAGAGAATGTGCGGCTTAAGCAGGTCGATTTCGTCGTCGGCCCAAAGAATGGAGTATGATTGCATATGGCAGGTTGAGAGTTACAAAGGAAAGCCCGGGCAGTTGCCCGGCGCTTAATAGAAATAGCTTCGGCAATTACCGTGCGCCAGCTAAGCAACCCCGGAAAACCGGGCTGCTGGCAGGGTTTATAACTGCCGTTTCGTAAGTAGCTTTACTCTCAATCCTTGCCTTTAGGTTGTTTTTTCTTCCCGGCTGACAATTTTTCAGGTCAACTCCGCCGTAAAGAAATCAAAAATTAACGGGTTGACTTCTCCCAGCTACTACAACTGAGCTGCCCTGCCTGTTTCAGGTATTCGTTTTCCGGGCTGATTCCAACGCCGATAACCCGCTGCCTTCCACCGTCCCAGATGAACAAAAAGAAGATTTTCAACGACCCCGTCTACGGCTTCGTCACCATCCCAACCGAGCTGCTCTTCGACCTGATTGAGCATACTTACTTCCAACGGCTGCGGCGGATTCAGCAGTTGGGCCTGACTATGTTCGTGTACCCCGGGGCGCTACACACGCGCTTTCACCACGCGCTGGGCGCCATGCACCTCATGTCCTTGGCCCTGCGCACGCTCAAGGACAAGGGCGTAAAGATTTCGGCCGCCGAGGGCGAGGCGGCCATGGCAGCCATTCTGCTGCACGACATCGGCCACGGGCCCCTTTCCCACGCCTTGGAGCGCAGCATTTTCCACGATGTGCACCACGAAGCCGTGAGCCTGCACATCATGCGCAAGCTGAACGCCGAGTTTGAGGGGGCGCTGGATTTGGCCATTACCATCTTTCAGGGCACCTACGAGCGGCCGTTCTTCCACCAGCTCGTCAGCAGCCAGCTAGATATGGACCGGCTGGACTACCTCAACCGCGACTCGTTTTATACCGGCGTGCAGGAGGGCCGCCCCGGCGCCGACCGCCTCATCAAAATGCTGACCGTGGTGGACGAGCGGCTGGTGCTGGAAGAGAAGGCGGTGTACAGCATCGAGAACTTTCTGGTGAGCCGGCGGCTGATGTACTGGCAGGTGTATTTGCACAAAACCGTCACCAGCGCCGAACAGATGGTGATTCGCATTATGCAGCGGGCCCGCGACCTGGCGCGCGGCGGCACCGAAGTACCCGCCTCGCCTAACCTGCACTTCTTCCTGACCCGCAACGTGACGCAGGAGCAGTTCGAAACCGATGACACCATCTTGCGCCGCTTCGCCCGCCTCGACGATACCGACGTGTGGGGCGCCGTGAAGCTCTGGGCCGACCACCCCGACACCGTCTTGCGCTATCTGGCCCAAAGCCTGCTCGACCGCCACCTATTCAAAATCACGCTCCAGACCGAGCCCTTCGAGGAAGAGTTCCAGCTCGGCATCGTCGAGCTGATTGCCGCTCGCTTCAAACTACCGCCCGCCGAAGCCGCCCAGCTCATGATTGCCGGCCGCATCAGCAACAACGCCTACGACGCCGACGGCCACGACTCCATCGATGTGCTCACGAAGCGCGGCGAAGTCGTTAACGCCGCCGAAGCCTCGGACCTACCCAACATCAAGGCCCTGAGCCAGCGCGTCGAGAAGCACTATATCTGCTACCCCAAGGAGATATTGTAATTAGTGGTTAGTGTGAGAACAAAACACCTGTCATCCTGAGCGAAGCGAAGACCTTATCCTACCTAAACGACCATCTTAGCGGGATAAGTCCTTCGCTTCGCTCAGGCTGACAGACGATTTTATTAACCACTAATCACTAACCACTACTTTTGCCCTCATGGAATTTACCGTAGGTCAGATAGCCGAAGTGCTGCAAGGAACTGTGGAGGGCGATGCGACTCAGCCCATCAACCGGCTGGCCAAGATTGAAGAGGCCCAGACCGGCTCGCTTTCGTTTCTGTCGAACCTCAAATACGAGCCCCATCTCTATACCACTCAGGCCACGGTGGTAATTGTGAGCCGCACGCTGGAGCTGAAAAAGCCCGTGGCCGCCGCCCTCATCCGCGTCGACGACCCCTATACCAGCTTCACAGCCCTGCTCGAATTCTACCAACAGGCCAGCCGCACCGGCAAGCGCGGCGTCGAGGAGCCGGCCTACATGGCGGCCAGCGCGAGCATTGGGGCCAACCACTACCGCGGGGCCTTCTCCTACATCGGCGAAAACTGCGAGATTGGGGCCGACGTGGTGATTTTTCCGCACGTGTTCATCGGCGACCGGGTGAAAATCGGCGACGGTACTATCCTGTACGCCGGGGCCAAAATCTACGCCGAAACCGTGATTGGCCAGCGTTGCACGGTGCACGCCGGGGCCGTTATCGGTTCCGATGGCTTCGGCTTCGCGCCCCAGCCCGACGGCTCCTACCGCACCATTCCGCAAATCGGCAACGTGGTGCTCGAAGACAACGTGAGCATCGGCGCCAACGCCACCATCGACTGCGCCACGCTGGGCTCCACCGTTATCCGCGAAGGCGCTAAAATCGACAACCTCGTGCAGCTGGCCCACAACGTAGAAGTCGGCCGACACACGGTTATTGCGTCGCAAACGGGCGTTTCGGGTTCCACCAAAATCGGGGATTTCTGCGTGCTGGCGGGGCAGGTGGGCATGGCCGGCCACCTCACGCTGGCCAACCGCACCACCGTTACGGCCCAGTCGGGCGTGGGCAAATCCATCAAGCAGGAAGGTGTGTTGCTGCAGGGCTCGCCGGCTTTCAACCTGCGCGACAGCCTGCGGGCCAACGCCGTTTTCCGCCACCTGCCCGAGTTGGAGCGCCGCCTGCACCGGCTAGAACAGCAAGCCCAGCCGCCGGAAAAGCCCTAGCTTTGCGTTTCTGAAAGGAGCTAGAAGCTGCGGAAGCTAGAAGTTAGAATTCGTTGGCTGCCTTGCTTTGATTTTGCTGCTTTCGGCCTTCCTTATTGACTTTTCTTCTAGCTTCTAGCTTCCGCAGCTTCTAGCTCCTTTAGATGAACGACAAGCAACATACAATTAAGGCTCCCGTCACCGTCAGTGGCATTGGGCTGCATACGGGAGTGGTGGCCACGATGACGTTTTGTCCGGCCCCCATCAACCACGGCTATAAGTTTCAGCGCATCGACTTGCCTGGCCAGCCCATCGTGGATGCCGACGTGGACAACGTGGTGGACCTGTCGCGCGGCACGACCATTGAGCAGAACGGCGCCCGCGTGAATACCGTGGAACACACGCTGGCCGCATTGGTGGGCCTGCAGATTGACAACGTGCTCATCCAACTCGACGGCCCCGAGCCGCCTATTATGGATGGTTCCAGCTTCGAGTTCATCAAGCCCCTGCAGGAAGTTGGCTTTGAGGAACAGAACGCGCTGCGCAACTACTACGAGATTCCCAGCGAAATCCGCTACGTGGACAATGCCCGCTCGGTGGAAATTGCTGCCCTGCCGCTCAATGACTACCGCCTCACAGTGATGGTGGATTATAATTCGCCGGTACTGGGTTCCCAGCACGCCTCACTCACCGACATCACCCAGTTTGCCGCCGAAATCGGCTCGTCGCGCACGTTTTGCTTTCTGCACGAGCTGGAGGCACTTTACAAGTCCAACCTCATCAAAGGCGGCGACCTGAGCAACGCTATTGTGGTAGTCGACCGCGTGGTAAGCGACGAGGAGCTGAGCGACCTGGCTACCATGCTGGGCAAGCCCAAGGTGGCCGTCAAGAAGGAAGGCATCCTCAACAACGTGGACCTGCGCTACAAAAACGAGCCCGCCCGCCACAAGCTGCTCGATTTGGTAGGCGACCTGGCCTTGGTGGGCCGGCCGCTGAAAGGCCAGATTCTGGCCGCCCGCCCCGGGCACGCGGCCAACGTGGCCTTCGCCAAGCGCATCAAGAAGAAGATGATGGAGGCCCACACCAGCCCCATCCCGACCTACGACCCGAGCCGCGAGCCGGTGATGGACATCAACCAGATTGCCGCCACCCTGCCTCACCGTTACCCGTTTCTGCTGATTGATAAGATCATCCACCTCGACGCCACCACCGTGACGGGTGTCAAGAATGTGACCTTCAACGAGCAGTTCTTCGCCGGTCACTTCCCCGGCAATCCCGTGATGCCCGGCGTGCTCCAGATTGAAGCCATGGCCCAGACTGGCGGCATTCTGGTGCTCAACACCGTGCCCGACCCAGAAAACTACTGGACCTACTTCCTGGGCATCGAAAACTGCCGCTTCCGCCGCATGGTGAAGCCCGGCGACACCATCATCTTCAAGTGCGAGCTGACGGCCCCCATCAAGCGGGGCATCGCCAAGATGAGCGGCAAGGCCTACGTGGGCGGCAAAGTGGTGATGGAAGCCGAAATGTCGGCCAGCATTGTGAAAAAGAACAATTAATCTGAGTTAGTAATTGGTAATCAAGAATGACCCATTCTCTGCTGAATCCGCTAATTACGCCGGCAGTGAAATTCTTACTTACTAATTCTTAATTGCTAATTAAAATCGAATGACCCAGCCGCTCGCCTATATTCATCCCGAGGCCATCATTGCCCAGAACGTGGTAGTGGAGCCATTTACGACCATTGACAAGGACGTGGAAATCGGGGAAGGCACCTGGATTGGCCCCAACGTCACGATTATGGCCGGGGCCCGGATTGGCAAGAACTGCCGCATTTTTCCGGGCGCCGTAATTGCCGCCCAGCCTCAGGATCTGAAGTTTGCCGGCGAAAGAACCACCGTGCATATCGGCGACAACACCGTGATTCGGGAGTGCGTGACGGTGAACCGCGGCACCGTGGACCGGCTGAAAACCGTAATCGGCAGCAACTGCCTGCTGATGGCTTACGTGCATGTGGCCCACGACTGCGTTATCGGCGACAACTGCATTCTGGCCAACACCGTTCAGGTGGCCGGCCACGTCGAAATCGGCGACTATGCCATCATCGGGGGCTCCTCGGCCATCCATCAGTTTGTGCGCGTCGGCCAGCACGCCATGATTTCGGGTGGCTCGCTGATTCGGAAAGATGTGCCGCCCTTCGTGAAGGCGGGGCGCGAGCCACTGAGCTACGCTGGCATCAACAGCATTGGGCTGCGCCGCCGGGGTTTTTCGGACCAGAAGATTTCCGAGATTCAGCAGCTTTACCGCCTGCTGTTCATGAGCGGCCTCAACAACGCCGCCGCCCTCGACCAGATTGAACTGGAGCTGGCCCCCTCGCCCGAGCGCGACGAGGTGGTAAACTTCATCCGCAATTCTGGCCGCGGCGTCATCAAAGGCTACGGCCGCGGCTCCAACGGCGGCGGCGAGTAGGTAGTTGGGGTGAAAAGGCCACGTAGGGGCGGGGCTTGCCCCCGCCCGCCGTTGAACGAGTCCGCAACAACAGCCCAAACGCGGCAGTTTAACAGTCCCGTTTAATCGGCGGGCAGGGGCAAGCCCCGCCCCTACGTTGTGCTATATCGACCCTATCAAACATTCCCAACACCCCGACGAATGCAAATTACGGCTACCGGACTGAGCAAGCGGTTTGCGCGGGAGTGGATTTTCCGGGGGCTAACCCACACGTTTGCAACGGGTTCGGCCACGGCTATTTTGGGGCCGAATGGAGCCGGTAAGAGCACGTTGCTCAATACGCTTTCGGGTCAGATTTTACCCACCCAGGGCACGGTGGAATACCGTGAAAACGACCGGGCGGTGGCCGTGGAGGCCGTGCCGCAACGGCTGGCCTATGCCGCGCCCTACCTGGAGCTTATCGAGGAGCTGACCCTGACCGAGCTCATTCGATTTCACACCCGCTTCAAACCCCTGCGGCCGGGCCTGACGGCCGACGAACTGGTACGCCTGATGTACCTCGAAAAGTCGCGCCACAAGCTGGTTCGGGACTTTTCGAGCGGTATGAAGCAGCGTCTCAAGCTGGCCCTGGCCCTGTACGCCGACGCCCCGCTGCTGCTGCTCGACGAGCCCACCACCAACCTCGACCGCACCGGCGTGGCCTGGTACCGCGAACACGTAGCGGCCACGCTGCCCGGCCGTACGGTGCTGGTATCGAGCAACGTGCCCGAGGAGTACGACTTCTGCGGGCAGCAACTACTTATTACCGATTTTGGGGCCCAGGCAGCCCGCTAAGCAGTTTTTTTACAGATTACTTAAGGACGCTGAAGAGAACTTGGCAAGGTTTCACCGCGTATCTTTGCAATCCAACGCGTTTCACCATTTACCGCCCCTGACAAGGCCATGACACAGCACGACGACTTCGACGACGACGACCTTTTTGGTGACGACGATGCCCTGGATAGTTTCGCCAAAGCCGGCGGCAGCAAAACCCAAGGCTCAGCTGAGGAACGCCTCGCGGCCAAATACGCCGATTACCTGATGTGGCTCGACACCGGCTCCTCGCACGATGAGGCGCTGGATCTGGCCAACATGAGTGAGGATGAGTTCGATGAGGCCGAAGCCGGCAACGACCCCGAAAGCAGCGGCAAGTTCACCTCGCTCGACGACCTGGACGACAACGACTTCTCCGACGACGAAAACGACGAGTACGGCTCCTCCGGCTCATCCCGCAACAGCGGCCGCAACTCCGATTACGATTAGAGACTTAAAAAAGGAACGTCATTCTTCACTTCGCTCAGAATGACGTTCCTTTTTTCACGCATTCACCGAGTCACTCGTCCACTCTACCTCCGGCCGAACACGCGGCGGAGCAGCTCGGTGGTGCGGGCAACGGGGTTTTCGCGAATGTTGGCCTCCTCCTTGGCCACTAGCGTGAACAGGCCGTCGATGGCCTTGCCGGTGGCATACTGGTTCAGGTCGGTCTGGACGGGCGTTACCAGCGGGATGCGGTTGTAGCGGGTCGTCAGGTCGGTGTAGTATTTGGTGGCGCCCACCTGGTCGAGGCTGCGCTGCACGATGGGCTGAAAGGCCGTAGTGAGCTGCTCGGTGGTGGTACGCTTGAGGTAGTTGGTGGCGGCGTCCTTCTCGCCCGACAGGATGCCCCACACGTCTTTAAACGTGAGGCTCTTGATGGCAGTCAGGAAGATGGGTTTGGCGCTTTGGGCGGCTTGCTCGGCCCCACGGTTCAGCGTCAGCTCAAACTTATCCACTTGACTGCCCATGCCCAGCGTGCGGAGCGTAGTGGCCACCCGTTGCGCATCGGGCGGAAACGGAATGCGGATAAGGCGGTTCAGGTAAAATCCGTCGGTTTTCGAGGCTTGGTCGGCACCTTTGCTGATGCCCAGCGTGAGTGCCTCCTTGAGGCCGCGCGCAGCCTCATCAGAGCTAAGGCCATCGGGGCGCGGGGTGGTAGTATTACCGGTTTGCGCGGGCAGATTTTTGAAAATTTCGCCCAGCTTGGGCAGCCGGAATTGGGCCGCGGCGGGCAGGTGCAGGCCCAGCAATAACAAGGGCAGCGCAAGGAAGGAGCGGTTGTTCATGGCGTAAAGGAAGCGGTTAGGTTGTCGGTTTTGCACAAACCGGACCAAACTTAACGTCAGCTGATAAAGCAAAAAAGCAAAACCCAGGCACTGCCCCCGGACTTTAAGCGCCGGCAATGTTCTGGTTTGTCCGCTACCTTCGCCCTACCCCACTTAAGTTTTGCCCGTTCCCTGATTAACCCCTTCCTTATGGTGCCCGATGTTGAGATTATGACCATTGGCGATGAGCTGCTCTACGGGCAGGTTATCGATACAAATTCGGCCTTTATGGGTCAGGAGCTGGGCAAACTGGGCCTGCGCGTGCGCCAGATTACGAGCGTATCTGACCGGGCCGACGAAATTGTTTCCACCCTCGACCAGGCCCGGCAGCGGGCCCGCGTGGTGCTGATGACCGGCGGCCTGGGCCCCACCAAAGACGATCTGACCAAGCACGTGCTGGCCCGCTACTTCGGCGCCGAGCTGGTACTCGACGAAAGCGTGCTGCGCCATGTAGAGGGCATTTTTGCCCGCTACCAGCGGCCCATGCTGGAAGTAAACCGCCAACAGGCCATGGTACCGGCCAACTGCCAGGTGCTGCATAACGCCGTGGGCACGGCGCCCGGTATGTGGTTCGAGGACGGCGGCGTGGTATTCGTGAGCATGCCCGGCGTACCCCACGAGATGAAGTACCTGATGACCCACGAGGTGCTGCCGCGCCTGCGGGCCCACTTCCAGACGCCTGCCATCGAGCACCTAGTGGTGCAGACCGTAGGCCTGGGCGAGTCGTTTCTGGCCCAGCAAATTGAGGACTGGGAAAACGCTTTGCCGTCCTACGTGAAGCTGGCCTATCTGCCCTCGCTGGGCGGCGTGCGCTTGCGCCTGACGGGCCAGGACGACGGCCAGCCCCACCTGCGCACCCGCATGGAGGCTCTGCTGCCCGAACTGCGCCGCCTGCTGGGCACCCACATTTTTGCCGAAGGCGAAATCAAGCTGGAAGAAGTAGTGGGCCAGCTTTTGCTGGAGCGCGGCCTGACGGTGGGCACGGCCGAAAGCTGCACTGGCGGCCTGCTGGCCCACCGCCTCACCAACGTGCCGGGCGCCTCGCGCTACTACCAGGGCAGCATCGTGGCGTATTCCAATGAGCTGAAAATGCAGGAACTCGGCGTGCAGGCCGAAACCCTGGCCGCCCACGGCGCCGTGAGCGAAGCCGTGGTAGCCGAAATGGCCCAGGGCCTGCGCCGCCGTCTGGGCGTGGATGTGGCCCTGGCCACCAGTGGCGTGGCCGGCCCCGACGGCGGCACGCCCGCCAAGCCCGTGGGCACCATTTGCGTGGCCTACGCCGACGCCCACCGCACCGTCACGAAGCAAATCAGCTTCGACCGCGGCCGCCAGCTCAACCTGGAGTTCACCGCCACCACCGCCCTGAACCTGCTGCGGCTGAGCCTGCCGGGCGGGGTGCAGGAGTGAGTTAGCAAGGGTACGTCATGCTGAGCTTGTCGAAGCATCTCTACCGCTTCGTTGAATTTACCATTATAACGAAGTGGTAGAGATGCTTCGACTGCGCTCCGCTTCGCTCAGCATGACGTTCTCTTATTTATCCGTTCCCCGCATTGCGAGTTCTGGTTACCTTTGCACCACCATACCCCACCCCACCCACCTTTATATTACCCCGACCGCATGGCACGAATGGAAATGACGATGCCCAAGATGGGCGAATCCATCATGGAAGGCACCGTTCTCAAATGGCTCAAACAAGTTGGCGACGCCATCGAGCAGGACGAATCGGTGCTGGAAGTGGCCACCGACAAGGTTGATACCGAAGTTCCGGCCCTGCACGCGGGTATTCTGCAGGAGATTCTGGTGGAGGAAGGCCAGGTTGTAGCTGTGGGTGCGCCCATCGCCGTGATTGAAACCGATGCCGCCAACGCCGGCGCTCCGGCTCCAGCCGCTGCCCCCGCCGCACCAGCTGCGTCCGACAATGGCGCGGCTACCGCTGCCGCCAAGGTGCCCCACGTGCCGGCCGAAACGGCCCCGGCTGCCGGTACGGCCCAGCCCCAGGCCGGCCGCTTCTATTCGCCGCTGGTGCTCAGCATCGCCCGCGAGGAAGGCATCAGCATGAGCGACCTCGAATACCTGCCCGGCACGGGCAGTGAGGGTCGCGTAACCAAGAAAGACATCCTCGACTACGTCTCCGGCGGCAAGCAGCCTTTGGGCCAGCAAGCCGCTTCGGCCACTGCTACTCCGGCCCCAGCCGCTACCCAGGCTGCCGCACCAGCACCAGCCGCTACTGCTGTTAAGCCGCAGGCCGCGGCCGCCACCAAGGCCGTGCCTTCCATCAGCGGTGGGCAGGAGCTGATTGAGATGGACCGCATGCGCAAGATGATTGCCCAGCGCATGGTGGACTCGAAACGCATTTCGCCCCACGTAACGAGCTTCGTGGAGGCCGACGTGACCGACATCGTGAACTGGCGCAACAAGCACAAGGATGCCTACAAGAAGCGCGAGGGCGAGAACCTGACCTTCACGCCCATATTCATCCAGGCCATTGCCCGCGCCATCCAGGATTTCCCGCTCATCAACGTCTCCATTGACGGCGACTACATCATCAAGAAGCGCGACATCAACATTGGGGTGGCCGTGGCCCTGCCCTCGGGCAACCTCATCGTGCCGGTTATTCACAACGCCGACCAGCTCAACCTCAATGGCCTGAGCAAGAAGATGAACGACTTGGCTAACCGCGCCCGGGCCAACAAGCTCAAGCCCGAAGACCTGGAAGGCGGCACCTACACCGTGTCCAATGTCGGCTCGTTTGGCAACGTGATGGGTACGCCCATCATCATGCAGCCCCAGGTGGCCATCATGGCCGTGGGCGCTATCAAGAAGAAGCCGGCCGTGATTGAAACGCCCCAGGGCGACCTGATTGGCGTGCGCCACTTCATGTTCCTGAGCCACAGCTACGACCACCGCGTGGTCGACGGTTCGCTCGGCGGCATGTTCGTGCGCCGCGTGGCCGACTACCTGGAGCAGTTCGACCCCAACACGAGCATTTAGGGCTTAGGGCTCAGAATGTATGCGAAAGGCCCCGCCGTGGTTACACGGCGGGGCCTTTTCGATGATCAGAACGTACTTTTGATTGTTCATCTACTGCTCGCCTGAGTCAATCAGGCTGTGAGCAAGTACCTCGCTATTTCTCTCCATGAAAAAATACCTTCCCCTGGCGGCGCTGTTGGTTGCGCTCGGCCTCATCCTGTTCCTCTACCAGCGCCTGAACAATACCGAAACGGCTTTGAAACGGGCCGAGCAGAAATTCCAGGACTGCGAGATTGTCACCTTCCAGCTTCAGAACAAGCTCAGCCAGTTAAAGCGCGGCCCCGTACCCGATAGCCTGCGGGAGAAGTAGAAGCTGCAATTCTGATGCAAAAGGAATCCGGGTCAGGCCATTGAACAATGTAGTTCGATGACCTGACCCGGATTCCTTTTGCATCAGTATGACAGAGTTGCTTACTGCTGGCCGCCCGCATCGGGGGTAGTGCCGCCTTCCTTCAGGTCGTCGTTGCTGATGGCGCGACGGCGGCGGCGGGGCTGCTCGGTGGTGAGCTTGCCAATGCGGTAGCTCAGGTTGACGCGGACGCCGGCCCGGCGCAGCACGTTCACGCTGTTCTGGTCGAGCACCGGCGACTCGACGCGGCTGCGGATTTTGAACTCGGGCGTGAAGAAGTTGTCGGCTCCGATGCCGAACGAGCCGCGCTTTTCGGCGAAGTCCTTTTTCACACTCAGGCTATAAATGCCGAAACCGCCCTGGTAGCCCTGCAACTGCACCTGCCGGCCGCGGTAAAACGCGAAGCTCTGGAAGCCCCAGCCATTCTCGAAGGTGTAGGTGGCGTTGAGGCGGCCGCTGGCTACCCAGCCTGAGTTGCTGGCGGCCAGCACGGGGTTGGCCGAGTTGTTATCGAGTACGGCATAGAACACGTCGGTGCCGCCGCTGAGGGTGAACTTCTTGTTGATGTTGACATTGGCACTCAGGCTGCCCCCGTAGGCGTTTTCGGTGCCGATGTTATCGAAACGCGTGATAATGGTGTCGAGGTTGGTGGTGCGCACCGGCTGGATGGAGCCGGTGGTATTGCGCGCAAACACCGAGAAGTTGAGCGAAGTCTGTTTAACAAACGTGTTGTAGGCCAGCTCGTAGTTGTTGGTGTACTCGGGCCGCAGCTCGGGGTTACCGATAGTGACGTTGAGCGGGTTGGATGCTTGGCGGTTGGGGTTGAGGAACTGCAGCGACGGCCGCTGAATCCGGCGGTTGTAAGCGGCTTTCAGCAGGTTACCGTTGGCCAGCTTGCGCGAGAGGTTCAGGCTGGGCACCAGTACCCCATATGACGGAATGGAGGCCGCCCGCTCGGTTTTGAAGTCGGCGTTGATGGTGGTGTACTCGTAGCGGACGCCGGGCTTGAAGGTGTAGTTCTTCAGCAGCGTGAGCGTGTAGGCGGCGTAAGCGGCGGCCACGTTCTGGTCGTAGGTGAAGATGTTCGAAAGGCCCCGACCGGCCTGGGGTTGCCCGTTGAGCAGCGTGGTATAGTCGCTGTTCACGCGGCGGATGATGTCCTTGGCCCCGAATTCGAGAATCTGGTTTTCCTTGATGGGCGTTACGTAGTCGGCCTGCAGCGTGTATTCCTCGTTGTAGCTATCGTTGACGTTGCGCAGAAAATCGCCCGAACCCTGCCCCTCGCGGATGGCGTTGGTGAAGTTGTTGGTGCGCACGTTGCGGCTGTACTGTCCCAGCACACTGAACTCCTGGCGCGGCTTCTCGAAGGTGCGGGTGTAGCTGAGCGTGGCGTCGAGCGTAATGGAGTTATCGAGCACCTTCACGTCGCGCAGGCTGTTGATCACCGTGTCCCCGTCGGTGCGGAAAAACGTGGTGCTTGAGCGCAGGTTGTCCTGATAGCTGGTACCGTCGCGCTGGCCGATTTGCACCGAGGCAGCCACGAAGTTGAACTTGTTGATCTCGTAGTCCCAGCCCAGCGAATAGCGCGCGAACACGTTGTTCTGGCGCGTATCGGCCTGCTGCACCGAGCGGCTGACGACCGTGCGGTTGGCGGGGTCGTTGTTGGCCGGTAGGCGGTAGCTGAGCTGCTCGTTCTCGAAGCGGCCGGGCGTGTTGTACTGGCCACGGCCCCCGGCGTTGAACGAGAAGCCCATTTTGCCGGTGCGGTAGGCCGCGCTCAGGCCCAGGTTGCTGCTACGCGAGCCGGCGCTTATGCGGGTGTCGAGCGTGAAGCCGCGCAGGTTGTTTTGCTTGGTGACGATGTTGATGATGCCGCCCGAGCCTTCGGCATCGTACTTGGCCGAGGGCGAGGTAATCACCTCCACGCTCTTGATCTGGTCGGCCGGAATCTGCTTCAGCGCATCAGCAATACTGTTGGCCGAGATGGTGGACGGGCGGTTGTTGATGAGCACCCGGATGTTGCTGGAGCCGCGCAGACTCACGTTGCCATCGAGGTCGACGCTCAGCAGCGGCACGCGGCGCAGCACGTCGGTGGCGTCGCCGCCGCGGGTGGTTTCGTCCTTTTCGGCGTTGTACACCGTGCGGTCAACCTTCTCCTCAATCAGAGCGCGCTGGCCTTCTACTACCACTTCCTTCAGGGCCTGGGCCGTGCTTTCGATGGAGAGACTACCCAGGTTTACAGCGTTGCCGGCATCGGTGATGACGACACCGGGCTTCTCGAAGTTCTTGTAGCCGATGAAGCTGACCTGCACCGTGTAGGTGCCCGCCCGCAGCCGCGGGATGCTGAACTTGCCGTTATCATCGGCCGAAGTACCATCGACGGCCTTGCCGGTGGCGGGGCTCAGCAACACCACCGTAGCGTAGGGAACCGGCTGCTTGGTGGCAGCATCGATAATGGTGCCGGTAACGCGGCCGTTACCGGGTTCGGCCTGCGCCTGCCCGGCGGGGCGGCCGGAGCCGGTTGGCACCTGGGCCAGCCCCGTGGCGGCCGTGCCGCTCAGAGCCAGCAGCAGTACAATTTTCTTCATTCTAAAATCCAGAAAAATCAGCCGCCGCTAAACCCGCCGACCTGTGCCACAGACACAACTTTGCGCGGCAAGTGGCACGGCGGGCCGGGAATATTTTGTGGTAGTCGGTAGTGATGCTCAATTGGATGCACGCAGGTTATTCTTCGCTGGCCGCTGACTAACCTGCGTGCATTTACTCCCCTACCGTTCGCCCAATAGCATGAGCATAAAGGCGAAATGCCGGGCAGTGTCGCGCAGGCTTTGGAAGCGGCCCGAGGCCCCGCCGTGGCCGGCGCTCAGGTCGGTGTGCAGCAGCAACAGGTTATCGTCGGTTTTGTTGGCCCGTAGTTTGGCTACCCACTTGGCGGGCTCGAAATACTGCACCTGCGAGTCGTGCAGGCCGGTAGTCACGAGCAGATTGGGGTAGGCCTGGGCGCGCACGTTGTCGTAGGGCGAGTACGAAAGCATGTAGTCGTAGAACTCCTGCTGGTTGGGGTTGCCCCACTCGTCGTACTCGCCGGTCGTCAGCGGAATACTCTCGTCGAGCATAGTCGTTACCACATCCACAAAGGGCACGGCGGCCACCACGCCCTTGTACAGCTCGGGGTGTAGGTTGAGCACGGCCCCCATCAGCAGCCCGCCGGCCGAGCCGCCCAGTGCAAACAGCTTATCGGCCGAGGTATATTGCTCGCTGATGAGGTACTGCGAGCAGTCGGTGAAATCGGTGAAGGTGTTCATCTTACGCAGCTTCTTGCCGCCCTCGTACCACTGCCGGCCCAGTTCCTGCCCGCCCCGAATGTGGCAGATGACGTAGGCAAAACCCCGGTCCAGCAAGCTCAGCCGGCTGGCGCTGAAGGTGGCGTCCATCGAGAGGCCATACGAGCCGTAGGCGTACTGCAGCAACGGCGCGTTGCCGTCGCGCGCAAAGCCCTTGCGGTACACGATGGACAGCGGAATCAGCGTGCCGTCGGCGGCCGGGGCGTACTGGCGCTCCGTCACGTAGTCTTCCTTGCGGAAGCTGCCGAGCACGGTTTGCTCCTTGAGCAGCGTTTTGGCGCGGGTGGCCATGTCGTAGTCGAAGGTGGACGTGGGCGTAGTGAGCGAGGAGTAGCCGTAGCGCAGCACCGGCGTATCGAACTCGGGGTTGATGCTGATGGCGGCCGTGTAGGTGGGCTCGCCAAAATTGAGGTAGTGCTCCTGCCCATCGGCCCAGCGGATAACGCGCAGCCGCAGCAGCCCATCGTGCCGCTCGCCCAGCACCAGGTACTCCCGAAACAGCTCCATGTTCTCCAGAAACACCTCCGCCCGGTGCGCAATTACCACCTGCCAGGCAGCTTTGGCGGTGTCGGCCACGGGCGTTTTCAGCAGCTGGAAATTGGGCGCTTCGTCGTTGGAAAGCACGTAAAAATCGGGGCCGAAGTGCTCCACTTCGTACAGGTGGTCTTCCTCGCGGGCCAGAAACACCTGTAGCTCCGCCCGCGGCTCATCGGCCCGTAGGTAGCGCACCTCCGCCGACATCGTGCTGCCGATGTTCAGCAGCACGTACTCGCGCGACTTGGAGCGGCTCACGTGCAGGTAAAATGCCGCGTCGGCTTCCTCATACACCAGCTCGTCGGTGGCCGGGTCGGTGCCCAGCGTGTGGCGCCAGAGCTGGTAGTCGAGCAGTGTGTCGGGGTCTTTGCGGGTGTAGAAGACGGTCTGGTTATCGGTGGCCCACACGGCGCTGCCGCTGGTGTTGGCAATTTCTTCGGGGTACAGCTGCCCGGTTTGCAGGTCGCGGAAGCGTAGCGTGTAGAGGCGGCGGCTTACCACGTCCTCCGAATAGGCCAGCGTGCGGTTGTCGTCGCTTACTTCGAGCCCGCCGATGTGGTAATACTCGTGGCTCGCGCTCAGCGCGTTGCCATCAAGCAGCACTTCCTCCGACGCCTCCAGGCTACCCGGCCTGCGGCAGTGTACCGGGTACTCGCCGCCCTCCACGAAGCGCACGTAGTAGTAATACCCATTGTCGCGGTAGGGCACCGACTCGTCCTGCTCGCGGATGCGGCCCTTCATCTCCTGAAACAGCCGTTCTTCCAGTTCTTTGGCGGGCGCCATCTGCTGGTCGAAGTAGGCGTTTTCAGCCTTCAGATAGTCGATTACTACCGGGTTTTCGCGCTCATTGAGCCAGTAGTAGTTATCGGTACGAGTGCCAAAGGGCGAGACGAGCGCGTGGGCCTTAACGGCCGCTATGGGGGGGCGAGACATAAAGAAGGCAGGAGTTTGGGCCTGTACGGTGGGTAGCGCGAAATACAGCAGAAGCCCGGCAGGCAGCGGTAACGACGAATGCTTCGTGGCGGAGCAGACAAGAAGTAAGGATACCACCACTCTGTGGCCAGCCAAAGTACCGCTAAACCACGGATTCAGTGAGTTTGCGGGCGGAGCGGCCGCAGGCAGGGCGGCCATTTAACTTATGAAGGTACTGCCTGGTTTATTTAGTGAGGTAGGAAGCTGAAATACAGCGTCAACCCGTCGTCATTCCCCCTACTCATGCTCGAAAAGTATCCGCAAAACTGGCTTACTTGGTACGACACGACGGAGCGTAAATGGCATTCGCTACGGGCCGCCAAGCTGACGAGTAACTTAGTTATCGTGGCCTTCGTGGGGGGTATGATTATCAGTCTGCTCAGTTACTATGGCATACTAAACTATCCAGTGAGGCGGTTCTACGCCGTGGAGCTAGCTTTTAGCGTGTTGCTGATAAGCGAAATAACCAGCCTCATCTTCACGCTCTCGCGCTCGGTGGCCGATTCGGTGGGCAAGCAGTTCGAAGTGGTTTCGCTGATTCTATTGCGCGAGTCGTTCAAGGAGTTGGGCCATCTGCCGGTGGAACTGGCCTGGGACACGGCCATCCTGCTCGAATTGCTGCCCATTCTCACCGATGCGCTGGGGGCAGTGGCCATCTTCCTTATCATTGGTCTCTTCTACCGCATCCAACACCACACCCGCATTACCAGCTCGGTTGAGGAGCAGCAGGATTTCGTGCGTCTCAAAAAGCTGGTTGCCTCGCTGCTGCTGTTCGCTTTTCTGGCCACCGGCCTCTACTCGCTGGCCAATTTCGTTTACTACGGCCAGTACCACAGTCTGCTGGGCCGCTTCTACACGATTCTGATTTTCACTGACATCCTGATTCTGATTATTTCCCTGCGCTACAGCACCCTGTACCTACACTTGTTCCGCTACTCCTCGTTTGCCCTGGCAACAGTCATCATCCGCCTCTCGCTAACGGCCCCCAAGTACTACAATGTGCTACTGAGCGTGTCGGCGGGCCTGTTCGTGCTGCTGGTGGCCTACGGCTACAACCGGCTGAACCGCCCCGCCACCGGCCTCCTAAAATCCTAAAACCAGCCGCCGTCCTTTCTTAACGCAGCCAATTACTGCTCCAGAACCTTCACTGGGGCAATCTGCTGGTCAAAGTAGGCGTTTTCTGCCTTCAGATAGTCGAGTACGGCCAGTCATTCGCACTCATTGAGCAAGTAGTAATATCGGTGCGGGTGCCAAACGGCGAGAAGAGTGATTAGGCCTTCACGGCCGCTACGGTGGGCAGATATATAGGTATGGATATCAGGCAGAAGAACTGCCGGACGGCGAAGACCACCAGCTGGCTGATAGGCAACCGCCGGACAAGGCCGCAAGTTAAGCCGCCGTAGGGGGCAACGAGGCTTCCAGCGGCACGAGCAGCGTGAGTGTAGTACCGTAGCCGGGCCGCGAATCGAGCTGCAGCCGGGCATTGAGGTAGCGCGCGCGCAGCCGGATGTTATGCATGCCCAAGCCCTCAGCCGCCTCCGGCCCGAAGCCCCGGCCGTTATCCTCCACCATCAGTGTCAGATCGGTAGCGGTGCCCAGCAGCTGCACAGTTAGCTCGGTGGCCTGAGCGTGGCGCAGCACGTTCTGCACGGCTTCCTGCAGAATGCGGTACACCAGCGCCCGGGCCGCCACCGGCAAGCCCGGCACAGGCAGCCCTACCGTGTGCAGGCGCGCAGCCAGCTCGGGGGCCGAGTAGCGCAGGCGACTCAGCAGCTGCTGCGCGGCCGGTTCCAGCCCCTGCTCCAGCAGCGCCACCGGTGCCAACCCATGCGAAATACTCCGGATTTCGCGCACCGACTCATCGATGGTGGCGACGGCCGTGGCGAGCAGCGACTGTTGCTGCGGCTCGTGTAGGGTTAGGTGCTGTTGCAGGGCGGCCAGGTTCATGTGGGCCGCGCACAGCAGCTGGCCCACGCCGTCGTGCAGGTCGGCTCCTACCCGACGGCGCTCCTTTTCCTCTACCTGCAGAATTTCGCCCGCGTAGCGCCGTTCCAGCTGCTGGCGTTCCTGCACCAGCGCCACCTCGCGGCGCAGGTGCTGCCGGCTAATCAGCAGGTAGCCCACGCCGGCGCCAGCCAGCAGCAGCAGCAAGCTGCCTACCAGCAGGTTCTGCCGGCGTTGCTGCTGCTGCTCCTGCAGCTCGTCGCCCTGCTCCTGCTGGCGCAGCTGCTCGCTGAAATCGAGCGCCTGCACCTGCACCTGGCGATTGAGGCTGAACAGCCGGCCGGTGGTGGTACTGGCCCGGCGCAGGTGCACGAAGGCGCGGACCGTATCGCCGAGGACTTCATACTGGTCGGCCAGCACTTCGCTGGCCATAAGCACCCCCTTGGCGTACCCCCCGACCTGGCTGGCGTCCAGGGCCCGTTGGGCATATGCCAGCGCCGGACCCAACTGGCCCTGCTGCCGGGCCAGGCGGGCCAGCCCCAGCCAGGCCTGGCATAGCGCATACGCCACCGGCCGGCCGTAGGCCCGCCTGATGCAACGCTGGTAATAGAAGCGGGCCTGGGCCGGTTGGCCCTGTTGCGCCGCCACATCGCCCAAAATCGCCAAATCCCCGATTTCGCTGTGCCAGTCGTGCTGCTCCAGGTCAAGCTGGTAGCCCCACTTAACGTAGTGCAAGGCCGAGTCGGGCCGGTTTAGCTGCAGGTAGGCTTGCCCGATGTTGCCCGGAACAGGCGTCAGCAGTACCTTATCGTTGATGGCCTGAGCGCGGCGCACTGCCCTAAATAAGTAGCGCAGCGCCAGCCGGGGACTACCCTGCTCCAGGTGAGCGTAGCCCATGCCATTGTCGGCGTGAATCTGGCCGCCCTGGTAGTTGACCCGTTCGGCCAGGCGCCGCGCTGCCTGCATCGACTGCACGGCTGTAGGATAGTTACCGGTCCGCAGAAAGGCCCACCCCAGCATCAGTAGCGAGCGGCACTCGCCCCGCGAGAAATTCAGCGTGTGGGCCAGCCGGCGGCTCCGCTGCCCATATTGAATGGCCACCACCGGGTTGTCGTCGGTCCGGTCCCAGGCCAGCAGAATCAGCAGATTTACACGGCTGGTATCGGGGCGTGAATAGGCCAGCCGCCGCAGCAGGCTGTCGGCATAAACACTGGTGCCGCTCGCCCACGATGGGCTGGCCAGGCATACACAACACGCAAAGGCAAGGAGAAGCGTTTTCACTGCGCCAAATATATATAGCAGTGTTGCGATAATACGTCTCCCCCTGTTCTACGGACCTATATACCGGTTAAACAAAACCAGCCGGCCGCTCAACGAGCAACCGGCTGGCCTGATCTGCACAAACGAACGAGTTCTATAGTCCCGCCAGCTGCTGCTCAAGCGCCGCCATGTTGGCTTCGGCGTCGGCCAGCTTCTGCCGCTCGCGCTCCACCAGCTCGGGCTTGGCGTTGGCCACGAATTTCTCGTTGCTCAGCTTTTTGCTCACCGAGTCGCGGAAACCCTGGGCGTATTCCAGCTCCTTTAGCAAGCGCTCCTTTTCGGCTCCGAGGTCAATCTGGCCTTCGAGGGGCACGAAGAACTCGGCGCCGCCGGCCACGAAACCTACGGCCGCGGCCGGGGCGGCCTCCACCACCGAAATATCGGTGAGGGCGGCAAGCTTGCGGATGATACCGGCGTAGTCGGTCAACAGGCTTTGCAGCGTGGCGTCGGTGGTTTTGGCGGCCAGCAGCAGGGGCTTGTTGGGGCCGAGGCCCTTCTGGTTGCGGATGGTGCGCACGCCGCCCACGATTTCCAGCGCCTGAGCCATGCGGGCCAGCAGCGCGGGCGCGTCGGCCACGGGATGAGGCTTGGGCCAAGCAGCCACGCAGGCGTACTCTTTCGGGCCGCGCTCCTTCAGCTCATGCCAGATTTCCTCCGTGATGAAGGGCATAAACGGGTGCAGCAGGCGTAGCAGCGTTTCGAGGTAGGCGCTAGTGTGGCGCAGGGTTTCGGGGTCGATGGGAGCCTGGTAAGCGGGCTTGATCATCTCCAAATACACCGAGCAGTAGTCGTCCCAGACCAGCTTATACACCGTCATGAGCGCATCCGAAATCCGGAACTTCGTAAAGTGCTCGTCCATCTCGGCAATGGCCGCCTGCAGGCGGGCCCCGAACCACTCCACGGCCTTGTCGTTGGCGAAGGGCAGCGCGGTATCTACCTCCCAGCCCTGGCTCAGGCGGAAGGCATTCCAGAGCTTGTTGGTAAAGTTTCGACCCTGCTCCACCAGCTTCTCATCGTACAGCAAATCGTTGCCGGCCGGGGCCGAGAACAGCATGCCGGTACGCACGCCATCGGCCCCGAACTGGGCAATCAGGTCGAGCGGGTCGGGCGAGTTGCCGAGCTGCTTGCTCATCTTGCGGCCCTGGGTGTCGCGCACAATACCCGTCAGGTACACGTTTTTGAACGGCACCTCCTTGCGAAACTCCAGGCCGGCCATAATCATGCGGGCTACCCAGAAAAACAGAATATCGGGGCCGGTTACCAGGTCGTTGGTCGGGTAGAAGTAGTTGACGTCAGCATTATCGGGGTCCTCAAACCCATCAAACACCGAAATCGGCCACAGCCACGACGAAAACCAGGTATCGAGCACGTCCTCATCCTGGCGCAAATCGGCGGCCGTCAAGGCCTCGTTGCCGGGCTGCTGGCGGGCCTGGGCCAGCGCCTCGTCGGGCGTGAGGGCCACCACGTAGGTGCCGTCGGGCAGGTAGTAGGCCGGAATCTGCTGGCCCCACCACAGTTGGCGCGAGATGCACCAGTCGCGCACGTTCTCCATCCACACCCGGTAGGTGTTCTTGAACTTGGCCGGGTGCAGCTGCACGGTATCGTTCTCGACTACTTCCAGGGCGGGCTTAGCCAGGTGCTCCATCTTCATGAACCACTGCATGCTCAGCCGCGGCTCAATTACAGCCTTGGTGCGCTCCGAGGTCTGCACGATGCTGGCGTACTCCTCTACCTTCACCAAATGGCCGGCTTCCTCCAGGTCCTTCACGATGTTGCGGCGGGCCGCAAAGCGCTCCTGGCCCACATACAGCACCGCTTTTTCATTGAGCGTGCCGTCGTTGTTGAGAATGTCGATGACGGGCAGGTTGTGCTTCACGCCCAGCTCGTAGTCGTTCAAATCGTGGGCCGGCGTCACCTTCAGTGCCCCGGTCCCGAAATCGATGCTCACGTACTCGTCGGCAATAACCGGAATTTCGCGGCCCAGCAGCGGAATCCGCAGCTTCTGCCCAATCAGGTGCTGATACCGCGGGTCGTTCGGGTTCACCGCCACCGCCACGTCGGCCATAATGGTTTCCGGGCGGGAAGTAGCTATTGTGAGTTGCAAGCTGTCAGCCTCAAGCGGCAAGCTTTCGTTCTGTTTGTCTGCTTCTGCACTTGCAGCTTGTGGCTTGGAGCTTGTTGCTCCTACTATCTCGTACTTCAGGTAGTACATCTTCGCCATCACGTCCTTCGGGATAACCTCCTCGTCGGACAGGGCGGTTTGGCCCAGCGGGTCCCAGTTGACCATGCGTACGCCGCGGTAGATGAGGCCCTTCTGGTGCAGGTCGACGAATACGCGCAGCACCGCGTCGGTCAGGGCGGGCTCCATCGTGAAGCGGGTCCGGTCCCAGTCGCAGGAGGCGCCCAGTTGCTTGAGCTGCTCGAGAATAATGCCGCCGTACTTTTCCTTCCAGGCAAAGGCGTGCTCCAGAAACTGCTCCCGGGTCAGGTCCTTTTTCTCGATGCCCTGCTCCTTGAGCAAGGCCACTACTTTAGCCTCGGTGGCAATGGAGGCGTGGTCGGTGCCGGGCACCCAGCAGGCCTCGAAGCCCTGCATCCGGGCCCGGCGCACCAGCACATCCTGAATGGTATTATTGAGCATGTGGCCCATGTGCAGCACGCCCGTCACGTTGGGCGGCGGAATCACGACCGAGTAGGGCTGCTTGCGGGGGTTGGCCTTGGCTTTGAAAAAGCCCTGCTCCTGCCAGCGCTGGTACCATTTGGCTTCAACGTCGGCGGGCGTATAGGTTTTGGCGATGGTCATCGGTCGGGAAAAATCGGGGCGAATACGGGCACAAAAGTAGCTATTTCGGGCCGGGGCCGGAAACTACCGGAATTACTTGGCCTTTCCTGGCTGTAGGGGGTGTTACAACCGTGTCGATTGTTTATTTTTGAAGCTTCTGTAGAATATTAGAGGGTGGTGCTTCTGCTGGAAGCCCTTTCTGTAGGCCATTTCTCTGCTTTCGTCGTCGCTTCTGCTGGCCTATGGCTCTTTTCACCTTCCGCAAACCTTCCGCTGCCCGGCCAGCTACGCCCCCGTCTGCCGTGCTGCCTACGGCCCCGGCTTTTGCCGGCTCATTGCGCGTGGGCCTGGGCCAGCTGCTGGTAGAGGGCGGCGAGCCCGAGCGCAACCTATTCCGGGCCGAGCAGATGATGGCCGATGCCGCCGCCCAGGGCTGCGAGCTGGTGCTGCTGCCCGAAACCCTCGATTTCGCCTGGACGCACCCCAGCGCCCTCACCGAGGCCCAACCCATTCCCGGCCTCTACTCCGACCGCCTTTGCGAGGCCGCCCGCCAGCACGGCCTCTACGTGTGCGCCGGCCTCACCGAGCGCGCGCCCGACGGCCGCAACTACAACGCCGCCCTGCTCATCAACCCATCCGGCGACATCATCTGCAAATACCACAAGATCAACCTGCTAGAAGTTGAGCTGCCTTTCTATGCAGTGGGCCAGACGCTAAATGTAGTGGACACGCCGCTGGGCAAAATCGGCGTCAACATCTGCGCCGACAACTTCCTCGACGGTCTGGCCATCGGTCACACGCTGGCCCGTATGGGGGCCGAGTTTATCCTCTCCCCTTCGTCCTGGACCGTGGATTACTCCATCACCGAGGAGCACGACCCGTACAGCGAAAAGTGGATCAAGCCCTATTCCATTCTGGCCCAGCTCTATAACGTGAGCGTGGTGGGCACCACGTCGGTGGGCTACATTGTGGGCGGGCCCTACGAGGGCAAAAAGAGCATCGGCTGCTCGCTGGCCGTCGATGCGGGCGGCATCCGGGCCCAGGGCGTGTTCAACGAGTTTGCCGGCCAGCTCGTGGTAGCCGATCTGCCCCGGCCGGTACGCGCCGAACAAGGCACTCAAATCGGGCAGATGCTGGCCCGCAAGGGCTTTCGGCTCGATGAACTGCCAGCCCCCACCCGTTAACCTACCAACATTCCCCTACCCCGCATTTCGACTCTCACGCTACTGTTTTTGAATGGCCGACCTCTACCAGCAATGCAGCCGCTGCATTATGGACACTACCGTACCCGGCATTGTTTTCGATGCCCGGGGGGAGTGTAACTTCTGCAAGCTGCACGACAAAATGGACCGCGCCTGCCCGTTGGGCGAGGCCGGCGAACGGCACGTACAGGCCATGACGGCCGACATGAAGCGCCTCGGACGGGGCCGCCCCTACGACTGCGTACTAGGCGTTAGTGGGGGCCGCGACTCGTCGTTTACGCTCTGGTACTGCGTGGTAAAGCTGGGACTACGCCCGCTGGCAGTTCATTTCAACGACGGTTTCGGCAACCCCATAGCCGGCGAGAATATGGCCAAGGCCTGCCGCAAGCTGGGCGTGGAAATGCGTACCATCACCTCCGACTGGCGCGAATCCAAAGACCTTAAGATTGCCTTTCTGAAGGCTTCGGTGCCCGATATGGAGCAGGGCACCGATGTAGGCATTGCCACAGCCCTCTACGGCGTGGCCGCCAAGGAAGGCATTCAGCGCATCATTATCGGGCAGTCGTTTCGCACCGAGGGCATTGCGCCGCTGAGCTGGAACTACCTCGACGGCAAGTACCTGAAGGCCGTGCACAAGCAGTTTGGCACCGTGCCGCTACGCCCCTGGAAACCTGCCGACCCGGGCTTCCACCTCGATCTGAAGGAAATGTTCTACTACGCCTTCATCCGCCGCATCAAAACCGTCACGTTGCTCTATCACGTGGATTACGTGCGCGCCGATGTAGACGAGCTGCTGCAAAAGGAGCTCGATTGGGTGAACCCCGGCGCCCATTACTTCGACGACCTCTACCAAAGCGTCATCTACTACCTCAACCGCACCAAATTCAACATCGACCGTCGGCTATTCAACTATTCGGCCCTTGTCCGCTCGGGGCAGCTACCGCGGACTGAGGCGCTGGAGAAGGTGCGGCATATCAACAGCATCGAGGATGAGAAGGTCATCAACCTCTGCATCAAGCGTCTGGGCCTGAGCCGCGAGGAGTTCGAGCAAATTGTGGCCACGTCACCCACCACCTTCCGCTCCTACCCCAACAACTACGCGCTTATCCGCCGCCTCCGCTGGCCCATCATGCTGCTCAGTCAATTCCGCCTCATCCCCGAATCAGCCCACGATAAGTATTTCAACTGCGGCACCTAAGCCGCACAGGTGAGGCCGAAATACCCGGCAGACAGCGAAGCGGAGTTGTCCCTTTCAGAGCCACAGAATCAGCCGAAGCGCAAAGCCCCTGACATCCGTGCTGGTATCAGGGGCTTTCGCTTCGGTTGATTCTGAGCTGAGCACGAACTCTTTTTAGGCCTCCTGGTGAAGCCACTGCTTCTTGGCGAGCAGCTTTTCCTGCGATTCGCGGTAGTCGGGGTCGTCCACGCAGCAGTCGACGGGGCAGACGGCGGCGCACTGGGGCTCCTCGTGGAAACCCACGCACTCGGTGCACTTATCCGATACGATGTAATAGTACTCGTCGGAAACCGGCGTTTGGGGCGCTACGCCCACTACGGTCTGGCCGCCGTCGAGCTGCACGTCTTTCAGGCTGGTGCCGTCGGCCCAGCGCCAGGCGGCACCACCTTCGTAAATAGCAGTGTTGGGGCATTCCGGTTCGCAGGCACCACAGTTGATGCACTCGTCGGTTATCATGATGGCCATAGCCTCGGGGAATCGTTAGGGAGAGAAAATCGGGTATGCAAGGTACGTAAGCGGCCGGAGGCAGGATACGGAAAGGCAAAAGTAGGGATTACCTGTACACCCCTTGATATATGCTATGTAATTTCGGGCCGCCGATTTTGTTTTTCGCACTTGCCGACCATTTTTCCTTCCCTCCTGCTCTTTCAGCTCTGTCTTTCCATGATGCACGCCGACCGCCTTGCCGCTTTTGTGGCCCTGGGCCAGCGCCTCGCCGCTTTGCTCGCCCCGGCTCAGGCCGAGGAGCTAACCGAACTTTCCATCCGCGCCCGCAACAACAATCCTTGGTTTGACGCGCCCAACGTGCGCGCCGCCCTCGAAAGCATAGCCGAAATGCTCCGCGAGGAGCCCCTGCGCCAGTGGGCCGGCCGCTACCGGCCCGAGCCCGACCCGGCCCCTCGGCTCGTAGGCGTGGTGATGGCCGGCAACATTCCGCTGGTGGGCTTCCACGATGCGCTGTGCGTGCTGCTCAGCGGCCACCAGCTGCTGGCCAAGCTCAGCTCCGACGATACGCTGCTCATGCGCTGGATATTGCAGGAGCTTACCAGCATCGAGCCCCGCTTCACCGAGGCCGTGCAGCTCGTGGAACGCCTCAACGCCGCCGACGCCTTCATTGCCACCGGCTCCGACAACACGGCCCGCTACTTCGAGTACTATTTCGGCAAGAAGCCCCACATCATCCGGCGCAACCGCACCAGCCTAGCCGTGCTCACGGGCCACGAAACGCCCCACGAGCTGGGCCTGCTGGGCGCCGACATCTTCCGCTACTATGGCCTGGGCTGCCGCAACGTGAGCAAGCTATACGCTCCCGTCGGCTACGATTTCCCGCTGCTGCTCGATGCCCTGCAGCCCTGGCACCACGCGCTGCACCACAACCGCTACCAAAACAACTACGACTACAACAAGAGCATCTTGCTTGTTAATGCCGTGCCACACCTCGATTCGGGCTTCCTGCTGCTCACCGAAAGCGCCCGGCTCGTGTCGCCCATTTCGGTGCTGCATTACAGCACTTACACCAACGAAGTCGACCAGGTCGACCAACTCACCGACGTGGCGGCCCAAACCCAGTGCCTCGTATCAGGCGGCGGACAGTACCCGGGCTCCTTCGCCTTCGGCCGGGCCCAGCACCCCGGCCTCGCCGACTACGCCGACGGTGTAGACACCATGGCTTTCCTGGCCGACCTGAGCTGAAATACGATCCAAATAAAAAGCAAGGAACGAACAAGGGCGAAGCAATTGCTTCGCCCTTGTTCGTTCACAAAATCCGGGAAATCCGAAAAAAATCCGCGCTAATCCGTGATCCTAGAGCCGGTCCAGGGTTTTCTGGATCAGGTCGCCCACAATCTGGTCGGCGTTGGTGGCAAACTCGCCGGTGGCGCGGTTGGCCACGATGGCGTTGAGCGAGAGTACCTCGTGGCCCAGCATGCGGCCCAGGGCATAGTAGCCGGCTGTTTCCATCTCGAAGTTGGTGAGCCGGAACTCGCCCTCGGCGCTGTTGTAGCGGTAGTTCTGGTAGGCCTCAATGAGGTGGGGCAGGCGCAGATCGAGGCGCAGCACCCGGCCCTGGGGGGCATAGAAGCCGGGGCAGGTGAGCGTGTTGCCCATAATCATGTCGTGCCCGATTTGCTCGCGCAGCAGGTCGGAGCCACGCACGCAGTAGGGGCGGTAGGGCAGCTGCAGAGCCTGCTGGATGCCCTGGGCCACTTCAATCTCTAGGCCGGTTTCTACGAGCGGGTAAAACTGCATGAGCGAATCGAGGCCCACGGCGTGCTCAGAGGCCAGCAACGAGCCCACCGGCACATCGGCCTGCAACGAGCCGCTGGTGCCCACCCGCACAATGCGCAGGTTGATGTGCTCGGCCTGGGGCCGCACCTCGCGGGTCACGAAGTCAATATTGACCAGCGCATCGAGCTCATTCATCAGAATATCAATGTTATCGGTACCCATGCCGGTACTGATAACGGCGATGCGCTTGCCCTTGTAGTAGCCGACGTGGGTTACGAATTCGCGCTTATGGATTTTGGTTTCGATGGAGTCGAAATGCTCGCTTACGCTGGGCACCCGCTCGGGGTCGCCAACGGTAATAATGGTGTCAGAAATATGGTCGGGCAGCAGGTTGAGGTGATAAACGCTGCCGTCTTTGTTGAGGATGAATTCCGATTCGGCGATGGGCATGGGAGTTGGAAAGATTTATAGGTTAGGATGGCAGGTGTAAAAGACCCGTTACTGGCCCGGGGCGCGGTATGAAACCAGCCCTTGTTCGGGACTGTAGTGGTTGCTGAGCTTGGGGTAGGTGCCGGTGCCGTCGTAGGGGCGCTTGGCGGGGTGGGTCTGGCAGGTGGGCGAGCAGGCGCCGGCCAGCTGTTCGGCGCAGGCCTCGCAGAGCGGCACATGGGCGTTGCAGTGCGGGTTAGCGCAGTTCACCATCCGGTCGGAGGGCGTGCGGCAATGCTGGCACTGGCTGACGATACTGGGGTTCACGGTGTTCACATCGACGGCCACGCGGCCATCGAATACGTAGCATTTGCCCTCGAAATCCTCGCCTCCGGCCTCCAGGCCGTACTTGATGATGCCGCCGTGCAGCTGGTACACGTTGTCGAAACCCTGGTCGAGCAGGAAGGCGCTGGCTTTTTCGCATTTGATGCCGCCGGTGCAGTAGGTCAGGATTTTCTTGTCCTTGTACTGCGCCAGCTCGGCCACTTTCTCCGGGAACTCGCGGAAGTTCTCGATGTCGAGCGTTACGGCGTTTTTGAAGCGGCCAAGGCGGTGCTCGTAGTCGGAGCGCACGTCGAGCACCACCACGTCGGGCTGGTCTTTGAGGTCGCGAAACTGCTCGGGCGAGAGGTGGATGCCGGTGCGCTCGTAGGGCCGGATGGCGGGCAGGCCCACGTGCACGATTTCGGGCTTCACGCGCACGTGCAGCTTACGGAACGTGTGTTCCGGCGCTTCTTCCACCTTGAATTCGAGGGACGCAAAGCGCGGATCGGCCTTCACCAGCCGCATGTACTCCGCACAGTCGGCCCGGCGGCCCGATACGGTGCCGTTGAGGCCTTCGGGGGCCACGATGATGCGGCCCAGCAGGTTCAGCTGCAGGCAAAGCCGGTGGTGCTCCTCCCGAAACTGCTCGGGGTTTTCCAGCGGCGTGTAGCAGTAGTAAAGCAGAACGAGGTAATCCATTCTTACTGAGAAGTGAGAAGGTGAAGCCTGAGAAGTGAGACGAAGAAATACCTAGTTGGCGGTTTCGTCCGGGTCACTTCTCAGGTTTCAGAATCTCATGTCTAAAACTTAAACTTTCGCCGCCGGATTGCCGAATACCGTCTGGTTGGCGGCCACATCGGCCACCACGACCGAGCCAGCCCCCACACGGGCTTTAGCCCCGATTTTCACCCCGGCCACGATTACGGCACCGGCCCCGATAAAGGCCTGCTCGCCCACCGTTACACCGGCGTTGAGAATGGCCCCGGCCCCTAGTTGGGCGTAGTCGCCCACTTCGGCTTTTACATCGACCACGGCGTTGGCGCCCAGGATGCAGCCGTCGCCGAGGCGGGCAGTACCGGCTACCACGACGTTGGCTCCCACGAGGTTGCCGTGGCCCAGCCAGGCGTGGGCCGATACGCTGGCCCGCTCATGGATGGCATTGACGGGCGCCACGCTGTATTCTTCGCGCAGCATGTTGGTGAGGCTGCGGCGGCTGGCCGTGTCTTCGGTGGCCACGAATACCTCGCACTTCTTGCCCAGCAGCTTGAGCAGCTCCTTATCGTCGGTGTTGCCCATTACGGGCACGTCGTTGAGTTCGGTTTCCTGCAGGGCAGCATTGTCGTCGAGCAGGCAGTACACGACTACATCGTTGCTCTGGAAGGCATCGAGAGCCGCGGTGCCCACGGCCTGAGCCCCCAGGATGATTACGGGATTTTCCATATCTATTAAAAAACGGCCGCGGGGCGGCCGATGACGAGTTAAGAACGAAACAGCAAAGATACGGGATGAGATGTAAGTGCTGATTGGCAGTTGTGAGTTGTCAGTAAAAAGAACGTGTCATGCTGAGCATGTGGCGCATAAAGCCAGTGTGCGGAGCCGCAGTCGAAGCATCTCTACCGCAGTAGTAGTCCTACCGGCTGATTAGCTCTACAACGAAGCGGTAGAGATGCTGCGCCACATGCTCAGCATGACACGTTCTTTCACTCGCAATTGCCAACTCACTTCAGCCAACGGCGCACGTAGTCGTTTTGCAGCAGTAGCAACAGCAGAAACGGCAGGAACGTGACGCGGTAGCGGCTGAGGGTGCCCAGGTTGGGCGTAGTGAGGCCCAGCAACGCGGCCAACAGCACACAGTAGAGCAGCAGAGCCATTACCACCGCAAACGGCAACCGGCCGGCGCGGCCCCGCACCACGGCCACTGAGGCTACGCCCAGCAACCCCAGCAGCAGCAGATTTTCGAGGCCCGCCGCCACGTAGCGTACCGAGTCGCCCTCCCAGGGCCAGGGGCGCACCAGCGTGTTGAGGGCGGCCACCGGCGCATGGCGCACCACGCTTTCGGTGGTGGGCTGCAGATTGGGGTAGCGCAGGTGGGGCCGGTCGGCGGAAACGCGGAGCAGGGCGGTGTAGTTGCGCTGGAGCTGGGAGGTAAATTTATTGGGCCGGAAAAGCGTGCTCACCTCCCCTGCCGCCCAGCTTCCGCCGGCCAGCAGGCTCAGCAACAGCGCCAACTGCACCAGTCGGTTCCGGGCCAGCCCCAACTGCTGCAACACCCGAATCAGCCCCAGCCCGGCCAGCACCCCGAACAGCACCACGGCGAAGAAATAGCGCATCTTGAAGTGCAGCAGCGCGGCGGCCAGCAGTCCCGCCACCACCCAGCTCCGGCCCGTATACGGCCCGTAGGCCAGCCGCAGCACGGCGGCCAGCACCAGCGCCCCGCTGCCCACTAGTAGGCTTTCCTTGGTCAGGCCCGAAGTCCAGTACACCACCGTGGGCCAGAGCAGGAAGGCCCCTACGGCCGCCAGCGGCACCGCCTCGGGCCACAGCCGCCGCAGCTGCCGCACCAGCTCCCAGCTACCCACAAAACTAAATACCGACAGGTACAGCGCGTTCAGCCCGGCGCTGCCCAGGCTGGCCAGGTTCAGCACCGACAGCAGCTTGACGATAAAAAGCGTGTTGGAAAATCCATGAAATATCAGCTTCGCGCCCTGCCAGTGAAACTCATCGGTCGGCAGCATGCGCAGCCACTGGCCGGGCGCCTGCCAGAGCTGGTCGGTCATGCGCCGGCTCCAATCCAGGAAATACAACGCGTCCTCGGTTAGCACTATCAAGGTAATGGCCGTGGCCAGCAACTTCAGGGCCAGCGTGGGCAGCACCCAGCGACCCAACTGGGGCAGTTGCCGCACCCGGCGCAGCCACTGCCACAACAGCCACAGCAGGCCGGTATTGAGCAGCAAGGCGAGGAAAATCTTCATTTGAGCTGCAAGCTACAAGCTGCGCGCCACAAGCTGCAAGCCTAGCCGCGTAAGCTGTTTGAACATGCTTGTGGCTTGCAGCTTGTGGCTCAAAGCTGGCGGAGCAGGCTGGCCCCGATGCCGCAGTGCACGCAGCGGCGCGGGGCGCAGTAACCGCGGTGCAGGGCCAGCAAAGCCTGCGAGTCGGCGGCGCAGGTATGGCGGAAGCCAGCGGCGTCGTAGGCGTCGGTGAAGTGGTTGCGCTCGGCGGGCAGGTGGTCAAGCAGGCTGAGGGCGGCTTCGACTTGGTCGGGGTTGCCAACGGAGCGGGCGTAGGCCACGCGCAGTGGCACCACGGTGTTGGTTATCAGCAGGTGCACGCTGCCGCGGCCCAGCTCGGCCACTTTCCCGGGGCGGCCGGGGCGGGTGTGGGTCTGCCAGTACTCGGGCAGCGGAGCCCGGAAAAACTGCTCCAGCGCCCGGCCGTCGCGGGCCGTGAGCAGGGCGTCGAACAGCGTGGGGCGGGCATGGAGCAGGGCTATGAGCTGGGCTAGCCGCACAGTGGGAAAGTTAGCCGGTCGCAGCCGCAGGAAGTTCCATTCGTGGGCCGCCAGCGCCGTACCGTGCAGGTTGTGCTTGTGGCGCAGAAACCCAAACTCCGCCTGCAGGTCGCGGCTGAACTCGTCCTGCGGCTCGTCTTCCAGAAACCCGGCCTGCCCGAACACCAGCGCGGCCAGCTGGCGGCTGTCGGGGCGGTAGCGGCGCAGCAGTGCCAGCGGCAAGGCTTTGGCTAGGCGGGCCAGCGGCTCGGTGTTTTTCTGGAAACCGAACGCCGCCGCCAGCGCGTGCCAAGCGGTGGCCTCCCAGTCCTGGCCCAGCCGCTCATGCAGCTCGGTTACGCGGTCGGCCTTCTGCTCCATTCGCTCCAGCAGCGTGCGGCCCAGCATCATGGTGCGCGTTAGCTCCGACACCTGGGGCAGCAGCGGGGCGCAGGGCAGCAGGGTTTCGGGCGGCTGGCCGCGCAGCTGCTCGTAGGCGGCCAGGGCCCCGGCTGGCAGCCGCGCCGCCAGGGCCAGCACCGGAATTTCGGAGCCGTTGGTGCGCTGCACCGGCACGTCGGCCACGTTCACTACGTGCAGCACCACCTGGTCGTATTTGGGGTCGGTCTGGTGCTGGTGGCGGTGCCAGTCGGAAGCACGCAGGTGGATTTCCACGCCCCGCTCCATTCCACCTCGCCTATCTGCAGGCGGGCTCCCAGAAAATCGGGGCCGGCATCGGGGTTGCGGTGACCAGGACGCAGCACGGTTATCCGCTGGCCGTCGTCGGTAAGCAGGTCGGTTTTATCGAAGTACTGGTGCTGCCAAACGTAATGGAGAAAATCTTCCTGCATAATGAGTCCTCCCTAAAAAAGCAGCTTTTGGGTCTGAAACCGAACTCAAAGTAGGCAAAATCAGCCCAACAAAGAACCGGCCCGCCCCTGCATCAGCAGGAGCGGGCCGGTTAGATTGGCTGGTGTGCGCTTAGCGCAGGTCAATTACCTTCACACCTTTATACTTGGTTTTATCGAAGTTGAAAGTCGTGGCATCAACCGGGGCGTTGGGCAGAAACTTGCTGATGCGGTAGGTGTAGCGGTTGCCGTTCTTTTTGTACATCTGCCAGCTTTTCACAGCCTTATCGTTGCGGCCTACTTTCAGGCGCACTTTGTACACGGGGTTACTACGGTCTTCGGGCGAGAGGTCGATAATGTCGACTAACTCGCCGCCCTCCTTGGCTTCCTGCACATAATTGTACTTGTAGCCTTTCTTGTAGAGCGTGTAAATCTGCGAGGGCGACACTTCCTGCTCGTCGGGCTCGTAGTCGGACACGTTCACTTCGTTCTCCGACTTCATGTAGGTCCACATGGTCTGGCCGTTGTTGATGACCTCCTGACCACTCATTTTCAGCCGAAACTTCTGGCCGCTCACTGTAATGTCACCGGTCAGGTTCTCTTTTACTTTGGCCGCGTCGTTTTCCAGGGTTTGGGTGAAAGTAGCTTTAAAAGCCTTCATGGCCTTGTATTTCGCACTCATCTGGTCCAGAATCTTCTCCGCCTTAGGATCCTGCTGCGCAGTAGCTACGGAGGTAAAAGAAACGGACAGGGCGAGCAGAGCGAGGTACTTTTTCATTGCAAAAGGAAGAGGTTATTTAGTGCTTGGTTGTTGGTTGGTGGTACTCAGACTGTAGAGTCGACACTTGCTGCCGTTAGATACTCCAAAATAGGAATGAAGTTCTTTCTTTTACTTCTTCCGAATCGGATTTCTAAGCCCTTGCAGTGAAGTACTACCAACTACTTGGCCAACGTATTCAACAACTGTTCCAAACTGTACTCATCCGGAATTAATACCTCCCGGGCCTTGCTGCCCTCAAACGGGCCCACAATGCCGGCGTGCTCCAGCTGGTCAATCAGGCGACCGGCGCGGTTATAGCCAAGCTTGAGGCGGCGCTGCAGCAGCGAGGTGCTGCCCTGCTGATGCGTAACGATAACACGCGCGGCCTCCTCGAACATATTGTCGCGGTCGGCGGCGTCAAAATCATCACCGTCGCCGTTGCCGCCGCCACTTTCACCCACCACTTCGGGCAGGTGGTAGGCGTCGGGGTAGCCCTGCTGCCCGCCCACGAAGTCGCAGAGGCGGTCCACTTCTGGCGTGTCGATGAAGGCGCACTGCACCCGAATGATGTCGGAGCCCTGCGAAATCAGCATGTCGCCCTGGCCGATGAGCTGGTCGGCCCCGCCGGCATCGAGGATGGTGCGGGAGTCGATTTTGCTCGTCACCTTAAAGGAAATCCGGCAGGGGAAGTTGGCCTTGATGATACCGGTAATCACGTTTACCGAGGGGCGCTGGGTGGCCACGATGAGGTGGATGCCGATGGCGCGGGCCAGCTGGGCGAGGCGGGCAATGGGCGTTTCCACTTCTTTGCCGGCCGTCATCATCAGGTCGGCCAGCTCGTCAATCACCAGCACAATAAAGGGCATGTAGCGGTGGCCCTTCTTGGGGCTGAGACGGCGCTCCACAAACTTGCGGTTGTACTCCTTCAGGTTGCGGCAGCCGGCATCCTTCAGCAAGTCGTAGCGCTTGTCCATCTCCATGCACAGCGAGTTGAGCGTGTTCACCACCTTCTTAGTATCGGTGATGATGGGCTCCTCGGTGTCGGGCAGCTTGGCCAGGAAGTGGCGCTCGATCTTGTTGAAGATGCTCAATTCCACCTTTTTGGGGTCGACGAGCACGAACTTGAGCTGGCTGGGGTGGCGCTTGTAGATGAGTGAGGCCAGAATCACGTTCAGGCCCACCGACTTACCCTGGCCGGTAGCGCCAGCCATCAGCAAGTGGGGCATTTTGGCCAGATCGACCACGAATACCTCGTTGGTAATGGTGCGGCCGAAGGCAATGGGCAGGTCCATTTCCGTGGAAATGAACTTCTCGGTGTTGAATACCGAGCGGATGCTCACCATCTCCTTCTTGGCGTTCGGCACCTCGATGCCAATGGTGCCCTTACCCGGAATAGGCGCGATGATGCGGATGCCCAAAGCGGCCAGACTCAGGGCAATATCGTCTTCCAGGCTCTTGATTTTGCTGATGCGCACCCCGGCGTCGGGCACGATTTCGTAGAGCGTGACGGTGGGGCCGATGGTAGCCTTGATGCTGGCGATATTGATGCCGTAGTGGCCCAGCGTTTCCACAATGCGGTCTTTGTTGGCCTCCAGCTCCTCCTTGGTTACCTGGGCTTTAGCCTGGCCGTAGTCGTTGAGCAGGTCCAGGGTCGGGTACTGGTAGCGGGGCAGGTCGAGCGTGGGGTCGTACTCGCCGGTCGGCATCACCTCGGCCTCCTCGTCTCCTCGGAAATAATAGCCATGTCGGGCCCGGCCGAAGGGTCGAGCTCGGGCTTGCCGGTGGCGTCTTCCACCTCAAACGAGAGGCCCGCGGGCTGGGCCGGCGCAGGCAACGGCAGAGAGGCTGGCAGCGGGGCATCGTCATCGGCCAGATCGGCCAGCGAAAGTGGCGTGGGCACGCTGGCCGCCAGGGCGCGGCCGGGGCAACCGGTGCGCGGTCGGCTCGGGCGCGGCTACTTCAATAGAGAAGCTGGGCCCGCTGGATTTGGGCACTATTGCCGCAGCCACCGGGGCCACGCTCAGGGGCAGCGCCGAAGCGCCGGCCGCCAGCCCCCCTCCTACCGTAGTGGCCGCCGCCAGCGCCGACGAAGCCACGGCGCCGGTACGGAGTGTAATCGGGGCCGGTTCATCCTCATCGAATTCGTCATCAGCCTCCTGCTCCTCGGCTGTCATGGCCCGCGAACCCCGCGTATCGCGCAGCGTGAGGCCGAGCGGGTTGTCGTTGGTATCCTCGGCCGAGGCGGCATCTACGGCCCAGGGGGCGGGCTCGTTGGTGGCGGGGCGGCGGGCGTCGGACTCGTCAGCAGCCTCTTCGGGGCTGCTGCCCAGGTTGAGAGTGGTGATGTTGAAGAAGAACACCACGAACGAAATCAGCAGGAAGGCCAGCAGCAGCACCGTGCCCCAGCCAATGAGGCTATCGAGCCAGAAGGCCGTTTCATAGCCTACGCCGCCGCACAAAAAGTCGAGGCTATGGGCCAGCACGGGGTCGATGCCGGGGCTTTGCAGGGAGAGCACCACGTAGCCCAACAGCACGCTCAGCCAGAGCGTAGTGAACAGGCACAGGGCCAGCACGTAGCTGAACGACACGGCTCCGCGACGAAACACGGTTTTATACCCCAGGAAGAAGACTATCGGAATCAGGGCAAACGCAGCCACCCCAAAGCCGTCCTGAATCAGCCATTCGGCCAGCAATGCCCCCACCACCCCCAGCCAGTTGCCGGTTTCCTGGCCCGCGTCGCGCAGGGCGGTGCGGCCCACGCTTTCGGTCACGCTCTGGTCGGCATGGCCGGTGAACAGGAACGAGACGAAGGCAATGGTAAGGTAAATGGAGCTGAAGAGCAGGAAAAAGCCCAGAAACAACTGGAAGCGCCGGTCGCGCAGGAAGTCAAAGATGCCCCCCAGCTGAAAAACCGGTAGTTTCAGCGGCCTACGCTCCTTCTTAGGCTTGGCCGCAGCCGCCGACTTCGGCTCGTTGCGCCGGTTCTCGCGCGGAGGCGCGTCGGCGGAGGCAGCAGCGGGGCGGGGTTGGTTGCGGGCCGGCCGCGGCTCAGCGGGCCGGGGCTCGTTGCCGCGGCGGGTGGGGGTTTCGGCCGGTTGCTTGTAGGTATTTTTAGCCATTGGGAAGTACGCCAGATACCAAATCTAGGTATAAAAGAGGTGAAATAGAGCGATGAGGAAGTGAGGAATTTATTGTCCGGGGGCTCGGCAGCACGTCAGGTTCGGCTTAGGCCATTGAGCCCGACCACTTACCCCGCGCGGCCCGAGCGCGCAAACGACAAGCGCGCTCGCTCTCCGGTTTAGTATATCACCTCATACACCCACAGGTGCCAGTAGGCATCCGGCGCGGCATATTGGCCGAACAGACGCAGGCCGCTGGCCCGTGGCCGGGCCAGCCGGGCCGCCGACAGCACGTAGCGCCCCCCCAGACGGCGGAAGGCAGCGGCGTTGAACTGCCAGTGCTGCACGATGCGGGCCGGCGTGGCAGGCACCCGGAAATTCTTGCCCAGCTCAGCCGAAAACAGATAGCAGCGGTTGCCCCAGGCATCGAAATATGTGGCCAGCTCCGGGCTTTTGGCCAGCTCGCCGGCCACTAAGGGCCGGAAGGCGTGCTTGTAGGCCAGCGGGTAATTGTTGAGGTAGGCATCGAGGGTAAAAAACCCGTTGAGCGTGGCCACGGCCGGCGGCAGGCCCAGGCAGGCCACCCGGTAGGCCGCCGGCTGCTGGCCCGTACGGTCTGCAATAGCATGTTGGACCTGCCCAAACAGCCCGGGGGCTACGTAGGCGGCATAGGTGGGCTCCGAATCTGGCAGCCGGCCCAGCAAACGGCGCACGTTCAGCGTCCACTCGGTATTCATGCCCAGCCCAACAACCAGCTGCAGGCCTACCAGCGCCCAGCGGCCCCGGCCGGCCGGCAGCTGGCGGAGGCTGAAAACCAGCAGGGCAAACCACGCCAGTGGAAACAGAAAATGAAGCCGCGAAAGATTAAAAGCCCGGAGCAATGGCAGCGCCTGCTGGCCCACAGCCATCAGCTGCGGGTAAAAGCCGCAAAACAGCGCGGCCCCGGCTAGTGCCCCCAGCGCCCCCAGCAACCACCGCCGCAGCTGGTGGCGGGCGGGGCTGGCCGGAACCAGAAACGCGGCCGCACCGGCGGCCAGCAGCGGTGCCAGCCACACCAGCAGCCCGCTGTGGTAGTGGCCCAGCAGAAAGAATCGGGCAGACGCCAGCAGCCCTACCCCTACCCCCACCGGGGCCAGCCGCTCATAGTCGAACTCGAGCCGGTGCGACACAAACTGCCCGCCGAGCAGCCCCGAAACCAGCGGGTACTCCACCACCAGATACGTGGCTGCCAGCACACCCAGCCCCACCATTAGGCTTACGACGGCGCGGTAACGGCCCCGCCAGGCCTCATGCAACAGCAGCACCCCGCCCGCCAGCAGCACGAACACCCCCGCCAGCACCAGGCTCGACCACATTCCGAAGGCCACCAGCACCACATGGTGCGGCCAGCGGGCGGGCCGGCGGCGCAGGTGCAGCAGCACCGCCACCACCGCCGGCTGCCCCAGCACCGATACGCCGTAGGTGGTGTAGGCCGGCAGCACCGCCCAGGCTAGCGCCAGCCCGGCGCACAGCGCAGCATTGCGGGGGCCGGGCAGCAAGTGGCGGCGCAACAGCCAGTACATACTCAGCAGGCCCGCCAGGCGCACCAACAGCTCGTGCAGCAGGTAGGCGGGCAACGTGGGCAGCAGGGCCTGCAGGCCTACCAGGGGCTGCAAACCGGGCCGCAGGGCATTACGGGGCAGCCCGTTCAGCAGGCGCTCTACCACGATGCCCGGCCGGTAGTCGAGGGCCTTGCCTTCGGCTACCAGCGCATAGCCGGTAGCCAGCTCGGTGTCGAGGTTGTCGTTGAGCAGGATGTAAGTACGGCCGGCGGGGGCCACGTAGGCAAGGGCCAGCAGCAGCAGCGCCACTACCGCCCCCAGCAGGGCGCGGCGAGGGCGAAACGGCAAAGCAATGGCGCTAAAAAGAGCAGGCATGAAAGCAGCGGCAGGAACAGGGCCGTAAAAGTAGCTGCCTTTTTGCGGCAAAAGGCATCCTGACCAGCTCTTCGCTCGTTAAAATAATTTCCTCATATTTTAGGCTTTTTCTCATGGTAGAGCAACTACTGTCCAGTCCCGAAAGCCCTGACTATTGCCGGTTGCGCTACTTGCCGGGTCAGAAGCAGCTGACCGTTACCTGGCAGGGCACCATAACGGGGCCGCTGGCCTACGAAGGAGCCAAAGCCGCACTCGATATTATGCATCATCACCCCTGCCAGTGCCTGCTCAATGACAACACCGACCTGCAGGGCCCCTGGTTCGATTCGTTGCTGTGGCTGGCGCAGCGCTGGGCGCCGGCTGCGGCCCAGGCCGGTGTGCAGTATGTGGCCCACGTGGTGCGAGGAGGCACGTTGGCCACCACTTTTCTGGGCACGCCCACTCACCACTTATTCACCCAGTTTGAGATTCAGATTTTCGACCTGCTGGCGGAAGCCAACGACTGGCTGGCAGCGTGCAGGCAGCAAACGGCCCACTGAATGCGGCCGGCCACAGGCACTTTAGCTGCGCGGATGGAATTGGGTGATAACCTGGCGCAGATAGTCGCGGTCGAGGTGGGTGTAGATTTCGGTGGTCGTGATGCTTTCGTGGCCCATCATTTCCTGTACGGCCCGCAAATCGGCCCCGCCCTCGATTAAATGGGTAGCAAAGCTATGGCGGAACGTGTGCGGGCTGATGCTCTTGGCGATGCCCGCCTTTTCGGCGGCAGCCTTGATGATGTGAAAAATCATCACCCTGGAAAGGCCCGTGCCACGCTTGTTGAGAAATACGGTGTCTTCGTGGCCGGGCTTGATGTCGAGGTGGGCGCGGATGCCCTGCAGGTAGAAACCCAGGTGTTTGAGCGCGTCGCGGCCGATGGGCACCAGCCGCTCCTTGTTGCCCTTGCCCGTTACGCGCACAAAGCCCTGGTCGGCGTAGAGGTTGGAAAGGCGCAGGCCGGTGAGCTCGCTCACGCGCAGGCCCGAACTGTAGAGCACTTCCAAAATTGCCCGGTTGCGGGTGCCTTCGGGCGTGCTCAGGTCGATGGCGGCCAGCAGCTGCTCAATTTCAATATAGGTGAGTGTGTCGGGTAGCTTGCGGCCGGTTTTGGGCGCTTCCAGCGTGTCGGTGGGGTCGATGGAAAGCATATCTTCCATGATCAGGAAGCGGTAGAAGGCCTTGATGCCCGAGAGCGTGCGCGCCTGCGAGGTGGCCTCCAGGCCCATACCGCCCAGCCAGGTCAGAAAGTCGCGCAGCAGGCGGGTGGTTACCTGCTGGGGCGAAGCCGGCAGCCGCTCCAGCTCCAAGTACTGGCGCAGCTTATGCACGTCGCGGGCGTAGGCCTCCACCGAGTTGGCCGACAACGACTTTTCGAGCTGCAGGTAGCCCTCAAACTGTTTAATGGCAAGATTCCAGGGCGACATGGGCGGGCGGTTGGGGAGGCTTTGGGGTGAGGGCAGGCAAAGGAACGTCATTCTGAGCAGAGCGAAGAATCTCGCGTGCAATGCTATTCCCGACGCTAGACGGGTGTACCTAACGGTATGATTTGCTTTGGCACACGAGATTCTTCGCTCTGCTCAGAATGACGTTCCTTTGTCCCTAAGCCTTATAATACTCCCAACCCTATGCAAATCCTGCTGCTCAACGGCCCCAACCTCAACCTGCTGGGCCGGCGCGAGCCCGGCATCTACGGCACCCGCTCGTTCGAAGACTACCTGCCCGAACTGGTGGAGGCTTTCCCGCAGTTCGAGTTGGTGTATTTCCAGAGCAACCACGAGGGCGGCCTCATTGACAAGCTGCACGAAGTGGGTTTCAGCTACCACGGCATCGTGCTCAACGCCGGCGGCTTCACCCACACTAGCGTGGCGCTGGCCGACGCGGTAGCCGCCATTGGCTCGCCGGTAATCGAGGTGCACCTGAGCAACCTGCATGCCCGCGAGGAGTTCCGGCAGCGCAGCCTGCTGGGCCGCCACTGCGCCGGCAGCATCAGCGGCTTTGGGCTGGAAAGCTACCGGCTGGCCCTGCACTACCTCGACGGCCAGCGCCCCAAGCGCATGGGGTTTCGGGTGTAAGGCAGCGCGAGGGCGCGGATATCTCGCGTTTACCCCTTTGGCCCTCATTCCCTTTCCTACCTTTGCATTTCCTTTCCAAGCAATCCGCCGTTATGTATACGTTCAATCCCGGGCCTTCGCAGGTGTATCCGCAGGTGCGCCAGTATCTACAGGATGCCTTTGATGAGGGCTGGCTTTCGGCGCCGCACCGGGGCGAGAAGTTTGTGCAGTTGATGCGCCAGACGGTGCAGGAGCTCAAAGCCAAGCTCCACATCCCGCAGGACTACACCATTTTCTTCCTCAGCTCGGCCACCGAATGCTGGGAAGTGCTGGCCCAGAGCCTCACGCCCACCAAAAGTTTCCACCTCTACAACGGCGCTTTCGGCCAGAAGTGGTACGAAACCGCCAAGGCCCTGCGCCCGGCATCGGCAGGCCTGAAATTCGGGATTGATGAGGTGCCCGACGCCGACCGGCTGCCGGGCCTCGACCAGCAGACCGACCTGGTGTGCATCACCCAGAACGAAACCTCCACGACCACCCAGCTGCGCGACGGCATCATCCTCAACTTATACAACCGCCTGCCGCCCAGGGCCCTGCTGGCCGTCGATGCCACCTCGTCGATGGCTGGGGTGCAGCTCAAGTACATCAAGGGCGACATCTGGTACGCGTCGGTGCAGAAGTGCTTCGGGCTGCCGGCGGGCCTTTCGGTCATGGTGCTCTCGCCGCGGGCCATCGAGCGGGTGCGCCAGTTGAAGGAGCGCGGCCACTACAACTCGTTGGCCGACCAGTACGAGAAGATGCTCAACTTCCAGACCACCCACACGCCCAACGTGCTGGGAATCTACATGCTGAGCCGCTCCATCCACGACAACCCGCCCATCAAAACTATCCACCAGCACGTCGTCGAGCGGGCCACCAAGCTCTACGATTACTTCGACCAGGCCACCCAGCTCCGGCCGTTGGTTACCAACCCCGAAACCCGCTCCTACACCGTAATAGGTCTACAGGCCGCTCCCGCCCTTATCGAGGAAGTAAGGCGCCGCGCCCTAGCCCAGAACCTATACATCGGCAGCGGCTACGGCGACCTGAAAGCCACCAGCCTGCGCATCGCCAACTTCCCCGCCATCCCCGACGCCGCCTTCGAGCAGCTTGTGCAGTTCTTCGCCAGGGAGTTCTCCTGAATCACAGACGGTGCAGATGATGGGATGCGGCGGATTCGTTCGATTAACCTCCTTCGCCCCTACACCAGAACGAATCTGCCGGAAGAACGAAATCATTGAAAGCACGAATCCGCGGCTCAGAACGGATCTGCGTTATCAGCACCATCTGCACCATCTGTGATTCATGTTTAGTCTCAAGGAAATTGCTTCAGTTACGCTCACGCTGTTCGCCATCATCGATATTCTGGGCTCGGTGCCCATTATCATCCAGATTCGGCAGCGCGAAGGCGACGTAAATGCCGAGAAGGCCACCATTGTGGCGGGCATACTGATGGTGAGCTTCCTGTTTGTGGGTCAGAGCATTCTATCGCTCTTCGGGGTTGATTTCCAGTCGTTTGCCCTGGCCGGTGCCATCATTATCTTCCTTATTGGGATGGAAATGATTCTGGGCATCGAGCTGTTCCGGCACGATCCGGCGGCGGGCACGGGCTCGATTGTGCCGCTGGCCTTCCCGCTTATTGTGGGCGCCGGCACCATGACCACGCTCCTCTCGCTGCGGGCCGCCTACGCGCTGCCCAATGTGCTGGCCGGCGTGCTTGTGAACCTGGTTTTCGTGTACCTGGTCATCAAAAGCTCGCCCTGGATTGAGCGCAAACTCGGCAAAGCAGGCGAGGACATTTTGCGCCGCGTGTTCGGCGTCATCCTGCTGGCCATTGCCATCAAGCTGTTTAAAACGAATTTTTAGGGAGAAGCCAGGAGATATTAAGAAGCGAGAGGTGATTTTTCTTCTGACGGCCCGTTAGGGATGCCAGAACGAAAAATCACCTCTCGCTTCTTATAGCTCACTTCTGAATCGTCAGTACTCCCCGATGGCAGGTTCCTCGCGGCTCATGAGCAGGCCCACCATCATCAGCACGCCGGTGAACAGAATAACGATGAAGAGGATGTTTTCGGAGACTTCGCCAATGAGGTGCTGTTGCGGGATACTATAGAACAGCAGCACCGTAATGAGGCCTTTCGGGGCGATAAAAAGCTCCGGAATCAGGTCGGTTTTGGCAATGAAGCGCAGGTAGAAATAACGGATAGCCGTGAGGGCCACCACGATAATGAAGCCCTGAATCAGCAGCTGCGGGCTCATGAGCTTGCTGACCGTAATGCTGTAGCCGAAGAGCAGAAAGAAGAACGTGCGGATCAGGAAGGCCGATTCGGCCGTGATGCTGCGCAGCTGGTGCAACTCTTCGGTGAGACGGGCGGGGTTAAACCATTTTTTGATGGGCCCCACCATGAACTGCTCGGCGTTGTTGACGGCCAGCCCGAACACCAGCACCAGCACCAACGACGACAGGTGCAGATTTTTGGCCACGCTGTAGAGCAGAATCAGGAAGGCCAGAATCAGGAAGAACTTGACGTGCAGCCGGATGCGGTCGAGCAGGAAGATGAGCGCGGCAGTGCTTGCAATGGCCACCAGGGCCACGGCTATTACATCGAGCCCGAACGTGGCCACCGACATGCCCTGGCCGAAGTTAGCCTGCAGGGCGAAGTTGAAGAGCATAATGCCCAGAATATCGGAAAAGGTGCTCTCGTAGATGATGAACTCCTGCTTTTCGCCCGTGAGACCCGCTACGCTGGGAATGGCAATGGCCGAACTGATAACGGCCAACGGAATGGCATTCACGAGGCAGCTCTGGAAATTAACCCCCAGCCAGTAGTGCAGAATCAGGGCAATTGCCAGCGACTGCACGACCAGCATGAGCACGGCCGCGAAGAAGGAACGCCGGATAAGTGGAAATTTTTCGCGGGTTATTTTCAAGTCGAGCGCTCCTTCCAACACAATCATAATCAGGCCAATAATTCCGAATATTTCAAGAATTACTTTAGGCGCAACGAACGTAAACTCGAAGTAATCGGCGGCCTGGCGCAGGGCAATACCCGTGAGCAGCAGCATGAGTACCGACGGCACTTTGGTGGCGCGGGCTATCAGGTCGAAGAGGTAAGAAAGAATAATGGCCAGGCTGAGGCCAATAAGAATGGTATAAGAACCCATAGAGTGAAGCTTGGCCCAAAAGTAATTCCGGCTATACGAGCCGGAATAGGGGGCGGTTGGCCGGGGTTGAGAAAACCCGGAACGGCGAAGATACGCTTTCGACGGCGGTAGCGCGGGCCCGCCGCTTGAGCTGAGTCTGCATAGGCGCGCAGCGTACCTTTGCCTTATGCAACAGCTTTTGGGGAAAGAAGTAGCCGTAGTGGGGGGTGGGCCGGCAGGCTTGCTGGCCGCCCAGCGCCTGGCCGAAGCGGGCTGCCGGGTGCGCCTTTACGAAGCCCAGGCCACAGTAGGCCGCAAGTTTCTAGTGGCCGGGCACGGGGGCTTCAACCTGAGCAATGCCGAAGACGCCGCCCCCTTCGCTGCCCGCTACGCTGCCCGCGCCCCCGATTTCACTGGCTTCCTGGCCCACTTCTCCCCCACTCATCTGCGCGCCTGGGCCACCGAATTGGGCATCAGCACTTTCGTGGGCACCAGCGGCCGGGTATTTCCGCAGGCGCACCACAAACCCGCCGACCTGCTGCGCGCCTGGGTGGCACACCTACAGGCGCTGGGCGTAGAGTTGCATGTGCGTCACCGCTGGCTGGGCTTCGGCCCCGACGGTGCCTTGCACCTACGCAACGAAGCCACCGGCGAGAACACCACCGTGCAGCCCGCCGCCACGCTGCTGGCGCTGGGCGGCGCCAGCTGGGCCAAAACCGGCTCCGACGGTGCCTGGCTGCCCGAGCTGGAGCGCGCCGGGGTGCCGGTAGTACCCTTTGTACCCGGCAACTGCGGGGCCGGAGTAGCCTGGTCAGAGTTTTTTCGGGCGAAGGTGGGCCGGCAACCGCTCAAAAACATAGCCCTAAGCTGCGGCGGGGCCACGGTGCACGGAGAAATCATGCTCACCGACTATGGCATCGAAGGCACGCCGGTGTACGCCCTCACGCCGCAGTTGCGGGCCGCCCTGGCCACCGGGGTCCCGGCCCTGCTGCATCTGCACCTCAAACCCGATCTGAGCCCGGCGCAGCTGCTGGATAAGCTGGCCCGGCGCAAGCCGGGCAAATCCGTGGCTTCGTTTCTGGGCGAAGCACTGCGCCTGGGTTCGCCGGTGCCAACGCTGCTGCGCGAGCTGGGCCCGGCAGCATTTCCGGCCGCGCCCGCCGAAGCCGCCGCCCTGCTTTCGGCCCTGCCGATACCTATAACTGGCCTGCGCCCGCTCGATGAGGCCATCAGCACGGCTGGCGGCGTGGCCTGGGAAGCCCTCGACGAGCACCTGATGCTGCGGGCCCGGCCTGGCACCTTCGTGGCCGGCGAAATGCTCGACTGGGAAGCGCCTACCGGCGGCTATCTGCTGCAGGGCTGTTTCAGTACTGGCGCCTGGGCCGCCCGCGGCATATTGCGCTGGCTTGGGAATACCCCTTAGCCACTTACTTTTCCCGCTCCGCGCGCGCAACTTCTTCGGCTTCGGCAAGCAGAGCTTTGGCTTCGTTGAGCAGGCGCTGGCCGTGGTCGAGCTGCTGACGCAGGATGAGGGCGAAGAGCACGAAATACGACACGATGGGCAGCAGCAGCCCCAGCGCAAACCACAGCCAGAACGAGCGGCCGTAGCTATAGGCGCAATACCCGGTTATCAGCGGAACCAGCGACATGGCAAACAGGCCCGCAATAACCAGATCGATGAACATGGGGCTGGAGCTGAGCGGTGGAAAAACTAAATCGTTACGGAAGATACGGTATTATCGGCAGCCGGGCAAAAGCCGCGCCGCCTGTTGCTAACCCGCCCGGAGCGTGAAGGTTGCGGCTGCGGGCCGGCAAAACCTATCTTTCGGTAAGCTTTTTGCGTACCTGCCCCTTTCCGCCCTCCACGTTCTGCCCGCTGCCCCTATGTGGGAAAACCAAAGCCTGTTTCGCGTATCCGCACAGCTGTTCGCCGATGGCGTATTTAACCTGCTCGACCGGGCGCTGAAGCCGGAGATTTTTCTGCTTGGAATTGCCTCAGCCCGCGAAACCGACGAGCCCCAGGCTGTACTCATCGAGCCGCAGAACCACCGCTACGCCGGCCCCGATTTTGCGGCCGTGAAAGACCACGCCGTGGCCCTTGAGCCCGATGGCCCCCGCGAAGTGGTGTACCATCTGCACCAGCTCGACCATGACCGTTACGAAAAGCAGCGCTGGTACGAGCTGCTGCGCCGCGCCACCGAGCACACCCTGCACGAGTTGGTAGCCCGGCGCCAGGAAGACCGGGTAAGCTTCTGCTCGACGCCCGTGAGCACGGGCGGCTACCAGGTGCTGATTGTGCTGCAGCTTTCGGCCGAGGCCTACCACAACTACTACGCCCTGCCCGGGCCGACCGTGCCCAACCGCCCGGCCGCGCTGCTGGCCGCCACCATCGAAGAGCTCCTGCTCGACGCCTCGCGGGCCCTGCGCGAATCCGACCACGCCGACGATGATCGGCTGGTGCTCAACCGCGACTACAACGAGGTGCTGCGCGCCGCCGGCCGCCGGTTTATGCTGCGCGCTGCCGCCGGCAGCCACGGTCTCTATGACGCCTGCAACGGCGTGGCAGCCCTGCGCCACGAAGGCGACGAGGGCGTGGGGACGATGCTCATCTCGAGGCGCAACCACCCGGCCGTGGTGCCGGTACTTATGCTCGATACGCCGGTGCCGTTGCGCGACCACCGCCGCATTCGTAAGCTACTGGAGCTGAGTGAGGACCGCCACGCACTCATTACCGATGCCACCGACGTATTCGGGCTGGGCTACCTCGTGGAGCCCGACGATGCGCAGTACGAACCGCTGTTCACGGTGCATTTCACCAAGCACTACAGCTGGGAGCTGAGCCACGACGGGCACCGCATGATGAAAGTGGTGTCGAACACGCCACGCCTGCCGCAGGGCACCATCGACGAAGGCAACTTCACCAAAGCCGTGGGCCGCATTTTCCCGGCGCTTGATGCGGCCGGCATTGCCTACCTGTGGGAGCTGACACTGAACGCCGCCAAGCAGGAACACGGCACCATTCTGCTGATTTCGGAGGGCGCGGCGCAGGAGGCCGTCCGGCTCTCACCGCAGTGCTTCCGCGTAACGCCACGCCTGATGACGCCCTCAGTGCTGCGCCTGGTCACCAACATCGACGGGGCCGTGCTCATCGAGCCGAGCGGCACCTGCCACGCCATTGGGGCCATTCTCGACGGTTTGGCCACCGAGAAAGGCGACTCCAGCCGCGGCTCGCGCTACAACTCGGTGCTACGCTACGTAGAAAGCAGCCGCTACCCAGTACTGGCCGTGGTGGTGAGCGAAGACGGCTGGATTGACCTGTTGCCTCCGGTTTGGAGGTAGGTTGGGAAAATGGACGAGTTGGTAATCGGGTAAAAAAAGAACGTCATTCTTCGCTTCGCGCTGGATGACGTTCTTTTTTTAAGTCCTAAAACCTAGCCGTTCACGCTTTTCATCATGGCTTCGGGGTAGCGGGAGCCGGCGGCGGCGTGCTGGGGGGCTATTTCGTCGATGCGGGCCAGGTCCTGGGGAGTGAGGGCGAGGTCGGCGGCGGCTACGTTTTCTTCGAGGTAGCGCACGCGCTTGGTGCCGGGGATGGGCACGATGTCGTTGCCCTGGGCCAGTACCCAGGCCAGGGCCAGCTGGCCGGGCGTGCAGTCTTTTTCGGTGGCTATTTCCTTGAGGCGGGCCACCAGGTCGAGGTTCTTCTGGAAGTTCTCGCCCTGAAAACGGGGCGTATGGCGGCGGTAATCATCAGCGGCCAAGTCTTCGAACTGACGGATCTGGCCCGTCAGGAAGCCCCGGCCCAGCGGGGAGTAGGGCACGAAGCCGATACCCAGCTCGCGGCAGGTACGCAGAATCTCGTCCTCGGGCTCCCGGCTCCAGAGCGAATACTCGGTCTGTAGGGCCGCAATGGCGTGCACCTGGCTGGCACGGCGCAGCGTGCCGGGGGCGGCTTCACTTAGGCCCAGAAAGCGGACTTTGCCTTCCTCCACCAGCCGGCTCATGGCGCCCACGGTTTCCTCGATGGGCGTGCTGGGGTCGACGCGGTGCTGGTAGTAGAGGTCGATGTGGTCGGTGCCGAGGCGCTTGAGGCTGGCTTCGCAGGCGGCGCGCACGTACTCGGGACGGCCGTTGATACCGCGCTTTTCGGGGTTGTCGGGGTTGCGCTGGATGCCGAACTTAGTGGCAATAACGGCCTCCGTGCGGCGGCCCTTCAGGGCCCGGCCCAGCAGCTCCTCGTTGAGGAAGGGGCCGTACATATCGGCCGTATCGAAGAAGGTAACCCCTATTTCCAGGGCCCGGTGAAGGGTGCGGATGCTTTCCTGGTCGTCGCGCTGGCCGTAGAAATCGGACATGCCCATGCAGCCGAGGCCGAGGGCGGAAACTATGAGGCCGGAGCGGCCGAGTTGGCGGGTTTTCATAGTGCGGTGGATTTTGATGGAGGGGATGAACGGGCAAAACGGCTTTGATTGCTACAAGTTTGGCCGGTGTCCCCAACCTGTACGTTGGGGCTGCGTTTCTGTACGAAAACTCCTTTCTCCCCCATGACACTAACTCCTGCTTTCGACCAAGATGACCGCCTGCGGTGGGTAGAGCGCGTGTCGCGCCTGCTCGACAGCCAGTTCCGGGTGCCCGGCACCAACTGGCGCTTCGGCCTCGACCCGCTTATGGGCCTGATTCCGGTGGTGGGCGGGCTGCCCTCGCTGGCCATTTCGGGCCTGCTGATTCTGACCATGATGCGCCACGGCGCCAGCGGCAACCTGGTGGTGCGCATGGTATTCAACGTGGTCCTCGACACACTGATTGGCGCCATTCCGATAGTGGGCAACATCTTCGATTTCGCCTACAAAGCAAATGAACGTAATGTTAGGCTTTTAAGGGAGCACTATTCCAGTGGTAAACACCAAGGCTCAGGCATAGGAGTAATTATACTGTCTATCAGCACTTTAATAGTGATTTTTACACTGATTTTATGGGGTAGTTTCGAGCTAATAAATTACCTCTATCATTACCTGTCATAACATGTCTTTATACATGGTTTATACAGTCAGGACATTTCATTATCTTTGTGTATAAGTTCAGTTTCATACGCTTATACAATCTTTACAAAACACAAAATGGGAACGCTAACCATCAAACCACGTCCTATAGGTAAGAAGCTAGGAATCAGCATAAACTACACCCATAAGGCACAGATAAAGGCTGTACCTTTTCAAAGAGCAACGGGTGTAACCGTTGAGCCGGAAGAATTTGATAAGGCTACTGGTAAGGTGATCAAGCGTACTGATTCCGCTACCATGAACCAGAAGATTCAAGCCACTCTGAAGGATGTACAGTATTGCTTAAATGAATGTGAAGCCAACGGTGTAGAACCATTCAAATCCAACTTGGATGTAGAATGGGAGAAACTACAACAGCTTAAAGTAACTAGGGAGACTACCGAACCACAGGCACAGAGCGTACTTCACAGAATGCTTGGGATGCTCAGAGCGGAATTAGAAGATCTGAAGCTACAGGTGAAACGGAAAGAGGAGGAAATTGAGGCTGAAGAGCGGAAATTGAAGGTGTATGTGTCTAAGAACTTTATTACACACATTGATATGTTTCTTGCTCAGAATGATCAGCTAAAGGAAAATAGCAAGAAGAACTACACAGGGTTGAAGGATGCTGTGAAGCTGTGGAAACCATCATTGAACATAAACGATATCACCAAAAGCACTCTTAACAGTTTCAGGAATTGGTTAACTACGGAAAAGGAAACCAGAGTAATTGACCTTGACTCTACAGAAGCTTACAACAAAGAAAACCCTACGGCTACCAAGACCATTTATGTAAAAGGTTTACGTAATTCCTCAGTACGAGAATTACTACAGAAAATGAAGATCGTATATTACTTCTTTTCGGATACCTACCACTACGATATCACTGAGGTTAAGAAATGGAAGATTGGTATCAAGAAATCACAAAACCATTCTGTAGTATTCTTAACCAAATCTGAATTTGAAGCGGTAAAGAAAGTTAAATGCGAGAATAGCAGAGAGCAAATACACAGGGATTTCTATTTGTTGATGTGTAATACTGGCTTGAGGTTCGTTGATGCTTTGCGGATCAAGAAACACCACATTATTAATGTTGAAAACAACCTGTACCTTAAAATCATTCAGCAAAAAACCACCAAACCAGTACAAATACCACTTACTCAAGATGCGTTGGCTATTCTTGAGAAGTATGATTACCACTTTGATTACGATAAGGGAAACAAAGAAGGTGTTGGGTACACTGCTCAGATCGGCTACTATATGAATAGGCTGATGGAGCGTAACAACATCTGCAACTACAGCTTGGTACGCACCAACTATAAGAACAACGTTGCAAAAGAAGATGAGAGCAAAATAAAGAGAGAATTGATCAACTCGCACACGGCGAGAAAGACCTTCATCAACATCAGCTTAACCAACGGAATGAAGATTACAGCCCTCAAGAACATTGTTGGACACTCTGAGTTGAATATGATAATGGATGTGTATGGTGATGGTTCACTGAACACTGAGGAAATGGGTAAAGCTGGTTGGGATATGCCTAACACCCCTACCTTACCTGCTGTTACCAACAGTAAGATGAAAGTGGTAGCATAAGCTCTATACAGCCTCACCAGCAACAGAAAGCCCCTATAGATTCCACGTCTATAGGGGCTTCATATTTACGTTATTCCTAAAGCCTTGTCAGATTCAGTTGCTAAAAAATCTGATGCCCTTCACCTATTTTTTAAGCATATCTGCTAACTCAGGTGTAAAGAATGCTATAGGCTCAACGGTTGTATCATACATTTTATTGAGACGTTCTAATAGCATTGCAAACGCTTCCTTGAACTCCTTCACCTCTTCCTTTTGCGCTGGATTCACAGGCATACTCGAAGTCGTATTTTCAACCCAAAATTCAGGAGGTATCATATCTAATGATATACTGGAATTAAAAGGGCTATTATAAGAAAGTGTTTCTCCTCTCAATCTTTTAACTTGCCTGTCTACCATTTGCGCCCTCACAGCATCGTTTTGAAACAATTCTGCTACATCTTTTATGATTTTTTTCTTTAACTTTTGATTTGAAATTATTTCGTTTTTAACATTGAGGTTGTAGCTATTAGACAATGTAGTATATAATTTCCTAGCATTAGGCAAAGATTCGTCAAACACCATCTGCACACGATCTTCAGTATTATAAGTAACATTTCTTCCTCTTACTTGGTCGCTTTCCGATATACTCAATTTAGAACCACATGGATATGAATACATTTTCACAGGTTGCTTTAATTTGCTTCTTAGATAATAACGAATGCTGTAAGCTCTATTTAATGACAGTATGAATTTCGCCGTATCATCATTTGCAATAGCAATATCACTAGCATCACGATCATTGATCCCACTTGTGTGTGTAGAAAGAACAATTTCTTTTACCTCATATCGACTACCAAGTTTTTCATTTACCGCATTAGCGATGGCATCTAAGGAATACATTGCATTATCAGTTAGCCTGTAGCTATTCGAGTAGAAACTAATTCCCTCAGTTTGTATTGGCAAACTCAATCGCTCATCATTTGCAATAGAGTCTGCGACTATCTGTTTCTTAATTGCTCGTTGCCCAGCCTCAGCTTTGAGCGATCTAATAGCACCAGCAGAATTTATACTGGTGACAGCAACCCCGTTTTCAAACACGATCTTGCTACCCTTGCTATACTTAATCGACTGTTTCTTACCATCTTCTAGCAGCACAGCATTCTGCCAAGTGCCCGCATACATGTCATTCTCATAGCTACCTGATGCATATTCAGCTTCCGAGCTACCATAGATTCTCGCTGGTCCACTGAGACGATTGTTCTGGTAGGAGAATGTTCCTGAAATTTTTCCCTCTTTATATTCAGATCGCTTTAACAGCTTACCATCAGCACCATACAAGTGCTTTTCTGCCACTTTGTTGCCATCTAAGCGCCTGTAGACAGTCCAGACTCCCGATGGGTTGCCATTGATATAATTGCCAACAAACTTATTAGCATTGTAACGAACAGCAGAAGACAAATCACCGATGTAGTAGGCTGGTCCTGTTTTGGCACCATGTACATAGGTACTGCTCTCCATTACTTGCCCAGCAGTAGAATACATGTCTCCTTCGAAGTAGCGGATGTATTTTCCGTGCTTTTCACCGTTCTCATCTTCACCCCACCGTTCCTTCACCACTTTCGTTTCTTTACCATACTCGTCTTTGAAGTAGGTGCGGGCAGGCGGTGGGGCAGTAGTTTTTTGAGCATGGGAAGTAGATACACTCACTGCAAGACTGGCTGCTAAGCAGCTAACACGCAAATAGGTCATGAACCGGCTTTTCGCGGTAGGATGCATACTCTGGATAGATGTTGAAGGTGAAATGATGTGAAGGCTCGAAGTAGGCTATCACCCAAGCTCCTGCTGGTAATACAAATCTAACGAGCTTTGGGCGCATTCCTGCGCCCAACATCCATTTTTGAGGTAGGGAGCTTGCTGGGGTGAAGAATCCAGCAGGCGTTAAACTTTTCGGGGCTCACCTACGCTCCTTGCGGGTGATCAAAGGATGGAGCCAGCAAATGCTAGCCGATGTTGCTAACGTGGAAAAATCCACCATCAAGCGCATTGAAACCGCAGCATTTAGCCCTACACTAGATGTTCTGATTTCCTTGTGCCGGGCACTAGACATGGAAATGGGCGACTTTATGAGTTGTGCTGATATCACACAAGTGGATTCTAGCATATGATATAGTGATGTGCATGGTCACATTATTGTTATAGCAAGCTTCGCAGCCAGTACAGAGCACTACTGACACAAATTCTGCTTAGCAACATACTATTTTTACACCGGCTACTGTTGGTATCAGTATGCCGTGAACCACATAGTGGGCTATCAGCTGATAGCACACCACCAATCATCCATCGTCTTGAATTATAAGATCTATTGCGCTGCGTTATCAATATCATTAATCACTTCATCAATACTGTTGCTATCTGGTTGCTCACCTAAAGGTCCTCTCCCGAAACATGAAAGTGTTTTGCGGGCACTTACCGAAAAGCGCTACGAAGCAGCCATTAATAAGCTGGATACCCTGATTGCTCACCAGCCAGACAGTATGCAACACTACATGCTCAGGGGATACGCTCATGATAAGTTGCAAAACTATGAAGCGGGAATTGCCGATTTCACCACTGCCATCCAACTGGATTCATCATCAGCGACAGCCTACAACAACCGGGGGTATGCCTATTACCTGTCAGACCAGCCTCAGCTAGCTGAACAAGATTACACTCGTGCTATCCGTCTAGACTCTACCTTCTCTCCTACTTATGGGAACCGAACGTTGCTGTATGTATCAATCGGGCAATACAAGCAAGCTGTACAAGATATTGATCGTGCTTTAGTGCTTGGAGATACATTGAACTCCACTTACTATAATTTGAAGGGTTACTCTGAATTGCAGCTGGACCATCCCACTCTCGCTGTTCGTGCTTTGACTAAAGCAGTGAGGTTACACTCCAACTACACTGACGCGTTAAGCAATCTAGTGCGGGCAAGACGCTCCCTATCGGATTCTATCAGAATAAAATAGTTTCATCAAGGTCATGGCAGCAATAAAAGGCAACCTTTATCGGGTTGCCTTTTTGCATTACATATGATTCACACTACTTGCTTATAGCAGGCTGTGGCTATTATAATCCAGATCAAACGCTCATTTATTTTAAAAAAACCTTCTCTACACTACGTATGAGCGGTTTTGAGTGAGAAACGGGGAACATTTGGTAAGACTACTATTATGTTCTATAACCTCCTATATGGTAGGCACATCTCATCATTATAATATAGATAAAAGAGAATGCCCACCCGCAAGGGACTGGGCATTTTTTTATGGTTTTTATCTCATCAGGTTAAAACCAAATAAGTTTTTTTTAATAACATATAAACAAGATATGGAACGAACCACAGTCTATATATAAACACAAATCAAACATCACACTCTTGTAATATCAATAGGATAATTATAAAAGCAAAACCAGTATTTATCAATGAAATATTACTTTCTACCTCCACATTTAGATATTAACAATCTAAATACTCATTTAACAGATGAATCCCGAAGATCACAGGTAACTGAAAACACCTGCCTATTGTTCACACATCTTTGCTGTAAGCTTGTTTCTATGAAAGGAGTGAATAACCTAAATGGATTTACTCAGATACACTCAGACAAGCTAGAAAAGATCCTTGGCAAGACATATTATAAAGTGATCAATACTCTACTTGACAATGAATACATAGAAGTATGCAAATACAACGAGCATGGTCAGTATTTTGAAAAGGGATATGCTAGTGAGAATAAGAAAATCGCAAAATCTTACCGCATTCACCCTCGCCTATTAAGCACTAAAAAACTGTATACCAAAGAACCAATCAACAATAAGCGAATGATAACAAAGGTCAATGACCTATCAGTAAACACTACCTCCACGAATGAATACTATCGCAACCTCGTCATTGGCAAGATGAAAGACTTGGTGTTGATAGACACTCCTGAATCACGAGCAGTTATCACTACCATACTGACTCAGGCTGGCTTACCAGATGTGTGCCCTAGCACCATGATTGACCTCTTCAATCATGATGTAGATAAACGTTTCGTAGTGTGTGATTTCGGCAAGCGTGTTCACGCTGCAATCACGAGAATGCACAAGCTTTTACGCCCTTTTCTACGCTTCAGCAATAGTATAGCAAGTGAGCTGGTAGAACTTGATATCGTTTGCTCACAAATGTTCTTTCTCGCTGCTGCCACTAGCAGTTTGATTAAGAAGTTTGCGCCTGAGTGTGTCGAAGCTATTCCACTCTTCAAAGCAGTTGAAGACAAAGAAGATGTGGTCAAATTTAAGCGCCTCACAGAAGCCGGCACCATCTACGAATACATACAAAAGCAATATGAGATTGCATACGGTATGGTAATCACCCGCCCGCAAGCCAAAGTTGTGTGCTACACAGCCTTCTTCGGCAGTTACGTAAACATGGCGAAGGGGACGATCCAGCAGCGTCAAGACGAGGTTGCTAACGCTAGCGTGTTAGGTACAGCAGCACAGCTCAAGCGTGCAGTGAAGAGATTAGAAAGCAAAAAGTGTTACGAACTCTTCAAAAGTCTATTCCCACACCTGCATGACCTGTTTTTCAAGATTAAGCGTTTGGATTGGCAATTCGGGCAGAATGGCACCCAAAAGCCAAAACGGTATGCTAACAATTGCTTGTTGGCTCAGCGTATTGAATCTGGTATCATGTATACCCGCGTTGTGAAGGCACTTGTTGCTGAAGGTATCACGGACGTGGTGACAGTCCATGACGCACTTGTAGTGAAGAAGCAGGATGCGGTAAAAGCAAATAAGATTTTCAAACGTGAAATGAACAAGTTAGGTCTTAAGCCTAAACTAAATTAGTATTCATCACAATTATCTGAAGTTGTCTTTAAAGAACCATTACTAAAATCTCAGATACATCAACTATTAAACTTACTTCTATTCATATATTTATTTCAGAACCTAATATCATATGATTTACATATTATTACTAACCAACTATAATAGCACAACATAATACAACCCACAATCACCGTCAACATTAACTAACCATTGTTTATATCAATATACTTCTTTGTAACTGATGAGCTAGAGTGTCCTAGTTCTTTTGATAGCTGAATCAGCGCATTAGTAGTTTTACCTTTTTGCTCATATATGTGTTTAGCATATGTCTTACGAAACGTGTGCGTTGATAACATCTGTACAGGCTTACCATAGTGCAGAAAAACATCTTTCAGCAAACGATTCAGGCTCTGTATTGACATGGGTTTTGTGCCATCTGATTTTAAGGGAGGCATAATTGAAAGATTCATACCATAGTCATTAGAACTATTAGCATTTTCCCCTAAGCTCTTAACAGCTAATCTATAGGCTATCTCTATGAGTATGTCATCCTCTTTACGAGGATGCCTCTTCAGCCAGCCTCGAAACGATGGATAAGTTGCCTTATAGACATCTCCCCATGTCATCTTCAGTACGTCTCCTGCAAGTAGACCTCGGTATCCACTTAAGGTAGCAAATATGAGGAAGCGATACAATCCAACGTCTTTGTCCTTCGTCGCATCTCGTTTGACTAGGTCAAGTATTTCTTGAAATTCGCTCCACTTTAATGGCGCTGCCATAACAATCAAGTTATTTACTATTAGCATTTTATCGTCCGATGATCACACAATCCGTAATGTCAGATCATGAGAAGGACTAAATCTTATTACTCTACTTGTAAACTGGCTGATACTCATCCATTGCTTCTTATACACTGAGAGGACGACTTGTGCACATTGGTTTTCATGTACAATGGTATATGCATTATACACTTGCATGTTGATTATGAACATTTCAAGAATCTACAAAGATATGTATTCTCATTTCTGAAACCAGACCACATCAATTCAATCATTTTTCTGCATTTTATTAAATGTGAGAATATATTCCCACAATCTCAAATTTCAATTTTTGGATCCCCTATTGTCTATAAAAAGTACAATTGTTAGCTTTGCATATTGATAATTCAAGCATAGTAGACACAAATTTTTCATTTCATCTCCTAACTCCCTTAATCATGAACATCATCTCATATCCGACTAAACTCGAATTATTGAAGGCTCTTCAAAAAATTTCACGTGCTAAGTCACCTAGAGCCAAAATGGGCAACTGCGCAGGATCTTATTTGTTTGTAAATGACAGACTTGGCATCCGTTACATACTAGATGCAAGTAATATTAAAATCATAGCTAAAGCACTCGAGGTAAATGAAAAAGTTCTAATGATGCGTTTTTGCCATTACAACCGTTGTGACTACTATTACTTTGACCAACCTCATTGCAAGATTTACATAGAAAATGAAACAAAATCACTCGAACGCAAATCCAAGATAAAAATAATTATGCAATCACTCTCTTTATAAATTCCCAACTACTAATAGGCGTTATGAATGTCATGGATTTGGTGTGTTTTAATCACATCAAATCCATGCTTTTGAAATAACCCTACCTGCTATCTCCTCAATAGATGATTATTTAACCAACCCGCTAAGCCATTCATATCTCTATTATTAGCCTCATCGGTTGCGAGAATAACTAATGCTATTGTAGCCGTAGTATTTATATCGCCGACCAATATTTACTGATGCTGAAATAGCACCTGTAAAACTCGTATTCGTCAATATGCACCAGAGGAACGTCCGCAACTGGTTTGACAACTACCGCTCTCACACCCAAGTCGGTAAACTATTAAGGCACACCGTTCACGGATCTGCTGTGTAGTGCCATAAAAAGTCTGTTACGTGTTTTTCACGGTTGGATGTATGTAAATGTCTAATATCCATACATCACTGGAATAGGCTGCATTCGCACCACGAAGTATTTCTGGCTACAGCTTATTGCGATTCGGTATCTCTCACCATCCTCCTGAGCTTCGCAATGTCCCTTGAACGAACTATTGAAGATGGTCCAGATATGCTCTGCAATCCGCTTGGGGTCACGCTGTAAATTGATGAATTCAGTACTCATCCCAATTAGCTCAACACTTTTTGCTTGGTCGGAGTGATAGAGTTTATCTCTCTCATCCATTGCCTTATTGTGCAATGTGGCATTCGACAACATTGCAACATCAAACACCACTAGCTTAGCCTTGGGATTGACTAATCTTCGTTTTGCGTAAAGCAATTTTGCATATTCCTCATTCAACCGTTTTAAGTCACATGCGGGCTTGAATGCAGGTGAAGGTCTTTGGCTGTAAGCGTCTACCGCGAACAAGAGGACACCAATCAGTAATAAAGATTTAAGCATGAACCAACAACGTTGATCATGCCCACATTCTTGCGATGAACCGATCCGCCAAATCTTCAATATTATCACGTTTAGCAACTACTTGCAGCCAGGCTGGAATGATGATATCATTTTCATCTGCGGCTAGAACACTTAGTGGTGCTGCTGTAGCAGCAGTAGTATCCGTATCACCTCCAAGATTCACGGCTGCCAACGCTGTGTCGGTAAACCCTACATTCTTCAGCAAACACCAGATAGCTGCTGAAAGTGTGTGAATTACATATCCTGATGATTGGATCTGACTTACTGGCAATAGATGTAAGTTTCCATCCAGCACTTGGGTGAAGTGCCCTAGCTCGTGTGTCAACTCATGTGAAAGCGTTGATGAAATGCTATCACAAACATGTGTGTATGCTTCCATCTTGCCCACTCCCTGCAAAAGTTGGTCTGCGAGTTCAAGGTAGATAAAACACGCTAGCGTAGAACGGGGGTGACGGTGGGTCACACTGGCAACCTGACCGATGAGCGTTTGCCGTTTTGATGCGTTTCCTGCTTGATACAAGGGGTGCAGCAGCAACGGTAGTATTCTCATCAATGCTCCGTTGCCATTGTCATACTCATCAACTCCACCAGCCTCTTCAGCGCGGCACCCTTCCCGCATTCGCTCAATGGCAGCACGAGTGGCGATACCCACATCGAACACACCATCGACGGTCCAGTAATCATAGTCCAGCCAATTTCTGAAGCGTCTGCCTAAATCTTCAACATCAATTTGGTTGGGTCCAGCATGGATGAAGGATTCTATGGTCGCAGCTGTGAGAGAAAAATCATCACTCCACGTCCCTGCCGGTTGTTGAAACGTCCCGAATCCTCTCATACCACTCACAGGATCTATTTGTCGATTGTACCGGGGCTCAAATTCTACGGGTACTCCTAATGCATCAGCAGTAGCAATGGCAAGTAGCAAGCGCTTGGTTATCGTGGTGATCCTGTCTTTGTTCATATTAAAGTTTAAAGTTCTCTTCTTCTACACCCATCTCAACAGATCAAGGATTCATGCGGTAGACACTGCACCGAAACGCACCTTATACATTATATATATAGGTAAACCGTTGTACTACATGATCTATAAAGTTAAGCACTATTACGATAGCGAGGAATACGTTACACGCAAGCAGATAGCTGAATTATACAATATCCCCTTAACACGTCTACAACGGCTTCTAGCGAAAGAGCAACTCAATGTTATTGTGGAAGACACCCGCTTCTACTTCCTCCTGCGCGACGTACACACCATATTATATAAATTATAACATCTATTAATGAATCAGACATCTATCCCATTGCAACATATGAAAACGTATGAAGCCTATGAAGCGGAAATAGCTCTTCAGAATATTTCCCAGCAAGACATTGACTCACTGGCTGTTGAACCTGAGCCTACACCTCCGATCAATGCAGAAGCCTTCTTTTACTACCTGCATGATGTGTATGGTATCAGTATGGCTGATTTACCAGCTGGGTTTGGCTTTACACAGCAGGGAGCCAAAATCTCATTGGTTTTTGGTGGTATCCCCGATCTCACCACCTTGCTAATTTTCTTCTCCGTGATACAAACGAAGCTGACTGCGCTCAAGCTTGAAGGAATAAACCAAGTGACATTCAATGCTGAAACACCAGACGAAGCGGTTTACTATAATGTATCTTCTATTCTACAACCTCATGAGACCCTCATCCCCACCATCTTGGATCATGTACAACTTTTTCATGCTAATAAATTGATAGCTGAATCCTGATGATTGATAATGCAGCAAGGTAAGTGTAGATGATGGCAGATTAGTCTGAAGTGAGTGGCACTACAATAGATGTGTTACCAGTGAGCTAGTGCATTTACAATAAGGAAGCGTGCGATAAGGTTTAAAACCTTCCTATTATAACCACCAATTAAACACAATCCGTCTCCTGTACTTATGCTTCTTGCTTATATCAGTAACGTACGGATAAAATATGGTTTTGAATGAAGCACCAGATTCGTTCTGGTATTCAAGAGTCAACTGTTTAATTGGGTTCACATCTATCATTCTATCAGCAAGTTCGGCATCTACATCAGCCTCAATACGCATAGTAAAGTTCTGAGCAGCATTGTAACTGAATATGGTTAAATAACTGATTTCAGTTGTATGCAGCAACTTAACTTTTCCAACTAGTTCATCAATCAATTCATAACTATCAACAGAGACATGGTGAGCAGCTAATTGCCGTTGGTTTATAATATCGAATGAGAAATTATAAACAATTCGACAAAGACCAGAAGAAAGGTCACTTCTACCATTATTTGGATTCACCAAGTTGATCATCAACTTTGGTTTATTCCATCTTGATTTAAAATAGCTTATAATTACTTGAGATAAGCCACCAAGAATCCATATCAGCGCCTTATAAAGATTTTCATACCTATCAAAATCTTTATGGTCACCTATTGAGGCAAAATCAAAAAATCCCATACAAACTATACCAATGAATTATTATGCCACAACTCTATAGATGTTCTTATTACTCTCTTCAGTTTCTTTAGGAAAGAATGATGTTGCAAATCTTGAGCCTACTGAGTTTTCGTACTCAAGTACGATTTCAGTAAATGGCTTTTGACTTAATATAACATCTGCCTCTACACTAGTGCCCACAAAATACTGAACAACTTTGATTTCATGCGCTCTGGTTTCACCATGCACAAACGGCTTAGTATAATCAATCTCTTTTTTCACTATGAATCTACCTTTTGTTTCAGGCACCACTAATTTAATCTTATAAGCTGGCGCATCTGATTGATTGGTGATGTGCATTGCAAAATCCCAATCAAGTTTAAAATTGATTATTATTTCGTTCAATTTACCTGCATCAACAACGGTATCGGGCGTAAAATTATTTAGGTGGGAAATACCTTCATTCATTCTACCCCTTGTTAGAAATTCTAACCGTACTGCTAGTTTAGGCTGCGCATTCTTCGCTTCATTCCGCTTCTTACGTGCCGTATAAGCTTTATCTAGCAGCCATAGAATCAGACCACCTATAACTGAGACAGTTATAGTAACTATAGTAGCTGTAGATAAAAAAGGTGCTGTTTGAAGTAGCATGAGTAGTCAGTAAGATTTTGAGCAAGATAGCATCTTGATCATCAACTAGATTATAGCAGATATAAGTAGTTAAAGTATTTTGTGGTTTTCATCATCAAAAGTGGTTTATCAGTTTTAGATACTGATATACGTTAAACATCTAACTACTATGAATAACATGAGTAATCTTAGAACTATCAAGTTCTACACCACCACACTACAAGAGATAAAGAGGCTGAAGGTCAAGAGCATCAAGGATGTGATGCAACGTCTTGTTGACTCTAATAACCATACATCATCCTGAGTTAGCCACGAACCGCACTGAGATACGCTCTAAGCAACAAGAGATTCTTGACAAGTGTACTGAGCTACGTGAACTGATCGGTGCTGATGCGGAACGTATCAGGGTTCAGGCAGCTAAGAGCGAGCATGATGATACCAACGATGATGAACTCTGCCTAGCCTAGTGTAAGAGCCTGTACTTTCTCAGCACAGGCTTTTGTATCTTTAATCAAGCCTTATATACAAACTGCATATGAAGATTAATACTGGCAAGGACTTGCTTCAAGAATGGAAAGAAAATGTTGGCGTAAAGAAGTTTAAACTTGGCAAACCTTTAGACGAACCTTATAAATTCAATACAGTAGTTGAAAGCATTCTACGTGCTTTTTTTCACCCTAGAGATTACGTAGTTGGCACTAAGAAATTTGATGACGAAAACTACCTTGTGTATCTACTCAGTAGCGACAAGGAGCAAGATATATACCTAGTCAATGAATTAGCACTACTAATATTGTATGCAAAAGATCATACTCCGCATATACTGATAAAATCAAAAAAAGGCTACATTTCACATGCTAATTTGAGTAATTTACTTTTTGAAGTTTACATCGATAGGTTTCTTACTTCAAATAATATACAAACTATATCCACAGTTAGCTATACCGATAGCAACGGAAATAATAAACCACTCGATAATTATTTCGAATTTTCAGGCAATAAATATCTTGTCGAATGCTGTAGAGTCGATGAGCCAATAAACAAAAGTATGTTGCAAATATCTGAGTATCTGATAACTGCTTTTGCTACTAGCAAAATAGTTGACTACAAGATGTTTCGTGGTCATATACGTTTTAAAACCAATAAAGCACTTTCAGACTCTATTGATAGAGCAAAAGGCATGATATGGCAACTGTATAAAAACTACTTGCAATGTTTTAATACTCAAGGTTTAACAATATACATTCCTCAGAAGTATCAATCAGATGAATTTGATATCGAAATATTACCTTATCACCTTGGAACAAGCCATGAACAAGAAGTTGAAGACAAAAAAGATGTATACAAAGCTATAATTTCCTTTCATACAGAAATAGACCCAACCGATGTAAGAAGAGGTCAAGTTGTTATAACAGGCATGAAAATTCATCCTATTGAAAGAGCAAATCAGAACCTACTAAGCAAAGTTCAAGGCAAGATTAGCCAGCATAAAGACGCTCCATCTGATTTCAACAAGATAATCTTTATAGAAATTGATTTAACTAAAGGGCATAGCCCTAACACACCCATGTTTTCACCTATTGGCAAGAAAGATATCGACTACAAATTATTCAATCATCTTATTACCGAGTCTATTAGTATCGTCTTCGTATTCAAAGAAGCCACAAGTGACGGGATTAGGAGAGACATGACTTTTCTATCACATCCTAAGCATAAGCCTCTTGCTGACTTCTTGTCTAAATAAAGAGGCAATGAAAAGAGCCGATATCATTACAATACCGGCTCTTTCGTACTAATAGGTGTGTGAGGCTGCAAAGATACTAGGCAAAAGAGAACTTCAACAACTCTCTTGCAAACTCATGCAAACCTTGCTCTATTCGTAGTTTCTGCTTAGCTGAGGGTTCTTTCTTACCCGTAACATATTGGCTGATAAGACTATTATTCATGTTCAATCTTTCAGCCAATGCAGCAACGTTTACGATCTTATATACTTCAAATAATGTAGGCAAATCGTATTTGAACTCAATTCTATAATCATTAGGACTCTCGTTCAAATACTCACACTGATCTTCAAATGCCTCAGTAGCATCTTTATACGTCTCTTCTAATGTATCACCTTCTGCTAAGATACTGTAGTCTTGTGCGTAGGCTGTATAGCCCCCCTCTACCTTTTCGATCAAGAAGCTTACGGTTTTCATTTTGTGCGGTCTTTTTGAATTTTGCTGTAGATTTTCCGCATAACTAGGATTATTAGTCATGCGCTAGGTGATTTGCACACTACAACTTGTACAAATCTATTCGTATGAAAAGCCTCAGTATTACATATATGTGAAATTCTGAAGCATAGAAAAATGGGGGCTATTTCAGCCCCGCATCTTTCAGTATGTTATTTAGTGTGCCTATCTTGAGTTCCTTGCTGCTACCATGTGGTACCATGAGAGGTCTGCCCGATAGTGTTTTCTTGGTCGGATGCTCGTAGGTCTTATGTTTGGCTGAACGAGCTAAAAACCATCCGTCTGCTTCTAGCTTGCTAATCAGGTCTGTTATTGTCATGCCATGCGCTAACTGTTGGTGAACATGACAAAAGTAAACAATCGTTTACTTTTACACAAGAAAAGTAAACATAAATTTACCTGAACGCAGCATCTATCTGTTCCTGAGTGACTTGCAGTTCACCATGCTTCTTATACCAGCGTCTAGGATAGAGTATGCGTTCTAGTGCATCAGCTACATCATCTGTACTGGTGCAGCGTAGTAACGTGTTATGGGATTTAACATCAACATCACTGCTAGCCACACCATCAAGTACCAGATCGTAACCGTCAATATGCCACGAGTTAGCCTGTAGAACATGCTGCAAGGTGATAGCGGTGCGGTTACGCACAGTGTCAGCAAGGTTCTTCAGCAGATCAGCAGGATAGGTAGAAGCTGCTACAGTCTCAGTAGCAGCTTCAGCTCCTACTTGGTTATAGAGTCGCATAACCTGAGTAGCAGTAAACTCACTACCTCTCCTAGTTTTATAACCTTGTGCGTTCAACACTGCTGCTACAGATCGTAACGTTGGCTTTTGCTGCTGCTGCTGCATGATCAGCTTGATTAAGTATGATGCTTGAACGTTAGCCTCCGCTATACGTGCATTCTCTTGCATTACAGCCCGACCTAGCGCCCTACCAGCATCAGTTAGATTATTTAGGTTACCGAGTGGTTCACCCCTTTCCCGTTTAGCTTGTAAGGCTGCCTTTGTTCTGGCTACAGTGGTTTCTCGCTCATGTTGCGCAATGGTGGCGAACATACCAACAGTCAAGGTATTTGCCGTAGGTATATCTGCCGCAACGAAATCAACTTTGGTATCCAGTAAGCTGAACAGGAAGGAAACTGAACGTGATAAACGATCAAGTTTTGCAATAACTAATGTGTGTCCGTTCTTCCTACTATCCGCTATTGCTTTGCCAAGCACTGGGCGGGCATTGTTCTTACCGCTTTCAACTTCTAGATATTCCTGTACAATCTCACCAGTGCTTTTGACATAAGCTGCTACAGCTGCTCGTTGAGCTTCCAAGCCTAAACCGCTAGCACCTTGTTTTGCAGTTGATACTCGAATGTAGCTGATGTATGTCTTCATACTTACTGATGATGTTGATATCATTACAAAGATATGATTTCTGTTACATACTAGCAACGGTCGTTACTAGTATGTAACAAGTGGTTGAAGACTACACAACCGTGCGTCTAAGCAATGCGCAACCCCATAATTACCCGTGACATATCTATCAACAAAACCCTATGTTCAATCTAATGTGGGCTTAATCTCAAAACTCGATTCATTCAACGTCGAGAACCCTGTTAATTTTTAACCTCTTGATGAGAGAATTTACTGAAATCGGCACCTCGCTTCCAAATGCGTCAGAAAGTTCGCCGTAACGCTCCTTACCTATGGCGATTTCAATACCCCCTTCAATAACAAGCCATCCTCCTGAAGCACTAGATCGTAGCGAACAGTCACGATCTGAATACCCCTTTATAGCATCTATAATGTCCATGTGTAATTTCTGTTTTTTAAATCTGGATATACATTATATATAAAAACCACTCCCCATCGCCCCATCACTTGTATACAAAAGACGGTTCAGATGAACCGGCTTCTTTTGTATATGCGTTAAGAGGGGTTTGGTTAAACGAGGATTACATGAGATGACCTGTATGCATGGTCAGGTATGGAAATCACTTTATCCTGCTGCAATGCAGAGACCTTTGCTCTGATATTTGACGTACCTTCTAAGAGACCGTCAACATAAGGCTTCACTTCATTTCTAGCATCTTCACTTAACTTCACAACTAATACGTTTAATAGGTCTTCGGCAGTTATTGCAGCCATACCATCTGATCCTCTTGAGATAGCTCGCATCTGAATACGATAATTTTCAGTGCAAATGAATGATATTAAGTCTGGCATTAGATCCTCAGCGCCTGCCTTTGCTCTTAGTCTATAACAGCCATTGGTCACGACAGTATCCTCCGCATTCTTAGATATTAAGCACCACTTGGATACGCTTGCCCAAATCGACCCTAAATATAAATCGCCAGCTTCTGCAAAATGCTTTGCACGACCGGGCAACTCCCACCCACGAAGCTCAGAGGAGTTATAATCACCAAAGTCCATATCAGCAATTTGCACGTATTTATACACATGCTTCGCCACCCTCTTTACCTTTTTACCAGAGGAAGTATGCATTTCAGGCAAAATCTCTACAACATCACCTAATCTAAAATAGTCCTCCTTCTTAATCGCTTCTATCAATTTTGTATATTTATTAGAATACCTTTTGGGATCCAACGTTAAATAAGGGTCCCCTAATACATTATCAATTGAAACACTCCATCCTGTTCCATCAGGGCTAATGGTCTTATCTTCAAGCAACCATGGGAAATGAACACTTGCCTGACTATTACGAAGATCAGCCAATGCTTTATCAAAATCAGAATCAAGCATTAGCTCACCATCAACATCAACAATAAAAGTCCCATCATCTGGATTCTGCTTATAACTGACAGCTGCCTTTTTATCCCCAAGATTCCAGCCGACTTTTTCAATCATCTGAACGCTGAAAGAGTATTTATCATCTGTCATGAAGTCTAAAAGAGGGGATTCCCTTTTCTCAAGATATATGATACTCGCGCTAACATCAGCACCGCTGGTTTTGAAAGTAAATCTCGGAAATGAGCATATGGCTGCAACTCTGCAATGAGTCATAAGCCACCTTCTAAAAATCATATATTTTTTTGAGGTATTTCCAAGATATCCATTGGGAAGAATAATCCCAATTCTTCCACCTGGTTTAGCTTGAACAACACAAACTTCTAAAAAAAGTATACCAAGTTCCTGGGCATCAAGCAACTCAGAAGTTTGCGCCCATTTTCCGTGATCTTCTTTCCACTCGTAGCCCAATGAAAACTGTTTGAGAATATCAGGGTTCTTCTCCGTTATTTTAACACCAAACGGAGGGTTACATACCATAATTTCATATTTATCCTTTTCGTTGTTAATGTTTACAAGAGAGTTTCTTTCTTTTATATTCGATTTACCATCACCATTTAACATCATGTTAAGAATGGCGACTTGAACGGCATTATTAGAATTATCTACCCCCCAAACGCATGACGCATAATTAGGATCCTTATCTCTACCTATGTGAAATGCAGCAGTTAGAAAGTCTGCACTTCCACAAGCTGGATCCTTAATGTGTTCGCCAAACTGAGGGTTTAGTATATTAACAACAAAGTCAGTTACTGTAGGAGGAGTAAAGAATTGAGCCAAGTCCCACTTGTACAACCCCTTAGCGAATTTCATGTAAAATGTCTGAACTACCTCTCTCTTAGAGGCAATTAGCCTTACGGGGGCAAGCAACTTACATATTTCCAACAATACTGAACCTGTTACCTTAACAGGCAAACTAGTAGAAACGGGTTGAGGAAGTGCCTTCTCATAATACGCCACAGCTTTAGATAATAACGCATTGAACTTAACAAGCGCATTACTACCATTATAACCTAGTGATTCATAGTCTTGTATCTCTAATTCCTCGTGAGGTTTCGCTTGCTTGCTATGTTCATCGTAAAGCTTACTTAATATAAGCTGCATCATTACGCCATACCGCTTGTCTGGATCAATCGTAGCGGCATGGAGCAAATCCTCTATCCTTGAGAATAGGGTTAATAGATTATCAGAAGCAACAGTAGCACTAAATGGGATAGCTTTGACAAGAAGCTTTTGTCCGTATTTAGGAAGTAAAGCCAGTGAAGCTTCTTTGACAGATCGTTTGCCACCTTTCCTTTCATTCCAAAAAATTCTTTGCTCAATCTCGTCCCAATATATAGCAATGCTATCATCACGCTTTGCGAAATCTAGTAATGGTTTCACTTGCGTTGCCTTAGTCAATTCAATCTTAGTACTATCACGTTTGACCTCACATAAAATTATTGCATGCTCCAATATAGTATCAATATCAGTAGATTTTACAGAAGCAACGGGCACATCTAAAACAGTGAAATCAGCTCGAAGGCTATTTCTACCTGAATTGCCAAACTTTTTTACAACAGTTTCAATTTGAAAATGATCTTTTGGGTAACCAAGTTGAATCAGATGCTTAATAGCTTCAACTCGGATTCTTTCTTCTGATGGTTTAAGACCGTTCTTGCTTTTTGCAGCAGCTTTCAGGACTCCTCGAATAGGGCAGACTATGGTAAGACCTGTCGACATATTGTACTATTTTTTGAAGGAAACGAACACTTTTGTTCGCGAAATGTCAAGCAAATTACCATTTGTCAACTTAGAAACCACGACTGCTTCAAAGCAAAGCAAATCATAATGATAACCTAATCTCTATCAGTTATTTACACTACAATATACTTAATTAACATCTGCATTAATCTATAACAATATCAGTATATTATTGTACATATAACACACACAGATTGGGAAGTAGTTAATGTCATATATCTCGTTTGCACCGGCATACCTTAGCTATTTGTGTAGTAGCCGATGTTGATCAAGGAATAACTTAACCTTAGTGACCACAATTTCAATACTGAATAAATGTCATGCTACGTATTGATCTACATCGTTCAAGCAGTCACTTTATATTGCCTATTTATTCTGCAGGTTGCCCTGTTAATTCATTTTACTTGCGCCTGTCTTTATTCTTCATGTGAATCAATGCCTTATAACATCCAGCACTTTCAGTACTGTGTGGTGTTCTTGAGCATTCCGGAAGTTAGGACCATAGGTATACTCAGTACGTAAGCGTGCCAATAGGGAGTCACCAGGAAGAATATTAATACGTCCTTCATGAAACTCTACTAACCAGTCATTATCAACGATTTTGGCAGAAATCATTCTGCCTCGTAGCATGAAATCCCACATAGAGTCGCCAAGAAAATCGGCGCGTTTGATTTTCATGAGATATTCGTGCTCCGTGGTCTGAGCATCGGCAGCTACAAGTGCATTTAAGTTGGAGGTATTGAAGTTAGGGTTCAACCTCACATTACCTACTGCTGATCTGTATTCAACATAGTCACCTGAAGATAAAGGGCTTACTGATCGTACTATAGATTCAATAAACCCGGTCAGCTTATCTAAAGGGATTTGTCCAGCAACAGTAAGCTGATTGGGTTGTGTTGGCTCAGCTAATGATTGTATTTCCTGTTGAATAGCCTTTATTTGCTGCCCCGAGGTAAACTCCCCTGTATCTTCTAAATGCTTCAGAAGCACATACTTGGCTTTAAGAAGAAAGTGTCCTACTAGTTTCTGCCAGTCAAAGTCCTTAATGGCTTCATCAGGAACTTCTCTCAATAGCATTGCTAACTTAGAGCGCAAGGAGCCTACTTGTACATCATCAAGTATTAGCTCTACGTGTAGCTCTTGAGCAACAGTCTGTGCTAGTAGGTCATCAAGCTTTGCAAGTGCAACAATCAAATCGGCTTGCGACTTGAAGATACGTTGTGGTGTAGCAGACTGGCGTTGAAAGTGGAGATATAGCTCAAAATCCCCTATGATGATATCCATTATTTAGGTGTGGTCTACGATGTTAGCAGTGAAGATAGAAGCCAATGAATAAGCCCCAGCTTACACTGAGGTTTATTCTGTAGAAAGAACATTATGAAATAAGGTGCTTTCTCCTTCAAATCTATTCTTTAACGCTCTTAACACCCATTATATCTGCTAGATAGCCTTCAAATAAAGATCTCTTATCATCGAAAACTCTAGCTGTATATTGCAGAAGACATATGTATGCCCGAACCAGGATGTATGGGTTATCTACCTGTAAGCCTGTAGCTACAGATTTCAAAGCTCTGGTGTTCAATCCTACCTTCTTTCAAAAGCCCTTTGATGATCTGCTCAATCTCAGGTTCAGCAAGTCCAATACTTTCTCCTACCACGGTCTCGTCTTGCTGACCATTATTACACTGAATATCAGCAAGATATGCACTATTTTTATCCTCCATGATGTCTTGATGACATTATGAATGATACTTCTACACTTAGACGAAGTCGAAAATTGGACTGTTCAGTCTCTTATAAGATCATCATCCAGCGCATCGTACTGAACGCTACATTCGCTCATACATTAGAATCCATACACCTTGTCGGGTATGCGATGTAACCTTGTCCCCAGAAGCAACAGTGAAGAAGATCAACCATGTACTGAACTTTCTGAGTCAGAAATCCATAATAGCCTTCTTTTTTCTAGTCTGCTGCGCGATTCTGCTGCATCAGCCTTTCGAGGACCTCGCCTCAAAGATTCTTGTGCAACCCTTGTTTAGCAAGATTGAGAAGAGAACCATCAATGATGTTGTATTCGGGCTTATCGCACTAGCGTCTTTACTCATGTTGCGCAAGCATAAGCAATATGTTGCTTCAGGTCCTCTCGCTACCAGTAGCGCTTTGGCTGTAGCCCTTTATCTGTGCTATCGGCTTTTCTCTGAGCGATGGAGCTTTACTCACTACTCTGTCGCATCCAATCTAGCATATGCTGACACTTTCTTGGCATACCCAGCCGTGTACATGGGACTATGGTTTCGCTCACGCTACAACCGCAGAACCCTCACTTTAGGATCTGTTCACTTAGCAACAGACGAACCTATACGGACTGCAGACAGTGATGCATTAGGATACCAAGATTATGCAGCCACTGTTGCAACATATATAAACAAGAGCAGCTTTAACCATTCTTTTGCGATTGGGGTAAATGGAGCCTGGGGTAGTGGAAAAACTTCATTCATCAATCTCATTAAAGAGAGAATAGATAGTGATGACACTATACTAATCGATTTCTCATCCTGGAACAGTACCACCCCGAACGCAGTAGTTACCGACTTTTTTGATACTGTCCAAGAAGCTATAGCGCCATATTATTCATCATTAGCGCAACTACTACGATCATATAGCGAAAAGCTTATATCAATAAATGATAGCGATATTACTAAATCAATCAAGTCAACAATAACTTTGGTGGCAGGTGAAAGTTCTATCAAGGAACTTTACAAACAGATAAACAAAGCATTATCTAAAATCAATAAACGAATTGTTATATTCATTGATGATTTAGACAGGTCTGACAAAAGTGAAATATTAGAAGTAATTCGTCTAATCAGAAATAACGCGGATTTTTATAATACATTTTTTGTCGTTGCATACGATCGAAACTATGTTTTAGAGGCTTTATCGCAACAGAATATTCATAACCACACCAAGTTCCTAGAGAAAATATTTCAACTTGAGATTAACCTACCTTATTACAAAGCCGAGCGTCTACTTCTTCACTTAGAATCTCAACTAGCAAAGCTATTCCCAAACCATTACGATTCAGTAATTAAACCTGCTATCAAGAGTGATAGCTACAGAAGCAATACTGCAGCTATTCATCATTTGGAGAATATTCGAGAGGTAACTCGTTTCAGCAATTCCTTGTCACTAAACCTTTCTAAACTTTTAAACGAAGTGGACATAGTCGACTTCATGAATATAGAAATAATTCGAATGAAATATCCAGTAATCTATGAATTATTATTTAAGAAAAGCCATATCTTTCTAAGCACGAAAGATACATATGTCCAATATAGCAAGGCAAGGTATAAGCTTGCAACTGAAGAAAAGACAGGCAAATATTTAATAGAAAACTATATTATAGACAATCCAAATCTATCCATCAATAAAAATGATATTACTCAAATAATAAAGCTGCTAAGTGACATATTTACTGACAGTTACATTAACTCTTACTCATCTTCGGTACTTTCAATTGCATTTCCTAGCAACTTCAGAAAGTATTCTACATACGCTCTCCTTGAGGACAATTTATCAGAAGTAGCATTCAGCAGAGCGAGAGCTAGTGAACAACATGTGTTTAACCAAAGCATTGAAGAATGGTGTGCTAAAGGGCTTTCATGGGAAATCAGACAACGTTTCCTTGATATTCATCAGTTTGATGATCGTGAAGATTTCGAAAAAATCATAACCACAATATTTAATTTTGCCAATACCCCCTATCCAGAACATCTCTCACAAGTATTCGGCACATTAAACGGCTACGACAAAGACGATTTGAGAAATAAAATTTCCGACCACGAAAATAGAATATCTAACAAATATTACAGCAAAGACAAGGTAGCATATCAAGAATTTATCAGAAATTTATTTCTGTCAGCTAAACATCCTTTTCGTTTTGAGTCTGATTTTATTGAATCAATAAATAGTTATTTCTCAGATGGCTTTCCACTTGCGACGGAAGAAAGCCATAGCATTGCACTAGGCTATTTTAACCAGCATTGCAACGTTTCTGAATCATTGACCAGAGACACATGGGAACTATATCATAACTGCAAATATAAAAGCTGGTCAAGACACGGCAGCACGATACACGAGGAGGGTCGCAAAACTATAGAAGGATCACGCAGCATATTCATAGAATTTATAAAAACTAAAGTATATACTGATTTTATAAGAGACATAACAAACAAAGAACACAGAAGCATGGATGAAAAATATACCGTGAGCGATATAGTCACTGATATTTTTGGGTCATGGAACGATTTTAAACCGCTTGTACATAACAACAAGGATCTGAATAGTTTCACAAGCTTATTCTCTGATTTCTACGATAAGTTTGTTGAAAATAATTACAAACCTATTGCTTATGATTTTCAAGGACACAAAGACAGCTAATGCATTACGTGACTTTGCCTGCAATCAATCATAATTCGATCTTTGGCGGCTACAACTTGTCTTTAACATTAACTCATTGAATTACAAATCTTTGTCCTATCCATTGATTTTGTGTTACTATGCGAAAAACATACATTATTGAAACCACCGCTATCAGTAACGATACTTGACAACCTTAAGTCCCTTTCCTCCTCTCATAGATATATGATTATTACAGTTTATACATATCACCTTGTTCTAGCTAGCTTTGGCTACATCTCCTTACTCTGACATGCCACAGTTCCTTACCACTTCAGGTACTTCTCACCTCATTGAGAACATCATTATCAAGGCAAAATCTGATCTGGTGCTCATAACTCCCTACTTGAAATTGAGCCGCATCCTATCAGAGCGATTAGCGGAGGCGAACGAATTGGGAGTGAAAATCAAGTTGGTATATGGAAAATCTGAGCTACGTCCACGAGAACGACAGCAGCTTGATATGTTACATAACCTAGAACTACTCTACCTCGAAAACCTGCACGCAAAATGTTATCATAATGAATCTACACTTATCGTTAGCTCAATGAATCTTTATGAGTTCTCTGAGAAGAACAACAGAGAGATGAGCATTGTACTGACTCAACGTGATGATAAAGAATGCTTTGCTGACGCACTTGCGGAAGCGCGTTCTATTATAGCAGCAGCCCGAGCAAGCACAAGAACAACAGATAGCTTAGCCAAACAACCTGTTGCGGTGCCACAACCTAGTGTAAGTGTTGCCCTTGCTCCAAGCAAGTCATTTGATCATAATCTGAAGGTGCGGAAGCTGCATGAGCTTCTTTCGCAAAATCCGGCTTATTCTGCCATCCAGTTCCAAACAGAAAGCAGCCCTCAATTATTTGGGGCAGGGATGAGAACGACAATCATGGCGGAAGGCTTCCCAAGGTTAGGCGTCACGTTTCGTTACGAAGGCTCAATTCGGCTAGAATTTGGGAATAGTCATGACTATCAACGGGTAAAAAGTCAACTAGAAGCCACATTTAACAGAATACTAGGTGAGTACCGCTGCTATTGGAATCGTAACGTCATTCAGATCTATGCCGCTAAGAGTTATGAGTATACGGATGAGCAAGCTGTTGCTGCCCATTATGAGCAGGCACTAGAAAAAGCTCGTTTCGTGCTTAAGAATGCCTAACCAAGCTAACACTGCTACTATCACGGCTTCGACCGAAGCCGCTCAGCCACTCACCTGACCTTTCCGCTCGCCGACCTAAAGTAAGTTTTCGGCACAAACATTTTTCATGGCGTATCTAGGATTGGGCATCTGCATGGTGCTTGTCGTCTATCTAATCTATCTGCAGATTTCCGAAACCAGCAGGCGCAATGCCCTAACGACGAAGCTCAGAATCTTGCTAATAACGCTTGTAGAGGCAGAGTCCGCCTTCAAGTCGTTCACTTCCTATTCATGGGGCTATTTTGAGAATTATAAACTCAGAATCTGGAAGGACCAGTATAGTGCTGCCTTTGAAGCAGTCAAGGGGCTAGCTTACGAGGCTACTAATTTATCATCATTGGAGAAAGCCACAATCCAAGCCTTCCTCGACCATTATAACCGGGGAGATGAGATCCGGCAAGCTTACAACAAGGATTTTATCCCGCAAGAACTGCAGCGATACGATAACATCTTTAGCCATATAGAAGGCAGAAGCCTTGATTTGCAGCAACGCACTGCCATCATCAGCAATGAGGACAACAGCTTGATTGTTGCCGGTGCAGGCTCTGGTAAAACCACGACAATCATTGGCAAGGTCAAGTACGTACTTGACCGATACCGCACCGATCCAAGCAACATCTTGCTCATCTCGTTTACCAGTAAATCAGCCACCACACTCGCTGACCGCATTGGTATCAAAGGGATGCAGCCGCGAACCTTTCACAAATTCGGCAAGGATGTTATCTGCGCTGTGGAGCAAAAACAGCCTTCTCTGTATGATGAAAGCCAATTTCGTGCTTTCATCAGCGCTACGTTTAAGAAGCTTATGCAGGATCGTGCATATGCTGAGAAAGTAACTACCTACTTCATCCATCATCTGAAACCCGTCAAGTCTTCAGAGGAATTTCAGAACCAAGGAGCCTACTTTCAGCACTTGAAGGATAATAATATTCGATCCTACAAAAGCGTGGAGCATTGGGTGAAAGGGAAGAAAACCTACAAACAGGAAGTAGTCAAAAGTGTAGAAGAATGCCAGATTGCCAATTTTCTTCTCTTCAACGGGGTCGAGTATCAGTATGAATTTCCATACGAGCATCCCACATCCTCGCCTCTTTACGGGCAATGGAAACCGGACTTTACCATAACACAAGGAGACAAGAAGCTTTACTTAGAGCACTTCGGAGTCGATCATGATGGTAATGTGCCGTCCTTTTTTGCAAAGAATGGTGAAACGCGGGAGCAGGCAAGCGCTAAGTACCAAGGGAAAATGGCGTGGGCTCGTCAGACCAGCAACGTGTATGGCACTACCCTTTTGGAATCGTATAGTTACGAGATGCAGGAGAACACCCTGTTTAAAAACCTAGCAGAGAACCTATTGCAGCACAGCATCGTGTTGCAGCCGAAATCCCCACAAGAAATCTGGGAAATCATTGCCAATGCCGCAGCAGATGAAGTTGACAGCTTCAGCACATTGCTGCAAACCTTCATCGTTCTGATGAAGTCGAATAACTACTCCATCAAGGATGTTCGGAGGCAAAATGACTCAATAGTCAATGAGCACCAGAAGCAGCGTAATCTGCATTTCCTTGACCTAATAACGCCGATCTACGAGCGCTATGAACAGGAACTAGCATTACGTCAAGAGCTTGATTTCAGCGACCTTATCACCAAAGCAACCTCATACATTAGCTCAGGAGCTTATCGAGAGAGGTTTGACTACATCATCATTGATGAGTTTCAAGATATCTCCCAAGGTAGGTATCATCTAATACGGGCTTTACGAGAGCAAAACCCGCAGTGTAAGCTATTCTGCGTAGGAGACGACTGGCAATCTATCTACCGTTTTGCGGGCAGCGATATGTCCTTGTTTCAAAACTTCAACAAGTACTTTGGATACAGTCTGCATTCTAAGATAGAAACAACCTATCGCTTCCATGAGCCCTTGATCGGTGTTTCTAGTGAGTTTATCACGAAGAATCCAAATCAAGTGCGAAAATCATTGAAGAGCGGTAGCATCGGTAACCAGACGAATTACCGTATCGTGTACAATACCTCTCAGGAGCAAGATGATACAGATACTGTTAAACAGTTGCTGGATCAGCTAATATCTGAGGTTCCGGGAATTGCTCAGAAAGAAATTATAGTCTTGGGCAGGTACTCTTTTGACCTGAAACGGATTAGAAACAACGACCGAACATTCAGCATTGATTCATCTAGCACAATCCATTACACGTATTCGAATGAGCTTGGTGAAGCCCTTACCCTGCACATTCCATTTCTCACAGTCCATAAGGCAAAGGGGCTCGAAGCTGATATTGTCATTCTACTCAACTGCAGTTCAGGTAAGTTCGGGTTCCCTTCCGAGATGTCAGATGACCCTGTACTAAGCCTATTACTAAGCGAAGCAGAACAGTTCCACAACGGCGAAGAACGGCGACTCTTCTATGTGGCGCTCACACGAGCTAAGGAGCAGGTAATCCTTGTAACCAATCCTGCTTTCAAATCTCAGTTTATCACTGAGTTGGAAGCGCACGATGATGATCCTAAACGAAAGAAATGTCCTCATTGTGTCACGGCAGATGCGTTGCTACGCACTGGTACCAAAAACGGTAAACCATGGGCATTTTATGGATGCTCTAATTACCTATATGGATGTGATTACCAAGAATGGGTACGCGTAGCACCTCCTGCAGAGCAGCAGTTGCCTAATAGCAACAGTGAGGCAGAAGAGCGAAAAGCTTTGCTCAAGGCTAAGTTCAAAGCACTCATCAGAGCAAGCCTTGCGTCTTCTGCAGAGTCTGACGAGCCACAAGACGTGCTGTAGTGGCAGTGGTAGAAACAGTGTCAAGGTGGGATATGCTACGGATAAAGTTGCTTCAAAACCTATCTTATGATGCGTGTGCAGCAAATGAACCTATAAGATCAGCCAGCACATTTGGTTGCATATTCTGGCTGCAATAATGTTTCATGTTGCTCCAATTGGTGCATAATCACCTTCGTAAGCCAACAAGGTAGAGTACAAATGATATGAGATTTGACTCTGTATAAACTCACACAGAGATTGTATACAGTTTTACATCAACTGTATAATTTTTGCTATCATAAAGTAATACACAGATACTAGAACCATAATAAATACAGCTTAAATGGATTTAAACGGTGTTTTTGAGCAACATTTTCGACTTCGCCTATAAAGCCAACAACCGCAACGTGGCGCTGCTGCGGGCGCACTACGCCGAGGGTAAGTACCAGGGCTCGGGCAAGGGCCTGTTGCTGGTGCTATTGCTGGTTTTGCTGGCCATTGGGGGCCTGTTCGTGTGGGCCGCCTGGACGCTGGGTGCCGCCCTCTGGCACTGGGGCGAATCGGTGCAGTGGTGAATAGGTGAGCGGGCGTTGTTTCACGGCACCCTCATCTTCCCTGCTTACCTTTGCGGGCATGAAAATGCTATATTTTGCCGGCCTGCTCTGCTTGCTGGCGGCCTGCCAGAGCCAGCCCAGCGCGGAGCAACAGGTGGCCACGGCCGAAAAGACCGTACTGGCCCGCCACGATTCGCTGATGGCCCAAATGGACCAGCTCTACGAGCTGCGCCAGCAGCTGGCCAAAGCGCCGGCCGCCGACACCGTGGCTATCGGCCAGGCCCGCAGGGCCCTCGTGGGCGCCGAAAACGGGATGATGGACTGGATGCACCGCTACCGCCGCCCGGCCGACACCGTGGTCGACGCCCGCCGGCTGGTTTACTATTCTATGCAGCAGGAACGCATCGATTCGGTGGGCCGTTTGTTTGATAGCAGTCAGGCCACCGCCCGCCAGTTGCTGGGCACCGCGCCCGCGGCGGCACCTTCGTCCTCTGTTACTCAATAAGCTGTTTTATATAATGACCTATCCGCTTCGTCGTGCCGGCCTGCTGCTGGCCGCTGCCGGGGCCGCCCTGAGCCTTTCGCTCGGCGGCTGCTCATCGGCCCCCGAAAACCCAGTTGAGCGCCTGCCGGTGCTGGGCTTTAAGTCTGCCGAGCCCACCTCGGCCGCCGACACGCTGCCCGACCCCATTCCGGCCTTCCGCCTCACCAACCAGGACCGGCAGGTAATCACCAACCAGACTTTTGCGGGCAAGGTGTACGTCACCGATTTCTTCTTTGCGACTTGCCCCAGCATCTGCCCCAAAATGCAGAGCGAGCTGCTGCGCGTGTACAAGGCCTTCGAACCCAACCCCAACGTGCTGTTTCTGAGCCACACCATCGACCCGGCCCACGACTCGATTCCGGTGCTGCGCGACTACGCCGAGCGGCTGGGCATCAACGACGCCTCGCGCTGGCACTTCGCCACGGCCCCCCGCGACTCCATTTTCGCGCTGGCCAAGGCCTACATGACCGGCGCGCAGGTGGACGCGACTGTACCCGGCGGCTACGCCCACAGCGGCACCTTCGCCCTCGTCGATTCGCGGCGCCGGGTGCGGGGCGTGTACGACGGGATGGTGGCCGCGCAGGTCGACCAGCTCATTAAGGACATTCCGGTACTGCTGAAGGAGGAAGCCGAGGCGCCGCAGCCCGTGGCAGCCAAATGAGGAGCCGCCCGCTACGGCTGCTGGGGGCCGGCAGTCTGCTCCTGACACTTGCCTTCTCGCTGGAAAGCTGCTTTACCGAACGCCAGAACGAAGGCGCCCAGCTCTACGCCGCCCACTGCAGCAGTTGCCACGGCGACCAGGGCCAGGGCCTGGAGCGCCTCATCCCGCCCGTGGCCGCCGCCGACTACGTGGCCCAGCACCGCGCCGAGTTGCCCTGCCTCATCCGCAAGGGCATGCAGGGCGATATTGTAGTCAATGGCATCCACTACAACCAGATAATGCCCGGCCACGAAGACCTGACCGACTCACAAATCACCAACCTGCTCAACTTCGTGCAAACCAACTGGGGCAACAACAACCAGCCCTACACCATGCGCGAAACCTCGGAGCTCCTCGGCCGCTGCAACGGCTCGGATGGGCAGTAGCGGTGATTAGAGATTAGAGAAGAACGTCATTCTGAGCAACGCGAAGAATCTCGCGTGCATTCGTCGAACGATAACCGTTTCAACGAATGCACGCGAGATTCTTCGCGTTGCTCAGAATGACGTTCTTTTTTGGTTCTTATTTCGTCTGCTTCGCCAGCCAGTCGCCTACAACTTTGAGGGCAGATGGAGCAAATGTTTCCTCGATTTCGGCGTAGTGACTGGTGCCGGCCGCATCGGTTTGGAAGAGGTGGTTGAGGCCGGGCAGGGCGCGCACCGTGACGTTGGAATTGCGGGCGGCTTTGAGGCCCCGCTCGATGGCAGGCAGGTTTTCGTCGGCAGCTACCTGCAAATCGGTGGTGCCATTGATAGCCAGTACGGGGCACTTCACCTTGGTTAGATACGTGGCCGGGTCGGTGAGCAGGAAGCTGCGCAGCCAGGGCGCGGTAAGTCGGCCGGTCTGTTTTTGCGCTTGCTCGGCACTGAGGCTAGGCACCTGCTGCTGCATAACGACGGCCAGTTGCTGCGTGGCCTCGGCCGTAGTGGCAGTAGCGGGCAGGCGGTGCAGCGCGGCAAACAGGGCGGTGTGCAGGCGCCGGTTGGCCCCAATAGCAGCCGAATCGACGCCGGCGGCACGGGCCAGGTCAACTTGCTGGCGCAGCAGAATGGCGTCGCCGGGCAGGCCGGGGCCGGCCAGACTCACCACAAAATCGGGGCCCTGGGGCTGGGCCGCGGACTGCCAGGCAATGAGGCCGCCTTCACTGTGCCCAATCAGGCCCACTTGGCGGGATTTGATATCGGGGCGGGTGCGCAGGTAGGCCAGCGCCGCCTGGACATCGGCCGTGAAATCGGTGGTGAGGGCCCCAGCGAAGGTGCCGCCCGATTTGGCCGTGCCCCGGTCGTCGTAGCGCAGCACCGCAAAGCCCCGACGGGTTAGGTAATCGGCCAGCACCAGAAACGGCTTGTGGCCAAACACGGCTTCGTCGCGGTCTTCGGGGCCCGAGCCCGATACCAGCACCACGGCCGGAAACGGGCCTTTGCCCTGGGGCAGCGTGAGCGTGCCGGCCAGGTTGAAACCACCCTTAGCATTGGGAAACGTGAGGTCGAGGGCGCGGTAGGGCAGCGGGCCTTTGGGCTCCTGGGGCCGGGCCGGGGCGGCGGCGGCCTGCGCTTCGGCACTGCTGCGCACCAGCGTCAAGGGCAATTGCGCGCCACCCTGGCTCCAGATGCCGGTTACCCGCTGCCCGTCGGCGGCAAAGCGGCCGGCAAACTTGCCCCCGATTTTATCGGCGTCCAGCAGCAGGCTGTCGTGGCGGATAATGGCACTACTCAAGAGCATCCCCGTGAGGCCCTGCTGGGGCACGGCCAGCGTTCCGGTAAGCGCGGCAGCGGGGCCTTTCAGCTCGAACACGGTGCGCAGGGCGCGGCCCGAAACGTCGAGGCTGCCCTCCCAGATACCGGCGGGGGCGGGGCTGTTTTGGGCCTGGGCCGCGGTGGCACCAAGCAGGCAGGCGGCGAGTAGAAAGTAGGGCGTTTTCATGACGGCTAAGGCAAAAAGTAAAAGGATGAATTTGATGTTCTGAAAAGTAGACCAGCGAACCTTCAGCAAAGCCGGTGGCCATGGAACTGAGACAAAGGTGCAGTGGGCAATCAAGCGCCGAAACTCTTCAGGACGACCCAACAGCCCAACCGGATAAACACCTCCGCCGGGCGGATGAACCGCGTTCATCCGGTAGCATTGCAGTCCGCCGGATGGGGCCGTACCTTCGTCGGGGCCGCTGAGAGTGGATTTCTGATCAGGAAAACCACTTGCTTAGCCGGCCTTCACTCCCACCCCCTCACTACCTTGCCCATGAAAACCTGGCTGCTGTTGTTGCGCGATGCACTGGTGTGGGGCGGGTTGGGGCTGCTGCTGTGGCTGGCAACCTCGAAGCTGCCGTCAAATATGCAGCTGAAGGCCCAGCACTCGTTATTTCCTGCTCTGGCGCTAACCGCGGCGGCCATTTATGGTAACAACCTGGGGTTGGTACCCTGGCTGTTTGATCGGGGGCGCTACGGGCGCTACGCGCTGGCGCTGCTGGCATGGGTGCTGCTGCTGCACGGGGCCGGGCAGCTTATCTGGCCCGAAATTTACGCCCACAATGCACTGCAGCCGGGGTCCAATAGCCTGTTTATGATATTGGTGGCCTTGGGGCTACTACTGACGTGGCGCACGGTGGTGCAGCGCCAGCAGCGGCTGCAAGCGCAGCTCTTAACCCGCGAGCAACAGTTGCGGCTGCTGGAAGCCCAGGTGAATCCGCACTTCCTGTTCAACACGCTCAACAGCCTCTACGCCCTGAGCCTGACCAACAGCCCCCAAACGCCCGACATGCTGCTGGCCCTAGCCGGGCTGATGCGCTACCAGCTCGAAAGCACCAAGCACGCTCAAGTGCCACTTTCCGACGAGCTGGACTACCTGCGCGACTACGCCCGCCTCCAGGAGCTGCGGCTCGGGGCCCGCTGCCCGGTTACCCTCATAATGCCTTCCGAAGAGGACGTAGCCGGCCTCACAGTGCCGCCGCTGCTGTTTCTGGCGTTGGTTGAAAACGCCTTTACCTATGGCACCCGCCGGGCCGTGGGCAGCTTTGTGACGCTGGAGCTAACGGTGCAGGAGCGGCGGCTGGCCCTGACGCTGCGCAACGCCCTGCCCCCGCCCACTGACCAGCAGGGCGGCACCGGCACAGGCCTCGTCAACACCCGCCAGCGCCTCGCGTTGCTCTACCCCAACCGCCATAAATTACTGGCGGGGCCCGACCCCACCACGCCCGACCAGTTCCTCACCCAACTTACGCTAGCCCTATGACTACCGCGCCCCTGACCGTGCTGATTGTGGACGACGAGCCGTTGGCCCACGACGTGCTGCGCACTTACGTGGAGCGCGTGGCCCACCTGCGGGTAGCCGGCCACTGCTACACGGCCGCCGAGGCGCTGTCGTTTCTGCATAATCAGGCCGTCGATGTGGTGCTGCTCGACATTCAAATGCCCGAAATGAGCGGCCTGGAGCTATTGGCGGCCCTGCCCCACCCGCCCCACATTATCCTCACCACCGCCCACGCCGAGTTTGCCCTCGAAGGCTACGAGTTTGGCGTAGTCGATTACCTGCTCAAGCCTGTGCCGTTTCCGCGGTTTCTGAAGGCGGTGGGGCGCTTGCCCGGAGCTGGGGCCACTCCGGCCTTAGTACCCGCAAACCCGCCGCCACCCGCGGCAGTTGTCGCCGCACCGGCCGCGCTGCTGCTGCGCGACGGGGCCAGCACCCACCGCGTACCACTGGCCGATATTCTGTGGCTCGAAGCCTACGGCAACTACGTGAAGGTGCACACCGCCGCCGGCCGGCTGGTGGTTACCGATACGCTGCGCCGGCTGCTGGCCGAGCAGCTGCCCGCCCCGGCCTTCCTGCGAGTACACAAGTCGTACGTGGTGCCGCTGCCGCAGGTGGAGCGCCTGGCGGGCAACCAGCTGACGCTGCGCAACGGCCAGATGCTGCCGTTGGGTGCCGCCTTTCGGCAGGATTTTTTGCGCCACTGGCCGGGAACTGTCGGTTAAGCCAGGCAGTTGTTTTTAGAGCAGCGGTTTGGCTGCCGGCCGGTTTTGGTCGTGCATCTTCCCCCAAACCTGCTTAGCTTGCAGCTTCATTTCTTTGCTTGAATATGGCCCTGTTTAACTTTCTAAAGAAGAAGACCGAAGACACTGCTTCGGCCCCCGCTACTCCTGCTCCGGCCCCGGCTGCCGACACCAGCCCGGCCCAGCCAGCGGCCCCGGCCGAGCCGGCCGGCCCGCGCTACAAAGGCTCTAACTACCAGATGCCTGCCCCGCAGGCCCCGGCCCCCATGCCGATGATTCCGCCGGCCCCGCCCATTGCCATGCCCGGCATGATGGGCGGCCCGGCCGAAGACCAGATGGAGGCGCAGGCCGCTTTCGAGCCCACCAATATTCTGGAGCAGCTGCTGATGCAGGCCTCCTACGACCCGCAGTTCCGGCCGCCTTTCTATCAGGCCCTGCTGGGCGAAGAGCTGACGGTAGTACTGGCCGCCCGGGAAGACCAGGAGCCCGGCGAAATCACGCCCTCCGAGGGCATGGAAATTCAGCTGCAGGCCCTGCACGACGGCAAAATTGCCATCTTCACGTCCGTGGAGCGCATTTTCGATAATGGGGCCGTACCCGAGGGTAGCGTTACCTACATGCGCCTGCGCGGGCACGATTTCTTTAGCATGGTTCAGGATGCTGACTGCGCCATCAACCCCTTCTCGGCGGTGGGCAAACTGATGCCAGCCGACGAAATAAAGGCCCTGATGGCCGGCCAGCTTTTCGAGCAAGGCCCGCCGCAGGATGTGCAGGTAACCCTGCATCAGCCCGATCCCGAGCCCACGGCCCTGCTCGACGGCCTGCGCGAGTACAGCGCTACCCAGCCAGCCATTCGCAACGTGTACCTGGCCGAAATGCGTATGCAGAACGCCCCCGAACAGTCGCGCTTGCTTGTGGCCTTCGACACTGAGGAAACCGACCCGGCCTTCATGCAGGATCTAGGGCCCATCATCAAGGGCAACATTGCCGAAGCTCAGTTCGTGGATCTGATGCTGATTGACCCTACTTCCGAGGAGCCGCTGATTCAGTACCTGCTCACCACCGAGCCGGTGTACGCCCGGGCTTAGGGCTTAGGGCTTAGGGCTTAGGGCTTAGGGCTTAGGGCTTAGAAAAGAACGTCATTCCGAGTGGAGTGGCGTTCTTTTCTATTGTAGCCAACCCAAGTTGCGGAGGACGCTGTAGCGGCGGGGCTTGCCCCCGCCCGCCGCCAGAAGGATACGTTGAATAGTTGTTTTGAGGCCCCGTAATGCCCGTGCTAACGGCGGGCGGGGGCAAGCCCCGCCCCTACGTCGTCCTCCGCAACTTGGGTTAGCCATTTATAAAGTACCCGGAATCACTCAGGACGTCAGGTTTCATTGTTCAGGCCTGATTCTTCTACTCCGGTCGGCCCTTAATTTCTGTTACGCATAGCCCGGACCAGCAGCGGGCGCAGTACGAAATACACGACCGGTCCCAGCACCAGAAATGCACCGGCCCAGAGCAGCAGCGCGCCCAGCATGGCCTGCCAGAGCAGGTGGAGCGCCGCCAGCCAGTCGTTGGCCAGCAGGTAGCGCAGCTTGTCAAGCGTAAGTTCGGGTGCTTGGTCGCCCCAAAGCAGCGCACCCTGCCGCAGCAGCGGGATGATGAGCAGCAGCTGCACCGGGCTCCAGAGATGGGCGATGAGCAGGGTTGCAGCCACATTCAGGCGCAGGCGCAACGCCGCGAGAGTGGCCGTAAGCGTCGTCAGACCCAGCACCGGGATAACCCCGCAGGCTGAACCCAGCACCACCGTGAGGGCCAGCTGGTGCGGCGTGAGGCCTTGGCGCAGCAGCCCCAGCAAGGCGTCGGTAAGCCGGCGCTGCCACCAGCTACGGGGTGGTGCGGCGGCGGCGGGGGCAGGAGTATCAGGCAAAACAGCAGCTTCAGAACGAAATAAAACAGACAGTAGTCGCGCGTACTCAGCGCCAGCTGCAAGTGCTACCAGCACTTACAGCTGCGCTGAGTACGCGCGACCGGCTCGCAAAGATAGGCGCACAACTTACCCGGGGCCTATCAAATTCGCCATGCATAGGCTGGGCAGCACGTATCTTCGCGCTGCACCCTTCGCTGGCCAGACTGCTTTTGGCCCCAGAGCCTTCCATGACAAAAGTACACCTGCGGCCCACAGCCCGCCGTCAGTTCGTAGTATTTTGGCTGCTGCTGCGCCAGGCTGCCCGCGAGTTCAGCAACCACGACCCGCTGCGGCTCGGTGCGGCCACGGCCTTCTTCGCCACGTTCGCCCTGCCGCCCATCGTCATCATTCTTATTCAGGGATTGGGGTACCTGTACTCGGCTTCGCAGGTGCGGGTGCTGCTGCTCACTAAACTCTCGCACCTGCTGGGGGCCTCGGCGGCCGGGCTCGTCGAGCAGATTTTGCGCAACGTGACCGATGTGGAGCGCAGCCGGCTGGTTACGTGGTTGGGCTTTGCCTTTCTGGTGTTCATTGCCACCACCCTGTTCGGCGTTATTCAGCACTCCCTTAACCAAGTATGGCAGGTGCGGGTGCGCCGCCGCACCGGCCAGCTGCGCACCGTGCTCAAGGAACGGGCCCGCTCGCTGGGGCTGCTGCTAGCCACGGGCCTGCTCTCCATGCTGGCCTTTCTCTTGGATGCCGCTCTGGGCTTCGTGGCCAGCTATGCCGACTACTTCAACGCCACATTCGGTAATGTGGTGCTGGAGGTGGTTAACCGGCTGTTTTCGCTGCTGATTCTGGTGGGCTGGTGCGCCGTTACCTTCCGCAACCTGAGCTCGGCTAAAATACCGCGCAAGGCCGTCTGGCGCGGGGCACTGCTCACGGGCGGCCTCATCAGCCTGGGCGAAAGTGTGCTGGGGCTGCTGCTGGTGCCGCGCAACTTGGGCCCCATCTACGGGCCGGCCTCCAGCATCGTGCTGGTGCTGCTGTTCGTGTTCTATTCGGCCATGATTTTCTACTTCGGCGCCTGCTTTACCAAAGCCTACGCCCACCACGCCGGCCTCGATATCCGCCCCAAAAAATCGGCCGTGCGCTACAAGCTGGTCGATGTGGTGGAGGAAGAGGAGGTTGGTAGTTAGTGGAAGAACGTCATTCTGAGCGAAGCCGAAGAATCTCTACCTCTGACTAACTTCCCCCGACTGCAACGAAGCGGTAGAGATTCTTCGGCTTCGCTCAGAATGACGTTCCTTCTCTCCCCTCTCGCAAAGCCCTACCTTTGCAGGCTGAACCCCTGACCATGACCCCGACCGAACCGACTACCCCCGCCACCTCGCCTGCCGCCGCCGCTACCTTCGCCGACCTGGGCCTGGCCCCCGAGCTGCTGCAAGCCCTGGAAGAGCTCCAGTTCCAGACGCCCACGCCCGTGCAGGAGCAAGTAGTGCCCATGGCGCTGGCCGGGCAGGATGTGGCCGGGCAGGCGCCCACCGGCTCGGGCAAAACCGCCGCCTACGGCCTGTCGGTGCTGCAGCTGCTCGATTTGAAGCAGGATGCCGTGCAGGTGATTGTGCTGGTGCCGGCCCGCGAGCTGGCCCTGCAGGTACGCGACGCCCTCAAAAAGCTGGGCAAGTACCTGCCCAACCTGCGCGTGGCCGCCTTCTACGGCGGCCACGCGTTCCGCGAAGAAACGGCCTCGCTCACCCAGGCTCCGCACATTGTGGTGGCCACGCCCGGCCGCCTGCTCGACCACTTCGAGCGGCGCACCATCATCCCTAACCAGCTCAAAACCCTCATTCTTGACGAGGCTGACAAGCTGCTGGAGCTGGGCTTTCAGGACGAGTTGGTGGAGATTATCAAGCGCCTGCCCCGCCGCCGCCAGACCCTACTGTTCTCGGCCACGATGTCGGATAAGGTGCTGGACCTGATTCGGAAGAACCTGACCCGGCCGCGGGTAGTAAATGCCGGCCAGGATACCGACGAGCTACCCGAAAACCTGACGCTGCTCGGCCACTTCGGTGCCATCGAGCAGAAGCCCGCCGCGCTGCTGCACCTGTTGAACCTGCCCGAAACCGGCCGCGCCCTCATTTTCTGCAACACCCGCGACCGGTGCATGGAGCTGACCCGCTTTCTGGTGGGCCGCGGCGTGGCGGCTGAGGTGCTACACGGCAAAATGCCCCAGCCCGAGCGCGACAAGGCCTTGCTCAAACTCCGTAACGGCTCCAGCCAGGTGCTGGTAGCCACCGACGTAGCCGCCCGCGGCATCGACGTAACCCAGCTCGACACGGTGGTGCAGTACGACGCCCCCGACAAGGCCGACGGCTTCCAGCACCGGGCCGGCCGCACGGCCCGCGCCGGTGCCGCTGGTACGGCCCACCTGCTGGCTACCGAGAAAGAGCGCGCCCACGTGAGCAAGTGGCCCATAGCCGAGGGCATCAAATGGACGCCCCTGCACGCGCCCAAGCTGCCACCCGCCGCCCCCAAAGCTCCACGCCCCGAAAACGTAACGCTGCACGTATCGGCCGGCAAAAAGGACAAAGTAAGCGCCCACGACCTGGTAGGCGCCTTCGTGAACGTGGGCGGTGTAGCCCGCGAGCAAGTGGGCCACATTGAGGTGTTCGATTATTACAGCTACGTGGCCGTACCCCGCGAGCAGGCTCAGCTGGTAGCCGAGCGCCTGGCCGGCACCAAGGTAAAAGGCCGCAAGGTCCGCGTGTCGATAGTGGCCTAGCCCCAAAGACCGGATTTTCGATATAATTCGCCCGCGCAACAGCCAACTTGGCTGCTGCGCGGGCGAACCCGTTTTGGGGGCACTAGGCCGGGGCCGGCCGGCCGGATGGTGCTGCTTTTGCCAGTTAGGTAACCGCAAGGTGCTGGATAAGCATCTGCAGTTGGTATTCGACCGAAATCCGCTACTTTGCTAAGCGGAGCCATGTGCTTGATTCCGTTCCTTAGTTGCCCACCATTTCCCATCCTTGCCGCTATGGCTGCTCCCATATCATCCGTCCCGCGTTCCTTTAGTGCTGAAACCGCGCCCGGAGCCGAAAGGCCTAATTACACGCCCGCCCTGGCTTCGCTGACGGTCCTGTTTTTCATGATGGGCTTTATCACCTGTTTGAACGACATCCTGATTCCCTATCTGAAGGCCATCTTCAACCTCACCTACACCCAGGCCAACCTGATTAACCTGTGCTTTTTCGGGGCTTACTTCGTGATGGGCATTCCGGCGGGCCGGCTGGTGCAGCGCGTGGGCTACAAGGGCGGCATGCTGACGGGCTTTCTGATTGCCGCACTCGGGGCCTTCCTGTTCTATCCGGCCGCCGACAGCCGCAGCTACGGACTGTTTCTGGGGGCACTGTTCGTGCTGGCTACCGGTGTGGTGCTGCTACAGGTGGCGGGCAACCCGTATGTAGCCATTCTGGGCCCGGCGCAGTCGGCGCCGGCGCGGCTTACGCTCACGCAGGCCTTCAACTCGCTGGGCACCACGGTGGCGCCGCTGCTGGGTTCGGCCCTCATCCTCAACAACCTGCCCGACCTCGACACCGCCGCCTCGGCCGCGGCCATCGACGTAAAGGCCGTACAGACGCCCTACCTGGCCATCGGTGGCGTGCTGGTGCTTATCAGCCTGCTGCTGGCGATGCTCAAGCTGCCCAAAATCACGCACGCGCAGTCGGAGAACGAGGATTTGACCCGCCGCGCTTACCACTACCGCCACCTGGTGTTCGGGGTGCTGGCTATTTTCGCCTACGTGGGCGGTGAGGTGGCCATCGGCTCGCACATCGTCAACTACCTGCACCTGCCCGACGTGATGAGCCTCTCGCCCAAAATTGCCGGCGACAAAGTAGCCTGGTACTGGGGCGGGGCGATGGTGGGCCGCTTTATGGGCGCCTATCTGCTCAACAAGTTCAACCCGGGCCGCCTGCTGGCATTCAATGCGCTGGGCGCAGTGCTGCTGGTGCTGCTGTCGGTGAGCAGCACCGGGGCACTGGCCATGTGGAGCCTGCTGGCCGTGGGCCTGATGAACTCCATCATGTTCGCCACCATCTTCACGCTGGCCGTGCGCGACCTGGGCCGCAATACCGAGGAAGCGTCGGGTCTGCTCAATGTGGGCATCGTGGGCGGCGCCATTATCCCGCTATTGTTCGGCCTGGTAGCCGACAGCAGCGGCCTCCGCTGGGCTTTCATTCTGCCGGTGCTCTGCTACGCCTACATCATGTGGTACGGCCTCAAGGGTCACCGCCCGGCGGCCGTTGCTTCTGCCTGAGCATTAAACTACTGACCGTGTGAAGCTCCTATTTATCTGTAGCCAGAACCGCTGGCGCAGCCTCACGGCCGAAGGGATGCTTGAGCAGCACCCGAACTGCCAGGCCCGCTCGGCCGGCACCGAGCCGGGGGCCAGAGTGCGCGTAACAGCTGGGCATTTGGGTTGGGCCGATGTAGTGCTGGTAATGGAGCGCCGCCACGCCGACATCCTGCGGCAGAAGTTTGGCCCCGAGCTGGCGGGCAAAAGGGTCATCAACCTGCGCATTGCTGATAAATTTCAGTTTATGGACCCACTGCTGGTGGATTTGCTGCGGGAGCGTGTGCGCGAACACCTGGCCGTGGAGGTGTAAGTAGCCCGAAGCCGTATAGCGCCCAACCCTGGTGGGCCGCCGGCCGTTTAGCGCCTCATGCCTTATCTGTTCTTTTTTGCGCTGATGGCCCTGGTGGGCTTCTTTTTCTACCGTTACCTCACCCAGGACGCGCGCCTGAAAAAGGTGGCCCTGGCCAAAGAGTTCCCGGCGGCCTGGCGGCAGGTGCTTAGCGAGCGGGTGGCCTTCTACTTGTCGCTCACCGAAATCGACAGAGTACGCTTCGAGAAGCGCGTGCAGCTGTTTCTGGCCCAGACCCGCGTAACGGGCGTGCAGACCGAGCTGGACGATGCCACCCGGCTGCTGGTGGCCGCCTCGGCCATTATTCCGGTGTTTGGCTTTCCCGATTGGGAATATGGCAACCTGAGCGAGGTGCTGGTAGTGCCCGACGCCTGGACGCTGCAGCGCGACCCCAATAAGGAGTACGTGGGCCTCGAAGGCACCCTGCTCGGCAGCGTGCAGGGCTTCCAGACTTCCCACTACATGCGCCTGTCGAAAACCTCCCTGGAGCGCGGCTTCCAGGATTCGCTCGACCGCCAGAACGTGGGTATCCATGAGTTTGCTCACTTGCTTGATGAGGCCGACGGCGTGATTGACGGAGTGCCCGGCCTGACCCTGCCCGCCGCCCTGCGCCCCGAGTGGGAGGCCGTGATGCAGCGCGAAATCGAGGCCATCCGGGCCGGCAACTCCGAAATCAACAACTACGCGGGCACCAACGAGGCCGAGTTTTTTGCCGTCGTGACGGAGTACTTCTTCGAGAAGCCCGAGAAGCTGCAGGAGCACCACCCCGAGCTATACGGCCTGTTGCTGCTGGCCTTCCGCCAAAACCCCAAAAGCCGTTTCCTGCGCCGCGCCACCGACCCACGCGAGTGGCTGAAGACGCTCAGGAGCCGCCGCAAATTCGGCCGTAACTCACCCTGCCCCTGCGGTAGCGGCAAAAAGTACAAGGACTGCCACTTAGGGCAGGAGGCAGCAGTTTAATTCTTTAATTAACAGCTACACTATGGCTATCGACCTCCACGCTTTTTGGGATACCAACAACCCCAAAAACCCACCACTGACCGACGAGATGCTACGCACCGCAGAAAAGCTGCTGGATGTGCAACTGCCGCCGCTGTTGGTAGCGCTACTGCGGCTGCAGAACGGCGGCTCGACCAACACCTTCGACTTCCCCATGCCTCAGGCTCCCTGGAGGGAGAACCGCGTGAGAATGCATGAGCTATTCGGCATCGTAACCGATGAGGGCCTGAAATCGAACCTGAACATCCTTGATACGGCTTACATGACCGAGGAATGGGACCTGCCCGAGCGGCAGGTCCTCCTGTGGGGCGAAGGCCACTGGTGGGTCACGCTCGACTACCGCACCAGCACAGAGCCTACTGTCCTGTGGATTGATGCCGATGACGCGGTTGAAATGCTGATTGCACCCAGTTTCGAGGCTTTTTACAACGGATTAGTTCCTGCTGCTCCTATGGAGGGATAAGCCCGGCTCGACGGACTTAACTCGAATGGGGCTAATTTGTGGTGATGAAAAGAACCTTCCTCCCTGTTCTCACTGCTGCCGCGCTGCTCACCGCCTGCGCCCCCACTGCCAAAGCGCCCGTCGTTATCGCGCCGCCTGCTGCCGAGCAGCCCGCCGTGGCAGCCGCGCCCAACTGGCCGGCGCTGGCCCAAACTTACCTCGACTATTATTCGGGCGAATACCAGCGCCTGTACACCGCCTCGGCCGAGGCCGAGTGGCGCTCCAACATCCATATTGTACCCGGCGATACAGCCAACGCTGGGGCCACGGCCCGCGCCAACGAGCGGATGGCAGCTTTTACCGGCTCTACCGAAAACATTACCCGCCTGCGCCAGCTGCTGGAGCACAAAGCCGAGCTAACCGGTTTGCAGGTGAAGCAGCTCGAAGCGGCCCTTTACAACGCTGCCAATTCGCCCCAGACAATTGCCGACGTGGTGAAGACCCGCATTAAGGCCGAAACCCAACAGACCGAAAAGCTCTACGGCTTCGACTATAAATACCAGGGCAAGTCGGTAACCACCAACGACCTCGATGAGTTGCTGCGCAAGGAGAAGAACCCCGCCCGGCGGCAAAAGCTTTGGGAGGCCAGCAAGGAAATAGGGCCGACGCTGAAGCCCGGCCTGCTGAACCTGCGCAACCTGCGCAACCAGACGGTGCAGGCCCTGGGCTACCCCGACTACTTCACCTACCAGGCCTCCGACTACGGCCTGAACCGGCAGGAGATGATGACGCTGGTACGCCAGCTCAACGACGAGCTGCGTCCGCTCTACCGCGAGCTGCACACCTACGCCCGCTACGAACTGGCCAAACAATACGGCGTGAAGAAGGTGCCCGACTACCTGCCGGCCTCGTGGCTGCCCAACCGCTGGGGCCAGGACTGGAGCAGCATGGTGGACGTGAAGGGCCTCGACCTCGATCCGGTGCTGGCCAAAAAAGGCGCCGAGTGGCAGGTGCAGCAGGCTGAGCGCTTTTACCAAAGCCTGGGTTTCCCGGCGCTGCCGCCGGTGTTCTACGAGAAATCCAGCCTGTACCCGCTGCCCAAGGGGGTTGATTACAAGAAGAACAACCACGCCTCGGCCTGGCACATGAACCTGGAGCAGGACGTGCGCAGCCTGATGAGCGTGGAGCCCAACACCGAGTGGTACGAAACCACGCACCACGAGCTGGGCCACATTTACTATTACCTCAGCTACACCAACCCCGAAGTGCCGGTGCTGCTGCGCGGCGGCGCCAACCGCGCCTACCACGAGGCCATGGGCAGCCTGATGGGCCTGGCGGCTCGCCAAAAGCCGTTTCTGGCCGGCCTGGGGCTGATTGACCCCAAGGTGAAAACCGACGAGATGCAGTCGTTGCTGAAAGAGGCGCTGGGGTCGGTGGTGTTTATTCCGTTTGCCTCGGGCGTGATGAGCGAGTGGGAGAACAGCTTCTACGCCGACAACCTGTCCGCCGACCAGCTGAATGCCCGCTGGTGGGAGCTGGCCAAGCAGTATCAGGGCATTGTGCCGCCCACGGCCCGCGGTGAGCAGTACCTCGACCCGGCCACCAAAACCCACATAAACGACGACCCGGCCCAGTACTACGACTACGCCCTGAGCTACGTCATCCTGTTCCAGCTCCACGACCACATTGCCAAAAATATCCTCAAGCAGGACCCGCACGCTACCAACTACTACGGAAGCAAGGAGGTCGGCACATTCCTGGCCGACATTATGCGGCCCGGTGCGAGCAAGGACTGGCGCACGGTGCTGAAGGAGAAAACCGGCGAGGACCTCTCGGCCCGCGCCATGGTCGAGTACTTCCAGCCGCTGATGGCTTACCTCAAGGAGAAGAACAAGGGCCGCAAGTACACCATGTAATTCCCACGGTCTGGCCGCTTTGCCAGACCGTGCTTTTTGCCCACGTCATGCAACACTCCTGCCCTTTCGCGGCCCGCGGCCAGCTGGCGCTTTTGCTGTTGCTGGTGGCTCTGGGCTGCGCCTTGTCCGCAACGGCGCAGCAGCAGCTGGCCCCGGCCACCCCGCTCGCCATTGGCCAGACGTTTACGTTGGCCTCGCGGGTGCTGGGCGAAACCCGGCGCATCAACGTGTACATGCCCCCGGGCCCGCCCGATTCGGCGCGGGCTGCGCTACCGGTACTTTACATGCCTGATGGTGGTATGGCAGAGGATTTTCTGCACGTGGCGGGGTTGGTACAGGTGCTGGTGGGCAACGGCACTATGCGGCCCTTTCTGCTGGTGGGCATCGAGAACACCGAACGCCGCCGCGACCTGACCGGCCCCACCACCGATCCGCAGGACCGCAAAATAGCCCCACGGGTAGGCGGTTCGGCAGCTTTCCGGCAGTTTCTGCGCCAGGAACTGATGCCCGAAGTGGCGAAGCGCTACCGCGTAACGACCGAAAAAGCCATCATTGGCGAGTCGCTGGCCGGGCTGTTTGTGGTGGAAACACTGCTCGCCGAGCCCGATTTATTCGATACTTACCTGGCCTTCGACCCCAGCCTGTGGTGGAACAAGGAGCGCTTGCTGCAAACTGCCCCGGATTTTGCGCGCCAGTATAAAGGCCCGCCCAAAGTGCTGTACATGGCCGCCAGCAGCCAGCCCGATATTGCCCGCGCAACCCGGGAGCTGGGCGTTATACTGCAGCAGGCCGCCAACCCGCGGCTCACTGTTATGGCCCTTTCACTCCCCCTCGAAACACATCAGACAATTTACCATCCGGCCGCACTGCTGGGTCTGCGGGCCGTATTTTCGCCCAGCCTCTCAAAGAAGTAGACTGAAGTCAGGTATCATCAAAAAAAGACTGCCCGAGAGGAGCAGTCTTTTTTCGGTAGCGCACAGCAACTGGTTGCTACTGCGCGTCGTTTTCACCTATCCGGCGGTCCAGAACTTTGTTCATACCGGCCATGCGGGCAAGCACGAGAGTATGAATCCCGGGGTCGTTGAGGTTGAGGCCGTTGTTGCGGGCCATCAGGTAGCGGGTGAGCGTCGCATTGTCATCGAGGGTAATGGAAAGCTCGCGCTGAGCGGCCTCCCAATCGGCGTTGTGCTGGGCTTGCAGATACTGGAACCGCAGTTCAATGGTGCGGCTGACGAGTACCGACAAGTGCTTCAACACTTCCTCTTCCGCCTCCGATAGGGTCCGCTCCTCCCGCCCGATAACGGCCATCATGCCGATGCGTGAGCCGTCGGGCGTACGTAGAGCCGCGCCGGCATAGAAACTCAGGCCCATCTGCAAAGCCACATCTGGTTTGATGATCTGACAACTGTCGGGCGAATAGTCGGAGGTAACGATAGGCACATCGACCAGGATAGCAGCCGAACAAAGGCTGGAGTTGCGGGGCATCTCTGTCAGGTCATCAACTCCGGCCACTGCCTTAAACCAGACGTGCTCTTCATCGACCAGGGAAATTATCGCAATGGGTGTACTGAACAGCTGCGCTGCCCATGCCACGTACTCGTCAAAAATGGGCTCAGGGGGTGTATTCGCAATCTGGTAAAGGTGCAGGGCCCGCAGCCGGGCAGCCTCATCGGCTGGAATCAGGCTATCGGGAAAGGAAATGCTCATGCAGTGAAGTTAGTAGTTAGCCGGAGAAACCGGCAGGTCGAGCAGCACAAAGCGGGCATCGACCGTTGCCTGAATCTCAAGTACATGCTCATCGGTAGCCCGCAGTTGGTCGCTGGTGCCTACATCGAGGCCGTTGACAAAAAGCTGCCCCTCGAGCACGTAAATGAAAGTATTCCGGATAGGAAAGGTTTTAAAGCGCACCGTCTCGTCGGCATCGAGGTTGCACCAGTAAATAGTGCTGTTGGAATTGATGTACAGCAGGTCTTCAAGTACTTTCTGGCCCGAGGCCACCGGAACCAGCTTGTTGCTGGTATCAAACAGATTGACATCTTTCTGCTCGTAGCAGGGAGCCAGGCCGCTCTGGCTGGGTAGCAGCCATATCTGGAAGATATGCGTGGGCGTGTCGGTGGCGTTCATCTCGGCATGAGCCAGACCTGTACCGGCCGTAATACGCTGCGCATCGCCTTTTTTAATGGTTCCGCGGTTGCCTACCGTGTCGTTGTGCTGCAGCTCGCCGTCGAGTACCAGCGTCACAATCTCCATCTCGGAGCGCGGCTGCTGCGGATAGCCGCCCTTACCCTGAATAGTCGCGTCGTTGAACGCGCGCATTGGGCCAAAGTGCTCGTTGTTGGGGTCGTTGTAATCGGCATAGCTGAGCAGATAATAGCTGCTCAGCCAATTGGTCGGGGTTGCATGGTAACGGTCGGTGGCAGGAATCAGTTTCAGCATCGGGAAAGAGGAGTCAGGTGAGTAGTGTCCCGATTTACGCAGCCCGCCCCGGTAAGTTAGGCACGGTGCTCATCAGGAACCGGCCCTGCCGCCAACGAAGGCAGCAGGGCCGGAAAACGGGTACCTTAAAGATAACCTCGGGTTACTGGAGCAGCTTATAGGCAACTGCCCGGCCAACCTGGGCCAAAGGAGCAGTCCACTTACACTTTCTTCATCGTGGAAACCTGCTGCTGCAAATCGAGCACAATGCTGGCCAGGCGGCTCAGCGAAAGGTCGGCAATGGGAAAGGTGCTGCTGATATAGGCCTTGGCCTCCCAGATTTCCACCACGTCCTCCACGTCGATTTCGTAGGGCGAGTACAGCGGGTTATCGGAATGCAGCGCCAGCATGGCGTTGTCTTTGAGGCGGTTGAAGACGCGCTTGAACACGATACCTTCCTTGCTGCTGACGATAATGCAGGGCGTACCGTCCTTGAGGTTCAGCCAGTCATCGACGTAACGGCCCACGATTACGGTGCCGCTGGCAATAGGCAGCATCGAGTCGCCGGCAATTTCGAAGGCCCGGAAAGTGCCCGAGCTACCCAGCATGGGCAGCCGGAACTTGGGCAGTTCTTCCAGGTACTCGGGGTCGGCGTAGCCGTTGAGGTAGCCGGCGGCGGCCTTCTGGGGCACCAGCTCGATGTTCTCGTTTTGCTCGCGGTCCACCGTCAGGGCCAGGATGCGCAGCTTGCCGCCGCCCGCGTACACGGCGCTGGTGTCGGTGGCCGCCATCTGGGCGTTCTGGGCCTGCAGCTGGGCAGCTGCTTTGGCGTTCTTCTTTTTGCTAAAGTCGGTGGTTACCAGCGCGTCGAGCGTGATGCCGAACAGGCGGGCCATGTTCACGAGGGTCGCCAGCTTGGGCTCAGCCCGGCCTTCCTCGTAGGCGCCCACCAACGAGCGTTTGATGCCCAGCTTTTCGGCCATCTGGGCCTGGGTGAGGCTCAATTCGCGCCGCCAGAATTTGAGGTTGGTGTTAATCATAACGCAGGGAGAGCCGGGAAAACGAAACGATAAGGGCAAGTATGGACCGGCTCACGAAGATAGGAACTCCATTACGATAATACTAATTCAATTAGCCGAAAATTTTACTAATATTTTTGCGCTTTGTCAGCTATTGAAATTTGGTCAAGCGGAACGGTGCTGGCTCATCAGGTTGTCATTCCGAGCAGCGCCAGGAATCTCGATGGAGCCGTTGAACGCAGTTGTTCAGTGGCTTCCCCCAGATTCCTCGCGCTGCTCGGAATGACAGTTCCAAGCCGCTGTTCTACTCGCCGCGCAGGCGCCGGAAGTACTGCTGGGCCAGTCGCAGCCGGAAGTAATCGTAGTCTTCGCGCAGGTGGTCGAACAGGTCGCGCAGCAGGGGCTGGCCGCCGAGCTGGGCCACGGCAGTCTGGATGTTGGCCAGGTCCTGCGCCGACAGAAAATCTTCCAGCCGCAGGTCGGCACCGTTGGTATAAAGCGTGCTCAAGTGGCTCTGGATGGTGCTCAGGGCCAGGCCCCGGCGCTCGGCAATGGCCTCGGCGCTCAGGCCCATGCGATGGAGCTGGAAGGTGGTGTCGATGGTCGAGCCGGCGTCGGTATTCGCCTCCTTTTTGCGCGGGGCGCGAGCCGCCCCCGGGTCGTCGGGGTCGAGGTTGGCGGGCAGCTCGTCGCCGAACTCGGCCTGGGCGGCGGGGTTGCCGCCGTGGGCCAGCACCTCGCGGATGAAGGCCTCGCCGTAGGTGTCGTACTTCTTCATGCCCACGCCCGAAATGCCCAGCATGGCCACCCGGTTTACCGGCCGCTCGGCCGCCATTTCCGTCAGCGTGGCATCGGTGAAGATGACGTAAGGCGGTACGCCCTGCTCGTCGGCAATGCGCTTGCGCAGGGCGCGCAGGGCCTCAAACAGCTGGGCTTCGCGCGAGGTAGGAGTAGCAGCCGAAGCGGCGGCGGCGGCTTTGCGGCCCCGGGGCTTCTTCTCGGCCTTCTCGGCGGGCTGAAACTTCTTCATCGAAACCGGCCGCTGGCCCAGCAGCACCTCGCGGCCCAGGTCCGTGATTTTCAGCGCGTAGCCTTCCTCGTAGGCGATGTACACCAGGCCGTCGTTGATTATCTGGTGCACATAGCTGTACCAATCGAGGTAGGGCAGGTCGCGGCCGGCACCGTAGGTTTTTATCTGGTCGAAGCCGCCGCTGAGTACGGCCTGGTTGCGCATGCCGCGCAGCACGTCAATCAGTAGGCTGATGCTGAGCCGCTCGCGCCCCCGCACCAACGCCGACAGGGCCTTCTGGGCTATTTCGGTGCCGTCGAAGGTGGTGGGCGGGTTGCGGCAGATGTCGCAGTTGCCGCAGTCGTGGGGCAGGGTTTCGCCGAAGTAGTTGAGCAGCACGCGGCGGCGGCAGCCGGCGGCCTCGGCAAACTGCTGCATGCGCTCCAGCTTGGTGAGGTTGAGCTGGGTGAGCGTGGGGTTTTCCTTGCTCAGCATGTCGCGCAGGCTCATTACATCGCCAAACGAGTAGAACAGCAGGGCCGTGGCGGGCGTACCGTCGCGGCCGGCGCGGCCGATTTCCTGGTAGTAGCCCTCGATGTTTTTGGGCAGGTTGTAATGAATCACCCAGCGCACGTTGCTCTTGTCGATGCCCATGCCGAAGGCGATGGTAGCCACGATTACCTGCAAATCGTCCTTGAGAAACCCTTCCTGCACCGCGCTGCGCTGGTTGGGCGTGAGGCCGGCGTGGTAGTAGTCGGCCTTGATACCCTTGGCCTGGATTTTCTGGGCCAGCGTTTCGCACTGCTTGCGGCTCAGGCAGTAAATGATGCCCGCCTCGCCCTGGTGGCGCTCCAGAAACTCCAGAATGCCCCCCACCCTATCCTGCCCCGGCCGCACGATGAGGTTGAGGTTGGGCCGGTCGAAGCTCGACAAAAACACCTTGGGCCGGTTCAGGCGCAGCTGCTGCTGAATGTCGCGGCGGGTGAGGCGGTCGGCGGTGGCGGTGAGGGCGATGATGGGAATTTCGGGGAACTGCTCGCGCAGTATTCGCAGCTTGGTGTACTCGGGCCGGAAGTCATGGCCCCAGGAGCTGATGCAGTGGGCTTCATCAATGGCGAACATGCTCACTTTAAGCCGCTTCAGAAAGCTCAGAAAGCCATCGGAGAGCAATTTCTCGGGGCTCACGTAGAGCAGCTTGAGGTGGCCGTTGAGGCAGTCGGCGGCAATGTTATTGGCCTCGCTTGCGCCGATGCTGGAGTTGATGTAGGCGGCCGGGATGCCGTTGGCTTTCAGGGCTTCCACCTGGTCTTTCATCAGGGCTATCAGCGGCGACACCACAATGCAGACGCCTTCCTGCACCACGGCCGGCACCTGGAAGCAGACGCTTTTGCCGCCGCCGGTGGGCATGAGTACCACCGTATCCTGCCCGCCCATGATGTTGCTGATAATGTCCTCCTGCATCGGCCGGAACGTGTCGTAGCCGTAGTACTTCTTCAGCACAAGGCGGGCAGATTCGATGGTCGGGGCGAGGGGTTCGGCGGCGAATAACATAGCGTAAAGGTACGGTAAATGGCGGCGGGGGAAAGCAGGAAATGAACCTGCGCAAAGTGGAAATCGTGCACGCGACCCGCAAAACTCTGCACACCCTTAGTCGGCACGAGCCCGTAGAAGAGCGACGTCCAGGACGTGGCAACTGTGCAACTGCGCTGCCGGCCAATAGCCGCCAGCAGTACGCTGCGCACTGCCTCGCATTCCCCGCGTTTTATCCATCCAACCACCTTTTATCCATTCTCAATGGCCCATTCCACCACCTCCGCTACACAGAACCAGCAGGTTCTCGACGCCCTCGCCCGCTGCAGTGCCGCCTGCGAAATGTGCGCCACCGCCTGCCTGCGCGAAGACGACATCAAGATGATGGTGCCCTGCATTCGCCTCGACCGCGACTGCGCCGACATCTGCCGCCTCACCCACGCCTTCATCGCCCGCGGCTCCGACCACGCCCAGCACGTGCTCAAGGAGTGCCTCGAAATCTGCCAGAAGTGTGCCGACGGGTGCGGCCAGCATAAGCACGAGCATTGCCAGCAGTGTGCCGAAGCCTGCCGCGCCTGCATCGAGGCCTGCAAGAGCTACCAGAAGTAGGCTGTTACGCCATTGCGAGCACACGAAGCAATCCGTGCCTTCAACATGGCAACTTTCAGCAAGCATAAAGCCCCTGACTCCAGTACGGTCGTTAGGGGCTTTATGCTTTTACAGTTTATTTTGCGTTGCTCCTACGGATCAATCGCGCTGTCTTGAGGGTGTCGCGTCCCTGGTTCTCGCAACAATAAATCCTCCCCCACGCCCAGCTACTGATCTACCGATCATCGCAGGTGTTGTCTAGACCTATTTCCTGCCACCTTACTTCTGCAGGAAGGTCCGCAGTTCTTATACAACTTCTCGTCGCTTAATTGATTACTTCCACTCCACTCTGCTGCAACACCAGATCCAGGCGATAGTCATAACTGCCATCGGAGCGTTTGGCGGCACGCTCCAGCGTGGTAGTGCCTTGCCAGCGCGGCACCTGACCGCCAGTAGGTGGCACTGCATAAAACGTTTTACTGGGGTCGGCAGGTACAATTTGGCGGCGAGTTGCATGAGTAGCGTCGAAGTCGCCCACCCACTGCTTGTAGTTGTAGCTGTAGTAGTCGTTGTGAACTTCGTACGGGCCAACGGGGCCGGATTCCTTGATAGTAAACCAGTAAAACAGCGGCGCTATTTCGGGCAGGTAAAGGCGGATGGCAAAGGCATCGGGGCGGTTCGGTCCGAAAAGCACGCTGGACCCAAATGATTCCGTAGCCTCCAGTGTAAGCTGGCCGGCCGCGTCGGAGCGCAGTTCCTGCAGGGGGTAGCCCTGCTTCCAGACAACTACCCTTTGCGGGGGCAGCGGCCGGCCGACGGAATCGAGTAGCGTCAGGTGCAGGGTATAGCTGACGGAACGCTGGCCTATGGAAAATGCCCAGACAACTCCGGTGGCCGCCGCCACTACCAGGCCGCCTACCACGATGGCAATAATTTTCAGCATATCTAGCAAGATGGCGTTAGTATGGCCGCAAGATAAGGCAGCCTGTTACAGCACCTACAGGTCCGGACAAGTAGTACTGCTAAACTCTCCTGCTAGCCAGCTAGCATAATACCTGCTCTTTACCTCCCCCTACCGGACCCTAAAACGGACACCAGCGAAAAGCCCAGAACCCACCGTTCTGGTAGATTCCAGGCTTCGGAGTTACGGACCAGAGTTTACCTCCGCAGCTCCAGCACCACGGCCGTTTTGGCAGGCAGCGTCAGCGTGTTCAGGTCGGTCAGTTCCTCGCCCGTCAGCACGTTTTTGGCTTTCGTGAAGCCACTCATGCGCTCCGCGAAACGGGCGGTGGGCAGGCTGGCGGGCTTGTCGGTGGTGTTGGTGGCCACCATCACGGTGCCGGCGGCATCGTAGCGGAAGTAAACGTAGAGGCCGTTTTCGGGCAGGTACTGCATCAGCTGACCCGAGCTGAGCGTGGGATGCGTTTTACGATAGGTGGCCAGGGTACGCATGAAGTTGAAGGCGTCATTTTCGGCAGCAGTGCGGCCGGCGGCGGTGAACTTGTTGTCCTTGTCGCCCGGAAAACCGCCGGGAAAGTCGCGGCGCACTTCGGCATCCGAAGGATCCTTGTAGTTCTTCATCAGGATTTCGGTGCCGTAATAGATGCTCGGAATGCCGCGGGTGGTCAGCATCCAGGTCAGCCCCATTTTATACTTGGCAACGTCCTCCCCTACTTCCGACAGGAAACGGTTGTGGTCGTGATTATCGAGGAAGGTGACCAGCTTGTTGGCGTCCTGGTACACGGCATCCTGCGCCAGGGCCTGGTACACGCGCTGGGCGCCGTTGTCCCAGCCGGTGGCGGCGGGGGTGCCCACTTCCTTCAGGGCAGCCAGCATGCCGCCTTCCAGCACGAAGTCGAGGGCTCCGGGCTGATTGGATTTGAAGGGGAAATCCATCTTGTTGCGCACGTAGTAGGCCTGGTCCACCACGTTGTTCACCCACGACTCGCCGAAGATGTGAATGTTGGGGTATTGGGCCAGCAGTGCCGCGTTGCAGCGGTTCATGAACGGCTGGTCGTTGTAGAGGTAAGTGTCAATCCGCCAGGCATCCACCCCAAAGTTTTCTACCGACCAGAGCGCGTGCTGAATCAGGAAGTTAGCCACGTAGGGGTTCTGCTGGTTGAGGTCGGGCAGGAAGGGGACGAACCAGCCGTCGGTGGTCACGAGCCGGTCGATTTTCGCCGCGTGCGGGTCGGTAATGGGCTGATAGCGGTAGCTGGTGTTGGTGTAGCTGGGCCACTGATGCAGCCAGTCCTTGGAAGGTAAATCCTTCACAAACCAGTGGTTGATGCCCACGTGGTTGTACACGGCATCCTGCACCACTTTCAGGCCCTTGGCATGCGCTTTCTGTACCAAATCGAGGTAGGCCGCATTGCCGCCCAGCCGCCTATCGACGGTGTAATGGTCGGTAAAACCGTAGCCGTGGTAGGCCGAGCGCATGGTGCCGCCCTCATCGGTCAGGGGCTGGTCGTTTTCGATGACCGGCGTAAACCAAACGGCCGTTACGCCTAAGTCCTGCAGATAATCGAGGCGCTGGGCCGCGCCCTGCAGGTCGCCGCCGTGGCGCAGGAAGGGGTTGGCGCGGTCGGCATTGGGGTCGGCCAGGTCTTTGAACTTGTCGTTTTTCGGGTCGCCGTTGAAGAACCGGTCGGGCATGGCCAGGTAAATCAGGTCGGCATCGGTTACGCCCTGGCCCTTGGGGCGGTTGTCGCGGGCCTTCAGCTCCCATTTCTGGGTGATAAGCTTGTTGCCGCTCCGGCCCACCAGCCGCACGGTGCCGGGCTGGGCATCGGGGGCAATGGTGAGGTCGAGAAACGCATAGTTGGGGTTCTCGACGGTGTGGGTTTCGGTGAGCGTAACACCGGGATATTCGACGGTGTAGCTCAGAGTGCCGGCCTGCGGACCGTACACGAGCAGCTGCACCTTCGGCTCCTGCATGCCCACCCACCAGTTGGTCGGGTTCACGCGGGTGATGGACTGGGCGATAGTCAGCAGCGGCAACAGCAGCAGGAGCAACAGGAGCAGTTTTTTCATGAGGCGAGGAGGAAGGCAGGCAGGATTGATGGGCAAGATAAGCGGGTGAGGGCCATAACAACCATGTCATGCTGAGCGAAGGCGCAGCCGTAGTCGAAGCATCTCTACCGCTTCGTTGCCATACTAACCTGCCGTTAGGGTTAGCACTGCGATAGAGATGCTTCGACTGCGCCTCCGGCTTCGCTCAGCATGACGGGCTGGTTTTCGCTCTCTCTATTCAGTTTGCGTCCGTTCCTGCTCGCCTCCCTCCTCGCCTTCTTTCACCACTTTCCGGGTGCCGCGGTACAGCTCGTACTTCAGCAGCCGGCAGTCAATCGGGCCGTTGTAGAGCGGGATGCGGCGGCTGGCTTTGAGGCCGACGCGCTTGGCGGCCTCCAGGTTGCCGGTGAACAGGTAGGCGTCGTAGCCCTGGAAGCCGGTTTTGAGCGTGTCACCGATGGTTTTGTAGAGTGCGTCCATCTCCGTTTCCTCCCCAATTCGCTCGCCGTAGGGAGGGTTGGTCAGCACGATGCCGGGCTCGGCACGGGCGGGCGCGGTGGCATCCTTTACGTCGCGCACGCCGAGGCGGATGAAGTCTTCGAGGTCGGCGGCGGCCACGTTTTCGCGGGCCAACTCGATAAACTCGCGGCTCAAATCGGAGCCGCCGATGTAGCACTGGGGCTCCTCCAGCCGCATCTGCCGCGCATCCATCTGCACGGTTTCCCAGAGTACGGCGTCGAAATCGGCCCAGTGCTCGAACCCAAACTTGCCCTGGTGGTAGAGACCCGGCGCGATGCGCTGGGCGATGAGGGCGGCCTCGGTGAGGATGGTGCCCGAACCGCACATGGGGTCAACGAGCGTCGTTTTGCCATCCCAACCCGACAGCAGCAGCAGGCCGGCGGCCAGGGCCTCATTCAGCGGGGCCACGTTGGTTTGCTGGCGGTAGCCGCGCTTGTGCAACGACTCGCCCGAGGCGTCGAGGCTCAGCACCACCTCGTTCTCCAGCATGTGCAGGTGCAGCCGGATATCAGGGTTGCGCACGTCCACGTTGGGCCGCTCGCCGGTGCGGTTGCGGAACTGGTCGACGATGGCGTCTTTGGTGAGCTGGGCCACAAACAGCGAATGTTCCAGATTGGACTTGTTGACGACGGCCGTAATGGCAAACGTCTGGTCCTGGCGCAGGTACTTGCTCCAGTCGATGCGGCCTACTTCGCGGTACAGGGATTTTTCGTCGGGGGCCGAGAAGCCGGCGAAGGGCCGCAGGATGCGCACGGCCGTGCGGCACCACAGGCAGGCTTCGTAGAGCAGCTGCTGGTTGCCGCTGAACTCGATGGCCCGCTGCCCCACCTTCTCGATTTTCGCGCCCAGCTCGCGCAGCTCCTGGGCCAGCACTTCTTCGAGCCCGAACTGGGTGGTGGCGGTCATATAAAACGGCTGGTCGCGGCGGTTGGTGGACATAGGGCAGATTCAGGTGAAGCCGCAAAGGTCGGGAATATGTGGCAAGCGCGTATCTTGGAGCGGCGGATGGTAGCGGGCACCCATAGGTTGGGTATGTAGTACCAGTTAGCTCGCACTCTATCAGATACAATCTAACTGATGTTACGCACTGATTGCGCTCCGGCTTCAGAAAGCGACTTTGGTTACTTCAGAAAAGGTTCTTTCCAGCCAATCAGCAGAAGTGGTGCGTAACATCAGAATCTAAAACAGCCAATATGAAAAAAATAGAAGAGGATAAACTGAGTGGATACATTCCACGAACGAAAATTTACTTAGATGATGTTGAATTTATTATATCAAAGCTTCAATCCCTAAATCTTGACGTAGAAATACTAGATGATGAAAATAAATACTAATCAATAGAAGAATTGATATCAATAAAAGGCAAAAATCCTACTTCGATAGAAATAATCGGCAGCAAGTATGAAGGTGCTTCTGATTACACACGCATATCAGTAAGCATATCTAATTTACGCTCACATATTTATGCTAGCGTGCAAGAAAAGGCACTAAAAATAGGTTATGACATTGAAAAATTACTACTCATAAGAAAAAGAAAACGCATATATAATATATTTAACTCCAGTTTTTCCAAAATAAACATTGTTATTCAATCTTTTTTAATGCTAGCCGATTATTCATTATCTCTTCTGTATAAAAACTACAAATTCAACTTACTTCCATGGTTTTTTATAATTACATTTTGGGTTATTGCTTTTCTAATTAGCGATATTAATCCTGATTCCAATACAAAAATCGAGTTAAGCAGGAAACATGAAATAAATTTTTATGATAACAATAAAGATAAAATAATTTTATCTTTAATAAGCATGGTTTTTGGTGCTCTAATTACTCTGATAATTGGATACTTGAAAAGCAAATAGCAAAATCAACCCATGCCTAACCTCCAACGCTTCCTCGATGCCCAGGAGTCCACCTACCCAACGGCCCTGACGGAAATCCGGAACGGCCGCAAGCGCAGCCATTGGATGTGGTTCATCTTTCCGCAGCTGCAGGGCCTGGGATTCAGCGAAACGGCCCGGTTCTACGGCCTGCACGATGCGGCCGAAGCTGCTGCCTACCTGGTCCACCCGGTACTGGGCAAGCGGCTGGTTGAAATCTGCGAGGCACTGCTGAAACTGGATTCGTCCGACGCCACCCGCATCTTCGGCAGCCCCGACGATATGAAGTTGCGCTCCTCGATGACGCTGTTCGGTGCTGTGCCGGGTGGTCGTGGTATTTGGGCAGGTGCTGTACAAATTCTACGACGGCCAGCCGGACCTGAAGACGTTTGTGCTGTTAAACGGGTAGGCTCAGGAACGACGCGAGCCCATTGAACGGCGGGAGCTAAGCAGAATTGTCGGGCGGATGTCGTTCTTGCACACATGAAAGCGGCGCGGCATTTTGCGCTGGCCGCCTGTCGCTTCCTCCCTTCCTTACCCCGCAAAACATGCCCCGGCTCGGTTTTCTACTCGACCCCAGTAAGAACTCGTTGTTCTATCTGGTGCTGTTTATGACGTTTATCGTGCTGGGGCTTACGGCCAGCGAGGCGCTGAGCGGGCGCTACTCCATCATTGGCAGCGTGGCCTCGTTTCTGGGGTTGTTCGTGGCTTTCCAGAGCTGGAAGGCGGCCGACGATGCGTCGCGCAACACCGAAAAAGCCCTGACCCAGATGCAGCAGCTGGCCGAGGAAACCCGCCAGCTGGTGGAGCGCAGCACCACCGTGGAGGAGCAGATAAAGGCCGCCGTCGTTACTATCAGCGACGCCACGCGGGAGCTGTACCGTGGTTTCCAGCCCATTCTGCTGGCCATGCGCAACTTTCTGGAGGAGTCGAAGGACAGCGAGTACCTGGCCCTGATGACTGATTCGGCCGCCATCGGCACCTTTTACGCCCGCCACCACCGCCCCGAGCTCAACCAGCGCGAAATGCGCGTCCTCACCGACCAGATTCATGACCTGCTGCTAGCCAGGGCCCGCGACGCCCGCGAGTTCTACCTGGCCACGCTGGCCGCCGACACCCCGGCTGGCAGCCAGCACCCAACCCTCGACCAGTACGGCCGACTTCACCACTTCGTGCAGGGCGTCTGGCAGCAGTTTCATCCCGAGGCACCCGTATCGGGTGAGATATGGGAGGAGCACCGCGAGGAGCACCTGGCCACGTTGCGCCAGATTGAGGAAACGTTCCAGACGCTTTCGGAGCACCGCCAGCAGCGGGCCGCCGGCCTCGGGCCGCACCAGCAGGTACCGGTGCTACCGCTGCAGCTTTTCCTGCGCTTCGATGCCGAGGCCCACGAGCCGCTGCGGGCGCTGGTGGTGTTTCTGGGCCAGTACAACCTCGATCGAGTGGCCGACGCCCGCGCCATGCAAACCACCGACCCCGAACTGGTGCGCGCCTTCATCAGCATGTTCGAAAGCCTCACCAGCCTCGACGACAACGCCGCCTACCAGCAGCTGCGCCGGGAATTTCCGTTGTAGTGGGGTGAGAAGAACGTCATGCTTCATCTGGCGTCCGCGAAGTCGCAGGCAAAGTATCTCTCCCGCAACGCCAATAACCCAATCTATCAACGGCAACCGCTCCATATCACGTGGATTCAACCTTGGGTACTGGGCTGAAGCACGATGTGGTAGCCGCCTGAGCAAGCTTAGCTGCGGGGTGTTTCGGCCGGATCGTGGCAACCACCTATCTTTAACGCCGCACATTCCCACTCATTCCCGCATGGCCGCTCCCCTCGCCTCCTCCCCCGCTACTGCCGCCGCTCCGGCCGCCGCCCGCTCCTACGTGGGCCCGATGGTGCTCATGACCACCCTGTTCTTCCTGTTCGGGGCCGTCACCAACTTCAACGACGTGCTCATGCCCTACCTCAAGGACGTGTGCCAGCTCACCGATTTCCAGTCGACAGCCGTGCAGTCGGCTTTTTTTGGGGCCTATTTTCTGATGTCGCTGCCGGCCGGGCGGGTGCTGGAGAAGCTTGGTTTCCAGCGGGGTATTGTGCTGGGCCTGCTCGTGATGGGCGTGGGGGCGCTGCTGTTCGTGCCGGCTGCCAATACGCGCACCTTCTCGCTGTTTCTGCTGGCGCTAAGCTTTTTGGGCGCCGGTATTACGCTGCTGCAGGTGGCGGCCAACCCCTATGTAAGTGTGCTGGGCCCGGCCCGCACTGCCGCCAGCCGCGTGAGCATCGTGGGCGTGGCCAACGGGTTGGGCGGCACCCTTTCGCCGCTCATCGGCGGCCTGATTCTGTTCGGGGGCTCCACGGTGCTCAAGGCCCAGCTGGCCCAAATGCCGCTGGAGCAGCGCCTAACCGAGGAAGCCGCGCTGGTAAAGCCGCTTTACATTGGTCTGGCCGTGTTTCTGGCGGTGCTGGCGCTGCTGTTTTTTGTGGTGCGCCTGCCCGAAATCGAGAGCCTGCCCGCCGATGAAGACGCCGCCGCCGCGCAGGCCGCGGCCGAAACCGGCCGTTCGTCGGCCCTCAGCTTCCGCCACCTGACGCTGGGCGTGGTGGCTATTTTCGTGTACGTGGGCGTGGAAGTGGGCATCGGTTCCTTCATCATCCGCTACGGCGAGGCCCAGAATATAGCCCAGCTCAGCGGCTTCACCCAGGAGCTGGTGCGCATCCTCAGTCTAGCTACTAACTGGGCCGCCGCGCTGTTCGGCAACACGCCCGAAGCCATCGACACTTCGGCCGGTTTTACCAAGGCCGTGGGCGCGGTGCTAGTGGCCTCCTACTGGTTTGGCGTAATGGTGGGCCGCATCATCGGCATTCCGCTACTCAGCCGCTTCGATGCCCGCAAGCTACTGGCGGGCGTGTGCGCGGCCGGCGTGGCGCTGGTTACACTCTCCATTTTCAGCCAGGGCGAAACCGCGCTGTGGCTGGTGGTGCTCTGCGGCCTGTGCAACGCTATTATCTGGCCCGTAGTGTTCCCGCTGGCCATTACCGGACTGGGCCGCTTCACCAAACAGGGCTCGTCGTACCTGATTATGGCCATCGTGGGCGGGGCCATCATTCCGCCGCTCATGGGCTTGGTGGCCACCCACGGCGGCGGCCTGCGCGTGGCCTTCATCCTGCCCGCCCTCTGCTATGCCTACCTGCTGTTCTACGCTCTGAACGGCTACCGGGTGCAGCGTGGTTAGCTGTTAGAACCTCATGCAACGCGCAGTGAAGAACGATGTAGGGGCGGGGCTTGCCCCCGCCCGCCGCAAGAACAACATCCAGCGGGTTATTAAGCGCCAACTGGTTCGTTCAACGGCGGGCGGGGACAAGCCCCGCCCCTACATCGTTATCTGCATTTCCAGTTAGTCAGCAGCTCAATACCTTATTGCTCATTCAGGCTCCAGTTGTATTCTTTGTAGCTCAGTTTCGCGTTGGGGTCGATTTTCTGCTTGGCGTAGCGGTTCACGGCATCCTGGATGGAAGTGCTGCCGTTCTTTTCGAAGTCGCCGGGATAGAAGCTGTAGATGGCCGACAGCGTGGGCGTAGCAGCGGGTGTGAGGTCATTTTTCCGGGGGTTGTTGATGAAGCTGCGGCCCTGGTCGGCGAGCTGCTCCTGCACCCTGGCGCCTACGTACGCCTCCTGTCGCAACGGCGGGCACGACATGGCGGCGCACACCAGCGCGTAGTGAATCCGGTTGTCGTCGAACTGCTTGCGGATGATGCGGTGCTCGATGTCGTTGAGCGTGTAGCGCTTGCCGCCGAGCGGGATAAAATCCTGGTCCCAGACGGTATTGACGAAGATTTTGTCGCCGCCCAGATCCTTGATGCTCTTTAATGGATACGACCGGATGATGCGCTGCACCGTGAAGGCGTTGTAGGCATTGAGCCAGTACGCCAGCTTTTCATCGGCGGGCGAATTCTTGGCCGGCAGGTTGTCGCCGAGCGTTTTGAGGTAGGAATTCAGCGCGGCACTATCCTGCTGGAAGCCCTTGTAGTTCACCATTCCCTGGTCATCGACATACTTTTTGAGCAGCCCGTCCCACGCGGAGTGGTCGAGGGTACGGCCGCCCTGCGAGGTCGGGTTAAGCGGAATCAGGTAGCCAACGTAGCCGCAGCCGCCGGAAGCCAGCGCGCCGACTACCAGCGAAGTGCCCAGAGCCAGGCGGGAAGTAAAGCGGGAAATACGCTGCATATCAGGAGAAAAGGTTCGGTGGAGTATCCGGCTGCTGGTGCCGGGCTGGCATATACGGAGTTGGCAGGCTGAACAGTTGTAGCGGGGCAGAAGTTGGTGGCGGGTCGAACACAGCCCGCTGTAGGGGCGGGGCTTGTCCCCGCCCACCGTTCACGTCGTTGAACAAAATCGTTGAAACGGTGCAAACGGCGGGCGGGGGCAAGCCCCGCCCCTACAGCGGGCTGCGCAACCACCAACGCTCTGCCTTCCACCTAGCAACTCACTACTGACAACTGACAACCGGTGTACCTTTGGGCTCTCACCGTTTCGCCCGCTGCTATGAGCCCCGCCCCTGTTCTCGAAGCCCACGTTTCGCTCCGCCCCTACAACACGTTTGGCCTGGAGGTAACGGCCCGCTGGTTTGCCCGCTTTGCCTCGGTCGAGGAGCTACGGGCGCTGCTGGCGCTGCCCGAGGTGCAGGCCGCCGAAAAGCTCATTCTCGGAGGCGGCTCCAACCTGCTGTTCACCCGCAACTTCGAGGGCGTGGTGCTCAAAAACGAAATCCGGGGGCTCGAAGTCGTGGACCAGGACGACGAAACAGCGCTGGTGCGAGCGGGCGCCGGCGAAAGTTGGCACGCGCTGGTGCAGTACGCGCTGGGCCAGGATCTGAGCGGTATCGAAAACCTGTCGCTGATTCCGGGTACGGTGGGTGCAGCCCCGCTGCAGAATATCGGCGCCTACGGGGCCGAGCTGAAGGACACGTTTGAGCAACTGGAGGCGCTGGAACTGGCTACCGGCCGGCTGCGCACGTTTTTGGCCCCCGAGTGCGGCTTCGGCTACCGCGAAAGCGTGTTCAAAGGGCCGCTCAAAAACCAGTTCATCGTCACCAGCGTGCTGCTACGGCTGCACCGGCAGGCCCGCCCCAACGTGCGCTACGGCGACATCCAGACCACGCTTCAGGATATGGGCATAGAGGGCGAACCCACGCCGCTCCACATCAGCGAGGCCGTCAGCAACATCCGCCGCAGCAAGCTGCCCGACCCGGCCCAGATTGGCAACGCGGGTTCGTTTTTCAAGAACCCCGAAGTATCGCAGGCCAAATTCGATGAGCTGAAAGGCCGCTTCGCAGACCTGCCGGGCTACCCCGTGCCGGGCGGCGTGAAGGTGCCCGCCGGCTGGCTTATCGAGCAGTGCGGCTGGAAGGGCCAGCGCCGCGGCCCCCACGGCGTGCACGACCGGCAGGCGCTGGTGCTCGTCAACCACGGCGGCGCCCAGGGCCAGGACATCCGCGACCTGGCCTACGAAATCATTGCCTCGGTGCGCGAGAAATTCGGCATCGAGCTACACCCCGAAGTGAACATTATGTAGCCGCAGGCCGGCCCAGGCCGGCATCATGCAAACTTCATCCGGCCGCCGCGTTTTTTGTCGTTGAAATCAAGATCTTTGTCTCATGTCTGCCTGCGGGTAGTCTCCTTTTCCCACCCCTTTTCTGCTTCTCGTTTGATGAAAAAATTACCCTTGCTGGCGTTGCTGCTGAGCCTGGCCGGCTGGCAGTCGGCGCAGGCACAAACTGCTATTACTATTGGGGCTGCCCGGGCCCAGGCGCCAACTTTCAATACTTCGGGAGCCACCGTTACGCTGCGTGGTATCGTTACCAACGGCGCCGAGCTGGGGGCCATCCGCTACATGCAGGACGGCACCGGCGGTATTGCCGTGTATTCGGCCACCCAACTCGGCTCCGTAGTAGCCGGCGACTCTATTCTGGTTACCGGCGTGCTCAAGGATTTCCGGGGGCTGCTCGAAATCGACCCCATCACCTCGCTCGAAGTGGTGGCCGGCAACCGGCCGCTGCCTAAGCCCGTCGAATTTTCGGTGGCTACTGCCACGGCCGCTTACGCCGAGCAGTACGAGGGCCAGCTGGTGAAGCTGGTAAATGCCACCACTGTAACCACTGTTGCGGGCGCGCCGGTATCGGCCTTTTCGGCCAACACCTCTTACCGCGTGAGTGGCAACGCCGCCACTGTGATGTACGTGAACCGGGCTTCTGATGGCCCCGACGGACTGGTGGGTAAACCCTCGCCAACCGGCGTTTTCGATGTGGTCGGCATCATGAGCCAGTTCACCAACACGGCCCCAACGGGCGGCGGTGCCGCGGCCGGCTACCAGCTGCTGCCGCGCCTTTACGCCGACTTCCGGCAGGGCAACACGCCCAATTTCCTGGCCACGCCCTACCCCACCAACATCAGCACTACCGGCTTCACGGTAAACTTCGTTACCCAGAACGCCGGCAGCAGCAAGCTGGAATACGCCGTCAGTCCTACCGGGCCGTTTACGGCCGTGAATAATACGGCCAGCACCACCAGCCACAGCCTCGCTATCACGGGTCTGCAGCCGGCTACCATTTACTACGTGAAGGCCAGCAGCACCAACGCCGTGGGTCTCTCCGAGTCGCGGGTAGTACCCATGATTACGGCTTCGCGCTCGACGGGCAAGATGCGGACGTATTTCACCAGCACCGTAAATCCGGCGCTGGCCCTGCCCGGCAACACTGCCCTGTACCTGCCCAACGGCGCCATGGCCGACACGGTGGCCCGCTACATTGGCCTGGCCAAGCAAACGCTCGACATTGCCATCTATAACTGGAACAGCGCCACGATTGTGGCCGCTGTGAATGCCGCCAAAACCCGCGGCGTGGCCGTGCGCGTTATCTACGAAGGTGAAAACGCCAACATCAGCCTCGCCAGCCTCGATCCGGCCATCCCGCGCATCAAGCGCCAGACGCTGCAGAACATCATGCACAACAAGTTTGTGGTGATTGACGCCAACAGCACCGAGCCCAACCAGCCCTGGGTCTGGACCGGCTCGACCAACTGGACGCCCGCTCAGCTCAGCACCGACCGCAACAACTCCATTGCCGTGCAGGACCAGTCGCTGGCCCGCACCTACACCGTCGAGTTCAACGAAATGTGGGGCGGCGGCACCCAGGCTACGGCCCTGTTCGGCTCGCGCAAAACCGACAACACGCCGCACTACTTCAACATTGCCGGCAAGCAGGTAGAGTCGTGGTTCTCGCCCACCGACAACGTGAACGGCCGCCTGATTGACGCCATCCAGACGGCCGACAAGGACCTGCACATTGCCACCATGTTGCTCACCCAGACGGATATCGGCAACGCTATTGCCAATCAGATCCGGACCAAAAACATAGCCGGCTGCTCGGAGATGCTAATGGATATTATCCAGGCCAACTCCGCTGCCCAGGACATCTTCGACAACATCAAGACCGCACTTGGCGCGCGCCTCATGCTGGATAACCAGCCCGGTATCATGCACCACAAGTACGCCATCATCGACGCCACCGCGCCGCAGTCGGACCCGCAGGTGTTCGTGGGTTCGCACAACTGGAGCCTGTCGGCCAACACCGAAAACGACGAGAATACGCTGATTGTGCACGATGAGCGCATTGCCAACCAGTACTACCAGGAGTTTGCCCAGCGCATCGCCGACCAGAACAACGGCGTGCAGGTGTGCAACCTGGTGCTGGCCACCAAAAACGCCAGCATCCAGCGCAGCAGCGTGCAGGTGTATCCCAACCCCACCACCGGCAAGTTCCGCCTGCGGGTGCAGACGGGAGCCGCCCGCACCGCCCGCGTGGTGCTGCGCGACGCCACCGGCCGCGTGGTACTCGACCAGACCAAGCCCCTCAACGGCCAGGATGTGAACGTAGACGCCTCCAACCTGAAAGCCGGCCTGTACATGGTACAGATTGTAACGCCCGAAGCCACGCAGGTTAGCCGCGTGGTGGTAGAATAGAAAAGTGAGATTATGAGTGGTGAGAAGTGCGACTCTTCACCAACTCTATTGACGCAAAAAAAGGTGGCTCCCGAAATTGGGAGCCACCTTTTTTGCGTCAATCAATATCTTACCGCCCTTGATAGCAATGCGGCGAGCATTTTCCGTATTCTTGTTGACGGTCTTTCCATCCACTCTCTTTATAGCGCATATGCTTCTAAAGCGACTTTACCTGACCAGTGCCCTGCTGGCCTGCTGCTGGAGCGGGGCCCAAACCACCTTCGCGCAGCAAATCACGGCTTATGCCCAGTCGTCGATTGCCTTGTCCGAACCCCTATTTGTGCTGAACTCCAACGTCATCATCAACGGCATGCTGCATGAAATTGAACCGAACGATATCAAAGAGATGATGGTGTACAAAGGCGACAAAGCAGATTATCCGGCTCAGCTCCGAAATCTCGGGGTGGGAATTGTTGACATTAAATTAGCCAAGCGTGTCAAAAGCCAATCGTTTGCTGATTTGGGTAAGCAGTTAGGTATAAGCGGTCCGCTGTTGTTCGCCCTAAACGGCCACCCGCTCGACGCGCCATCAGTAGCAGGCCTGCGCATTGCACCGGCTGCCATCGGGCAGTTGCATATTATTCGCCCCACCGCCGGGCAGCCCGCTACGCTCGTGGATGTCTGGTTGGCCCAATCGCCCAAGGTCGAATCTGCGCCCGGCTCTATTATGATTCGTTAGCTGGCTGGAAGCACACAGGCGAGGTTACGTCAGAAAAGCAGTCCTTTTAAAACACTTTCTCAACCGAGCCGGTAACGCGAAAAGGCGGCCCCCAAAGCTGGGGGCGCCTTTTTCTCTATCAATCATCCTGGGCAGAGCGCAGGACGAGAGGCGTTAGCCCTTTACCTGCCAGCGCCGCGCGGCCCACTCCTGGCGCTGTTCGGGCTTCTGGAAGGTCCAGGCCACGATGCGGCTGATTTTCTGGCCCTGCTTCATTTCGATGGTGCGGGTTTCGGGTGAGTCGGCCAGCTTAAGGAAGTGGTAGATGCTGGGCAGGGTTTCCTTTTTGGAGATAAGCGTGCTGAACCACAGCACCCGCTCGCGCACGCCCACGCTCTGGGCCACCATGCGCTTCAAAAAGCCCTCTTCGCCGCCCTCGCACCACAGCTCCGTGTTCTGGCCCCCAAAGTTGAGCATCGGCGCACCAGCCGTTTTGGGGTAGCCCAGGTTGCGGCCCTTGCGGCGGCTGCCGCTCGCGGCCTCCTCGGCTGAGGCATGGAATGGCGGGTTGCACATCACCAGATCGAACTCCTCGCGCGGCTTCACGATATCCTCGAACACGAAAGCCTGGTGGCTCTGCGCCCGCAGCTCCACCCGGTTGGCCAGCGACGGATTGGCACCTACCAGCGCACGGGCCGCTTTCAGGGCTACCGCATCAGTCTCCGAGCCCACGAAGCGCCAGCCATAAGCCTTAGTACCGATGATGGGGTACACGCAGTTGGCCCCCACGCCGATGTCGAGCACGTGCACGGCTTTGTCAGTCGGCACAACGCCCCCGTTGTCGGTGGCCAGCAGGTCGGCGGCGTAGTGCAGGTAGTCGGCGCGGCCGGGGATGGGCGGGCAGAGGTAGCCGGCCGGCACGTCCCAGTGCTGCACGTCGTAGTGCTGCCGCAGCAGCGCCTGGTTCAGGGCCTTCACAGCGGCAGGATTGGCGAAGTCGATGCTTTGGTCGCCGGCCGGATTGGGCACCACAAAGGGCGTCAGCGTAGGGCTGGCGGCCGTGAGTTGGGCGAAATCGTAGCGGCCGTTGTGGGGGTTGCGAGGATGCAATGTATTAATGTGCAGAATGTGGAAAATGTATTCTTAATGTGCGGAGTGCGGCCTTACGGGATACTTAGTACCAGAGCTAGGGCTGCTCTGATTTCACGCATTTTCTCGCGGCCAATCGTGCCGACTTTTCGCACCAGCCGCTCCTGAGACACGGAACGAATCTGAAAGCAGTCGGCCGCTGACTCTTTGCTGAGCTGGTTGGCTTGGTCGGGCAGTACGTTCACCATCCAGGGAGCCACGGCATACCGGTCTTTCCAATCGGTGAGTGGCACGATGATTTTAAGCGGCAAACGGCCCACCGCGTTGTCGTTGACAAGCACGGCGGGCCGGGTTTTGCTGATTTCAGAACCAATAGTTGGGTCGAGATTAATCAGCCAGATTTCACCCTGCTTCATGGTAGGGTTGCTTATCGAGGCTCGTAAACGCCGTCAACTCCGGGTCAGTGGCGTAATCGTGGTATAACGCTTCCGCAGCTTTTTCCAAACGACTCGTCTTCTCCGCCTGAATATTTTCCAGCGTGTTTTCTACTACCCGTAACTTTTCGGCTAGAGGAAGCTTTTGAATTTCGCGAAGAATGGCGGCCGTTGTCATGAGTTGAAGATACGCAGAATTGGGTTTAGGTTACTTCAACACGGCCACCGTCACCCCGTCGCCGCCGCGGTCGGCGTGTTCTTCGGCTACGCTGGCTACTTCGCGGGTGCGGTGCAGGTAGTCGCGGGCAATCTGGCGCAGCACGCCGTTGCCGCGGCCGTGCAGGATTCTGATTTCCGGGATGCCCAGCATGATGGCGTCGTCGACGTAGCTCTGGATTTTGGTTACGGCGTCCTCGGCCCGCTCGCCGCGCAGGTCCAGCGTGGGGTTGAAGGTGGCCATGCGACTGGTGGTGTTGAAACCCGAACTGGCGTACTGGGCCGGGGCCAACCGGGCCGCCTGCTTCTCCCGCTCCCGGATTTCCGAGCGCGTGAGCTTTTCGAGCTGGCCAATCTTGACGATGGTTTTCATGCCGCCAAACGACACCTCGGCCGTTTTGCCCTTCACGCTCATAATTTCGCCGTGGCCCTCCTGGCCCATCAAGGCCACTTTGTCGCCGGTTTTGAGCGTGGCGGCATCGGCCAGCTCGCGGGTGGCGCGGGCCTTGGGCGGCTCAATCTGCAGCTTCTCGCGCACGAAGGTGTCGAGCTTGCCGCGGGCCTCCTTGGTGCGCTCCTTGTCGGCCTGGCCCAGCCGGATTTCCTGAATGGTGGCCTCGATTTTCTGGTTGGTATCGCGCAGCAGCGTTTTGGCCTGGGCCTTGGCCGTGCGCAGAGTTTCCTGGGTGGTGTCGTCGAGGTAGCGCTTGAGGTCCTGGTATTCCTGGGCGGCTTTCTTGAGGCGGCGCTCGGCTTTGGCAGCTTCGGCGGTGTGGTGCTCCAGCTCGGTTTTCTCCTTTTCGAGGCCTTCGAGCAGCTGGTCGTAGCGGATTTTATCCTTGCCTACGAGTTGGCTGGCCCGCTCCACAATCTGCCGGGGCAGACCGATTTTGCGGGCAATTTCGATGGCAAACGAGGAGCCCGGCTTACCGATTTCGAGGCGGTAAAGCGGCTGGAGCTTGTCGGGGTCGTAGCGCATGGCCCCGTTCACGATGCCGGGCGTGCGCTCGGCGTAGTTCTTCAGGTTGGTGTAGTGGGTGGTGATAACGCCGAAAGCGCGGGCCCGGTTGAGTTGCTCCAGCACCGCCTCGGCAATGGCCCCGCCCAGGCTGGGCTCGGTGCCGGTGCCGAATTCGTCAATCAGCACCAGGCTGCGCTTGCTGGCCAGCGTTACGAACTGCTTCATATTGAGCAGGTGCGAAGAGTAGGTACTCAGGTCGTTTTCCAGGCTTTGTTCGTCACCGATGTCAATAAAAACATCATCGAACATGCCGGCCTCCGACTTCTCGCCAGCCGGAATCAGCAGCCCGCACTGCAGCATGTACTGCACCAGGCCCACCGTTTTCATGCTCACCGACTTACCGCCGGCGTTGGGCCCCGAAATCAGCAGAATCCGCTGCTCGGGCGTCAACTCGATGTCGAGCGGCACCACTTCGCGGGGGTCGTCCTTGGCGTGGGCCAGGAAGGTGAGGTAGAGCAGCGGGTGGCGCACCTGCTTCCAGCGCATCATGGGCTGCGGGTGCAGGATGGGCAACGTGGCTTCGATGCGGCGGGCCAGCTGGGCCTTGGCGCGGATGAAGTCAATGAGCCCCAAATACTGGTAGGCCTTGCGCAGGTCCGGAATGTGGGGGCGCAGCTGGGCCGTGAGCTGGGTGAGAATGCGCATCAGCTCGCGCTGGTAGGCATTATCGAGGTCCTTGATGTCGTTGTTGAGCTCGAACACGGCCTCGGGCTCGATGTACACCGTCTGGCCGGTGGCCGACTCGTCGTGAATCAAACCCTTAATGCGGCGCTTGTGCTCGGCTATTACCGGCAGCACCAACCGCCCGCCCCGGATGGTGGGCTCGACGCCCTCGGGCACCCAGCCCTGCTGACGGGCGTGGCGCAGAATGCTGCCAATCTGCTTGCGCAGCATCATTTGGCGCGAAATCAGCTCCTGGCGCAACTGGCGCAGCAGCGGCGAGGCATCGTCGCGCACCTGGCCCTCGTCATCTACCACCTTATCGATGGCGGCCAGCAGATTACGGTCGACCTGCACGCCGATGCCCAGCAGGCGCAGCGTAGGATAGAAGTCGTCCTCGGCCCGCGAGAAAAACAGGAGCGCCTCGCGAATGGTGCGCAGGCTCATCTTGATGGCGAAGAATGCCGACACATCGAGGTAGGAACCCGGCAGGTTGGCCCGCACCAGGTACTGGTTCACGTCGTGGTAGTGACTGCTGGGAAAGTCGACGCCGCTGTTGAGCAGCTGGCGGAACTCGTCGGTTTGCAGCAGCAGCTTCTGCAGGGGCTCGGCCTGCGTCTGGAAGCTCATCTTGCTCACAAAATGGCGACCCAGGCCGCTTAGACACAACTCGTTGAGCATGTCGCGGAGTTGCGAGAAGCCTATTTTCTGCTCGAAATTCTGAGGAAGAATCAAATTGGGTGCTAGGTAGTAGGTACTGGGTAATTGGATGGCAGTGCGAAGATAAACAGCTAGAGGGCCGGGAAAGATTCAGCGGCGTTAATAAAGTGTGAGTATTGGGATTTATTGGGCTTTCGCCTGCTTGCTCCGCGCGTTCCGCCACGCCGCCAGATACGCCAGGCCGTTGCCATACACTAAGAATAACGAGCCCGTTTTGCCCGGTTTCAGGCCGTACAGCAACAGATACCCGGTAAAGCCTACCATGGCCACTAAAATCAGCCAGCCAATGGCATTGCCGACGGGCTTTTCGAAAAAGGTCTTTTCGCGCAGAATGCTCACCGGTGCGGCGGCTGTTGTAGCTGGTGGCACGTCGGCAATCTGGGCCTCAAAATCGGCCACCAGCGCCGGAAAGTCACCCTCGTCGCAGAAGGTGGAATTGTAGCCGATGACTACCGGCTTCCCGGTCGGCAGGCGCAGCAGCAGCGACTCATTGCCGTTGTACTCATTATGGGCATACGAAACAATTTCCCGCAACAACACCTGCCGCGCTGTTCCGCCGGTGGGCTGAACTGTCAGAGTTTCTGCCGTCAGTGTCACTTGGGTTGTTCCTACGGCTAGCTTTTTTATCAGGTAATAGCCTACGCCGGCCCAAGCAGCCACCCAAATGCCACATTGCACCATCGTCAGGCCTGTGGGCAGCAATAAAATACCGACCAAACACCCAACCATTCCAACGAGTAAAATAGCGAAGGCTGGCTTGGGGTGCAGCGTGTGCAGGGTATATGTCTTCATAAAATGTTGTTGGTCGTGGCCTTACCGCTTCTCCTCCACCCCCAGCCCAAACAGCGCAAAATCGTACTTCACTGGGTCGGCAGCATCGAAGCGGCGCAGGTTTTCGGTCAGCTCCTCGGCGGCGCGCCAGTCCACTACCAGGCGAGTGAGCAACCCCAGTTGCCGGGCTTGCCGCTCGACGTGCACGTCGATCGGGCAGATGAGGTCGGCGGGCGAGAGGCGCGTCCAGAGGCCGAAGTCCACACCCTGTTCATCTTGGCGAACCATCCAGCGCAGGTACATGTTCAGGCGCTTGCAGGCTGAGCCGCGGGCAGGCGTAGCCACGTGTTTGCGGGTGCGCTGGGGCGCATCGTCGAGGCTGAAAAACAGGGTATGAAAATTCTCCAGCCGCTGCTTCTGGGTGGTGCCCTGCAGGAACGCGTCTTCCAGCGACGCGTGCTGTCCGTAGTACCAGCGCAGCCAATGCACGAAATACAGCAGGTCGGTGTCGCAGAAGGTGCGGTGGCAGAAGCCCAGCAGGCGCTTCAGGTCGTCGTCGTGGTGCTGGGTGACGAACTGGTGGGGCGCGTCGTCCATGCGGCGCATCAGTTCCCGGCACTTGCTGATGATGGTGGGCCGCCGCCCCCAGGCCAGCACTGCCGCAAATAGGGCGCTGATTTCCACATCGGCCCGCGCCGTGAACTGGTGCGGAATGCTGATGGGGTCGAGGGCAATAAAGCCGGGCTGGTTGTAGCGGCGGTACTGTTCGTCGAGCAGCGCCCGCACCTGGGCGTGGTTCATATTTTAGTATTGAGTACTTGGTATGGAGTAGTGAGATTGACGCTTTGCAGTCGTTAGTATTAGCAAAGTCGAGTCTCATTACTCCATACCAACTACTCACTAACAGCCTACGGCACGTAGCTGGTTTCCACGCGGAAGCGCTGGTCGGGGGTGGCGAGGCGCTGCACGGCGCGCTTGGAGAGGCGCAGCAGCACCTTGTCGTTTTCGCCGGTGTCGGGCAGCCGGCCGATAACGCGCACATACACCGCCTGGCCATTCATGATGTTGCGCACCTCCATGATGGTGCCCACAGCGGCCGTTTTGTGCAGGGCCAGATACTTGTCGGAGGCATCGGTGGGGATGACCATGGCCAAGCCGCTTTCCGTGACGCGGCGCCCGGCTTCGTTGACGCGCACCGGGGCGGGTGTTTCCTTGGCTTCGGGCTTAGCGTCGGGCTCGGGCGTTACGGCCGGCGAGTTTGCTTCGTCGCGGGCTTGTCGCGCTCAGCGTCGCGGATCACGGCCTTTTCGCGGGGCGGTGGGGCGAGCAGCGGCCACTACGGGGGCGGGCGGGCCAGCCGCACCAGTGGCCGGGGCCGCCACAATCACCACCTCACCAACCCGCACGCTATGGTCGGTTGCGAAGCCGTTGAGGCGGGCCAGCTCGGCGGGCGTGGTCTGGAAGCGGCGGGCAATGCCGTAGAGCGTCATGCCGGGCGTCACTTTGAACACGCGGTTGCCGTCAGCATCGGTGGCGAGGGCGCGCACGGTGGCCGCGGCGGGCGCGGCCACTGCTACGGGAGCCGCGGGGCGGGCCGGAGCGGGCGTAAGCACCACCCGGGTACGCGGAATGAGAACTATCTGGCCCAGATTGAGCTGGCCCTTCTGGCCCGAATTAGCCTCCACAATGTCCTCGACGGGCACTTTGTAGCGGCGCGAAAGGCCGTAGATAGTTTCGCCGGCCGTCACGCGGTGGCGAATCAGCAGCTTGTTGTTGCGGTACTCCACCCCGATGGAATCGGGTGGGGCCACCGGCGCGGGAGCCGCCCACGCGGAAAGGCCGGAGAAGACGAGGGCGGCGGTCAGCAACGAAAATCGGGACATAAGGAAGCAGAACACGAAGCGGGTAAGCGGGCCGAAACCAGCGCAGCCGCATAAACTTTGCCTAAAGTTACGGATTCAGGCTTTAGCACCGGCTTAAGCCCCCCAAAGCCGCTTATTTCAGAGGCTGCCCGACACTACACGGCCGGCAGTTCGGCGCTTTTGCCGTTTCTTGCGCTTCCTCTATTTACTCCTCCTCTATGCTCGCCATCGGCATCATTCCCGCCCGCTACGCCTCCACCCGCCTACCCGGCAAGCCGCTGATTGACCTGGGCGGCCAGACCATGATTGAGCGCGTGGTGCGCCAGGCCCAGCAAGCCAATCTGCAGCGGGTAGTAGTAGCCACCGACGACGAGCGGATTCTGGCCCATGTGCGCGGCTTCGGCGGCGAAGCTGTCCTGACCAGCCCCAACCACCCCAGCGGCACCGACCGGGTGCGCGACGCCTACGAGCAGCTGGGCGTAACGGCCGACTGCATCGTCAACATCCAGGGCGACGAGCCGTTCATTCATCCCGACCAGATAAACGCGCTGCTGGACCTGTTCGCTAATCCCGCCACCCAAATCGGGACGCTGGTGAAGCCGGTCGTCAGCGAGGAGGAGCTGTTCAGCCCGCACCTGCCCAAAGTGGTGCTCGACAGCCGGGGCCGGGCGCTGTATTTCAGCCGCCACCCTCTGCCCTACCAGCGCCAGCACGCGACTACCGAGTGGCTCGCCTACCATTGCTACCTGCGCCACATCGGCCTCTACGCCTACCGCCCCGAAGTGCTCCGCGCCCTCACCCAGCTCCCACCTTCGCCCCTAGAGCTGGCCGAAAGTCTCGAACAGCTCCGCTGGCTCGAAGCCGGCTACGTCATACAAACCGCCGAAACGGAGCTGGAAACACTGGGCATCGACACGCCGGAAGATGTGGAGCGGGCGTTACAGCTGATTGAGAGCCAAAGCAGCCGCTAAACGTCATGCTGAGCGAAGGCTTACGCCTTCGCTCAGCATGCGTTTAGCGGCGTATGTTACTCCTTACTTCTCCACCACACTGATGGCGTAACCGCCACCGGGGGCGCAGTATTGCTGGAGCTTCGACTTGCTGGTGACGGTGATTTTGCGGATGGCGTAGGCCTGGGGGTTGGTTTCGTAGTGGGCGCCCTTGCCGTCGGCGTAGATGGTAGCCTCGTACTTTTTGCCCGGTTTCAGGAAGCTGAAGCTGATGTTGCTGGTGCGGCCCTGCTCGTCGCAGGTGCTGCCCACGAACCAGCTGCTGCCGCCCTTCTGCAGGCGGGCGATGGTGATGTAGTCGCCGGGCTCGGCTTCGAGGATGCGGGTGTCGTCCCAATCCACGGGCACGTCTTCAATGAACTGGAAGGCGTCGAGGAACTTGTTGTAGGTTTCGGGCAGGTCAGCGGCCATTTGCAGCGGGCTGTACATGGTGACGTACAGGGCCAGCTGCCGGGCCAGGGTGCTGTGCACGAAGGAGTTGTTCTTCGGGTTGTAGGCACTCACCTTGGTCTGGAAGATACCGGGCGTGTAGTCCATCGGGCCGCCCACGAGGCGGGTGAAGGGCAGAATGGTGGTATGGTCGGCGTTGTTGCCCCCGAAGGCCTCGTACTCGGTGCCGCGGGCCGCCTCGTTGCCGATGAGGTTGGGGTAGGTGCGCGACAGGCCGGTGGGCCGCACGGCCTCGTGGCCATTGACCATAATGCGGTGCTCGGCCGCTTTTTTCAGCACGTAGTTGTAGTGGTTGATGAGCCACTGGCTGTAGTGGTACTCGCCCAGCGGCAGCACGTCGCCCACGTAGCCGGTTTTCACGGCGTCGTAGCCGTACTTGTTCATGAGCTGGAAGGCGTCCTCCAGGTGGCGCTCGTAGTTGCGGGCCGCCCCGCTGGTTTCATGGTGCATAATCAGCTTAACGCCCTTGCTCTTGGCGTAGCTGTTGAGCTCGGCAATGTTGAAATCGGGGTACGGCGTCACGAAATCGAACACGTATTCTTTGTGCTTGCCGAACCAGTCTTCCCAACCAATATTCCAGCCCTCTACCAGCACGCCACCAATTTTATGCTGGGCAGCGAAGTCGATGTACTCCTTTACGTGGGCCGTGTTGGCGGCGTGGGTACCGTTGGGCTTCACCTTGGAGTAGTCGATAGAATCGAGCTTGATGTTCTCCATGTCGGTGTACGACCACGAGCTTTTGCCCGTAATCATCTCCCACCACACGCCCACGTACTTGATGGGCTTAATCCAGCTGGTATCCTTGATTTTGGAGGGCTCGTTGAGGTTCAGCACGAGCTTGGATTCGAGGATGCCGGCGGCCCGGTCGCTTACGATAACCGTGCGCCAGGGCGAGGTGCAAGGCGTTTGCAGGTTGCCCTTGTTGCCCTGGGCATCGGGCGTGAGGTGGGCGTTAAGCGTGAAGGTCTTGTCGTCGAGGTCGAGCGAAAGCGTGGAATAATCGACCAGCGCAGCCTCATGGATATTGATATAGAGCCCGTCGGCGCTCTTGAGCATGAGCGGGGTTTGCACGCCGGTGGGCGAGAACTGGGTCTGGGAAGCGTTGCCGGTGATGGCCGCCTTCATTAGCCCGCGCACTTCCGAGAGCTTCGACGTGACGGTGCTGTACTCCTGGGTGTCGTAGTCGCCGGGCAGCCAGAACGCCTTATGGTCGCCGGCCAGGGCGAACTGGGTTTTCTCCTCCTTCACCACGAAGTAGCCCAGTTCGGGCTGGCGCGGAAACTCGTAGCGGAAGCCCAGGCCATCATCAAACAGCCGGAACCGCACCAGCATCGTGCGCTTGGTAGCAGGCTGCGTGAGCGTGAGGGCCAGCTCGTTGTAATGGTTGCGGATGGTTTTCACCTCGCCCCACACCGGGTTCCAGCTCTCATCGATGGCTTTGCGGACGGCATCCGTCTGCACGAAGCCGTTGGTGAGATTGGGCGTGCCCTTGAGCTCCAGGCCCAGCTGGCTGGGCTTGAGCACCGCGCGGCCCTTGTAAGTGAGGCTGTAAGTAGGCGTACCGTCGGCCGTCAGGTTTACGTTGAGCGTCAGCTGCTTATCGGGCGACTGGAGCTGTTCCTCGGCGCGGGCCAGCGTGGCAGTGGTCCACAGAAACGTGAGCAGCAGCAGCAGGCCGCGGCCGAACCGCGAGGAAACGGGGGAAGTAAGCATAGAAACGGGTTGGAGTAGCAGGAATTGGCAAAGTAGCCCTTTGCCGCCGCAAGTTCGGCCGCCGCCGCCGCCCGGGCTACCAGTGCGTTGCCCGGTCCTCGCGCCCCATTGACTATTTGAATAGAAGCGAGAGGTAAGATATGCGAAGCGAGAGGTGAGATAGTTCTGTTCCCCTGAACGGTTCTCACCTCTCGCTTCTAAACTCTCACTTCTCAAAAACCTACTCCTGTTGACGGGCGCGGCGCTGCACGTGGTGCTCGGCGGCGGTGCGGTGCTCGTCCTTCATTTCGCGGGACAGGAAGTAGTTGAGGGCCGTCCGGATAACGGCAATGGCCCCAAGCTTACCAATCTGCTCCCAGCTTGGCGCAATGGTGGTAGAAAGAATATCGGCCCCGAGCTGGAATTCGAGCGCCAGCGCCAGATAACGAGCCAATGTGAGGCGGATGGCCGTGAAGTCGGCCGTTTGGCGCGATGCTAACGCCTTGGCGAACAGGTAGCCCCCCACCACAATACCCAGCACAATGATGCCCGCCCCCACCGCTTCGGCCCCCAGCTTCAGCCACAGCACCGCATGTACCACGGTTTCCTCGACCTGGGTGTAAGCACTGGAAACGTGCGGGAGCGTAACGTCAGGCATCGGTAGTGGGCGAGGTGGAAGGAATTGTACGGTTGTGCCGGAACTGCGGCCAAACCGGTGGGCTTCCGAAGGAAGTTGGCAGGTAAAAACGTGTTGCCCACCGCCGAAGCGTGCTTGAGCTCGGCCTTCTCAGCCGCCGGCTTTCTTGGCCTTATAGCCCTTTTCGAGCAGCAAAGCCAGCACTTTGTCGCGGAAATCACCCTGAATGATGACTTCGCCGTCCTTGGCGTTGCCGCCGACGCCGCAGCGAGTTTTAAGCAATTTGCCCAGCTCCTGCAAATCGGTTTCCTGACCTACAAAACCGGTTATCAGCGTCACCTGCTTGCCCCCGCGAGCCTTCTTATCGAGCTGCACGCGCAGGTTCTGCTGCTGGGGCGGCAGCGTGGCGGCCGTTTGTTCAGTGGGTACATCGTAGCTAAATTCGGGATTAGTGGAATACACCACACCTTGGCGGTTGATTTTCATGATTAGGGATTAGGGATTAGGGATTAGGGAAAATAAGAACGTCATGCTGAGCGCAGCCGAAGCATCTCTACCGCAATGGGTAATCTTGTCGGTTGGTTATTACTTCAACGAAGCGGTAGAGATGCTTCGACTGCGGCTGCGCCTTCTCTCAGCATGACCCGTTCTTTCTCTACCTCTCATCAACTCACTCATTCACCAAGTCACTCATTCACCCCTACACCGCCACTTCCAGCGCCAGTGGCTCCAGCAGTACCTCAAAGTCGGTGGCGTCGGCCACGTAGTCGCCATCGACGTGGAAGCCCAGTGGGGTGGCGGCCTGCACACGGATGTGGCGGCTGCGGTGGAACTGCGCGCCGCCCGAGGTGGGCAGCGTGCCCAGGGCCAGCCCCACGCCTACCCGTACGGCCCGCCAGATGGGCAGCGCGTCAATCAGGCAGAGGTCCAGCAGGCCGTCCTGGATGTCGGCGCGGGGCGCGATGTAGGCGTTGTTGCCATATTGCGAGGCATTGGCGAAGGCCAGCACGTAGCAATGGGTGTCGCGCACGGCCTCATTTTCCAGCAGCAGCTGCACGGCGGTGGGGCGGTAGTGGCGGTATTCGCACAACGCCACTTTCACGTAGGTGGCCAGCCCGCGCGTGCCAGCCTGGGCAAACAGGCGACTAACATGGGCATCAAAGCCTAATCCGGAAGTACAGAAAAACCAGTGCCCGTTGATGCGGCCCGCGTCGATGCGCTGGAAAGTGGGGCGGCAGACCCGGCGGACGGCGGCGGGCAAATCGAGTGGCACGTGCAGGTGGCGGGCCAGGCCGTTGCCCGAACCCCGGGGCACGATGCCCAGCGCCGCGCCGGTGCCCAGCAGGCCCCGCGCCACCTCGTTCACGGTTCCGTCGCCGCCCACGGCCACCACCACCCGGCAACCCGCCGCGGCGGCCTCGCGGGCCAGCTCCTCGGCGTGGCCGGCGTATTGCGTGGGCATAATATCGAACTCGGCCCCGGCCGCCGTGGCATGCTCGGTAAGCAGCGCCGCCACGTTCTGGCTCCGGTTGGTGCCGGAAGTCGGATTCAGAATAAAGCAGAGACGCATTCTTTTGAGCTGTTGGCTAATGGCTGGTAGCTTTTCGTCAGAGAAGCTTAAGCTGACAACAAAAGAACGTCATTCAGAGCGAAGCGAAGAATCTCGCGTGAAATCGTTGGGAATTATCCTGACGATTAACACGCGAGATTCTTCGCTTCGCTCTGAATGACGTTCTATGAACGGTTCACTTAGCACGTTGAGCTACTAGCGTTCAGCTAACAGCTCAAAACCTAGGCGTTCATTTTGTCGCCCAGCATCTTGATGAGGTCGGCGGTGCGGGCGCTGTAGCCGGCTTCGTTGTCGTACCAGCCCACTACTTTCACCAGCGTACCGTTGGCCGAAGTCAGTTCCGAATCGAAGATGCAGCTGTGGGGGTTACCGATGATATCGGCGCTTACCAACGGGTCGGTACTGAACTCCAGGATGCCTTTCATGTCTCCTTCGGAGGCCTTTTTCATGGCGGCATTGATTTCCTCGGCCGTCGCCTCGCGCTTCAGCAGCACGGTCAGGTCGGTGGTCGAGCCATCCGGAACTGGCACGCGCATGGCAATACCGTCGAGCTTACCTTTCAGCTCGGGCAGCACCAGGCCCACGGCCTTGGCAGCGCCGGTGCTGGTCGGGATGATGCTCAGAGCGGCGGCGCGGGCGCGGCGCAGGTCCGAGTGCGGCGAATCCTGCAGGCTCTGATCGGAGGTGTAGGCGTGGACCGTGGTGATGAAGCCCTTCTCGATGCCGAACGTGTCGTTGAGCACCTTGGCCATGGGGGCCAGGCAGTTGGTGGTGCAGCTGGCGTTCGAAATGATGGTTTCGTCGCCGGTGAGGATGTCCTCGTTCACGCCGAGCACCACCGTGGGGATGTTGCCCTTGGCGGGAGCCGAAATCACGACTTTCTTGGCGCCGGCGGTGATGTGCTGGCCTGCGCCGGCCTCATCTACAAAGCGACCCGTGCTTTCGAGCACGATGTCGACGCCCATATCGCCCCAGGGCAGCAGCTTGGGGTCGCGCTCGGCCAGGGCCACAATGCGCTTGCCGTTCACGGTCAGGCTATCGTTGTCGAACTCAACGGTACCGGGGAAACGGCCGTGTACGGAGTCGTACTTAAGCAGGTGGGCCAGGGTCTTGTTGTCGGTCAGGTCGTTGATTGCCACGACTTCCACGTTGTCGCGCGAAAGCAGCGCCTTGAACGTGAGGCGGCCGATGCGCCCGAAGCCGTTGATGGCAACTTTAATTTTAGCCATAGTAGTAGGGGGAGTGGGAAGTTTATCGGCCCGCAACGGGCCGGGGTGAAAACACGCAACGAAGGTAATGGGCTAGGTCCGGATACCCAAATCGGGGGCCTACTGCGGGCTATTTGGGGCGTAACTGGACCTGCTTTCGGGGCCAGTTGCCGGCGTACTCAACTTTTTTTCCAGCTGAAAATCAGCCTATTTATCACTAGAAGCCCCTTTTTTCCACTCCACCCCTTGCACCCCGCAGTCGGCTTCCTATCTTTGCAGCACCAAAACGGAAAAACGCTTCCGTTTTCTAGTCGGTCCGTTCGTCTAGGGGTTAGGACAGTAGATTTTCATTCTACCAACAGGGGTTCGATTCCCCTACGGACTACTTAAAAGCCGCCTCTAAAGGGTGGCTTTTTGCTTTTCCAGCAGTTAGTTACGCGCTGTTTTTAAAATTCTTCCATCCAGAAGGAGACTCCTGGGATGCAGCCGAACCATTCTTTGCCCGAGGGCGAGTTTAAGGTAAGTAGTACGCTAATTAGGTATATGCTAAAAGCAGTTAACCGCCCGAATAAGTGGTGATATCTCAAGTTTTTCTACCTTCACTTTAACACTTATTTCTATTTCTATGCTACCTGAGTTCCTTGGCAGTTTCCGGTCTCAACTCGAACAATATCGGCTTGATTACCTCAAAATTCTGGCCGAGCCTCACCGCGACGCGCCTGCGCTTCCCCTCACCCAAAGCAAGTTTCTGGGCACGCCTTTCCTGCCTATCAGTGTGCCTTACCCGCTGGATGAGCTGGGTAAACCCATGATTCTGCTGGCGCAAATCAACTTCGCCGAAACGCCTGCTTTAGAGCCTTACCCTACTCATGGGCTGCTCCAATTGTTTGTCTCGGCCACCAATTGGTACAGCATGGATGATCACTGCATCCTGTATCATCCTTCGCTGGAAACGGAGCCCCAAACCGACTTTTCCTTTCTCACCCCCGACCTTTACGAAGACTCCCCGATTTACGTCGAGCATACGCTCACGTTTAGTAGGGAAACGGAATACGGGGGCACTCAGGATTGCCGGTTCGATATGACGTTCGAGGGCCTGGAATACTATGAGTACCAAAAAACCTTACCTAAGGCGCAGCAGAAGCAATTAGATGCCTACTGCTACAACACCGGACACAAGATTGGTGGCTATGCTTTGTTCAATCAGCAAGACCCACGAGACTGCTCGGTAGCCACAAACACGCACGTGTTGCTGCTGCAAATTGATATCGATGAAGAGATAATGTTCGGTGACAGTGGGGTGGCCCACGTATTCATCAGCCCAGAGGCGCTGAAAAGCCGGGATTTCGAACAAGCGTATTTTCAGTGGGACTGCTGTTGAGCAACAGGGATTTTTGCCCGCCACCATTTATGTAGTGGCTGTGGAGTCACGTTTTACAACCTGTTTAAGTAGGTTTGAGTAAAATAATCCAGCTGATTATGTACCACTTATAGGCCTTTAACGCTTTTTTTGTGGCTCACTATTGCCCCGCATTATTTGACCCGTATCTTTGCACCACCAAAACCTACCACGGTCCGTTCGTCTAGGGGTTAGGACAGTAGATTTTCATTCTACCAACAGGGGTTCGATTCCCCTACGGACTACTCACTTGGGGGCTACAAGCTCTCAAGTAAAGCCTAAAAAGCTCCCTGCATCATGTAGGGAGGCTTTTTGCATTTAGAGCGATTTCAGCAAATCGGGTCTGCACCGTCAGAATCGGCTTTTCCGTACCGCTAGGCTGAAGGTACAGGCTGTACCTTCAGCAAACGCGACAAATCGTCGCATCTCAACTGCGAATTGGTAGCCCCCAAGGGAGGACTATTATAGAGTTGGGACGTACAATCGTATGGAAAATCATACGAACGACCTCGCAGAGGCCCTACACGGCGCAGTAACCCATCCGGAGTACCCAGACTACCGAATTACCCCCGCTGGGTTGATCTACGACCAGGAGCAGGCCAAATGGGCTGTACTGGGTGCGACCCCTCGTGGCCATTTTGAAGTATGGCTCCGGCAAGTAGATGGGCAGCGTAAGCGCGTGAAAGTCCACCGCATCGTTGCCCAAGCCTTCCTCCCTCCTATCGCGGACAAGGTTGAGGTTGACCACTTGGACCAGAACGTGCAGAACAACGCTATCGGCAATCTGGTCTGGGCCAACCGTAGCGACCAGATGCGAAACCGTCAAGCATCATCGAAAGGCACCTCGCAGTATGTCGGCGTTAGCTTCAACTCGACCAGAGGGCAATGGGTGGCGAAAGCTAAAGTAGGCGGCACGACTTACAGCTTCGGCTACCACAACGACGAAGAAAGTGCGGCCAAGGCGAGAGATACCGGTGCCGCCGCGTTAGGCTTCACGTACATGAATTTCCCAACCGAGTAAGCAAAAAGACCAGCACGAATCTGATTCGTGCTGGTCTTTTTTATAGTTAAATCCGACCTGTATTGAGCCCGGACCCGCTGATAAGCAAGCTTATCTAACTGGCCTCTTTTGGGCTCGATACAGGAGCTCGTTTGAGAGCGGGCTTTTTGAGGCTGGGACACGAACTGTTAAACGCAAAAAGGCCCACTCAGTTATTGAGTGGGCCTTTTCAATTAGAACGGCAGGCTGTTGTATTGCTCCAAGTCCTCCGGCGACAGGCCCGCCAGGTAGGCCACGTGTGCTTCAGCTTCTCGCTGCTGTCTTTCGGCCCGCAACCGCAACGCATCGGCCACCGGCAGCGCATCGAACTTCAGCTCGCCGTACTGATAAGTCCACTGGTAGCGCGTGACGATGGATTGCTCGTAGTACTGTTCCGCGTCCAGCGTCTTGTAGAGCTTGGCAATCACATGGCAAACCTCCCGGCGCGCATCATCGAACTCAGGCAACCGGGAGGCTAGCTGATGCAGGTCGGTAATTGCCTTAATTACTTCGTTTCGGACGGCGTGGAGCTGCATCCGGTACGGCGTGGCTGGGTCTTCCGCTACGGCCACCGTCCAGGCGTTACCGTTGAGCGGCTCCACCGGTGGTTCCCATAGATATAAGCCTCGTAAAAACTTCTCCGATTTGCGGGGCAGCTTTGCATTCTCTTCCGAAGCGCGGATTTTCATCCAGTCCTCGTACTGCGCATCCTTGAGCAGCGGCTGCTTACGAGGGTTGCGGTTGGATGTCGCTGGCGGCGTTTGCGGCGGTAAGCTCGCGTACTTGTCGAGGGAGCGTACTTGCCCTCGGTCCTTTACGGACGGTAGCGTCGGCTCCGGTGTCGGCTCCGCTAACACTTCCAGCTTAACCGGCCCCAAGGAGCTGAGGCCACTGAAGACCATCGGCTTCGGGGTCGGGGTGGGCAAAACGGTCGGGACTTTCGTCGCCCCGGCCTGTAGTTTGAACTGTGCTTTCTTGTTCTTTTTCATGGGTCCTAAGTGGTTAGTCGTTATCGTTGGCGTTGGTTGGCTTGGCCCCGCGCAGCAGGCCACTAAACTCGTCCACGACATCTCGCCGTGGCTGCCCGATCAACCGGCCGCCTTCGATCATCAGCTCCACCAACGCTCCCTCTTCCCAGGCCGCCATTGACTCACGCACCACAAGCAGCTCTTTCGCGTCGCTCTCGTTGCAGCAGCGCAGTAAACCAGCCGTCATTTCCAACGCCACCTGCTGGTGACTATCGATCGACTCTTCCAGGACGGCATCGCACATCGAGCCGTCGAGACCGAACTCGGCCAACCCAGGCTCGGCATCGAGGATGATCTGCAGCAGGACGGCGATTTGGTCCAGCATGGCCTGGTCGGCAGCCGTACGCTCAGGAGCCGGTTGCGCCAGGTGTTCGAGCAGGTAGTCCTGCTGCCGGTTAATAAGATCCCAGCGCAGGGCGCCGATCAGTTCGCTGTAAAAGATGATGGCTTTACGCAGCTCTTTGTCACTATTCATTATCATGGTAAAGGGGGGGGGTGAAGTTTGAAAATTTGGCAAAGCGCCGCCCTGGCCCTTTTCAGGGCGGGTACTTTACCGGGAAAGTGTTAGGTTATTGGGCTAGGCTATTCTCCTCTACAGTCAGGCACTCCTCCAGCAGCTCGTATACCGAGTCGCTGAACTGCGCCAGCTCCAACTCGTGGGTAGTACCGTAAGCTACCTGCACTTGCTTTACACCTTGGTCGAAGTAGCGAGCAAACGCTTCACGCTGTGCCTTGCGGCCCTTCACGGCCAACGCCGCACTCACACCAATCATTATGGTGATGTTTGCATCAAGGCCAGCCTGAAACTGTTTCTCGTCTCCACTGGGCATGGTAGCGAAGAACTCATCGCGTAACCTGTTTAGGTTCCACACACAGTACCAGAGGCCTTCCGGCATATTCGCCCAAGATTCCTGCAAGGCCTCCTCGGCCCAGTCCTCATCGACGCAGCCCGGGCACCATTGGGCCTCTGCTTCGGCTTGGCTAACCTGATGCGCGTCGCCAGGCTGTTCAGGCTCGTCAATCAATCCGGCCGGATAGCCGTACTTTTTACTCTCCTTGTCCATTTTACGGGGGGAATGACACAGGACGTAATCAGGAACCCCACGGATTATCCGTAGATGAAAACACTGACTATCAAAATCTGTGGTCGCTAATCCCAGGAGTCGAACCTGCTTGGAGTGGGCCATTCCCACGGATAACGCAAAGGGCAAGAGAAGCTCGTTGAAGCTGCGCCGGGTCGGGCGTCGTGTCTCGATTGCCATGCAAATGACTTAAATCTTATTGGCGATTGCAAACCGTGGTAAAGCCGACCGAAGGAAAACGACGGAAACTTCTACCCTAAAACCCGCATTCCTATCAACAAAAAACAATGATGTAGGTACAGCAGTGCAATTTAAACAGTCTGTTTTAGCCGTGAATCACACGGAATAATCATATCTAATAATACTTGGTCATTTATTTCGATTCTACGACAAAATAAATCAGCTGGTGTGCCTGCGGCTGATAGATATTGGCTCCTGCCAGTCGTCGCTCAGTACACTGAGTGGCATTTTAGTAGCTGATGCTACTGTGGCTTCGCCCAATCGAGTTGTTAATCACCGGCCACCAATTACCCACAATGATGAAAATCGATTTGCCCACTTGTTGAGCTGAACTGCTTACCCTAACTTGTTGCCCTCTACTTACCACAACTAGGCAACAATGATGTCAAGAACTGTTCAACACACAATTATTAAGGCGAACCCGCAATTTGAGTTAGTTGGGTTGACCCCCCAGGTAATAGCAGATGCCTGCAACTACGTACATAGCACCGTTGCCGCAATTGATGATAAGCTAATCGAGGTTGGTGCGGATAGGTTATCCCAAACTGTAGAACTCGCAAACCTGTCTTCGATGATAGGCAACTTATTAGGGGCTGGTGTAGCGCGTTGCTCAAATGGTGCGCTACGGCGTAATGGCCCACACACTTATCCTGACTTAGTAGCTGTTAAGGACGGCTTACAAGATGTTGAAATAAAAATGGCATTAGACGATAATACGCCTAAAGGCCATTTAGCAAAGGCTGGATATTATTTAACGTGCCGCTATGTATTACTAAATGAGGATGGTTCGCACACTCTTACATACAGCGAAGAGCATCCAGATAAGCCTGGAAAAAGACGAATTGTTCGAGTAGGAACAATACCTTGTATTTGGGAAGTTCGCTTTGGTTGGTTAGATGAATCGGATTTTAATACAAGCAATACTGCCGGTGACTCAGGTAAAACGGCTGTAGTTAATGCCGCTGGTATGAATAAACTCAGTGTTGTATACTGTGATTTAGACGTCGCTCCATACGGTCACAGAAGTAAGCATCGAAAAGAAATGCAAAAATTATTTGGGGCAGTAGAAGATCAGATAATTTTGGATCTTTAAAAAAAGAACCTTGCTTATCAATAAGCAAGGTTCTTTTTTATGCAATATTGGCAAGAATAGCTTCTGCTATTACTTCCCCCAGTAGAGGTGGCACAGCATTACCTATCTGTTTTACTATTTGTGTTTTTTTACCATTAAAAACAAAAGTATCAGGAAAGCTCTGTAATCTAGCTCCTTCTCGGGGAGTCAAAGCTCGATGCTGTATCGGGTGAATACATCTATTTGAAGAAGGATGAACAAAATTAACTGTAATAGTAGTTGATGGCTCATCTGCATCAAGTCGGCTATAAGAAGTACTAAACCCACTTGTTACTAAGTGTTGCACCGCACTTATATTTCGACCACTCTGTCTAATGATTTCCATCATCTTATCCGAGTGTGTAGTAGCTTCATGTAAAGCTAGATTCTGAGCACCATTACGTATTGTAGCTTGGTATGGCGTCAATGGCTCACGCTCATATTGAGTAGCGTTGCCACCAGCTATTATTGGCGGTAAATCTCCAATAGCCTCCATCACAGACACTGCTGGGGGTAAAGCACCGTGAAAAAGGTCACGAGCAAGCACTTGGCTGTACCTACCAGCCATACCTTGATAAACATAGAAGTGAGTTGGTTCAGGCCATACAAAATCTACATTTTGTCTATTTCCAATAATAAATAATCGTTCACGGCTTTGCGGCAGACCATAATACGCGCCATTTAGTACTTTCCATGAAACCCGATAACCTATAGATTGCATCAATTCAAGGATGGTTGTCAATGTTTCGCCATTCTTATGCGTAAGCATACCCACTACATTTTCCATGACGAACCACTCGGGCTGTAAAGCATCTACATAAAGCGCAAAGTGCTCAAATAAATTATTGCGTTCATCATTTACTGTAAGTGTCCGAAAAGGTCTAATAGAGGAAAAGCCCTGACATGGTGGGCCACCAGCTACTATAAATGGTCGAGGCGCATTATCTTGAATAGTCTGTGGCGTAATCTTGGTAATATCACTGCAAACAGAAAACGCATGTAGGTGATTAGCAGAAAATGTTTTTGCACGGTCGCTTAAAAGGTCAAGGCCAGCAACTACTTCAAAACGACCTGTTTGCTCAAACCCGTATGATAAGCCCCCTACCCCGCAAAACAAATCTACCATGTAGAGGCGGTCGGGTGTTATAGGTTTAACACGCGGTATTGTAAATGCCTCACCTTGCAACGATGTTTTATAGCCTTCTCCAATGTTATCTAAAGCTCGTAATTTCAGTGAATCAAGTAATATCCCTGGTGTTATTCCTAGAAACTCGGCCACCGGTGCTATTTCTTCAATTGTCGGAGTAATAAGACCCCGTTCCATTTTTTGAATAAACGCTAGCTTACTAGAGGTATTGGCGGCTAGTTGCTTCTGCGTCAGCCCCAATTTTGTTCGCAATTCTTTTACTACAGTCATCTATTTTTTCTTCCTGTTATTGGGCTTGAGGTAAACAGTCAGCCATGAATAAACTCGGCCTTCATCGTCCCCTACTACCCTTATCGCATCGTGTACTACTGTATCATCGATGTTAAACAAGGCAGTCATTTTCAACATATTAACTGGGCCGTTAGCCATTGGTCCAAGTGGGGCAGATCCCTGATTCTTATCCATTAATGCTCAGATTAGGTATGGTAGCGCTAATTTAGCCAACCCAACTCGCATTACTGCTGATTATTTTATAATCTAATTGGTTATCAGATAATTAACCGTAATAAATCATATGATCGCCACGTACTCGTTACTGGTGTAGCAGTCGGCAAGCCGGTTCGGGCTATCTTCACTTAAAGTACGAACCAATGGCCAAACTGAATACCGTAACCGGTGGCACCGCCACCTTCCTGAAAGAGTTCGCCACCCTACTCTGCCCCGTCGATAAGCAACCCACGCGCCACACGCAGCAACGGGTACTGGCGCACTGGCCGAAAAGCCGAACAGCCAGGTGGCAGATTCTGGTCAAGTGTGAGAAGTGTCGCTTGGTGCATCTCTGGAAAACCAACGAGATACCGGAGGGTTCACAGCTCTATCAAGTACGGGTCCATGCTCAGGGCGGGTTGATACCAGAGCTAGGTAAGGAGCTACCGACGTTGGAGGAAGAGTTCATGGTGCTGGCAAAGAGCCGCCAAGGTGCCTATCTGCAATCCCAATTTTCCAGCACGATACCTACCGGAGGCCAGCTAACCGAGACGTACATCGACGGCGAGGTGGAACGCGACGCCCGATTCTAGCTTATTGCTCACTAGATTTGGGTATAACTAATACTCTTTAATATTGAATTCTATATGAGCTACGAATGCAACATTGTTTACGATGATAACCTCCACACATGGGGGGGTTGCCCATCACCAGAAAAACTGATGACTGACAACATCGTGCGTATGCAAAATGCCGGTATGCGTGTACATTGTCAGGGCCCTATATACGTTGAGCCAAACCAGTCTATGTTAGGCAACTGCACTTTCGAAAAAGACCTTTATGATAGGCTTTTTGCTGACTTCCAAAAAAGCACGGGCGAAACACTAAGACACTGGTAGCTCACTTGAAGATGTGTCATCTGAATCGGCTATATGGTCATCGTCCGAAACTGTGGAATCATTCCGGTACACTTCCCAACCACATGTCAAACACCGTGAGTCGTAGTTAGGCTCATCAAAATTTATCTGCGTTTCTTCTGGGTTTCGCATCACGAAAGACATTACACTGCCTTTACAACCCTCATGAGGGCAAGAGTCGCGCACTACATCTGATACGGTGCGACAGTTGATGCAGTGGACTACAGAATTCTTTGCAGTGCCTTTTAAAAAAGCCCACTTGTATTCGTACGGATCGCCTGCCTCTTGCTCAAATCCAGCCAAGCAGACCGGGCAGAAATAAGGACGCTGCATAATGTTGATAGACAAATGCTTCGCCAACTGCTTTTTTCCAATCTGTTTAACAATGTATTCCAGGCGATTAGCGAAATCTGCTAACTCAAAATGGATATTGAATACCCCAGCCAATGGGTGGTTGAACTCCTGTTTAATGAAGGATTCCCACCATGTATCCTTACCACTGAATAGGGTGTAGGTGTTCAGAATGCTAGTTATAAGGTTTTGAGGGGTGAGCTTTATTTTAGGTATTCCGTGGATGATTTGGTTACGCAGCTTGCGGATGGCGTCAATGTGGCCAATTAGCACTTCAGACACAGGTGTGGAAGCGGTCGCGGAATAGGTGTATAATAATGCTTCCGAAGGTGTAGTATAGAAATCGTTGAAGTCTTTGTCCTTCTGCTGAGGCATTACTGGCCAGTCCGTGCGTTTGCCTTCTAGCAGCAGCAACGGACTGACCTGACAGATGCTGGCTTTCATGAATGCCTCATTGGCCTGATGGATTAACACTACCGCAGTGTTCAGCTTGCTCTGTGAGTAAGCCCAGACATCCTCTTGTAATGCCGCCTCGAAGTAATCCCAGAGATGTTTATCGTTCTCAAAAATGATTTCGAAGGCCTGAATCAGGCAGTCGTGAGCTAGACCCAAGAAATCGCTGGGTGAGGGTAGGTTTCTAATCATTGGTGGGTAGAATAATACCCACAATGTCGACAAAAAAGACAGTTTATATTTAGCTGCACGCTAACCAAACGGCAAGCACTTCAAGCAGCACCAGGCCTAACAGTGGCCAGCTAGTGGAAGCGTACAGCGATGGCGAAGTAGAACGCGACGCACGTCACTAGCTAAAATTACCAGCCTAGGCGTTGCATACGGTCGGCCAAGTAGTCGAGGTTATCGAGAAAATCAACGGCCTCAAATGGCTCAGCAAGGTCCTGAATGCTACGGTACTCACGTAGTTGCAATGGCGTAAGCTGTGCTACTCGTGGGTCCTCGTCCACAAGCGTTTTGGGCTTGCGTGTGGAGGCTTCGGGTGCTGGGTCTGCTACTGGCCTACCCACTGGCAAAAAGTCGTCATGGTCAGTAAATGTGTCGTCCGCGCTCATACTGAGTAACCGCTCGTAAAGGGGGGTATCATCAACCTCAACCCCAGAAGCTGACGCTATCACTTCAGTAGCGTGCGTAGCTACAGTTTCGTCGGCTGCAAGTTCAATAAGCGCTTTTGTGGCCCTGCCGTCGGCGTCCATCGTCTCGATGTTGTAAGGTGCCATTGGCAAGTCGGCGTCGGCATACACCTGAACCAGCACCTCACCGGCCAACCGGATAACCTGCTCGTCGGATTGCACCGAGTCGTGCACCAGGAAGAAGGGCGTATCGGTCAGCTTCAACAGCCGGGTTGCGAGACCACCTATCATCAGCTCCTGCTCCAGCAGTTGCAGCAGGCGCGGCATATAGTTGCGCTTCTCCTTGCCCTTGCCTTCCAGTGGTGCGTTGAGCTGGCCAGTAACGTCTAGCAACGAACCGTACAAAGGGCGTAGCTGCTTCTTAGCAGAGTTACACTCACCCGTGGCCGAAAAGAACGCGCCAAACCACAAATCTTTGCCATCCTTGCGCGACGCTAATCCAAGCGCCTCAGCCGTGTGCGCGTATAGGTCCTTGGTGCGCACGTCGGTGCAGAACTGCCGTATCTTCTCGTCGGCCTGGTAGGCTGTATGCAACTCATCCAGCACGTAGCGCACCGTCGCGGAGTCGATGGCGCCGCTCTTGGTCAGCAATCGGAAACACTGCTCAGGGTATTCAAAAAGGTAGCTGGCCAGCACGAACTGGGAGCACCGGATATCGAGCGAGTAGGCTTGGCTGCCGCTAGTAAAGAACTGGCGTAGCATGGTGGCAATGTTGGTTAGCGGCGTGTGCATCCGGTTACCAAAGTCGCAGCAGAGATTCTCGTAGCTAATGAGGCCCTGGCGCAACATATCGACGTAGTACAGGCTCCAGACTGCCGGCATGGCCTGTATTTCGTTCTCGCTGCGCAAGAAAACTTCCAGCGCCACCATGTCAACGTGCTTAATCAGCGTATCGACGTGGGCAGCTAGTAGTTGGCGTGTCCGGCTGTAATTGGCGCGCCGACGCAGATAAACCTGTTTGCTCTTGGCGTAGAAGCGGTGGGCCTTGGCGCTGTACTTGGCCCCCAGCACGACCGGCACGATAACATCGAAGTCAGTAGTATCAACGGTGTGCGGTCGCTTCAGGCGGTAGCTCTTGGGAACACCGTCGCCACTCTCGCCAGCAACCTTCGAGATATAGGAACCTCGACCAGCTCTAGTGGTCTTCGCTTCATACGTGTAGTTCTTTTTGAGTGGTGCTGGGCCAAATATGTCTGTACCATCGCTAGCAAGGCGTTCGGGGTCGTAGAAATCGTACCACTTGATGTAGTTATTTTCTGTAAGGAAGTCGATATGCTTGGCGTAGGATTTGCCGAATTGCTTGTACAGCTGGTCCCTGCTGGCGCTGTGGTAGCCTAGCTCTGTAAGCCTAGTAACGATACCGCTGCCATCCTTGTAGACCTCGCTGGCCTTCTTGCTGCGGTAGATGGTCAGGTTGGCCGATAGAGCGAATAGCGACAAGATGTGCAGGCACTCATCTTCAAGGGCCACACCAGAGCCATTGTAAAACCTCTTATTGGCGACCCAAGTAGAAAATTCGTCGCGGAATTTAATTACGTCAACAGTGGCAGGTAGCCATATTTGTAGTGGCGTTAATGCGCCGCTGTTAATTGCCTTCTCGGCTGTAGTTAGTCGTTTATTATGTGTCATTGCGTTGATATGTCATTTAATATTTTTAACGGTAGGCGTGAAAGAGAACGGCCGTTCCCTCTCACTATCTTCCAGAATGACAAACTGGAAGCCGTTGCCTGTATTTTAAATTACACTCCGCTCTTCTCAAAAAGAATTGTAATCAACTCGTTGGTCGAAACCGGCCGCTCGTAAAGCGCAGATAGTTCTTTAGCGTGTGCGTTTATTTTAGCCCTGATTTTCTTGCTCACACGTACTGTAGTAGTTGCTGTTTCTGATGCTATTGTTTCCATAAACTATATACTGCGATGTAGGCGTTCTGCTTGCGAAATGCCGATAAATAAGTCAACTATTTTTAAGCAGGCTAAACCAGAGGGGCTCGGTCTGCGACGCCGCCCCTCAAACCGATCAAACCAACGCCAACCCAACCGGCAAGCCCAACCAAACCACTAACGGGCAGGCCAACCGACGACCACGGCCAGCGAAGGCAAAAGGTATAGACAGATGTGTTTCCATTTTTGCACAAGACGCTAGATACTGACATTTACAGCTACTAACGGCGAAAACGGAAACACTTAAACGCCAACAAAGAAAACGGAAACACTTAAACGAAACGGGATTCAGAACCGGTCTTCGGGTCGCTGACACCTACGACCACTACACCAGCCACCACTACACCATTAGCGGCCACGACCACGAGGATTTGTATAGACAGATGTGTTTCCATTTTTGCGCCCATTGGAAACTATGTGCGAAAATGGAAACACTTAAATCAGCTACTCATAGGCTCTGCAAGGTACGAAAACGGAAACACTTAAATCAGCTGCTCACTGGCCTCGTGGGTTTGCTCGTACAGCGAACAAAAGTGCCTACTATTCCCTGCTATTTCCCCACTCTGCCCCTCGTACAGCGTTCAAAACTACCTGCTGCTGGCTGCTGAAACTTTAGGTTAGTATTTCGTTCAGGAAGCAACAAGAACTGCTTATGCTTCTAACCCTAAACTAATTGCTATTCGTGCCTTCTCAGCATCCTCAACATACTCGTCTAATACCATTTCCAATTTTGCTAGTACCTGTAGAAAAGCTTCTATGTCAAAGGCACCTTGATCACTCGCGGGAAATGCGTTTTTAACAATAGCCAAAGTCGAAGTACTACCTGAGCGAAATTTGTCTGGTTTGGCAAGGAGCAACTCTTGCTTCTTTGCATACGGCTGTAGTCCTGCAAGAATACTATAAAGCGTATCAACGCTAGGATCCCAATCGCCAATCTTTACAACCAACTTGATGCCGCCGTCAAGTCTATTCTCAATTTGGATGTACAGGCTGTAATCGCTGGCTTCTGCCCAGTGATACCAAAAACCCAAAAACCCACCGGTCTGATTAGCAACATACCGCCAGTCGCTCCATTGCGCCAGCCGTTCCTGCAACTGAATGTAGAAGCCCTCAGCCGCTTTCCAGTCAGAAGTAATGTTCTCAAACTGGCTATGTGAGTTAGTCTGGTTTTCGATGCTGGCTAAATACTCTAAGAAGTCCACCAGAATGGCGTTGCTCACTGTGCGCTCTTGCAATACCGCTAATATGGGTTTTCGACCAATGACTGCGTAGCCTTTCTCCGTTACCTTTTGCAAGGTTGCAGCGCTTTCATTGCCCGTTTTCAGGTAGATGAATATGAGCTTGAACCCTTTGTCCGCATAGTATTCCTGAGCAATCTGCTTGTAGCGCTCCAACTGCTGAGAATGCTCGCCCGAAGTAGTCTTGTCTTCGATGGCAATAAAGTACTCGTCGTTTACTTCTGCCCATACATCAATATTGCTCCATTGACGCCCTGCTTCGACTTTCGTCACTTCATAAGAGGCCGGTTGGCCCAACAGCATTCGGACGAATGATTTAGCCGTTTCATTCAAGGATTCATCGAATGAGGCTACGCGACTATCGGCCCATTGCAGAAGCCATGTAAGGAACCCGTCTTGTGATAACTCTTTGGTAGCAACACTGAAAATATTGGGTTTGGAGTGCATTATGTTATTTGCTTATGCGTGATTTGGCTAACCCAGATTATAGAATAGATCAGCCAACGTTAAGGGAGATTTATAACTGCCGAAAGCTTCTGGCCTCAGACCAAGATGGGGGAAGCAAGCTGCTGTAGCTGCTCTACGCGTTTGACCTTTGCCTTCTCAATTGCATTGACAAAGGCGACGATAGCTTCCCGTTTCATTCCTTTGGTTTCAAAGCCAATGCGGCTTCCACCATCCGAGGCAATGCTGACGATGTGCTTTCTGGTAGAGAAGTACACCAGCACTAGGACAAGGCCTATTACTATAGCTGCCATAGCCATTGCCTGTGTATCGCCATTGCCTGCGAATCCTAAGCTTCCTAAGCCAGCGACTAAAAGCCCTAAAATGAGTAGGCCAGGATGGCTCTGGTAACGAACTTCGCACGAGCTGACCTTTTCCAGCATCATGGATACGAGATGGGCATAGGAGGAAGAGGCGGCATTGTAGCGAATACGGTGGCTGGTCAGCATGACCACATTATTGGGCGACTGCGTGATTAGCGATTCACCATTGAGTAAGAAGTTTTCCATGCCTGAAAGATATAGAGTAGTTCTATTATTCCAAGCTAATCCTACTGCCATTTTCGGGTAGGCCTAACCATCCACAAATAGCTGTATCGCGGCATACAAGTCCACGAAGTCATGGCGTGCATCAGGTTGGCACAGCCGCTCTAATGGCGTTATCTTATTTGTAAAGCAATCAAAGTATTTTCAGTTACGCGCTCTCATTAAAATGCAAAAAGCACCCCTTGGAGTTGTCTGTCGGTTGAACACAATCAACCTTTGCTATCTTAGATGCCTCAATTGCACTATAAAAATCTACGTCAATCTATGCTACGCACGTTTCTATTCGTCTTCTTAATTGCTCTAACTATTTCAGTATCTGCTCAGAGCGTTGCTGACCTAGATACGAAGGATGGATTCAGAACTTACAAATTTGGGATGGCTCGAAAGGCGATACCCAACCTGAAGTACGGTGGCATTCATCCAGCTACCAAATTACCTTACTACAACAAAACTGATGAGAAATTATCAATAGGACCTTATCCCCTACAAAGCATTTCATATGTGTTCTACAAGGACCGATTACATTCCGTTTATCTCAAAGTTGCGGCAAGTGCAGATAATTGTCAAGGGGTTTATGATACCCTTACAAGGCTTTATGGGGAATCAGTGAACGATGAGGCAAGATGGACACACACTTGGGAAGGCAAAAAGGTATTTGCCTCATTTCATAAAACTATACTCGAGACAGCTTATATAGAGTTCATTAGCTTAACTATGAAGAAGCAAATAGAAGCTGACCTTGAGGCAAAAAAACGTAATGCAGTAAATGACATGTAATCTTGCAATGCGACATATCTTGTACACTTTAATACTCTTCGAAGCCATATATCCTCTATGCTCCGTACGTTTTTACTTGCTCTCCTACTCAGTTTAGCATTTTCAGTATCTGCTCAGAGTATCGCGGTCTTAGATGCCAATAATGGATTTAGAACATACAAACTAGGTATGCATCGCCGTTCTATTTCCAATCTTAAATTCATCTGGGCTGATGAAACAACCAAGAGTTACACGAATCCAACTGATAAGCTTAGCATTGGAGCTTATGAGCTAGAGGCCATTGAGTACAGATTTTACAAAGACCTTTTAATACAAATTGTCATCAAGATTGATGGATTGTCCAACGGCCAAGGGATATTGAAGGCATTGAAAAAGGCATATGGATTTGGACAGGAGTTTAACTTATCAGAGGGGTCTAAAATGATTATGTGGGAAAGCTCAAAGATAGAATTACAATACACTAGTTTCATCGGTCTTAACGAAGCTCGTATAAGCTTTTATGACAAAAAATTAGATGGCCAAAAAACCCAGAGAAATACTATAAAACGATAAATTTTATTTGATTCCTTACACGACATAAAGGACATCTGTTAATATTATTCAATGAATAATATTAACATTTTCATACTTGTAATATATGGTAGAGTAAACCGAAAACCCAAGTTATTAGTCTAATCTGCTGGGCCGGCTACCATAGAATGAGTGGTCGGGTCATATGCTTTGGCTATTAGTGCTTATGTTTGGCGCATGATAACATTTCAACAGCTCATTGCGGCGGCGTTTCACCAAGTAGACGCTAAAACGGAACAGTCAGGCGATGTTTTTGACGGAACTGACGGTGGCCATGTCAAAGGTTTTGAAAGCGGTACAGGTGTTCAACTATACAGGCATGATGCCTTACATAGTAGTGGCCTTCCACTATACATGTTGTATAATCCAGCGGTCGATTCATGCTTACTATCGACAACTCCGGTCCCTTTCAGAAATAAGCACTTTTTGACTGAGCAAGCAGAATCATACACTTCGGAAGAAGCCCTACAACAGGTAATAGAGTTTTTCAGTAGAGGCAAAAAGAAAGTGATACCTAGCAAAGCATAGTATGACTTCGCTGCCCACATAATAAAACCCCGACTACAAGGAAAAATCCTCATGGTCGGGGTTTTATGTTTAAGCTATTGCTTGGGTTACTCTATACCCAACTTTGCCTTCAATTCGGATAGCTGTTTGAAGTCTTTGGCCTTGGCCTTTTCGTTGGCTTCTGCAACCAGCTCATTCAGGAATCCTTCTACTTGGTCACCAAGGCAATCCAACGCTTTGCTCAGGATACGCTGGTTGCTGATGCTCATTTGCAACTTGCCCTTAATAATAGCTTTGAGGCCATTGAGCCGCTCCAAATCGGCCTTGTCGATTGCTGACTGCGAATACCCACGCTCTTTCTTAAGCTTCTCGGGCAACGTAGAAGCTGGCTCATCAGCCAATGCTTCGGCTTCCATTTGCGACAAGGTGACGGGCGCTTCAGCGGCCTCTTCAGCTGTCATGGTTGGATTCAATTCCATTACGGGTGCCTCTTCGATGGCAACTGCTACTTGCTTGGCGGTGGTCTTCTTGCTGGACATGCTACTGTGGATTAAGTGGTTGTTGAATTATTACTCTGTGAAGATGCCGCGTTACCGCGACTAATGACAACTTCCACTGACTTATTTTAATCCTATTATTGTTCAAGATTCCGTCCTTTTCAAACGGGTCAATCTGGACGCGTACAGAGAGGCCAGCCCTTTCAGCTAGTAGTAAGTCTAGCTGGAAGGGCTGGCCTCCGTGGTGGAGCTGTTTGGTAGCTCTATTCGCGTTTCAGTTCGCTTGAAGGCTGACCTCTCACGCTTAGCAGAATGCCTTGGCCATCTCCCCTACCGCGTTGCGGTTTTGGTCCGCGTACTGAAGCAACTGTTCCAGATTTGCGTGGCCCACCCAAGAACGCAACACGGCCACCGATACGCCACTCTCCAACGCCACGTTGATGAATGTCCTTCGGGCCGTGTGGGTCGTAACCAATGACCAACGGGGAACGACCTCGCTCCTTCTCTCGGCCCCCGACCAACGCACCCTTTCCACCGGGGCAAGCATCGTAGGCAGCAGTTGCAGTAGTGTCTTCAAATGTACATTGTAGCCCACATTAGAAATACGCCGGATAGTGTAGTCGTACCGCTTGAGAATGGCTTTCGACGTTGCGTTGAGCGGGATGGCCACTGCTTCGCCCGTCTTCTGCATTTCAATATGGATGTGGTTGTTACGGATGTGCGACGGCTGTAAGCGAACGAGGTCGCTGTAGCGCAGCCCCGACGAACAGCCGAGAATGAACAAGTCGCGTACGTAGGCCACGCCCGGCGTATTGACCAACGGCAATGCCTTCAGCGCATCCATCTCCTGTTGCGTCAGGGCAATCACGGTACGCGCCACGGTCTTCTTGCTTTCTGATAGCGTGAACCGCCGGTATTTGGTGTGAGGCATCAAGTCGTCATCGGCCAGTTGGTTCAGCACCCGTTTCAGGCTCTTGATGACCTTGGCAACAGAAGAGTTGAGGTACTTCTTTTCGCCCACTAGAAACGCCTGAAAGTCCGATAGCATCCGCTTGTCGAAATCCATCAGCTCCAACACCATGTCTTTGTATACTTGGTACTCCCTGATGATGCGATAAAGCGAGTAGTAGGTCTTCATCGTGTTGTTGCCGAAGATGCCGCCTTCGTGTTGAATGGGCACTCGATAGTCCTTCTTTCGGTGCTGCCGATTGCGTACCTGAATCTGTTCGTAGCTGTAGCCGCCGTTTTTGCTGCTGATGAACGAGTCAAGGTGATACAGGAAGGGCAATCCCATACTGCGTGTTTCCGGCACCGATGAAACGGCGGGACTTGCGTCGGGCGCTTTAGGATGGCATTTCTGCATGGCCTTCACGGCTTCCACCGACGGCTCTATGCCTTGCTTGGCGAGGTTATCGGCAATGGCTTGCAATTCGGCCGCGACACGGGAGATGGCCGCGTTGACGCTGGCGGCATTGGTAGCCGTGGACTTGGCTTGGCCCTTGACCTTATCCCAGTGTTCGGGTTCGATGGTCGTGCCGGTTGAAACGGCGAACCACTGCCGCTGGTGGCAATACTTCACCCCGACGGGCAGGGCAGATTTGTGGACGTTGGTGGCTCTTAGATACGCCTTGGTTGTGGCCATAATCTTCTACTGTTTAGTGTGTTAGATGCAACACACGCAGTATAGGCGCACGTACCTTCCCATGAAACGGGGCCGACAAATCGTCTCCTTTTGCAGTGCGGTACGGACCTGCCGACTCCGCACCGTCAGGCGCTCAAAGACCTGAAAGAGCTTTCCGCATCTGGTTACCTGTCAGTCAAATAGGAATCTAGAAGTCATTCTACCAACAGGGGTTCGATTCCCCTACGGACTACAAATAAGGCTTTCCGCACTGCGCGGGAAGCCTTATTGCTTTTCCGCCCCGCCTGAATACAATTTCCGGCAATAAAAGCGGCATTAGTGCAACCGCTTGGTGCAGCCTCCTACCTTTGCACGGGCTGCCGGTGGGTCGGGAGCCGCTTTTCCAATGTTGCCGTGTTTAATTTGTCCGGATTCCGGGCAGGCCAGCTGCTGCCCGCCTTGCTGTTAGTGCTTAGCCTGGCCCTGAGCGCCCGCGCCCAGCAGACCCCGCCCCCGCTGCTGCGCGAACTCAGCCTGCGCCTCGACACCACCGTATACTCGCTGAGCCGTAACACGGTTCTGGCCCAAGACGAGCCCCACCTCTACTTCTACTACCGCCCCGGCGATGATGCGGCCGAGCTGCAGGTATCCCCCGCCGACCCCGCCGCCGGCCCGCTGCACCTGCAACGCTCGGCCGATTTCACGCTGCTCGATTCGCTGACGCCGGTGAATGGCGGGCAGTACTACCGGGCCAAGCTGCGCTTCCGCAACCTTGCCGACGCCCGCTTCCTGAGCCTCACGTTCCAGCAGTCGGCCGTGGCGGGCGGGTTTGCGCCCCGCAGCCAAACGGTAAAGCTGCTGCCCGTAACGCGCACTACGCTGGAGCTGCGGCCCACCGATACCGAGCTGTTTGTGGGCGAGGAGAAGGTGTTCGAGCTGACCAGCAACAACTCCAAAAACATCCGCCTGAGCCCCGAATGGACCCGTGGCCAGGACATCGACTACCGCCTCGACCGTGAGAAAGGCACGCTGCGCCTGCACGTGCTGCCCAACGCCACCGGCAGCCGGATGCTAACATTGCAGCCCCAGACCGAGCAGCCCTTCCTCACCGACCGCAACCGCCGCGTGACCTACGCCTTGCCGCCGCTGCGCCAGGAGTTCACCGTAAAAAGCTCGCGGCTGCGCTTTCTGAGCGTCGATAAAAAGGAAATTACGCTCGATGAGGACTCGCGCCGCAAGGGCGTGGAGCTGATTCTCGACAACGGCCGCAGCTTCAACCTCAAGCGCACCTACCGCATCGAGGACCAGGAGGAAGCCGGCGGGACGCTGATTGCCGAGCTGTTTACGCGCCAGTACCTGACCAACGACCGGGTGCTGTGCTGGCTGCGCGTGTACAACACCCACCGCCAGGCCGACAGCTACCTTTACATCAAGGAAAACGACCAGGCCAAGTACATCACCAACTTCAACATTTCGCCCCCCACGGCCATTACGGGCCTGAGCGTGCGCCACCGCGGCGGCGACTGGACCAGCACCAACACCGTGAACCCCGGCGAAACCGTGGACGTGCGCCTCGAAGGCGTGGCCCTGCTACGGGGCCGCTTACACTTTGAAGACGTGCGCGTGGTGCCCTCCGACTCCAGCGTGCGCTCGGATGCCGCGGTGGTGTACCGGGTGCAGGTGCCGGTGAATATCGATAAGAAGCGCATTGCCATTGATAATGCCGGCCAGCCCACCAGCTTTGCCTTGGCGGTGCGCGAGTTCCAAAAGCCCCACCCGCTCGATTTCGTGGGCGTAACGTTTGGCGAGGCCGTGCGCCCCATCACCCGCCTCAACGGCCCCATCCTCTACGACCGCACCATCCGCGACGTGGTGTTCAGCTTCAACCCCGGCGCCATCGACTCGCCCGAGCAACTCTACGGCAAGCAGTACCTCACCTTCGAAATCAGGACCCAGAACGCCAAGGGCGACCTGATTGAGATGCGCACCATCGACAACGTGGTGATTTGCCCCGATGGCAAATCGGTGCGCGCGCCCTTCTACCAGGACAAGCAGTGCCAGGTGGGCAACATCAGCCTCAACAACCTGCTGAGCGCCCGCAAAAGCTACGACCTCGACGACTGGAGCAAGATTATCGTGACCATCAAGCACACCCAGGCCCAGTACCAGGAGCCGGGCTTCACGCAGCGGCTGGAACTGGTACTGCAGCGGCGCGTAAAATTCGATATCGACATCAGCTTCCCGGCCGGCTTGCTCACCAAGCAGCTCGGCGGCGGCGAGGTCAATAACTACACGGCGTTCAGCGGCATTAGCTTGGCCACGCTGGCCCAGCTGAGCTTCTATAACCCCAACAAAATCAACAAGCTGCGGCCCTACAAGGTGGGCGCGGGCTTTGTGGCGCTCAACGCCTTCAACCTCAGCTCCAACGCCAACGCCTCCCGCGACCTGGGCCTGGTGGTGCTGGGCTCGGTGTACCCCACCCGCTCCGACGCCAAGCTCACGTTCCCGCTGTACCTGGGCGCCGGTTACCTGGTCAACAAGGGCCAGATGTTCTTCCTGTTCGGGCCGGGGATTGGGGTGCGGCTGTGAGCAGCCCTGACTTCAGAGTCGGCACAATGCTGGCGTAATCTTGCAGCCCAGTATCGGGCGCGACCAATGGGTGGCATGAGTGCCGACAGCCACCTGTTTTGCAAAGGAACAGGGGTCTTGCTTTACAGCATGAAAAAGTGCGAATCGGGAACTTTCACCTGACGCACAGCCTGATGGTCGCCGGTCATCTGTTTCAGGTTTCGCTCGATGGTTTGGGCAATGGCGGTTACGGGCGTGTCGGTGGGCTTATCTTCAAAGGGGTCCTGCAGGTGGATGGCCATTTTCTCAATCAGAAAAAAGGCCGCCGAAATGGCCAGCACGACGAATACCCCCAGCATGCCAAATACGTCGAGGAGCGCGAAGGGCAGCAGCAGCACGAAAAAAAACAGGCAAAAGTGGGTGTACAAAGAATACGTCACCGGAAACACCGTATTCTTAATTCGTTCGCACCGCCCCATTGAGTCGGTTAACTTGGTTAGCGTATTGTCTAGTTCTATTTGCTGGTAGCGGTTGATCCAGCCTTGTTGCAGGGCGTGGCGCAGATCCTGGGCGTGGAGCTGCAACAGAGCATTAGGAATGTTTTCGTGCGTGGCAACAAACTCCAGTTCTTCGGGCGACAAATAGGGGCTGATTTTTTCCGGTTCCATCTGCTTGCGCAGCGTCATGCCCAGCGCGTAGGGCCAGGCAATCTGCCGGTTGGTCAGCCGCGCCTGCCAGTTCTGCATTTCCTCGGAGTCGTAAGGAGTTTCCGCAAAGCAGAGGATTTGCCGCACCAGGGTCCGGGAATCGTTGACGACGGCGCCCCAGACAACGCGCGCCTCCCACCACCGGTCGTAGGCCTGGTTGGACTTAAAAGCCAGCAGCAGCGACAAAACCGTGCCCAGAACCATGGGCACACTCAGCGGAATAGATATAGCAATCAGGTGGATGTATTTATTTTCAAGGGCGATAATGCCGGCATAGAAAAAGACAAAGAACAATTCAGTTCTTATTCCACCAAATATATAACGCAGGGGAATTTTGGTTTTCAATAGCATGGAGCAAACAATGAAGAGAGAAAGTAGAAGTTGTGCCGGTGATGCCTTGAGCGCCTCAAAATCCGTATTAAAAGCAACCTGCGCATCCGGCAGAAGTTGTTTGGGCAGTACCCTGAGCACCCGTCCGCTGGAACCACAGCATGACCACGGCCTGGCAGCAACGTGGTAGTAGCGGTACGGATACGGCAAATCTTCGTTTTTGAGCTGTCGCCGGAAGCCGCTTCGCACCGGATCAGTTCTGGGGTCGGGGTGAAGGCTGTACGGGTGTAGCAAAACCTTCCGCCGGACTTACGGCTTTTCCTCCGATTCTCTTTCTACTGCATGAAACTCCTTTATTCCTACCTGCGCCACTACCGGGGGCTGCTGGCCCTGGCCCTGCTACTGGCCACCATTAATCAGGTATTTTCCCTGCTCGACCCGTATATTTTTCGGCAGATTATCGACCGGCACGTGGTGAAAGCCGGAGCCAGCGTGCTCGAAACGGGCTTCTGGACCTTTCTGAGCGGCGGGGCGGGCCTGCTGATTCTGCAGGCCATGGGCGTGGCCATGGTGTCGCGCATCGCCAAGAATTTCCAGGACTACTACACCAACGTCATCACCCAGCGCCTCGGGGCCCAGTTGTACTCCGACGGCCTGCGCCACTCGCTAGAACTACCCTATCAGGTGTTCGAAGACCAGCGCTCGGGCGAAACCCTGGGTAAGCTCCAGAAGGTGCGCACCGACGTAGAGAAGCTCATCCAGAGCTTCGTCAACATCCTGTTTATCTCGCTGGTAGGCATCGTGTTCGTGACCTGGTACGCCCTGAGCGTGTACTGGCCCATTGCGGCGGTGTACTTCCTCACTATTCCGCTGCTGGGCTCGTTGAGCCTGTTTCTAAGCAAGCGTATCAAGGTGATTCAGAAAACGATTGTGGCTGAAACCACGGCGCTGGCGGGTTCTACCACCGAAAGCCTGCGCAACATCGAGCTGATTAAAAGCCTCGGGCTGGCCCAGCAGGAAACGCTGCGCCTGAACGCCACGACCGAGAAAATCCTGAAGCTGGAGCTGCGCAAAGTGCGCTATTTGCGGTCCTTGTCGTTCGTGCAGGGCACGTTTGTGAACCTGATGCGCAACCTGATTCTGCTCATGCTGCTGTTTCTGGTGGTGCGCCAGACGATTTCGGTGGGCGAGTTCTTCTCGTTCTTCATCTACTCGTTCGCCATTTTTGGGCCGCTTCAGGAGATGGGCACCATCATTAATGTGTACCGCGAAACCGAGGCCTCGCTGGCCAACTACCAGCAGATTCTCGACACGCCCAAGGAAGTGAAGCCGGCTCACCCCAAAGTCATCGACCAAATCGAAACGCTGGAGTTTGACGACGTGCGTTTCCAGCACCTCACGGCCAGCGCCCCGGCCCTCGACGGCATCAGCTTCCGCACCAAGCTGGGCGAAACCATTGCCTTTGTGGGCCCTTCCGGCTCGGGCAAAACTACCCTCGTGAAGCTGCTGGTGGGCCTGTATCCGCCTGCCGAGGGCCAGATTCTCTATAACGGCATCCCGGGACCTGAAATCGACCTTGACACCCTGCGCGAGCAGATTGGCTTCGTGACCCAGGATACTCAGCTCTTTGCTGGTACCATCCGCGAAAACCTGCGTTTTGTAGCCCCCAACGCCACCGACGAGCAGTGCATCAAAGCCCTGCACCAAGCGGCGGCCGAGTCGCTGCTGGCCCGCGCCCCGCTGGGCCTCGACACGGTAATTGGCGAGGGCGGCGTGAAGGTATCGGGCGGCGAAAAGCAGCGCCTGAGCATCGCCCGGGCCCTGTTGCGCCACCCCACACTGCTCGTTTTTGATGAGGCTACCTCAGCCCTGGACTCGCTCACGGAGGAGGAAATCAGCCAGACGGTGCGCGAGCTGTCGGGCTCGCGCCAGCACATCACCATCCTCATCGCCCACCGCCTCAGCACCGTTCTGCACGCCGACCGTATTTTCGTGCTCGAACGCGGCCACGTAGCCGAAGCCGGCCGCCACGCCGAACTGCTCGAACAGGGCGGCCTCTACTACGCCATGTGGCGCCAGCAAATTGGTGAGCGGCCCCTGGCGGCGGTAACTCGCTGAATGGCTTTGCGCGGTAGCCCAAGTTCTAAGGAACGGTGTAGGGTGCGGGGCTTGTCCCCGCCCGCCGTTGAACGACTTGGGTTTGCACCGTTCAACGGCGGGCGGGGACAAGCCCCGCACCCTACACCATGCTGGCGAGCTGTACAACAGTAGAAGCCGTTGCGAGGTGACGTTTTCAGGGAGGATGCGGGGCTCACTTGTTCGAAAGACCCTGACAGCCGTATGAGTGGGGTTTGGGGGATGTTGGAAGCTGGCTGAGTACCCAGGACCGCCACCCACCAGTTCACCACCTCACTGTTTCACTTTGGCTTCCTCGTCGCCGTTTACGCCGCTGAAGATTCCGATTTTTCGGATGCTCTGGATTGCCTCGTTCGTATCGAACGTGGGCACCTGGATGCAAAACGTGGGCGCCGTGGGGCTGATGACCGAGCTGACGGCCTCGCCCGTGCTGGTGGCCCTGCTCCAGACGGCTTCGGCGCTACCCGTGTTTCTGTTGAGCCTGCCCGCCGGCGCCCTGGCCGATTTGCTCGACCGGCGCAAGCTGCTCATCCTCACCCAAACCTGGATGGCCCTGGTAGCGCTGCTGCTGGCGGGCATGGCCTTTGGGGGCTTTGCTTCGCCCTGGCTGCTGCTGAGCCTCACGTTTCTGCTGGGGCTGGGCGGGGCGCTCAACAACCCAGTGTGGCAGTCAGTAACGCCCCAGGTAGTGCCGCCCGCCGAGCTACCCCAAGCCATTGCCCTCAACAGCGTTAGCTTCAACCTGGCCCGGGCACTGGGGCCGGCCCTGGGCGGCTTGGTTATCGGCTATTTCTCGGCCGGAGCGGCGTTTCTGCTCAACGGCATCTCGTTTCTGGGCACGATTTATATGGTGTACCGCTGGCAGCGCCAGCCCCAGCCGGCCAGCACCCTGGCCACCGAACGGCTGGTAATGGCCATGCGCGGCGGCCTGCGCTACGCCCGCTTCTCACCCCCAGTCCAGCGGATTCTGCTGCGCGGGGCCGCTTTCACGTTCGGGGGCAGCGCTTTGTTTGCCCTGATGCCAGCCGTGGTGGCCCAGCGCCTGCTGCGGCCTACTTCGTTCTACTCGCTGCTGCTCACCTGCATGGGCCTGGGCGCGGTACTGGCGGCCGTGCTGCTGCCACGCCTCAACCGCCGCCTGAACATCGATAACCGGGTAGCATTGGCCACGGCCGTGTTTGCCGGCGGACTGCTAGGTTTGGGCTACGTAGATGCACCATGGCTGCTGTACGGGCTGCTGGCGCTGGTAGGCATGGCCTGGATGCTGGTGCTCAATTCGTTCAGCGTGGGCGTGCAGACGGTGGTGCCGCGCTGGGTGCAGGCCCGTACCATCAGCATCTATCTGCTCGTTATTCAGGGCGGCATGGCGCTGGGCAGCGTGGTGTGGGGCGCGGTGGCCGAGCGGGCGGGCCTGCCGCTGGCTTTAGCTGGCTCGGCCATCTGGCTGCTCCTGAGTTTACTGCTGGTCCGCCGCTACTCGCTGCAAACGCCTCCCGAAGCCCTCGACCACACCCCCGCCCGCCAGCGCCCCGAGCCCGTGCTGGCTGAGGAGCCTGCCCCCGCCGAAGGCCCGGTTATCACGACTACCACTTACCGCGTGGCCCCCGAAAACCGCCCGGCCTTCACCTACTACATGGAGCAACTGGGCCGCATCCGCCGCCGCGAAGGTGCCATCGGCTGGGGCCTCTACGCCGATCTGGCCGACCCCGACCGACTGATGGAATACTTCTTGTCGGAGTCGTGGGAGGAATATTTGCGCCAGCACCAGCGTGGGGTGGGCCGCGAGGAGGCCGAGCTGAAAGTGAGCCTGCGCCGGCTCCATGAGGGCCCCGAGCCGCCGCACGTCAGCCACCTGCTGGCCCAGCACCACCATCCGGTTTCTGGTCACCCGCCCATGCCGCCTGGCAGCACCCGCCTGGTAGCCAGCACCGCCGGCGAGGTCACGTAAGTCAGGATGCATGGTGTGAGGCCGACAGCTTAACTCACCTTTTCGGCCTGAAGCAGAATAAATTCGGAGCTGTTACCGTTCTACTGACAACCTACTGGTGCTACAAATGCGTCTTATTAGCGCCGTTCCGGCAAGGTAGTTGCCTCCATGCAAACGCATTCTACTCTACTTATCCATGAATATCAGCCTTCGACTTTTCCACCGCTTTACCGGCCTGCTGGCTGCGGGAATGCTGCTGGCCGGCACTGCTTCGGCCCAGAGCAGCGGCAACGGCCAGCGCGACGTGCTGCGGGAAATCACCGATGTGGTGGGCCTGAAGCCCCGATTCCAGTTGCGCGCCACCAGCGAGGTACAAAACGCGGCGGCCGTGGTATATGGCGGCCAGCGCTACCTGCTCTACAACCCGCAGTTCGTGTCCGCCGTGAACCGGGCCGGCCGCACCGATTGGGCCGGTATCAGCATTCTGGCCCACGAAATGGGCCACCATCTCAACGGCCACACCCTGCGCACCGGCGGCTCGAACCCCACCGACGAGCTGGAGGCCGACGAGTTTTCGGGCTTTGTGCTGCGCAAGATGGGCGCCAGCCTCGCCCAGGCTCAGGCTGGCATGGCTGTGGTGTCGGATGAGCAGGCTTCTCCCACCCACCCCGGCCGTCGGACCCGCCTCACGGCTATCGGCCAGGGCTGGCAGCGGGCCAGCCAGCAGATTACGGCCAGCACCCGCGGAGCTGCTCCTTCGGCCGAGCCCGCGATGATGGCCACCCAGCCGGCGCCGGTGCGGCAGGTAGTAGCCCGCCGCGCCGCGCCAGTGAGTGTGCTGGGTAAAATCACGTTTCAGGCCAAGCCTGAGGTCGATTTCTACGTGACCGACCGTCTGAGCGTGGTGCGCCTCGACCGGGCCGGCCAGGCCGCCGAAGTCGTTGGTCGCCTCACCCGCTCCGAAAGCCTCAGCTACCCTTACGTGCTCATCGACGGCCAGCAGCGCCGCCTCTATATCAGCCGGATGGGCGAAATCTACGACCCTAACGGCCGCCAGGTAGCCATGTTGACGGACCCGTCGTAGGGGCGGGGCTTACCCCCGCCGTTAAACGATTATCGTTGAAACGGTGTGAACGGCGGGGGCAAGCCCCGCCCCTACGTTGTTCTATCGGCCGGCCGGCTTCCCTTGCGGGAGGCCGGCCGTTTATCTTTGCGGCTCACTTCTCCTACTTTTTGATGCCGGTCTACCCATTTTTGCTGGTTGATGCCTTTACCACCGCGATTTTGGGCGGCAACCCCTGCGCCGTGGTGCTCGATGCCGACGACCTTAGCCCCGCCCAGATGCAGCGGCTGGCTCAGGAGTTCAACCAGTCGGAAACTGCCTTTGTACGCCGCTCGGCGGTGGCCGAATTCGGGGTGCGCTACTTTACGCCGGGCGAGGAAATTCCGCTGGCCGGCCACCCCACCATTGCCACCCTCACGGCCCTGCTGCACACCGGCCGCCTGCCCCGCCCCACCGGGCAGCCCCATGATCTGCAGCTGGAGCTGCTGCACGGCCCCGTAAACATTCGGGTTTCGCCCGCCGAAGCCGGCCAGCCCCACTTTATCCGCATGACCCAGCGCTGCCCCGAGTTCGGGCCGCTGCACGAGCCGGCCGACGTGCTGCCCCTGTTCGGCCTCACGCCGGCCGACCTGCTGCCCGGCGCCGTGGTGCAGACGGTGAGCACCGGCACGCCCCAGCTCATGGTGCCGCTGCGCGACGCGGCCAGTCTTCGCCGGGCCCATTTGCCCAACCCAATGGCGCTCGATGAATACCGCCGGGCCAGCGGCTTTTTCAGCTCCCATCTGTTTTGCCTCGAAGGGGCCACGCCCGCCGGCACCACCTTCGCCCGCCACTTCTGCACCCCGCCCGACCTGCCCGAAGACCCGGTAACCGGCTCGGCCACCGGCGGCATGGCCGCCTACCTCTGGCACTACGGCCTGCTTTCCACGCCCGATTTCATTGCCGAGCAGGGCCACTGGATGGGCCGCCCCGGTACGGTCCACGTAGCGGTGCAGGGCCCGCCCGAAGCCATTGAAGCCGTCCATATCAGCGGCCAGGGCGTGGTAGTGGTGCAGGGCGAGTTGAGGTTGTGAGTAGGGAAAGTAGAACTGCTAGCCGAACGGTGTAGGGTGCGGGCTTGTCCCCGCCCGCCGTTGAACGGTCTATAACTGAATCGTTCAACAGCGGGCGGGGACAAGCCCCGCACCCTACACCGTTCGAATAGCTAAGTAGATAAGAGAGCCAGCTCTGCCTGACTTTTTGCCCGGCGGCCTGTTTATGCATGAAAGAGCCGTTATAACGTCCTTTCAAACTCCCGAAATCCTAACTCGCTGACCCTCCCAAATGCCCGAACTACCCGAGGTTGAAACTTACCGCCGCTTCTTGGACGAGCTGGTAGTGGGCCAGACGATTACCGCTTTTGAAGTGCTCGACGCCCACGTGCTGGGTACGCCGGAAGACACGTTGCGGCCGGCTCTAGTGAGCCGCACCATTGCGGGCACCAGCCGGCTGGGCAAAAACTGCTTTCTGCTGCTCGACGATGGCTGGGTGCTGGTGCTGCACTTCGGCATGAGCGGCGACGTAGGCGCCTACCGCGACGCGGCCGACGCACCCCGCTTCACCCGCGTGGCCCTGCACCTCGATTCGGGCCTGCGCGCCGCCTTCGTCGACCCGCGCAAGTTCGGCCGCATCCGACTGGCCGAGAGCGTGGCCGCCTATCAGCAAGCCAAAAAGCTGGGCCCCGACGCGCTGGAGCTAACCGTAGCCGAACTGACCGACAAGCTGGCCAAACGCAAAACCCTGCTCAAGCCCCTGCTGCTCGACCAGCGACTGACGGCCGGCCTCGGCAACTGGATTGTGGACGAGGTGTTGTTCCAGGCAAAAATCCATCCCGAGCGAATAGCCAACAGCCTCGCGGCCGCCGAGGTCAAGCGTCTGCACGCGGCCATTCAGTTGGTGCTCACGACGGCCATTGCGGCCGAGGTCAACTACCGGAACTTCCCGGCCAGCTTCCTCATCCACGCCCGCGAGTGGGACGAATCGGCCACGCCCGGCACCGATGCCCACGAGTTCTGCCCCCGCCACCCGCGCACCCGCATCGAGAAGAAATACGTGGGCGGTCGGGCCACTTACTTCTGCCCCCGCTGCCAGCCAGGGCCGGCTGAACTGCAATGACAGCTAAGGCCTGCGCTTCTACTCAAACTCCTCGTTGTTCTTCTCCTCGGCGCGGCGGTTGAGGGTTGTGAGCCAGGAGCGGGTGATGGGCGACTCACTTTGGTAGCCGAAGCGGCGGGCGTCGCCGCGGTTGGTGTCGGGGGCGGGCAGGGCCTGGTTGACCCAGGCGAGCAGGTCGGTGGTGGTGCCGGGCAGTAGGCCGTGCAGGCCCGAGAGTAGTTTGGCGGGCAGGCTCAGGATGATTTCGGCGTCGCCGCGGCGGCAAGCGTTCCAGATGCGGCGGGCGGCGTTGTCGGCATTCATCGAGAGGGCGGGCAGTGAATCGGCCACCGTAAACCAGGCGTACTCCTTGCGGTGCTGGCCTTTCACGATGGCGTGGCGGGCGCTACCGGTGCGCAGCAGCCCGGGGCACACGGTGGTTACCCGCACGCCGTACTGCAGCAGCTCGGCCCGGAAGCTTTCCGAGAGGCCCACCAGCGCGAACTTGCTGGCGCAGTAGGGCGCCAGATGCGGCACGGCTACTTTGCCACCCACCGAGGCAATATTGACAATGCGGCCTTCGCCCCGGTTGCGCATACTGGGCAGCACGGCCTGCATGGCGTGCAGCGGCGCCCAAAAATGGGTATCCATCGATTCCTCAAACTCGCGCACGTCCATGTTGTCGAGCGGACCGGCCGTGATGATGCCGGCGTTGTTGACTAGCACCTCAATGGGCCCCAGTTGCTGCTCCACATCGGCCACCAGCTGGCGCACTTCGTCGGGCTGGGTCAGGTCGCAAACGAAGGCGCGGACCAGCTCGGAGCCGGCAGCGTCCAGTTCGCGGCGGGCCGTTTCCAGCTCGTCGGCGTCGCGGGCACAGATGGCGACGCGGGCGCCTTCGGCCACGGCTTGGCGGGCCAGAATGAGGCCCAGGCCGCGCGAGCCGCCGGTGATGAGTACCGTGCGACCAGCCAGCTCGAAGTTGCCGCGACGGTTGGCATAGAGGGTGGCGGCCAGCAGGCCGGCACCGGCAGCAGCGGCCATAAGCAACGAATTACGGGTATCAGATTTCATACAAGGAATACGTTTAAGCGAAAGGATAGGTAACTGTAAGGATTTCGGAGCCGAAAGGTTACAGGCCAGCCGGCCGGTTGGGTTTTTTAGGCCACTAAAGGGAATATAACTTCGTCGCCACGCGTTGGTGGCAGTGGTTTGCTGAAACTGGCACCATCTTTACTACCCCCTTTCCGGCCCGGCGCCGGTTGCGGGCTGTTCTCCGACTTCACCTCTTCGATATTGACTTCTTCGCTTATGAAAGCGCCCCTGCTCGTCGCCCTGCTCACCCTCACCGCCGCCCCTGCCCTGCTGGCCCAAACGGCCGTCCGCCCCAAACCATCGGCCCGTCCGGCCACTACGGCCGCCGCCGCGCCGGCCCCCAAACTCGATGAGGGTAAGATTGCCGAGCGCGCCACGGCCCTCACGGCCAACATGCAGAAAGCCCTCGGCCTGAATCCGCAACAGATGGCCCGGGTGGGCCAGATAAACCTCATTAGCGTGCGCGGCGTAGAAACCGCCCGCTATACCTACCGCCAGAATGTGCGCAAGATGGGCGGCGTTATCGAGGACATCGGCCAGGCCCGCATCGCGCAGCTCAAGGAAGTGCTCAGCCCCGCCCAGTTCGACAAATACCAGCGTAAGCGCGAGGAGAAAATGGGCGTCCCTAGCTCCCAGGGCATCCAGGGCAACCCCGTTCCCGGTATGCCGGGCCAGGATTAGTGGTTAGTGGTTAGAGGAGGAACGTCATTCAGAGCGCAGCGAAGAATCTCGCGTGCAGCAGTAGCCCTGTCGTTAGGGTTTACTACTACACGCGAGATTCTTCGCTTCGCTCTGAATGACGTTCTTCACTAACCACCAAAAAACACCTGCCAGCTTAGCTTCAGAATGAAGGCGCTGACCATCAGCAGAAACAGCACCCGCACGAAGCCGGTGCCGTGGCGCAGGGCCAGGTGGGCGCCCAGCGTGGAACCGACGATGTTGCTGGCGGCCATGGGCAGGGCGGCGGCCCACAGGATCTGGCCGGAGGCGGCGAAGTAAATGAGGGCCGTGAAGTTGGTGACGGCGTTGACGAGCTTGGCCGAGGCTGAGGCTGTGAGGAAATCGTAGCCGAACAGGCCTACGAAGGCGAAGAGCAGAAACGAACCCATGCCGGGGCCGAAAAAGCCGTCGTAGAAGCCCAGCACCAGGCCCAGGGCCGCTCCGTAGTACGGCTCGCGGCTGGCGGGCAGCCGGGGCGCGTGGATGCTCCCGAAATCTTTGCGCCAGAAGGTGTAGGCGGCAATAACCACCAGCAGCCCCAGCACCAGCGGCGGCAGCAGCTCCTGGGGCAGCTTACTCACCACCCGCGCCCCCAGAAACGAGAACACGCCCGCCACGGCTGCCGCCGTACCCACTGCCCGCCACCGCAGCGGTACCTGCCCCGCGTAGCGCCGCAACGCCGCCACCGTACCCAGCAACGACGATACTTTGCCGGTACCAAGCAGCGTGGGCACCGGCACGCCCGGCAGCAGCACCAGCAGCGCCGGCAGCTGAATCAGCCCGCCCCCGCCCACCACGGCATCAATCAATCCGGCCAGAAAGGCAAACAGGCACAGCAGGGCAAGCGTGGTAGCAGTCAGCATAGGGCCGCGAAGGTAAGCGGCGAGGTGGGTAATAGGAGACTGTCATGCTGAGTGAAGGCGCAGCCATAGCCGAAGCATCTCTACCGGAGTGCTAATCCTGTTGTTGAGTTTACCAATGCAGTAGAGATGCTTCGACTGCGCTCCGCTTCGCTTAGCATGACAACCTCCTTGGTCTTGGTAGGCTACTTACCCTTATCCTTCCCGCCTGCCAACAACCGCCCCTGCTGCCGGCCGTACAGCTTGGCTTATGAGCGAACAACTTACGCAACGGCAGAAAATGCTCACGTTTGGCGCCGTGCTGCTGGCCATGTTTCTGGGCGCCCTCGACCAAACCATCGTCAGTACTGCCCTGCCGCGCATTGTGGACGACCTGCAGGGCCTCGACCGGTTTACCTGGGTAGCTACTTCCTACTTGGTGGCCAGCACGGCGCTGGTACCCATCTACGGCAAGCTGGCCGACACGTACTCGCGGCGTACCATTGAGATTGTGGCCGTGAGCGTGTTTTTGCTGGGCTCGGCACTGTGCGGGCTGGCCGGCGAGTTCGGCACGCTGCCCCTGCTCGGCGACGGCATGACGCAGCTCATCGTATTTCGGGCCATTCAGGGTCTGGGCGGGGCGGGTCTGTTTGCTATGGCCTTCATCGTTATTGCCGACCTTTTTCCGCCGGCCCAGCGGGGGCGCTACCAGGGCTTTGTGGGAGCCGTGTTCGGTACTTCGTCGGTGCTGGGGCCGTTTCTGGGCGGTTTCCTGACCGATAACGGCACCAACCTGATTCCGGGGGTGGAGGGCTGGCGGCTGGTGTTCTACGTGAACCTACCGCTGGGCGCGTTGGCGCTGTGGTTCATCATCACTCAGATGCCGCCGCTGCGCCCCCGCGCCGCGCCCAAACCCCTCGACTACCTCTCGATGCTGCTGCTGATTCTGGGCCTGGGGTCGCTGGTGATTGGTCTGCAGCTCAACAAGAACGAGTACGGCTGGACCGACCCCGTTACGCTGGGCCTGCTGGCCTTCGCCGCCCTGATGCTGCTGTTGTTCGTGCGCCGCAGCCTCAGTCATCCCAATCCTATTCTGGCGTTCAGCCTGTTCAAGAATCCGGTGTTCCGGACGGCTAATGCGGCGCTGTTTCTGCTGGGCGGGGCCTTTCTGGGACTCATCATTTTCGAGCCGCTGTTTATGGTGAACGTGCTGGGCGAATCGGCCACCAGCGCCGGCGTCAGCCTGATTCCGCTGTCGATGGGCGTGGTGACGGGCTCGTTGCTGGCGGGCCAGATGGTGTCGCGCTACGGCCATTACAAGCGCTGGATGCTGGCCGGATTGGTGGTGCTGATGGGCGGCCTCACGCTGCTGGCCACCATGCCGCCCACCGTTGGCTACAGCCAGGTGCTGGGGTACCTGCTGATTTGCGGGGTAGGCCTGGGGCCGAGCATGCCGCTTTATACGCTGGCCATCCAAAATGCTGTCGAGCCACAGTTCATTGGGCAGGCCACCTCGGCCAGCCAGTTTTTCCGGCAGATTGGCGGGGCTATTTCGGCCTCGGTGCTGGGTGTTATTCTCTCGCTGGGCCTGAGCAGCGTACTGCCCGCAGCCGGACCGGCGGGCGGCGTGGCGCCATCGGCCGCGGCGGCCCAAGCGGCCCCGGTAGGCGAAGGCCCGGTCGTAGTTCCGGCCGGCACACCCGCGTCGCCAGAGTTGAAAGCCGCTTTCTCCAAGTCCATTTCGCAGGTGTACCTGGTAACGATGCTGCTGGTGGCCGCGGGCTTCGTGATGACGCTGTTCGTGCCCGAGCTGCCGCTGCGCAAAACCAACGAGGAGGCTCCGCCGGTGAAGTAGAACGGCCGTAGCGCGAAGCTCCCGCTTCGCGTATCGTTGAACGGGGTCGTTGTGTTCGTCGGCAGCCGTATCGTTCAACGACACGCGAAGCGGAAGCCTCGCGCTACGGCCGTTATCAATCAGCAATGCGGTACGAGGCATGTGGGCGGGCGGCAAACTACTTGCCGCCGGTTGCTGTTCTACCTGCTTAACCCTGGCTTCGCGGCCGGGCTCACCTCTTGGTCTACTACATGACTACTGAAAATAAGCTTCAACTCAGTGTCCTCGACCAGTCGCCGGTACCGCTGGGGCGCACGCCGCGCGAGGCGCTGCTACACACCGTGGAGCTGGCGCGGCTGACCGACCGGCTGGGCTTTACCCGCTTCTGGGTGAGCGAGCACCACAACACCCGCACGCTGGCCGGCTCGTCGCCCGAAGTGCTGCTGGGCCGGCTCGGGGCCGAAACCAGCCGCATCCGCCTGGGCTCGGGCGGCGTGATGCTGCCCCATTACTCGGCCCTGAAAGTGGCCGAGAACTTCCGGCTGCTTGAAACCCTGTACCCCGGCCGCATCGACCTGGGCATCGGCCGCGCCCCCGGCACCGACCGCATCACGGCCCAGGCCCTCAATCCCCACAATACCTTCAGCGACCAGGATTTTGTGGAGCAGCTGCTGGACCTGCAGACCTACCTGCGCGACGAGGTGGTGGCCGATACCATTCATGCCAAAGTGAAAGCCGCGCCCTTCGCCGATACGGTACCAGAAATGTGGCTGCTCAGCTCCAGCGGCCAGAGCGGGCTGTTCGCAGCCCACGTGGGGGCATCCTTCAGCTTCGCCCACTTCATCAACCCCAACGGCGGCCCGAAGATGGTGCAGATGTACAAGGAGCGGTTCCGGCCCTCGCCCGAGTTGGCCGCGCCCCAGGCCAACGTAGCCATTTTTGTGGTGTGCGCCGATACGGCCGGCCGCGCCCAGCTACTGGCCGATAACCTGGCCCTGCAAATGCTCAAGCTCGAAACCGGCCAATTCACGCCCATTGAAGCGGCCGAAACGGTGAACGTATCTGCCTTCTCGCCCGACCTGCGGGCCCGCCTGGCCTACCATCACCAGCGCATCATCAGCGGCACACCCGACAAGGTGAAGGCTGAAATTGAGGCACTGGCCGCCAGCTACGGCGTGAACGAAGTAGTGGCCGTCACCATCACCCACGACTACGACGACCGCCTCCGCTCCTACGAGCTACTGGCCGATGCCTTCGCCCTGCCCACTGCAGCAGCCCTGGCCCGACCCGAATTAGCGACGGTATAGCACCCGCTTAAAGTTCTCGCAGAGCAGAGGCTCACCACAGCCGCGTCGGCCCTAATTGGGCTGGCGCGGCTAGCTTTGCGGCACCCATGCCTACTGCTGCCCATCCTTCGCCCCTGCCTCCCACCGAAAACCACCTGGTAGCCTGGCTGCGCCGCGCCGGCCTGCTCGACTGGTTTCTGCCGGCGCTGGCCGGCGTGGTAGGGTTGGCCTATTTATTTCCGCAGGCGGGCAGCCCGGCCAGCCCTCTGCCTTGGGATGCCCTTACTACCGGGGGCGTGGCGCTGGTTTTCTTCCTGTACGGCCTTAAGCTGAGCCTGAGCAGCCTGCGCAGTGGCACCCGCAACTGGCGGCTGCACCTGGTAGTGCAAGGCACCACGTTTGTGCTGTTTCCGCTGCTGGCGCTGGCGGTGCGGCCGCTGTTTGGGGGCGTGCAGGGCCAGCTGTTATGGCCGAGTATTTTCTTTCTGTGCGTGCTGCCGAGCACGGTTTCGACCTCGGTGATGATGGTAAGCATGGGCCGCGGCAACGTACCCGCCGCCATTTTCAACGCCAGCCTGAGCGCCCTGATTGGCATAGCCCTTACGCCGCTGTGGGTGCGGGCAGTGCTGCAGCCCACCGGCAGCAGCGGCGAGGGGCTAAGCGCGCTGGCCCTGAGCCTGGGCTGGCAGGTGCTCCTGCCCGTGGGGGCCGGCATGCTGCTCAACCCGCGCTTCGGGGCGTGGGCCGGGCGGCACAAGGGCCGTTTGCGCGTGCTCGACCAAGTCGTTATCCTGAGCATCGTGTTCACCTCGTTCTGCGAATCGTTTGCCCAGGGCGTGTTCCGCAGCTACGCGCCGACTACCGTGGCGCTGCTGGGCGTGGGCATGGTAGGGCTATATTTTGGGGTGTTTGGGCTGGTGGCCGGAGCTAGCCGGCTGCTGGGTTTTGCCGCCGCCGACCGCACCACGGCTATTTTCTGCGGCTCCAAGAAGTCGTTGGTGCACGGCAGCGTGTTTGCCAGCCTGCTATTTCCGGCCACGGCCGCCACTGGGGCGCTGCTGCTGCCGCTGATGCTCTACCACGCCCTGCAGATTGTGCTGGCCAGCATCATGGCCCAGCAGTTTGGGCGGGCGGCCCTACGTGCTGAGGCCCAACCGGAAACCTAGGCGGGCACTTTTTAGTACGCGTATTTTTTCCACTGAAACCGTATCTTCCGGCTGGTTTTCTTCCACCCCACCCCCACTTTCCGGAATGAAAAAACTTCTTCTCGCTTTTACGCTATTTCTGACCACTACCATTCTGGCCCAGGCCCAGACGACGCCCACCCAAAAAGTGTACGCGGCAGTAGCAAAAAACAACCCGGCCGACGTAGAAACCCTGCTCGCGGCCGGAGCCGACGCCAACGCGCCGGTGGAAATGATGCCCGGCTTTCCGACCACTTTCCTCGTTATTGCCGCCGGCAACGGCCACCTCGATGTGGTGAAGGCCCTGCTCAAAAACAAGGCTCAGATTGATAAAACCGACTCCTTCCAGATGACCCCGCTAATGGCCGCCGCCGCCAACGGCAGCCTCGACGTAGTGGAGTTCCTGCTCGCCAACGGCGCCAACCCCAAGGCCAAGGATAAAGATGGCAAAGACGTGCTGGCCGCCGCCAAGGAAGGCGAAAACGAGCAGGTCATCAAGCTAATAAAAAGCAGGATGTAGGCTGAAAATCAACAAACGAGAGTTAAAGATAAAAGCCGTTGAAGAGTGCCTCACAGCTCTTCAACGGCTTTCATCTTTAACTCTCGTAATCCTGAACAAAGCGCGTTTACCTTCCGACCCTTTTCGTGAACGGCTGGTTTGCTTCCCGCTAAGCGATTAAGCCGCCCGACTACCAAAGCGTTGGGCTATGTAAACAGCTAACGTGCCTCCCAATAAGGTCGCTGCGCCGAGCGTAGCCAGAAACCCAATAATCGCGGCCGTGGAGTGCAGGACTTGGTTGTCGTCGGCAAACACTCGGGTGTAAAGCAGCGAGGAGCCGATGGCTCCGACAAAAGCACCGCCGATAAACCAGGCGATATTCGCGAAGGTCAGCTTCCAGCAGGGGTGAAGCGCAATAACGGCTGCTCCAAGAAACGTGCTGGCCATCACGCCGAAGACGAAGCCAAAGAAGGGAAGAAGCATTGGCTGTAAAGAAACGCTCGTTTTGGTCTAAGCTCTATTCGTACCCTTGGTAGCGTAGCAGACGCACGACTAGGCCGGTCCAGCCGGTTTGGTGGCTGGCACCGAGGCCGCGGCCGGTGTCGCCGTGGAAGTACTCGTGGAAGAGCAGGTGGTCTTTGAAGTACGGGTCGGTCTGCATGAGCTCGTCGCCGTTGAAGGCCGGGCGCAGGCCGTTGGCGTCGCGCAGAAACAGCTTGGTCAGGCGCTCCGAGAGGGCCTCGGCAATCTGCTTGAGCGTGTGCATCTTGCCCGAACCGGTCGGGTACTCGACCTGGAAAGCGTCGCCGTAGTAGGCGTAGAAGCGCTGTAACGACTCGATGATGAGGTAGTTGATGGGAAACCAGATGGGGCCGCGCCAGTTGCTGTTGCCCCCAAACATGCTGCTTTCGGCCTCGCCGGGCACATACTGCACCGTGAAGTCGGTTTCCGGGGTGTGGTACACGTAGGGGTGCGCCAGGTGGTCGCGCGACATCGAGCGGATGCCGAAGTCAGACAGGAACTCGGTTTCGTCGAGCATGCGCTTGAGCAGGGCCCGCAGGCGCGAGCGGCGCAGCAGGCTTAGCAGGTGACGGGCGCCCTTGCCGTCGCCCGGCCCCTTCTCGCGCCAGCGCGACACTAGTTGGGCCAGATGCGGGCGGTTTTCGAGCAACCAGCGGGCCCGCTCCGTGAAATCGGGTAGCTCGCTGAGCAGCTGCTCGTCAATCACCTCCACGGCGAATAGCGGAATCAACCCCACAATGGAGCGCACCTTGAGCATGGTGCGGGCTCCGTCGGGCGTGTGCAGCACGTCGTAGTAAAACTGGTCTTCCTCGTCCCAGAGGTTGAATTGGCCATCGCCGCCGCGCGTCATGGCGTCGGCAATGTAGAGGAAGTGCTCGAAGAACTTGCCGGCCATTTCCTGGTACACCGAGTTGGTGCGGGCCAGCTCCATGGCAATGCGCATCAGGTTGAGCGCGAACATGGCCATCCAGCTCGTGCCATCCGACTGCTCGATATGGCCGCCGGTGGGCAGCGGGGCGCTCCTATCGAACACGCCGATGTTGTCGAGGCCCAGAAAACCGCCCTCGAACACGTTCCGCTCGCTTTTATCCTTGCGGTTCACCCACCAGGTGAAGTTGAGCACCAGCTTGTGGAACACGGCTTCCAGAAAAGCCGGGTCGCCGTGGCCGTTGCGCTTCTTGTCCATCTGGTACACCCGCCAGGTGGCCCAGGCGTGCACGGGTGGGTTCACATCGCTCAGGTGCCACTCGTAGGCCGGCAGCTGGCCGTTGGGGTGCATGTACCAGTCGCGGCACAGCAGCCGGAGCTGGTTTTTGGCGAAGTCGGCATCCACCATCGCCAGCGGAATGCAGTGGAAGGCTAAATCCCAGGCCGCGTACCAGGGATACTCCCAGGTATCGGGCATCGAAATGATGTCGTGGTTGCGCAGGTGGCGCCAGTTGTGGTTGCGGCCCTTGCGGCGGCGCGTGGCGGGCACCCGCGGCAGGGCCGGGTCGCCGTCGAGCCACTGAGCCACGTCGTAGTAGTAGAACTGCTTGCTCCAGAGCATGCCCGCGAAGGCCTGGCGTTGCACGTTGCGGGCGTCGGCGTTGTCGGGCAAATCCTGCTGCAGGCACTCATAGAACTCGTCGGCCTCCTGCTGGCGGGCTTCAAATAGGGTCCCGAAATCGGCAAACGGTGCCTCCAAAGTGGCCGGGGTCAGGCGCACCTGCACGGTAACCGATTCGCCGGCCGGCACCTCGAACTGACAATGGGCGGCCATTTTGGTACCCCGGCGGGCCGGGTTTACGGCCGTGGGGTCGCCCTCCACCACGTAGTCGTTGATGCCGTCTTTGAAGTAGCGGCCGGGATTGTGGTAGTCGGCCAGGCTGCCGATGCGGTAGGCGTTGGTGTCGTTGTCGCAGAACAGCAGCTCGACGTCGGGGTGGTCGCAGTAGCAGTAGTACTGGCCCAGCGTGGGGTGGGCCGCCAGGGCCGTGCCGGGGGCGTGGGCAGCCACCACGGGCCGGGCCTCCTGGCCAGGGTAGCCCCAGCTCCAGGTGTTGCGAAACCACAGCTGGGGCAGCACGTGCAGCGGCGCGGCTTCGGGCCCGCGGTTGTGGGCCGTAATGCGCAGCAGCACATCATCGGGGCCGGCCTTGGCGTACTCGATGAACACGTCGAAGTAGCGGCCCTGGTCGAAAACACCAGTATCGAGCAGCTCGAACTCGGGGTCCTGGCGGGTGCGGGCGGCACTTTCGCGCCGGAGCTGCTCGTACGGGAATTCGGCCTGCGGATACTTGTAGAGCATCCGCATGTAAGAGTGCGTGGGCGTGCTGTCGAGGTAGTAGTACAGCTCCTTCACATCCTCGCCGTGGTTGCCCTCGGGATTGGTCAGGCCGAACAGGCGCTCCTTGAGCAGCTCGTCCTGCCCGTTCCAGAGGCCCACGGCCAGGCACAGGTGCTGCTCGTCGTCGGAGAGGCCCCCGATTCCGTCCTCGCCCCAGCGGTAGGCCGTACTCCGGGCCTCATCGTGGGGCAGAAAGCTCCAGGCCTGCCCGTCGGGGCTATAGTCTTCGCGGACCGTACCCCACTGCCGCTCGGTGAGGTAGGGACCGAATTTCTTCCAGGGAGTGGTCAGGGCGTTGGCATCGGCCAGCCGCAGTTGTTCGTGCGTCATAAAAAGAATCGGGCCGGCCAACGGCCGCCGGTTCAGGAAACCAAAAATCAGGCCCTGTTAAGCCGGCAAAGATACCGGGTTGGCAGTTGCCGGCTACTGAGGAGTCTAAAAACTGGTAACCGGACACCGAAATCTACTCCGCAAGCTCAGTAACCGGCTTGGCATATTCGGGATGCTCAGGCACGGTGCCGTTGGGGAAGGCCCATGTATCGAGCGGCTTGACGGGCAGGGCAAGCAGGCGGGCGACGGTTTGGCCGGCGGGGTCGGAGAAGGCGGGTACGCCGATGGTGATATCCTGCTGGGGCACGTTGAGGCGCAGCGTGCGGTGGAGCCGGTCCCAGAGGGTGAGCACGACGCCGAAGTTGCTCTGGGTTTCGCGGTCGACCATGGAGTGGTGGATGCCGTGGGCGCGGGGCGTGACCATGAACGGGGCCAGGCGGCGCTCTACTTCGTAGGGCAGCTCCAGGTTGGTGTGGTGGAAGGCAGTGCAGGCTTCAAACACTACTTCAAAACCCAAAGCTGTGGAGCCGCGCACGCCCAGCAGTGCCGCAATACCGGCCCGGTACGGGATGCTGGCCAGCATCTCGCCAAAGTGAAACCGCCACCCCGTGCTCAGGTCCATATCGAGGTCGGAGTGGTGGACGCGGTGCAGACGCCAGAGCAGCGGCGAGTGTAGCAGCCGGTGCCAGGAGTAGCCCAGGTAGTCGAGCAGCAGCACTTCGGCCAGCAGCCGGGCCGGCTCCGGCAGCCGCGAAAGGGGCGTGCGGTAGGGCGCCATCAGCTGGCCCAGGCCTACCATGGCCGGCAGCAGCGTCAGGCGCATGGCCGGCATGGAGGGGGCGGCCAGCGCCACGTTGCGCACCCACCGCTCGGTGCGGGGCCGGGTGCGCCTGCGAAGCGGCTTGCGGGTTTCGAGCAGCAGCAGGCCCAGGCCCAGCACGGCCAGTACGGGCGTGGCGTATTTATCGAAACGCTTGAGCAGAGGGTGAGAAACGGGGAGCAGGTTCATTATTCGTGGCTGGTAGAAACGGCGTAGGGTGCGGGGCTTATCCCCGCCCGCCATTGAACGGTTCGTGCGGGTTTTGTTCAGCGGCGGGCGGGGACAAGCCCCGCACCCTACTTTACTGGTGAACAAAGAACGTCATTCAACCGATAACTGAATCTGCACCCTTGCCCTGGCGGATTTTCCGCCAGAGTCCTCATTCTGCCGGGCTACTACCCTTCCCGCCGCACGGCTCTACTGGGGCGGGCGGCTTTTTGGGCGCCGTTCCTCTCCTGCTTTCCGCCGCTTATGCAACAAGTCCTGCAGGCACGTTCGAGTGGGCCTCGCTCCGCACCTTCGGCCACATGCCCGTATCCGACCTTGTGGTGATACTGGCCGTGCTTATCGGCGTCATCATTGCGGCGCTGGTATTTGCCTGGGAAAACGCCCGCCGCATCCGCGCCCGCAAGCACCTCGACGAGGCCGGCGTGAAGCACTACGAAATCTTCGGGCCGCTGTTTTTCGGCTCGGTGCAGGCCTTCAGCGAGAAGTTCGACGTGGCCGACGACCCCCAGCAGGTCATCATCGACTTTGCCGAAAGTCGCGTCGCCGATATGTCGGCAATCGAAGCCCTCAACAAGCTCACCGAGCGTTACCACCGCCTTGGCAAAACCGTGCAGCTGCGCCACCTCAGCCCCGACTGCCGCCACCTGCTCCAACGCGCCGATTCGCTCATCGACGTGAATATCCTGGAGGACCCGATATACCATGTAGCCGGCGCGGATTTGCGGTATTGAGTTAGTGGTTGGTGGGCGAACGGAACCGCTTGTCATCCTGACGAAGGAAGGACCTTATCACGTTTAAACGGTTGTAACAACGAATCGTTTTAGCGTGATAAGGTCCTTCCTTTGTCAGGATGACAGGCGGTTTCTAAGCTTTACGCACCATTAACTAACCACTAGTTTCGGCTCTTCAGAGGCCACCAGTGGGCCGTCGAAATGCTGCTCGAAGAACTCGTCGCACCACTTGCACACATTCTGCAGGTCCTCGGTGCGGGCCAGGGCGTGGGCTTCCGACACGCCGATGGATTCGCCCATTTTCCAGGGTGCTCCTTCGTTGAGGCGCTGCATGATTTCGGATTTGGAGGCGCGCAGCAGAACATCGGCCACTTTTTCCTTGCGGGCGTCTCCGAGCGGAAACTTGGTACCGGGGCAGCAGGGGTTGATTTTCCAGAGCTGGATGCTGATTTCCTGAGGCAGCTCGGTGCCGCCCAGAAAGCCTTTCGCGCCTGATAGGATGGCGCAGAAATTATGGCTGGGGTCCTTGAGCCAGATATCCTTTTCGAGGGCGCGGCCGCGGGCCCAGTTGCCGCCCAGCCACATATCCTCGCTCGCGCCCCAGTAGCCCCAGCTCAGGCGGTGGCTTTCCACCAGCAGGTGTTCTTTGTCGATGAGCGGGTCGTGGTCGTCGCCGTTTACGCCGCGGCTCTCGAACAGGTCGGCCAGCGTCATCAACCGGGCCCCGGCGGCTTTGTGGTAACGGTCGATGCTGGCAATATCGAAGCGGGTAACGCCCTTTTCAATCAGCAAATCCAGGATTTTCTCCGTCAGCAGGTCACCGTTGGTTTGCAGCATAATCTGGGTGCGGCCCTGGTATTTGCGCTGCAACGCCTCCAGAATCGAGTAGAGCTTCACCTTATCGGCCAGCGGCTCGCCCCCCGACAGAATCAGCCGGTCTATCTTTTCCGGCAGGTTGTCGATGATACGAAAACAGTCCTGCACGCTGATGCGCGTACCCTGGGGCCCGGAGCTGTTGTAGCAATGGTCACACTTGTCGTTGCAGAGCTGGGTAAACACCCAGTACACGGATTCGCAGTGGTTGAAATCGGTCTTCATTCGATGATTAAGGTAGAGGTAGCGGCCTGCCGGATATTCTCCCAGAAGGACAGCTCGGCGGCAATATTGGTGCGTGGGTCGTCCACAAACTCGGCCACGGAGCCGAAGCTCGTGAGGCGGCCGCGCTCCAGGTAACCCAGGCGCGAGCCCACGGTAAGTGCCTCGCGGCTGTCGTGGGTGACGAAAATGGAGGTGATGCGGTGCTGACGGCTGACGCGGCCGAACAGCTGCTGCATGGCGGCGCGGGTCTGGGCGTCGAGGTTGCCGAAGGGCTCGTCGAGCAGCAGCAAACGCGGCCGAATGATGAGCGCCCGCCCGAACGACACCCGCTGCCGTTGTCCGCCCGAAAGCTGATGCGGCGCCTTTTGGGCATGTTCGCTCATCTCCAGCTCGGCCAGCAGCTCGGTTACGCGCTGCCTGATTTCCGCCTCTTTCACCTTCCGAATCCGCAACCCGAAAGCCACGTTCTCAAACACCGACAGGTGCGGAAACAACAGCGGCTCCTGATACAGGTACACCATCTGCCGCTCGTTGGGCGGGACGGGGAGTAAATCCTGACCGTGCAGCTCCAGTGTACCGCTGTCGGCAGTTTCGAGGCCCGCCATAATCTTGAGCAGCGTAGTTTTGCCGCAGCCCGAGCGCCCCAGCACTGCCAGCACTTCGCCCTCAGCCAACGTCAGCGAAATATCGCGTAGCACGGGCTGGTCGTTGAACTGCTTGGAAAGGTGCGAAACGGTGAGCATTAGGTGAGGCTTTTTGGGGAATTAAATGACGTGCGGAGGAAGACAAAGTACGTCATGCTGAGCGCAGTCGAAGCATCTCTACCACTCCGTTGCTAAACTGGCCGGGAGCAAAAATCACCACTGCGGTAGAGATGCTTCGGCTGCGCTCAGCATGACGTACTGGTTTTATCATTAGCCACTCGTTCTGGTTTCATCAACCTCACACCAACGCCCCTACGCCATATGCTGCCGCGTCAATCGTCATGCGCTCCGGGCTAGGCTGCTCGCCGCTGAGCCAGTAAGTGAGGCGGTCTACGTAGTTATCGAGGTGGGTGATTTGCTGCACGCCGTGCTCGACGAGCGGGTCGAGGGTGGTGGCCAGCAATGTGCCACCGTAGGCGTGGGTTTGCCAGGTAATAACGTCGCCGGCGCGTTGGTTTGCAGGATTTCGGCCGATGCGGGTACGCGGGTGTACACGCCGTGGGTGTGCCAGCAGGCCTGCCGGGGCGTGAGCCCCTGGTACACGGGGTGGTCGTAGTTGGTTTCCGACACGGGCGGATTAGTAGGGTCGTCGACCCACCAGTAGTTGTTTACGGGCCGGTCTTCCCACTGGGCATCGAGCCAGGCCGTGGAAGAGTCGCCTTCCAGGAACACCTTTTTACCGGCCGCCAGGAAATCGTATATAATGGCCTTCTTCTCCGTCAGCACCTGCTGGTTCGACTGGAACGGGATGGCCAGCGCCTCCAGGTTCGCCACGGCTTCGGCCGTGAGGTCGTGCACGTACAGCAGCTCGTACAGGTCGCGATACTTGGGGGCCGTAGCCACGGCGTAGTGCGACCACACGCCGTTGAAAATCAAGCCGATCTTAGCCATGTGCAGAAACAGTTTCGGTGGAAATAAGATGCAGAAAGTTGCGGTACAGCGTAACCATAGCGCTTTCCGATTTGCCGCCGTACGTGACGTCGGCCAGCGGGCCGCTGGCCGTGAGCAGCATCCGGCCCGGCGTGCTTACCTCGTCGAGCACCACAATGGGGCGCTGCCAGGTATCGTGGAGCAGCACATCGGCCCCGGCAGCCGCCTGAATGTAGCCGCAGGCCCACCAGCCGCTCATGCCGTGCGAGAAGTTCAGCTCATCGAGGTTGATGTTAGCCAGCAGGCCGTGCGAATCGGTACCGGCCGAATAGCGCACATCCAGAGTGCGGCGCGAATTGTCCATCAGCCACTGGTTGCCGGGCACCCAGGCCGTGAAAAACCCGTCGCAGCATATCAACGCTTTTCCGGCCGCCAGAAACGCCTCTACCTTATCTTTTATCCTGAGCATGGCCACGTGGTCGGAGCCGTTGGGCACCACCAGCAGGTCGTAAGGTAACAGGTCGGGGTTGAAGTCTTTGGTGACGAGGCAGATGGTGTACTGCACCAGCTCGTTGGAAACATAATAGCTATCCAGCCCTTGCAGACCATTGGAAATCAGAAGGGCTTGCAGCATATTGGTTGTTGATTGACGGTCGGAACTTGTTGGTTGCCGGAGGCTGGTTTGGGTATCTCCTAGCAACCGGCAGGCTAGTTACGGCTTTCGCAGCAGGGCAGATTTATTGGCCAGCAGCAGCAGCATCGGCGGCAGCACCAGCAGCAGCGAGGCCACGGCCGCCAGCGGGGCGTTGGCCTCGCCCACGTAAGTAAACACCTGCACCGTAAGCGTCCGCACTTTGCCCACGCTCAGCACATTGGTCAGGCCGAAATCGAACCAGGCCAGCAGAAACGTTTGGACCAGCGTGGTGCGCAGCAACGGGGCGGCCAGCGGCAGCAGCACCCGCCGCAGCGCCTGCCGGGGCGTGCAGCCCAGCGTGCGGGCCAGCTGCTCGTACTCGGTGGCCCGCTGACTCCAGAACGAGCCCAGCAGCAGCGTGGCAAACGGCAGCGCCAGCAGCAGCAGCCCCAGCAGCACCCCGCCCACCGAACCCGACAAATGCATCCGGATAATAAACGGCTGAATCAGCACGGCCAGCAGCACTGGCGGCAGCGCGTAGGGTAGGTAGCTTAGGGCCGTCCAGCGCCCCGGCCGCCGTGCTCCGGCTATGGCCCGCGCGACCAGAAAGCCGCCGGCCGTAGCCAGCACCGCCACCACGGAGGCCAGCAGCAGGCTTTTGCCCAGGCCGGCCAGCAGGTCATTATCGGCCGCTACCAGCCCGCGTAACGCCTCCAGCGAGTAAGCCGGCGGCAGCACCTCTGGGAAGCGCCACTCCTGCCCCACCGCCAGCAGCCCCAGCAGCCCAAACGGCAGCGCGAAGAGGATGAGGAGAACGGTTGTGAGGAGTCTGGAGCGCATTGATTGAAGGAAAAAGGAGAAGACGATACGGGGCTGGAAACGAAAAGAACGATGTCATGCTGAGCGCAGCGGAGTCGAAGCATCTCTACTGCAACGCTAATCCTGTCGTTGATTTTACCACTGCGGTAGAGATGCTTCGGCTACGCTCAGCATGACACTCTTGTTAATCATCTCACCCCGCCTCCACTTTGCTCCGGTTTACCAGCCGCAACAGCAGCAAAATAAGCCCTATCAGCCCCGCAGCCACCAGGAACCCGGCCAGGTAGGCGGCGGGTAACTCGCGCAGGTCGAAGCGCTGGAGCTTGGTGATGATGAACACGCTCAGCATCTGCGGGTACGGGCGGCCCAGCAGCAGCGGAATGTCGTAGGCGCCGAGCGTGGCAATGAAGCTGAGCAGCACCGTGGGCGCGGCCCGGCGCAGCAGCAGCGGCGCCGCCACCCGCCGCCGAAACTGCCCTGCGCTGGCCCCAAGCGTACTCGTGAGCTGCCCTAGCTCGGCCAGCCGGCTTTCCTGGTAGATAGCCTGGAACAGCAGCGTGAGAAACGGAAACGTGAGCAGCACGTGGGCCATGATGATGCCCACTCCTGCCGCATCCTGCACCAGCTCGGGGAAGGCCTCCAGGCTGTCCGTCAGGCCCAGCCGGAAGCTGATGCGCGAGAGCAAGCCACTGCGGCTCAGCAGCTGAAACAGGTAGAAGGCCACCACCAGCGCGGGCATCACGAGCGGCACGTACAACAGCCCCGGCAGCGGCCCACGCTGCAGCGTGGGTTGCGCCCGCAGCACCAGCAACAGCGCCAGCACCACCGAAATACCCACCGAGGCCCCCGCAATCCAGAAGCTGTACAATGCCGCATACGCCAGGCCCGGCTCGTGGCCCAGCGCCTGCCAGTATTCCCCCGTAAAGTCCCCGGCCAGTGGCCCCACCACGCCCACGCTACCCAGCAGCGCGTAGCCCAGCCCCGCCAGCGGCAGGCCGATAACGAGCAGGGCGTAAAGCGGCAGAATGGGTTTGATGGGTTTCATTGAACGTCGTTCTTGCGTTGCGCCTCACCCCCCGGCCCCCTCTCCGAAAAAGGAGAGGGGGTGCCGGACGACTTGGGCCGATGGCCAATGCAATATGCTGGATATAACGGACGAATTTTAGTTAACCGAGGCCATCTATTCTGTTAGGCTCCCCCTCTCCTTTTTCGGAGAGGGGGCCGGGGGGTGAGGCGCAGTCCCAACAGCTACTTCTCAATCACCTCCGTCCGAAAATCCTTGAACAGCCGGGTCATGTACTCGGGGTCGGGCTCCATGAGGGCCAGGTTTTGCAGGTTTTCGCGGCGCGGGGCGTAGCGGCGCGAGGGCAACTGCTGAAACTGCTGCCGTTGTTGGGGCGTGAGGGCGGCCAGGTTGAGCACCGTATGGTCGCCCCACACGTTGGGGTCCATCTTTTTCAGCTGGGCCTCGGGCGAAATCAGGAAGTTGATGACCAGCATAGCCGCCTCGGGGTGCTGGGCCCCGCGCACCACGCCCAGGTAGTGCGAGTTGCGGATGGTGCCGGGGGCCGGCACGTAGGCCCGGGCCGTGGCCGGAAACACCTTCTGGTTCACCTTATTGTCCACCTCGGCGTCGTTGTTGGAGAAGGTGAAGGCCACCTCGCCGTTGGCAAACAGCTGGTGCAGCGGGGCCAGCTGCTCAGGGAACGTGCGGCCTTCCTTCCAGAAATAGGGCTTGCTCTGGTTGATGGTCTTCCATAGCTCGCCCGACCACTTGTTGTACACGGCCTCGTCAAACTTGCCCTGGAACAGCTTCGGGTCGCCCGACAGCGCAATCATCCACGATTTGAGCAGCGTCATGCCCGTAAACTCGTTCGGGATAGTGAACTGGCCGGGATGAGCCCGCACGAAGGCTGGCAGCTCGGCAAACGACTTCGGCGGGTTGACCACCCGCGCCGAATCGTAGATGAAGTTGAACTGCACGTTGCCCCAGGGAGCCTCCATGCCGGCCACCGGCTGCTGGAAATCGGTGTTGATGAATGGGTTTTCCAGGTCGAGCAGCGGGGCGTTGGGCAGCTTGTCCACGAAGGGCCCGAGCAGGGCATTCACCTGCCGAAGCTGGTAAAATGTTTCGCCGTTAATCCAGACCATATCGGCCTCGCTTGGCTGACCCGCCTGCTGCTCGGCGGCAAGCGTCTGCACCAGCTGCGCGCCCTGGCTGGCCGCAATCTGCAGCTCGATGCCGTAGCGGCGCTGCAGCTCGGGCTTCACGTAGGTCTGCATGTATTTATTGATGAGCGGGTCGCCCATCCACATCAGCATGCTTACCGGCTGGCCCTTGCCCGCCGCCTCAATTTTCGGCCAGGTCTGGGCCAGCGTCTGCTCAGGCGTTTTGGTTTGCTCGCCCGAGTTGCAGCCAGCCAGCAGGGCGAGGATGGGAAGGAAAAGGAAGAAGGTTTTCATGTTGAGCTTGTAAACAACTCACCTTCGGTTCCTCCCCGTCAACCCCACCCCAACCCCTCCCCAGAAGGGAGGGGCTCTAATTTTAGCCTGCTAGATTTCTAGCCCTCTAAGTTCTATAACTAGAGCCCCTCCCTTTTGGGGAGGGGTTGGGGTGGGGTTGACGGGAAGGAGCCGAAGGTGGAATCTGATTAAAACGCGTAGCGGGCGCCGAACTGGAACTGGCGGGGGGCACTGGCATTTTTGCGCACGATGCCTGAGCCTTCGGGGCCCACCTGAATCTGGTTGCTCTGGGTGGCGTTGTTGGCGTAGCCGCTCAGGTTCTGGGTGTTGAAGACGTTGAACACATCGGCCCGGATTTCGAGCCGGCTGAGCTTCTCGCCAAAGAGGAAGTTATACTGCAGCCCCGCGTCAATCGTCTTCGACCAGGGCAACCGGTCGGAGTTGCGGCCTTCGCCCGGAAACCGGTCGGCGTTGCCCAGGTAAGCAGTGCTGAACGAGCTGCCGTCGCCGTTGAGGTCGTTGGTGAGTACCGGCGAGCCGTCGGGGTTGAAGGCGCCCGGCACCGGATAGCCCCCGGCCACGCGGTTGATGGGCTGGCCACTTTGCACCAGCGCCGCCACGTTGAAGTTCAGGTTGCGGATGGGCTGGTAGAAGCCCAGGGCATTGAACACGTGGGTACGGTCATTGATGGAGTTAGCGTATTCCGTGCCGTACTGGTTGGCGTTCTGGGCGCGGAAGTTGATGTCCTCGGTGTCGTTTTTGAGGTTGGACAGCGAGTAGCTTAAGCGGTAGCCGTACTTATCGTCGGCGAGCAAGTCGCGCTTTAGGTTCAGGTTAAGCGCCAGGTAGCGCGAGCGGCCGGCGGTTTCACTCACGATAATGTCGCGGGCCACGCCGCGCACTTTCTGGCCGTTGATGTTGGCATAAGGACCATTGGCATCGGTCAGAATCGGTATTGGGCGGCTGGCATCGGCCTGGGCCGCAGTGCGTACCACCACGTTGGCGGGGTCGGTTACGGGGTAGTTGGCGGCCCCGTTCAGGCTGGCCAGCCGCAGCAGATTAAACGAGCGGTTGAACACGGCATCGGCGTAGAACAGCGTCCGCTCGCCTACCTGGTACTGGTAGCCCAACGTGCTCTGCTGGGTGTAGGGGTTCTGGTAGCCGTTGGGATTGAGGATGCGCCGTTCGTTGCTGAACGAAGCCTCCCGCTGGCCCTGCAGGCTGGCCGCCGAAGGGCCGTTGAGGTAGGTGGTGTTATTGAACGAGGCCCCGGCGTTGCCGGCAAACGTCACCCGCCCCAGGTCGGTGTCGGCGGGCAGCGCGCCCACCCGCACCAGCTCCGTCAGCTGGGCGCGGTAGTCAGCCGAGGTGGTGTTCTGCTGCAGCGCGTCGCTGTAAATGGCGTACTGAATCTTGTCGTAGAACAGGCCGAAACCGCCGCGCAGGCTGCTGCGCTCGGTGAGCTGGTAGTTGAAGCTGGCGCGGGGCGCGATGTTATTGAAGTCATCCTTGTCGGAGCCGCCCTTCGAGAGGTTGTCGTAGTCGTAGCGCAGGCCCAGCGTCAGGTTCAGGCGGTCGGTTACGGCCACCAGGTCTTCGAGGTAGATGTTATACAGGTTCTGGGTGGTCCCGAACGACGCCGGCCGCAGCTCCACACCGTAGTTCACTACCTGCACGTCGGCCGGAATATCGTTGATGCTCAGGCCGCCGCCGAGGTTGCGGGCCCGCAGTGCTGCCAGCTGAGTGGCGCTCAGCTGCACGGTGTAGCTGCCGTTGGGGTTGCCGCCGCCGAACAGCGAGTGCTGGGAACTGATCAGCCCAAAACCCGCCTTGAAGGTGTTGCGGCCGGCCAGGTAGGTGAACTTCTGCTGGCCCTGCCAGGTGTTTTCCAGCGCATCGAACAGGTAGCCGGGATGGCCGAGCACGGCAATGGTCTGCCCGTCGGGGCCGCGCACGCCCACGTCGGGGCTGTTAGGATTGTTGGCCTTGGCGTAGTTCCAGCGGAAGCGGGCATACTGCAGGCTGGTTTCGGAGGTGATTCGCTCGCCCACGTACACGTTCTGCGAGGCAATGCTCACCGAGTTGCGGTCCTGCTGGTTGCCGGCCGAGTTGAAGTTCACGCCGCCGTCGAGGCCACCGCCCTGCCGCTCAATGTTCACGATGCCCACATTGGCCCGCAGCGAAGAGGTAAACCGGTCATTCCAACGCTGGTCGAGGCGGGTGCTGAGGTAGGTGAAGCGGTTCTGGCCCCGCACGCTCTCGTTCACGCCCAGCGCGGGCGAATTCAACAGGTTATCCTTCAGGTCGAAGGTCTGCTCGGCGTTCAGAAAGAAGAACGTCTTGTCCTTCACCAATGCCCCGCCCACGCCAAAGCCAAACTGCTGGCGCTGGAAGCCGCTTTTCACCTGGTTACCCGACAGGTCGCGCTGCGCAAAATCCGACTTGCCATCAATGCCCGGACCGGGCCGGGTCAGGTAAAACGCCTCGCCGCTCAGCTCGTTCGAGCCTGACTTGGTAGTGACGTTGACGATGCCGTTGGCCGAGTTGCCGTACTCCGTCGAGAAGTTGTTGGTCAGCACGTTCAGGTTCTGCACGAAACCCGTTGGGATGGCGAAGCGCTGACCGCCCAGGAAGTTCTCGTTGTTGTCGAGACCATCAATCAGGTAGTTGGTGTACAGGCCGTTGGCCCCATTGATGCTCACGTTAGGCGCTTCGGTGAAGAAGCCGGTGGCCTGCGTGACGTTGGGCAGGCGGTAAAGGGCGCGGGTGATGTCGCGCGCTTCAATGGGTATCTGGCGCAACTCGCGGGCCGAGAGCTGGGAGGCTACCTCGGCGTTCTGGGTGTTGATGGTGGTGGCGTTGGGGGCCCGCACCGTTACCTCGCCCAAGGCCTGCCCGCTGGCGCGCGGCAGCACCAGCGTCACGCTCGGGCTGGAGTTGGAACGCAGCAGAATGTTGGCCTCACGCACCGGCTGGAACTTGTCCGATAAATCGGTGCTCACGGCGTAGGAGCCGGCCGTGCTCAGGCCCCGAAAGCGGACTTTGCCCTGATTATCAGTGGTTTGCTGGGTGCTAAAACCAATGGCGGCGTTATCAAGGTGCACCACTTGGCCCACCACCGGCTGGCGGGTGCCCACATCCACTACCGACACCACTAAATCGACGGATTGCGCCAGCGCCGCCGACACGGGCAGCACCAGCAGACACAGCGAAGACACTGCGAAAGCGGCAAATTTACTCATCTGAAAAAAACTAAAACACCTTAAAACTGAAACCCGGGCGCACCTGCGGGCCGGCAAGGCCGCCATCCGGCACCCCAACCGCCCGTAAGTGGGCCATTCGCAAAGGTTCTCAGCTGGCGGGCGGCCCGCGCAGGGGCAGTGGCGCGGCTACAACCGCCGCCCGCAGGCGGGGCCGCAGGGCCAGGCGCACCGGGCTGGCAGGCCGCAGCAGGCGCAACAGGCGGCGGCGCAATGCCGCGGCGGGCAGCCGGCGCAGCACCCGCGCCAGATCGTAGGCGTTGTTTACGTCGGCCAGGGGCCGGAGCCGGCGCACGATAGCGCCGGCGTGGCGCAGGCAGCGGCCCAGGGCCTGATGCAGGGTGGCGGTCTGCCAAGGCAGCACGGCCCAGGCCTCGGCCACGAAAAAAGCGCGATTAACGCCCAGCAGGTACACGCCCCCGGCCAAATCGGGGCCTAGCACGGCATCGGCCGTTTCGAGGCCGGCCACGGCCTGGCGCAGCCGTGCGGGCGTCAGCTGGGGGCAGTCGTTGCCAATAACCACCAGCCGCTCGTAGCCCAGCCCGAAGCCGTAAGCCAGGGCCGAAACCAGCCGCTGCCCAAACGTGTGGCCCACCTGCTGGCCGGTGCCAAAGTGCAGAAAATCGACGCCTGCCTGCCGGGCTGTGGCCGTGGCCCGGGCAATCAGCTGGGCTGCCACCGCCGCAGCGGGCCCGTTGCCGAAGCGCTTGTGCGCGGCTTCCTCGCCCGCCAGGCGGCTGAAGAGCAAAACGGCAGTAGCGGAGCGCGGGGCGACAGAAAGCACTGGCAGGGGCTGGACTTGAATGGGATTTCAGCCGGCACATTGCCGGGTGCTGCTTGCGAGGCGCAATGTACGGCAGAGCTGGCCGGGATGGATTGACGGCTGCGGTGGTAATTGGGTAAGAGAACAAGCATGAGCCGCTCTTCTCTTACCCAATTACCATCGCAGCTTTTCCTCACTCATAAAACTTCCGTAACCGCCGCATGCTCGTCAGCACCACCCAGTCGCCGAGGCGGGGGAAGTTGCCGTGGACGATGGCAATGATCCAGCCCAGGGCCGAAATAACGGTGCGCTGCCGCCGCTTGCGGATGTGGCGCACGATGATGGCGGCTACTTCGGCCTGGGTTTTCTGCCAGCGGGGCTTGCGGTAGGCAATGGGCACGGGCTGGCCGGCGGCATCGAGCACCCGTTTGTCGTCGTCGTTTTCGGTGAAGCCAATGTGTACCACCCCAAAATGCACGCCGGTACAATCCAGCTCCAGGCGCAGGGTATGGGCCAGATTGGTGAGGGCCGCCTTGCCGGCGCAGTAGGCCGAGCCGCTGGGCATCCCGTTTAGAGCCGAAATGGAGGAAATGAACGTGATGCTGCCCTTACTTTCGAGCAGGTGCGGCAAGGCGGCTTTCAGCGGAAAAACGGCCCCGTACACGTTGCTGTCGAGCACCCGCCGGAACACGTCGGGGTCCATGTCGCGGAAATAGGCCCGCTGCGAGATGCTGGCGTTGGCCACCAGGATATCGAGCCGGCCGAACTCGGCCAGGGTTGTCGCCACCAGAGCCTCGCAGGCGGCGTAGTCGGTTACGTCGGCCAGGCAGGCGGCCACGGTGGCGCCGGCCGCTTCGAGCTGCTGGCGGGTGGCTTCGAGGTAGTCGGGGCGCAGGCCGTTGAGCACTACGGCAGCCCCGGCGGCGCCCAGGGCCCGCGCCGTTTCGCGCCCAATGCCCGACTCGGAACCCGTAACCAGGGCCACCTTGCCGGCCAGCGGCCCCACCGTGGGCAGGGCCCGGGGGACGCGCGCCGCTACCTGGGCACCGGTTACGGCCTTTTCCGTTGACACCAGTACCGCCGGTGTTGGGGATAAGGACAGGGCAGGCTCACTATCGACCGGGGCCGGACTTTCTTTCCACATACTATCAAATATACTGTTGGGCTCGAAACCAGGCGAAGGCGTCGGTTATGGCCTCGGCTATGGGCGTTTGGGGCAGGCCCAGCTCGCGGCGGGCCTTCTCTACTGCGAAGTAGTGCCCGTCGTTGGCCACGGCTGTCATGGCGGCGTTCAGGCGGCCCGGACGGCCTGTGAGGCGGGTTTGCAGGCTGCACAGTTCGCCGTAGAGCTGGGCCAGGCCGGCCGGCAGGGGCCAGCGCGGGGCCGGTACGCTCATTAAGTCGGCCATCAGAGCAAAGGCTTCGTGGTAGCTCAGGTTTTCATTGCCCAGAATGTACGACTCTCCCACCCTCCCCAGATTCAGCGCATTTACGGTGGCGTGGGCCACGTCGCGCACGTGCACGTAGTTTTTGCCGCCAGGCGGGTAGCCGGGCACTTTGCCGCGGTAAATTTCCAGCAGCAGCGCCCCCGAAGTTGGTTTGGCATCGTCGGGGCCGAGCATGAAGGTGGGGTGCACGAGCACGGCCGGCAGCTGCTCATCGGCCACGGTTTGCAGCACGAGGTTGGTGGCGGCGCGCTTGCTGTCCATGTAGTCGAGGCCGTAGCGGGCGCCGGCGTAGGGCCGGGTTTCGTCGCCGGGGTTTTCCCGGGTTCCGAAGCCGAATACGTTGGCCGTGCCTACATACACCAGCCGCCGTACGCCGGCGCGGCGGGCCTCGGCCAGCACGGCGCGGGTGCCCTCCACGTTCACCGCCCACAGTGCCGGGTTGCGCGCCGGGTTCACGCTGGCCAGCGCGGCGGCATGAATGATGGCCCCGCAACCGGTAGCCGCGCCGGCCAGTGGCAGGCTGGGCCAGGTCGGCTTCAACATAGCTTACGCCCCGCTCGGCCGGAAAAGGCGGCGCGGTGCCGGGCCGCACCAGCGCCCGCACGGCGTGGCCCCGGCGGTGCAGTTCGGCTACCAGGTGGCGGCCCAGAAAACCATTGGCCCCGGTAACGAGGACCGACTTTGGGTTAAGTAGGCTTTGATTGTCAGACACAGGAAATCGGATAACGACGACAGTAGAACGTCATTCAGAGCATGTGGCGCATAGAGCCAGGGACGAAGAATCTCGTGAGCTGATGATTAAACAGTCGTTCAAGAATATCACGCGAGATTCTTCGTCCCTGGCTCTATGCGCCACATGCTCTGAATGACGTTTTTCCTTCCTCTTTCCCACCCACCAAAACCTACCTACCGATGGTTGATGAGCGTTTTGTAGGTGCGGGCAATGCGGGCGGGCTCGACGCGCATGAAGTACAGCATGAAGGCCGTAAGGTTGGCCAGCTGCACGCGGAGCCAGCCGTTCTGCTCGTATTTGCGGGCCGATACCAGCACGCTTTGGGGCACGATGTAAAACGAGGCCACGCGGCGGATACGCTGGATAATCTCGAAGTCTTCCATCACCACAAACCGCTCGTTGAAGCCGCCCAGCTGCCCGAATAGCTCCTTGGTGATGAACAACGTCTGGTCGCCACCGCGGCTCATGAGGCCCGGAAAGCGGGTACCGTAGCTGTTGATGCGCAGCAGCGGGTGGGCCGAGTCGAAGCGGAAGCGGTAGCAGCCGGCCGCGTGGCCCGCCGCTACGGCCTGGGCAATGGTGGTGACGTAACCGGGGCAGATGCCGACGTCGGCGTGCACGAAGTACAGGATGCGGCCGGTGGCGTGGGCGGCGCCGTAGTTCATTTGGGCGGCGCGGCCCGGGCGCGGGGCAGGCAGCACAGTGGCCCCGGCGGCCTCGGCCAGCGCGGCCGTGCCATCGGGGCTTTGAGCATCAACTACCAGAATTTCTACCGCCTCGCCGGACGGGGCAAGCTGGCGCAGCTGGCGCACCAGCCCGGCAATGTGCGGGGCTTCGTTATAGGTAGGAATGATGATACTTAGCTCGGGCATAAAAAACTGAACAGGAGCGCAATTTGCGCAATTTCCGGCGGCCATAAACTGGTCCGGCCCGGCAGATACGCAGTTGTGGGCCCGGCCAGTTTGCCCGCCCGGGCAATCCGGCCGCCCGGCACGGCGCGTTTATTGCAAAGCACCTCACCACGGCTGTGGTTTCCCCCGTATGCGTCAAACGCTTAGGGCGCCGATTTGTCGCCTGCCTTTTTTCCTCTCCATAGCTTCCTCCTCCATGTTTATATACCGCACTTTTCTGCTGACGGCGCTTAGCATTTCCACCTTCTCGGTTTCGGCCTGCAACGGCGTCACGCCCTCCGCCGACGAAACGGCAACGGCCCCGGCGGCCCTGGCAGCGGCACCCGTGGCGGCCCCAGTGGCAGCAGCGGCCTTCGACCACAGCGCCTTCGACCGGCTGCTGAAAAAGTACGTCGATGCCCGGGGCCAGGTGAACTACAAGGGATTCAAGAGCGAGGAAAAGGCTTTTAATGCCTACCTGGCCAAGCTCAGCCAGAACCCGCCCAAGGCCACCGACCCAAAGGCTGAGCAGATGGCCTTCTGGACCAATGCCTACAACGCCTACACCATCCGCCTCATTCTGGACAACTACCCGCTCAAGAGTATCAAGGATATTGGGGAGCCCTGGAAGAAGGTGTTCATCACCATCGGGGGCACCAAAATGAGCCTCGACGATATTGAGCACGGCATTCTGCGCAAGAAATTCAACGACCCGCGCATCCATTTCGCGCTGGTGTGCGCCTCCATCTCGTGCCCGGCGCTGCGCCCCGAAGCCTACACGGCCGCCCGCCTCAACGTCCAGCTCGACGCCCAGGGACGCACCTTACTCAACGATACCGGCAAAAACAAGCTCAGCGCCCAGAGCGCCCAGCTTTCCAACTACTTCAACTGGTATAAGGAAGACTGGAACCAGAACGGCCAGTCGGTGGTGAAGTGGGTGAACAAGTACGCCAAAACCAAAATCAGCGAGAACACCAAGATTGGGTACATGGACTACAACTGGAACCTGAACGAGCAGTAATTGCAGTACCTGTCATCCTGAGCTTGCTAAGGACCTTATCCCGTTCGACCTGATATGACAACCGGTTGAGTGGGGTAAGGTCCATCGCAAGCTCAGGATGACAGCCGTTTTTTGACGTCCGTATGAAGCTGTTCTTATCACTACTCCTGCTACTCCCCTTCCTTACCCAGGCCCAAACGCCCGAAACGCGCCGCTATGCCATCGAGGTGGCCGGCCTGCGCGTGGGCACCATGACGGCCACCCGCCAGCTGCCCACGCCCAGCAACCCCGAAACCATCAGCACGCTCACCAGCGACGTGCAGGTGGATATTCTGTTCTATCACCTCGTCATCTATTATAAGGTAACGAACTACATGCGCGGCGGCCAGCTGCGGCTGTCTACCGTGGATGCCCGCACCAACCAGGGCAATTTTTCGTCGCGCACCGAGTGGAAGGGCGACCACTACGACATTGTGGCCGACCAGTACAAATACAAGTACAAGGCCACCGAAACCAAGCCCATCCGCTACACGGTTACCGATATGTTTTTCGGGGAACCTACCGGCCAGCCGCGTGCCTTCGCCGAGTACTTCGGCGACTTTTTCGCCGTGAAGCCCGGCAAGCCCGGGCGCTACCAAGCCACCCGCGACGGCCGCGAAGACGAGTACCAATACAAGAACGGGCAGCTGGTAACGCTCATCAAGAAGAACCCGCTGAAAAATTTTATCATCCGGCTGCTATAGGGCGCGTAACGGCTTCGGCTGGTAAAGAACGTTGTAGGGGCGGGGCTTGTCCCCGCCCGCCGTTCGCACCGTTTCAACGATAATCGTTTAACGGCGGGCGGGGACAAGCCCCGCTCCTACCTGTTCAAGCAGCCCCGCACCCTACCCGTTTCTACAAACCCCGGCCGAAACGGCTACTTTGCGGGCTCCTACCCTGCTCCCGATTTCATGTCCCGCATTCTTCCCACCATTGTGCTGGCGCAGTTCTGCTGCACCTCGCTGTGGTTTGCCGGCACGCCGTGGCCCCCGAGCTGGCGGCGCGCGTGGGCCAGCCGGCCGGCTTCGTGGCCGCCCTCACCAGCGCCGTGCAGCTGGGCTTTATTGGCGGCACGCTGGTATTTGCGCTGCTGGCGCTGGCCGACCGGTTTTCGCCCTCACGGGTGTTTTTTACGAGTGCGCTGCTGGCGGCGGGCTGCAACCTGGCGCTCAACCTGCCGGGCCTCGGGGCCGAGGGGCTGCTGGCAGCCCGGGTGCTCACCGGGTTTTTTCTGGCCGGCATCTACCCGGTGGGCATGAAACTGGCGGCCGACTACTACGAGGCCGGACTGGGCCGCTCGCTGGGGTTTTTGGTGGGCGCTCTGGTGCTGGGCACAGCCTTCCCGCACCTGCTGCGCGGCCTGCTGGCTGAACCCGGCGGCGCGGGCGGCGCGCTGCCCTGGCAAACCGTAACGACGCCACCTCGGCGCTGGCGGCGCTGGGCGGCACAGCTCTGTTGCTGCTGGTGCCCGATGGCCCCTTCCGCCGCGCGGCCAGCGCCTCCGCCCCGCCGCCTTGCTCGACGGCTTCCGCGAGCCCGGGTTTCGGGCGGCGGCGCTGGGCTACTTCGGGCATATGTGGGAGTTGTACACCTTCTGGGCCTTCGTGCCGATGATGCTGGCGCTGTGGCGGGCGGCGCATCCGGCGGCGGCCGGCGCCAACGGGCCGCTGCTGGCCTTCGCCATTATTGCGGTGGGGGCCCTGGGGTGCGTGGGCGCGGGGCTGGCTGGCCCAGCGGCGCGGGGCCCGGCCGGTGGCGGCCGGGGGCGCTGCTGCTCTCGGGGGCCTGCTGCCTGCTCTCGCCGCTGGTGCTGGGCGGCGGCGGGCCGCTGTGGCTGGGACCGGCGTTTCTGGGCTTCTGGGGCCTGGTGGTGGTAGCCGACTCGCCGCTGCTCTCGACGCTGGTGGCCCAGCACGCCCCGCCTGCCAGCCGGGGCACGGCCCTCACGCTGGTTACCTGCCTGGGGTTCGCCCTCACCATTGCCAGCCTGCAATTCACCAGCTGGCTGGCCGCCCACCTGCCCGCGCCCTACCTGTACCTGCCGCTGGCGCTGGGGCCGCTGCTGGGGCTGTGGGGGTTGTTTGGGCGGGAGCGGGTCGTTCAGCTATGAAGAGAATCGGCAAACAGTATCAGCCGCTTTTTGGTAAGGATGCAACAGTATTGCCTATATTACCATCACAATCACAAAATTAATACTATATGGATAGGGGAAATTTCAAGGATTCTTTTTTGACCCGGGAAGGGTATGAGGATTGGCTATTACGGTTAGATAGAAAAGTTTCTACGTTCTCTTATTCATTCATGAATAATTCAAAATGGCAAAAACTTTTTATTACAATTTGCGAGAATAATAAAATTATAAAAAGATGTGAAATCTACGATTTCTTTGGAAGCTGTACTAATGAAATTATATTCTCTAAAATATATATAAATTATATGGATCATATATTTCCAACTTACATAGACAATTTCTTTACAACTTCTGAGCACAAAACCTCATATAAAGAAATTGAATTTATTGAATTTTTAAAATATTGGAATAATGAGCCTGTCGGTAGACTTGTAAAACCAACGAAGGAAACTCAAGATACGTGCGCAATCAAATCATCACTAGACAGAGTTGGCCAATTCCAGTGGGACGAGAGTGAAAAACACTTGAGAATAATTGGATATAGATAATTATCCTCATTTATAAACTAACGAAACATGGGATTTGAATATAAGATAGCTACTACTTTCACAGTTAAACAACTGAGTACTGTTCGGATTATTCTGGAAAATCATCATAATTTCACCAGAATTCTTTTATTCGCTAATAGAGAGTTTATAGAACATAAAACGAATACTAATACTGGTAACATGCCCAACTTATGTGCAATCATAGAAGACGATGGAGTTTATATTTGCCAAAACGGTTCCTCCTACTTATGGCAAGGAATTGAAGAATTGAAAATTTACTTGCATAAAGAGAAAATAGCATATCCAATCATTGATTATCAATATTAATCAGGTATTTACCCCCCCAACGAAGCGGTAGAGATGCTTCGGCTACGCCTTCACTCAGCATAATGAGCTGTTTTGCTGTTCAATCCCCCACAAAAAACCGCCCCACGACCTTTCGGCTGCGGGGCGGTTTTGCGTTACGGAAAGCGGCAAGTGTTACAGCAGCTTATCGAGCATAATGGGTAGGTCGCGGACACGCTTGCCGGTGGCGTGGAAGACGGCGTTGGCAATGGCGGCCGTGACGCCGAGCATGCCCACTTCGCCGATGCCCTTCACGCCCAGCGGGTTTACGATGTCGTCGTCTTCGTGCACGAAAATGACGTCGATGTGGGGCATATCGGCGTTGACGGGAATGTGGTACTCGGCGAAGTTGTGGTTCACGTAGCGGCCGAACTTGTGGTCCATCACGGTTTCCTCCATCAGGGCCATGCCCAGGCCCCACACCACCGAGCCCAGCACCTGCGAGCGGGCCGTTTTCTGGTTAAGGATGCGGCCGGCGGCCACGGCACTCACCACCCGCGTCACCTTAATGGTGCCCAGGTCCTCGTCTACCTCCACCTCGGCGAAGGCCACGTTGTGGGAGTGCAGCGAGTAGCCGTTTTGCTTGACCATGTTGGGCATGGCCGAGCTGTCGGCTTCGAGCTGGGTTTCGCCGCTGGTTTGCAGCACGTCGCGGAGCACTACGGCTTGGTCGTGGTCGAGGCGCAGGCGCAGCTGGCCGTTCACGAACTCCACGTCGTCGAACTTCGCACCCTTCAGCGGCGAGTCGGCGGGTTTCTGGGCCAGCTTGAGGATTTTCTCGCCCAGCGCGTCGCAGGCGTTTTTTACGGCCGTGCCCACCGAGGCGGCAGTCCAGGAGCCGCCCTGAATGGGGGCTTCGGGCTGGTCGGTGTCGCCCAGCTCAAACGTGACGGCCTCCAGGGGCAGGCCCAGCGTTTCGGCCGCAATTTGGGTCATGATGGTGTAGGTGCCGGTGCCGTTTTCGCCTGTAGCGCTGCGCACCGTCAGCTGCCCGTCGGCCGAAATCAGGGCCTTGGCGGCCGATTTAACTTGGGTGGCATCCCAAACGCCGCCGCCCATGCCCATGCCCACCAGCTTGCCGTTGGCGCGCATCGAGCGGGGCTCCTGGGTGCGGTTTTCCCAGCCGAATTTGGCCGCGGCCTGCTGGTAGCACTCGCGCAGCTTCTTGCTCGAAAAGGGCTTATCCACGTTCTGGTCGCGGTCGGCGTAGTTACGCAGCCGGAATTCGAGTGGGTCGAGGCCGGCGGCGTAGGCCATTTCGTCCATGGCTACCTCCAGGCCCACGTTGCCCGAGGCCGCGCCCGGTGCCCGCATATCCTGGGGCGAGTAAATGTCGAGCTTGGCCAGCTGGTAGCCCAGCTTCACATTCTCGCACTTATACAGCATACCCGACCAGTTCACCACGTTTTCGGTGTAGTCCTCGAACTGCGAGGTTTCGTGCAACGCGTGGTGCTGCAGGGAAGCCAGCGTACCGTCGGGGTTGGTGCCCATCTTCAGCAGCTGCAGCGTGTTGGGCCGGTGGCCGATACTGAACATCTGCTGGCGCGTGAGCGTGACGCGCACCGAGCGCTTAAGCTCCAGCGCGGCCAGCACGGCCATAAACACCGAGTACTGGGGCCGCAGCCCCGAGCCGAAACCGCCGCCCATGAACTGGTTCACCACCCGCACGTCGTTCTTGCCCAGCCCGAACACGCCCATCAGGTAGTTCTTGACGTTGAACACGCCCTGGGTTTTGTCGTAGGCCGTTATTTTGCCGTTGCCGCGCCACTCCACGGTGGTCGTGAACAACTCCATGGGGTTGTGGTGCTGGGCGCCGTGGGCGTATTCGGCCTCAATGCTGTGGGTGGCGTTTTTCAGGGCCTTATCGGGGTTGCCGCGGGGCGGCGGCGGCGGCTGGAAGCCGGTTTTGCCCTTACCCGGCACGAAGCCCGCGGCCCGCTTGGTTTCCAGGTTGGTTTCGTGCTCGTCCTGCTCGTAATCAATGCGCAGCAACGCGGCGGCGTAGCGGGCCAGCTCGAAGGTATCGGCCACTACCAAGGCAATAGGCTGCTGGTTGAAGGTAATGTCGGGCTCGTGCAACGGCCGGAAAGGCGAGCCGCCGGGGGCAATCTGGTCCTTGTAGCTCTTATCGAACCAAGCGAGATACGGCACGTTCTCGTGCGAAAACACTTCCAGCACACCCGGCAGCGCCCGCACCTCATCGGCATGGATTTTCAGGATTTTGCCCTTGGCGATGGGGCTGCTCACCACGTAGCCGTAGGCTAGGTCGGGCACATTGAATTCGCCCGAGTAGTGCGCCGCACCCGATACTTTTAGCGGCCCATCTACGCGGTTAGGGCCCTTGCCGATATGATTAGTCTGAGTCATGGGATGGAGTTTGTAGCTGTTTGACGGCTTTATAATAATGCTGTAGGGGCGGGGCTTGCCCCCGCCCGCCGTTCAACGGTCCGGGGTTGAATCGTTCAACGGTCCGGGGTTGAATCGTTCAACGGTCCGGGTCCGAATCGTTCAACGGCGGGCGGGGACAAGCCCCGCCCCTACACCGCTCTACATGGCGCGAAGCTGGCCGGGTAGTTCCGGCGGCTCCGTTCAACGATGGGCGGGGCTTGCCCCCGCCCCTACTGGCCGCCCAGGTAAACGTCGCCGGCCTCTTGCTGGCCTTCGGCGGCCTGCTTGAGGGCCCGCACGATGGCCCGGCGGGCCAGCTCAATCTTGAAATCATTGGAGCCCTGGCCCACCCCGTTGGCTACCACATGGGCAGCCACGCGGCCGAACGTTTCGGCGGTGGCGGGCTGGCCTTTTAGCATTTCCTCGGCCGATTTGTCGCGCCAGGGCTTGTGGGCCACCCCACCCAGGGCCAGACGGGCTTCCGTGATGGTGTCGCCATCCATTTCCAGTCCCACGGCCACGCTTACCAGCGCAAAGGCGTAGGAGTGCCTGTCCCGGAGCTTGAGGTAGGCGAAGTGCTTGGCGAAGCCCTTTTCGGGCAAATCAAGCGAAGTAATTAGCTCGCCTTCGGCCAGGGTATTGTCGAACTCGGGCTGCTCGCCGGGCAGGCGGTGGAAGTCCTCGAAGGCGATGGTCCGCTCGCCGTTGGGGCCGCTCACGCGCACGGTGGGCGCGAGGGCCGCCAGGGCCACGCACATATCCGAAGGGTGGGTGGCAATGCAGGCCTCACTGGCCCCCAGAATAGCGTGGATGCGGTTGTAGCCCCCGATGGCCGAGCAGCCCGAGCCGGGCTCGCGCTTGTTGCAGGGCGTAGCGATATCGTAGAAATAGTAGCAGCGGGTGCGCTGCATGAGGTTGCCGCCGTTGGTGGCCGCGTTGCGCAGCTGGGGCGAGGCACCGGCCAGAATAGCCTGGTTCAACAACGGATACCGCTGCTTCACCTGCTCGTTCCAGGCCGTGTCGGAGTTGGTGGCCGTGGCCCCGAGGCGCAGGCCGCCGTCGGGCAGGTCTTCAATTTTGGAAAGCGGCAGCTTGGCCACGTTGGTCAGATGCGCGGGCTGCTCCACGTTCATCTTCATCAAATCAATCAGGTTGGTGCCGCCGCCAATGTAGGCCGAGCCATCGTGGCCGGCCTTGTCGCGCACCGCGTCGGCCACATCGGTGGCGCGGGAGTAGGTGAAAGGATACATTTATTTAGGGCTTAGGGGTTAGAGCGTAGTGCTTAGCACGTGTAATCAGTGTGTCAGTCGAAGCGCTAGGCTCTAACTTCTGAGCTCTCCTTATCAACTACTTCCTTCACCGCGTCCAGAATACCTACGTAGGCGCCACAGCGGCAGAGGTTGCCGCTCATCAACTCCTTTATTTCGGCTTCGGAGTGGGCGTGGCCCTCGTTGAGCAGGCCCTGGGCCGAGCAAATCTGGCCGGGCGTGCAGTAGCCGCACTGGAAAGCGTCGTGGTCGACGAAGGCCTGCTGCAACGGGCTCAGGTTATCCTCGGAGCCCAGGCCCTCGATGGTCGTGATGTCGTCGTCTTCGTGCATCACGGCCAACGTGAGGCAGCTATTGATGCGGCGGCCGTTCACGAGCACCGTGCAGGCGCCGCACTGGCCATGGTCGCAACCCTTTTTGGTGCCCGTGAGGCCGGCGTACTCGCGCAGCGCGTCGAGCAGGCTGGTCCAGGGCGCGAGCTGTAGGGTGCGGGTTTCGCCGTTGATGTGCAGGCGAACCGGGCCAGTGGGCACCGGGGCCGGCACGCCCCCGCTATAGGGGGTGCTGGTAAGTAGTTGCGACATAAGGAAAGAATAGAAGTGGTGAGGAGCATGGGCACCGAATGCGGCGGGCGCAATGGCAGTGCGTAGGTTTCCTGTACGCCCGCAACGGCCGGCGCGTTATGCTTCGGGCCGCATTTCCCCGGCGCCAAAACCAACGAAGCGGGCTGCAGGCCGATTTGCCTTTCCGCTTAATGCAGCAGTGTGTAGCTTGGCAGCCGCATCTTATACGCCAAGTCTGTTTCCGTGAAATATCTTCTGTTACTCTTGATGGCCCTCTGCGGACCGCCTCCCCGGCCCTGGCAACCCCCATCCTGCAGGTTCAACTGCAAGTCGACCCGATAACGCACTCTTTCACCTGCCGCTACCGCTTCACCCTACCCGCTTCTGATACCACGTCGGTGGTGCGGCTGAACCTGAACAGCCACTTAAAGCTGCAACAGGTACTAGCTCCACGGGCCGGGCAGCCGCGCATCACATCGGTGGTGCCGGGGTATGGAAACGATACACTCCACCAGATTCAGGTTCGCTACGCTCCAAATCCGCGCCGCAGCCGCTACATCGAGCTGGTGTACACGGGTAAAATCGGCGAGGGCTACTACACCGACCACGTAAATTTCCTCAGCGGCCATAGCGAATGGCTGCCTTACCGCCCTTACCAGGAATACGAGGTACTGCCTTATAAGCTTACGGTGCAGGTACCGCCCGGCTATCAGGTGCGGAGCACCGTACGGCCCAGCCAGCAGAAGGCCGGCCGCTGGACTTTCCAGGGCACCACCAGCGCCATCGAGCTCACGGCCTTCGTGGCCAAGCAGTTCTATGAGACTGTGTCCGCTGTTAGCCCGCCCATCACCCTCGTTAAAACCGGTGCCCCGCTGGCCCGCACCGATTCGGTTATGCTCCGTCAGGGGGAGGTCATTACGGCTTTTTACAACCGCACTATCGGCCGGCAGGACCCTATTACCCGGTTCACCATTTTCCTGCCCGGCACCAACCGAGGGGCATACGGGTTGCTGGATGACGCCACCATCATCACCTACCCCGATTTCGACGTGGCCAAAACAGAAGACTTGTTGGTGCTGGCCCACGAAATCAGCCATAAATGGTGGGGCTACGGCTCGTTTCATGACGAAACCGACTGGCTGAACGAAGCCTTCGCCACTTACTCCAGCCTTCTCTACCTGCAAGCCAGCGGCGACGAAGCAGGCTACCAGAAAGAGTTGAACCGCTTGGCGCAAACCACTACTGGAACACCGCCACTCTGGGGTTTCGACCGCTACAAATACGAGTATCCCATGCACCGCCGCGTGATTTACAACAAGGGCACCGGCATCCTCCACGCGCTGCGCACCCGTATCGGCAATGCGCAGTTCCTGCAGCTGCTCGCCACATCCGCAGCCCGAAAAACCAGCACCACCACGGAGTTTTTGCAACTGGTGGAGCAGGTAGCCGGGCCGGAAACCAGCGTCTGGCTATTGGCGGAACTCAAGCGGTAACTAACCCGAGTTGCGGAGTGATTCGTTGGCACGGCGTAGGGTGCGAAGCTAAGCCCCGCACCCTACACCGTTCTACAACACGTGGTTAACTACAGTCTGATTCTACGACACAAAACCGCCTCCCGCTGCCAGACCATCAGGAGGTCGTGGTAGCGGGAGGCGGATTTTCTAAAGTATCAACGGCTACGCGCCTTTGGCAGCCAGAATGTCGAGCATCTCTACGGCCGGGGCGGAGGCGAACAGCTCGGGAGCCTTCGCAAACAGCGCCTCGGCCACTTTGCCACCCAGGTGAGCCTTGCGGCCGGATTCATCGGCAAACGTGTCGAAGATGCCGAAGGTCGTCGGACCCATCTGCACGCCGTACCAGGTGGCGGTGTCGGGTTCCTGCTCCACCAGGGCCAGGCCACCACGGAGGAAATCGGCTACTTCCTGCTCTTTACCAGGCTTGGCTTCGAGACGTACGAACAATCCTACTTTTACCATGATATGAGGGGGTTAAGGGGTAGACTTACAGGACCGGCTCAACAGTGGAATGTTTACAACGACGCCTTTTCGGGTGTAGAAAGGAGTTGAATTAAGAAGCATTGAAAACGTAGTTTAATTACCCGTTTACAACGCTTCTTGCCTTAGGCTGGTCAATCTTAAGGTATTTGTAGGATAATTCTTTAAAATAATATCTTACTAAGCAAATACTTTCGCTCACTTTCTGACTTTTTTCTCCGAATTCAGCAAGCACAGCAACGCTAGGTATCTGGAGTTGACCCGTATTCTCTGAAAGCCCTGACTATGCCCTTACTCCTGCGCCCCTATTTATTGCTGTATCTGCTGGCCACTGCCTGCCTGTGTAGCTGCAACTCTTCCGACGATGACGCGCCGGCTACCCCGGAGCCACCGGCGAAGGTGCTGGTATTCTATAAAACGGCCGGCTACTTTCATACCTCGATTCCGGCGGCTATTACGGCTCTCCAGAAACTGGGCGCGGCAAATCGGTTCGAAGTAGATACAACCAGGATGGCGGCCAACTTCACCCCGGCTATTTTGGCCCGATACAAAGCGGTGGTCTTTTTGAGCACCACCGGCGATGTGCTGAATGCGGCGCAACAGCAGGCGTTTGAGCAATATTTCAGTGCCGGCAATGGGTTTGTTGGCATTCATGCCGCCACCGATACCGAATATGACTGGCCCTGGTACAATGGCTTGGTCGGCGCTTATTTCAACGGACACCCGGCTATCCAGCAAGCAACCCTGCGCGTGGTAGACAAGAACCACGATGCCACGGCTTTCCTGCCCGACGAATGGCAGCGGAACGATGAATGGTACAATTTCCGGGAGTTGTCGCCGGATGTGCAGGTGTTGGTGAACCTGGATGAGCGCAGCTATTCCGGGGGCATTCATGGCAACAATCATCCCATTGCCTGGTATCATGGCTACCAAGGCGGGCGCTCCTTTTATACGGCTGGTGGCCACACCGACGAAAGCTACCAGGAGCCGCTGTTTTTGCAGCACCTGCTGGGCGGTATCCAGTATGCTACCGGCACTTCAAAACGGGTACTAACGCCTGCTTCGGCCCCGACCTATCTGTGGAATACGCTGCTGGATAAATCATTAACGCAATGGGATAAGTTTATTGGCGTCCCTCATTATAGCGTCGGTTTGCCCGGCTATACGAGTACCGATGGCATCACCGGCACCCCGCTGGGCCTGCACAACGACCCACTGGACGTGTTTAGCGTGGCGATGAATGACGGAACCCCCGAACTGCGCGTATCCGGGCAGATTTACGGGGGGCTAAGCACCAAACAGGAACACGGTAACTACCATTTCAAAGCGGAGTTTCGCTGGGGCACCAGCAAGTACGAACCCCGACTAAATGATAAGCGAGACAACGGCATTCTCTACCACGCCAAAGGCAGCCACGGGGCTTTTTGGAATGTTTGGATGTTGTCGCAGGAAATGCAAATCCAGGAATCGGACATGGGCGACTACTTCGCGCTGGGGCCGGGCATGGACATCAAGGCAGTTTACAAACTGGCAGACAAAGAAACCGAATGGATTTATACGCCCACGGCTCCCTTGCAGCCGTTCGGAATGGGGCAGCCGGGCCGCTGCCGACGCGGCCGCAACAACGAGAACCCGCTGGGCCAGTGGAATACGGTCGAACTGATATGTCTGGGGCAGAAGAGTATGCACATCGTTAATGGCCAGATAATGATGATACTGGAAAACTCGCGGGAGCGGAAGCCGGATGGCTCAATCGTACCACTTGTCAATGGTAAAATTCAGCTCCAGTCGGAGGCAGCGGAGGCATACTACCGCCATATGCTGATTCGGCCCATCACTGAAATACCCGTAGAATATCGGTAGGCGCTTGATGAAGGATTGATTGAGTAGGCACTTGCGTCTCACTCTTTGTTCGACGGCATTCCATCCCTGCGGTAGAGTGATTCCTACTATGCGCGGCGCTTGCAGTGCCATACAACTACTTGCTTACAGTCCGTAGGTCACTTGTGCGTAGTACAACCCGCCCACGCCGGGGCCGCCGAGGTAGCTGACGTAGGAGTTGTTGAGCACGTTGCTGGCCCCGAGTTTCAGCCGCAGGTTAGGCGCAGGCAGGTGGTAGCTGAGTTGGGCATCGAGCGTGCCGTAGGCCGGCACGTTGCCGCTCACAAGGAAGGTTTCGGAGAAGTATCCCTGCTGCCAGCGGTAGTTGAGGCCGAAACCCAGGTGGCGGTACACGTTTTCATGGCCCAGGTTGAGGTTGTAGCTCCAGCGCGGCGTGTTGAACCCGGCCTCTAGTCCGTCGGCGGCTTCGGTGCGGTCGAGGCGGGCGTAGGTGGTGCTGGCCCCGGCCAGCAGGCCGCCGGGCACATCATAGCGCAGGCCCAGCGAGCCGCCATAGTTGTACACGCGGCTGCGCGAGTTGGTCCAGAGGCGGTAGCGGGCCTGGGTGGCGCGGGCGTTGAGGGCGGTGGCCACGGCGTTGGCGCTGGCTTCAGCTGGCAGGGACTGCCCGTCGGGGGCCAGCGGCACGTAGGCTTCCACCTGGGCTATAAAGTCGCGGTAGGTGTTGTAGTAGAAGTCCACGTCGGCCAGCAGGCGGCCGCCGGGCAGCAGGGCCGCCTTGTAGCCCACCTCCCAGGAGCGCACGAACTCGGGTTTGATATAGGTGTAGGGGTTGGCCACGAGCCGGTTCTGGTTAGCAGCAATGGCCTGGCTGCGGGTCAGCCCGCCGGTATTCACGCCCTGAGTTACCGCCGCATTAAAGGCGTCGATGGAACTGCGCAGGTAGCTGCCTTCAAACACCCCATCCGACATCACCCGCAGCCCGCCGATGCGCTTCACCTGCCCGCTATTCACGTTAGAAAACCCCTCGAACAGACTGGGGAAGCGGTAGCCGCTCTGGTAGCTGAGCCGGAAGTTGTGGCGGACCGTGGGCGAGTACACGGCCGTGAGGCGGGGGTTGAAGCGGATACTGAAGTAGCGGTTCTTATCGGCCCGCAGCGTGGCCGTGAGGCGGAGCTTCTCGCCCGGCAGCAGCCGCGCCCCCACCTGTGCAAAGCCGCCGGTTTTGCCGTAGGCCAGGGTGCTGAACTGGTCGCGGCCGGGGTTAGGGTTGATGAAGTAGTTACCATCGGGCTGCACGAAGTGGGTGCGGTGGTCGGTCCCGACGAGCACATCGGCCCAGGCCGGCAGGCCCTTACTACCGCCCTGCCGCAGGGCCGCGCCCAGGTTGGCCTGCACTTCGGCGTGCAGCAAATCGGCTCGCACCCGCAAAGCCGCACCCTGGTCCCAGTTGTTGATGTCGGCCAGCGCGTTGAGGCGCTGCCGGAACTCCGGAGTGCCGGGCTGCAGGCGGCCGGTATCGGCAAACACGCGGGCCGCGGCGTGGGCGGCGGCCACGGTCTGGCCCTGCCCCACGGCACGGTTCCACTCGGTGGTGTAATCGGCGTTCCAGTTCTTGTCAGGCTTGAAGCTGCGGTCGAGGTTTTCGGCGGCCGAACGTAGGTTGTAGCTTTTGCCGGTATTTTCCTGCGTGAAATAAGCCCGCGCCTGCACCACGGGCGTCGTCAGCTGCAGGGCGTGCTGCTGCAGGCGGTAGTCGGCCAGCTGGAAGCGGTTGCTGCGCTGGTACACGTTGTCGAAACCGGCCCCGCGGTAGGTGTAGGCCAGCTCGGTACGGGCATTTGGTCTGTAGTGCAGGGCCGCGTCGTATTTCAGCGTCTGCAGATGATAATCCACCACGTCGCGTTCCTGATAGCCGGTGCGGGCCACCTGGTAGCTCCGGCCGCCCAGCGTCAGCGTCGTGCGGTTTGATGATTCGTTGCCGTAGCTGCTCACCGGGTCGCGGGCGGGGTTGTCGGGCCCCAGCAGGCCGGTGCTGGCGTTGCCGTTGGGGTTGATATCGGTCGGGTCCATGGCCATCCAGTCGTAACCTCGCAGATAAGTCCCGTTCACCTTAAACGCCCACTTCGGCCCCAGCGCTTTGGCGTAGCGCAGGCTGGTTTCGGAGTAAGGTCGCGCGCCAGTGTTCGGGTCGTTCAGGTGGTTGACGCCCACCTTCTGCTGCACGCTCAGCCCCTCGCTCGCAAAAGGGTTGCGGGTGCTGAAATTGGCCAGTCCGTTGATGGCATTGAGCCCGTAGAGCGCGGCGGCCGTGCCGGGCACGATTTCCACACTCTTAATATCCAGGTCGCTCGGCCCGAGCACATTGCCAATCGGTCCGCCGATGTGAGGTGCTTGGTTATCAATACCGTCCACGAGCTGGGCGAAGCGCACGTTGGTGGTGTTGGCAAAGCCGCGAGCGTTGAGCACCTTGAATCCCAGGCTGGGCGTAATCACCTGCACGCCTTTCACCTGCTCCAGGGCATCAAAAAACGAGGGCGCAGGCGACAGGCGCAAGGCCCGCGCATTGAGCTTCTCCACCGTCACCGGCGACTGCAGAATACTTTCCTCCACCTTGGAGGCAGTCACCACCACCTCGCCCAGCACTACCGGCCGGCGGGTAGTATCGGCCGGCGCGGCCGCCTGCTGCGCCAGGACCGGACTAACAGCAGTAGCGGCCGCCACAGTCAGCCCCGCCAGCGCCCGGCGGCGGATTGCGCGTAAATAATGCTTCATTAGGCGACAGTCGGAGTCAGCGAAAAGGTAGACGCGGCCGGCGCAACAGGGGTGTAACTGATGGCTAGATGAGGTGCTTTATAATTTCCCTCCCGCTGTGTACGGCTCACTGTGTTTTGCCAGTAGGCCGCCCACTCCATATCCGCAACCCGTTTTCAGACTGTAACCGTTTCCTCAATGGCCGCCGAAATATCGACTTCCTCCAGCGGCGGCACTAGCGCAAAGCGCGACTCGTGAAAATTGGCTTCCGGGAAGCCGGGCGCCACGGCCGCATTATTAATCTGGTGCAGCGTAATGCCAAAGCCGTTGTGCGTGTCGTACACGTCGCGCACGGTGTAGATTGGGCCGCGCTTAGGCGTCTGGATATTGGGATTCTGCACCAGCAGCATGGTAAAGTCGTCGTTGGTACAGATGACTTCCTGGCCGGGATGAAAAAGGGGCGCTTTCATAAGGAACAAAGATAAGGGGCAGCCGCACTTGTTGCGAAACAACTAAGCCGGCCACAAAAAAACCACTTAGTACAGCTGCTAAGTGGTTTTTCTCGCTGTACCCCGTACACGATTCGAACGTGTGACCGCCTGCTTAGAAGGCAGGTGCTCTATCCAGCTGAGCTAACGAGGCGGGTTGGGTTGACAAAGTGAAACGCACTATTCAACAATAGAGCAAGTTCTAAAAAGCAAAAAGCCGCCCGCCCCAAAGGCGGGCTGACGGCTAAATGCTGGTCGGGGTGGCAGGATTCGAACCTGCGGCCTCCTGCTCCCAAAGCAGGCGCGATACCGGGCTACGCTACACCCCGAAAAGGATAACTAAAAACTGAGAGTTAAAAGTTAAAAATCAACCGTGCTTGCGCTAACCGGAAATCTTCAACTTTTAACTCCTAATTTTTAATTCAAAGAAACGCGGAGAGAGGGGGATTCGAACCCCCGGTAGCCTTTAGAGCTACGGCAGTTTAGCAAACTACTGGTTTCAGCCACTCACCCATCTCTCCCGAAGGGTTGTCCTTTCCGGTTGAAAGGTGTTGCAAATATACGAGCCGGATGGAGATTCAAACCCTGTTCCGAAAAATATCTTCCATCTTGCTACTGCATTTGGGGCTTGCAGGCCGCAAATTGGCGCTTTTTGCCCGGGGGGCAGCCCCACCCTTTTGGCTGGTTGTATTGTGAACATGAACCCGTTACCGTGGCGTTGAACTGGGCGTATCTGCCAGGCTGGCCGGAGGCGGCAGCGGCGCTGATTTTTTTTATTCTTTACCTGGGCTACGCCCTCCGCACCCGCCGGCTGGCCGCCCCGCTGGGCCAGCATGGCGGCCGGCTGATCTGGAAGCTGGCGTTGCGCCTGCTGTATTGTGGCCTTTTGGGCGCCGCTTTACTCGGCCCCGCCTACGGCCTCACCCAGCACCCGGTACGCACTGCTGGCAAAGACGTGTGGCTACTCGTGGATTTGTCGCGCTCGATGAACGCGCCCGACGTGCCCCCCTCGCGGCTGCAGAAACTGAAGGCCGAGCTGGCCACGCTGGTACGCCGCTTCCCAGCCGACCGGCTGGGGCTCATCGTATTTGCCGGTGAAGCCTACGTGCAGTGCCCGCTTACCTACGACCAGGACGCGCTGCAGCTCTTTATTAGCACCCTGCAAACCAGCCTCGTGCCGGCCGGCACCACCGATCTGGTGCCGCCGCTCAAGCTCGTGCTCGACCGCCTCGCCCCGGCCACGCCCCCTGCCGGACCAGCTCCTATCGGCATCCCGCCCCGCGCTACGGCTATAGTGCTGGCCACCGACGGCGAGGATTTCGGGGAGAACCTGGAGGGTACCGTGCGGGTGCTGGCCCGCTCCGGCGCCCGCGTGTTTACCATGGGCGTGGGCACCACCGAGGGCAGCCGGATTCCGCGCGCCGACGGCCAGCCGGGCTATGTGCGCGACGCCCGGGGCCGCGATGCTGTAACGCGGCTGGTGCCGATCCCGCTGCGCCGCCTCGCCGAGCAAACCGGCGGCCAGTATTTCGAGCTGACCGACCAGCGCAACGAGTTTGCGCTGCTGCTCTCCGCCCTCAACCAGCTAGAGGGCCAGGCCCAGCAGGTGCGCACCGTGGCCGTGGCTGACAACCGCTACCGCTACCCGCTGGCACTGGCGCTGCTGCTTATCGGGCTCGATATTCTGCTGACTGTGAAAGTTATCCGGCCATGAAAATCCTGCTGACTACCTTACTGCTACTGTTCAGTTTCTGGGGCAGCCTCACCCGCATCCACGACCGCAACGCGGCCGTGCGGCGCGGCGCCGAGGCCTACGCCAATCGGCAGTACGCCGAGGCGGCCCTAGCTTACCGCGGAGCCGCGCTGGAATTGAAAGAAACAGACGATGCGCTGTGGCTAAACCTGGCCCACGCCACCCTGCGAGCCGGCCGGCCCGCCGAGGCCCGCACCTACTACGGCCGCCTGCTGACCAGCCCTAACCGGCAAATGCGTAGCGTAGCCCTGCAGCAGCTGGCCGCCCTGGCCGCCGACCGGGGCGAATACGCGCCGGCCGTAGCCCTGCTGCGTCAGTCGCTGCTGGCCGATGCCAGTAACACGGGTGCGCGCTACAACTACGAGGTGCTGCGCCGCTTCCTGGCCGGCCGTACCACCCCGCCCCCACCGCCCCCGCCTAGCACCGATGCCAGCCCCAAAAAGCAGCCCGACGGCCCCCGCGAGCAGCAGACGCAGCCCAAAGCTGGCCCCGGCACCCCCGGCCAACGACCCGACCCCACCCAGCCCAACGACCCGAGCAGCACCCCACAAGCCCGG
>NZ_QVLT01000049.1 GCF_003417065.2 Hymenobacter lapidiphilus | reverse complement strand
GGCCCGAGGGCGGGGGCGGAGTCCCGGTGGGGCGGGTAAAACGAATCAAATCATCGAGAACACAGTACATTGCAACGGTCTGTTCGCGCATGGTCGGCAGGGCTTGAAGGGGTCGAATACTTCAAACTTAGTCTGTTCACGCCGAACAGACTTTTTTTGGCCTTATTTATACCTCGCAACTTGGGTTAGCTACAATCTGCATAGTTATCTAATGACGCTGCAGCAGCGACACATAAAACTTCATTGAGGCTACTGTTCCATTCACATTGTATTCTAAAATATGTCTTATGCCGCCGGCTTCTTCCTAGCAGCCGCCACCTTTTTGCCAGCTACCGGGGCGGCGAGTTTGGCGGGGTTGTCGGCGAGGAACTTGCCCCAGCTTTTGCCGCCGGCCTTCACGTTGTTGCCCTTCTGGTAATGGTGACACAGGGCCACGCCCAGCGCATCGGTGGCGTCGAGGAACTTGCTGGCTTCGGCAATGGGGGGCAGCGTGAGGGTCTGGCGCAGCATGTGGGCCACCTGCTCCTTGGTGGCGCTGCCCGAGCCTGTTACGGCCTGTTTTACCTTGGTGGGCGCGTACTCGACGTACGGAATCTGGCGCGAGAGGCAGGCGGCAATGGCCATGCCTTGGGCCCGGCCTAGTTTGAGCATACTCTGCACATTGACGCCGAAAAACGGGGCTTCGATGGCCAGCTCGTCGGGCAGGTACTCGTCAATCAGCTCCAGCATCCGCTCGAAAATGCGCTTTAGCTTGAGGGCGTGGTTGGTGCCCAGCTTCTGCATATCGATAACGTCGTAGCAGAGCACCGTTACCTTCTGGCCCCGCACCTCAATCACGGCGTAGCCCATAATGGACGTGCCGGGGTCGACGCCCATTATCACCTTGGGCAGCAGTTCGGAAGCGGAAGCGAGGGGAAGAATCATGGTTTTGTTAAGCTTGCAGCCTATAGCTATAGGCTGCAAGCTTTAAGGTTGGTAGCCTTTTTGGGGTATTGGGACTGAGCAAAGGGAAAAGAGTCGATGCTCTGAAGAAGCTACACCAAGCTTACAGCTTGAAGCTTGCGGCTTTGATAAGCTAACTTGCCGAAATTACGCAACCCGCCGTTATTTTGCCCCCTTCACCACCCCAAAGCTACGCCCAAACCCCCGAACCCCGCGTGCCGGCCCGGCCGGCGCTGGCCCGGTGGGGAGGCTGGGTGGTGGCGGCTAAGCTGGGCATTACGCTGCTTACGTTGGGTTTGCTCTGGCACTCGCTGGTCGATAATGAGGCCACGGCCGCCGCGTGGCGGGGGCTGCTGGCGCGCAGCCTCGGGGGGCAGGGGCGCGGGCCGGTGCTGCTGGCGCTGCTGCTGGTTCCGCTCAACTGGGGCCTGGAAGCCTGGAAGTGGTGGCGGCTGGCCCGGCACCTGGAGCCCGTTTCGTTCCGACGTAGCTTCCGGGCGGTGCTGGTGGGCCTCACGCTGGGCTTCGTCACGCCCAACCGGGTGGGCGACTACGCCGGCCGCATCATGGAGCTCAAAAGCCGCCGCCTCGATGCGCTGGGCGCCGTTTTTCTGGGGCGCTACTGCCAGCTGGTGGCCACGGTGATGGCCGGCACGCTGGGGCTGCTGTATTTTGGGTTGCGCTTCTATCTGAACGGTTACCCGGCCGCGCAAATCGGGCTGGTGGTGCTCACGCTGGTCATCAATCTGGCGGTGCTGTTGCCGCTCTACCACTCCGAGCTGCTGGTGGCCGCCGTGCAGGCCATAAAACCGCTGCGCCGTTTTGCCCGCTACCTGGCCGTAATGCCCACCTACCCGGCCCGGTTGCTGACCGATGTGCTGCTGATTTCGGGCCTACGCTACCTGGTGTTCGGGGCGCAGTTCGGGCTGCTGCTGCTGGCCTACGGGGTGCAGACGGCCGTGGGCCCGGCGGCGGCGGCCGTGGCGGGCACCTTCCTGCTCAAGTCGTTGGTGCCCTCGCTCAATGCGCTGGCCGACGTGGGCGTGCGCGAGCTGTCGGCCACGCATCTGTTCGGGCTGCTGGGCCAGCCGGCGCTGCCGGTGCTCAGCGCCAGCCTGAGTTTGTGGGTGCTCAATATTGCCGTGCCCAGCGCCGTGGGGCTGATTTTCGTGCTCCGCCTGAAAGTGCTACGCAAGCGCCAAGCCGCCACAGCTACTAGGGCCGCACCAATTTCGGTAGCAGCTCCAGCCACTGCCGAAGTCACCCCCACCGCATGAGCAGCGCCTGGGGCCTATTGCTGCTGGCATTTCCGGCGCTGTACGCGGGGCAGATGCTGCGCCTGCGCCGTGCCTGGCAGCATCTGCCGGTGCCGGAGCTTCCTGCGCTGCCCGCTGCCTCCGATACTCTTGCCGCGCCCGAATCAGCCGCCACGCCGCGCTTCTCCGTGCTCGTGGCCGCCCGTAACGAAGCCGCTAACCTGCCGCAGTTGCTCGCCGACTTAGCCCGTCAGCGCCTGCCGGGTGGTCAGTTCGAAGTTGTCGTTGCCGACGACCACTCAACCGACGAAACGACGGCGCTGCTAACGGCGGCGGCCGATACGGCCGCCTACCACCTGCGGGTAGTGCGGCTGGCTGAAACGCCGGAAGCAGGAGTGGGCAAGAAAGCGGCTCTGCAGGCGGCCCTGCAGCACGCCCGCGCCCCCTGGGTGGTGTGCACCGACGCCGACTGCCGCGTCGGCCCCGACTGGCTGCGGGCCTACGCCGCCCTGCTCGATGAGGCCGGACCAGATGTGCATTTTGTGAGCGGGCCGGTGCTGCTGACGGGCCCGGCCACGCTGCTACAGGGCCTGTCGGGACTGGAGTTTGCGGGGCTGGTGGGCACGGGCGCGGCGGGCATTGCGGCCGGCACGCCCACCATGTGCAACGGCGCCAATCTGGCCTACCGCCGCACTGCGTTTGAATCCGTGGCCGGCTACGCGGGCAACGCCCACCTGCCCAGCGGCGACGATGAGTTCCTGCTCCACAAGCTCCACGCGGCCTTTCCGGGCAGCATCCGCTTCCTGAAGCACCCGGCGGCGCTGGTGCGCACGGCCGGGCCACCTACGCTGGCGGCCCTGCTGCGGCAGCGGGTGCGCTGGGCCAGCAAGTGGCGGCACTACCGGCACCCGCCCTCGCAACGGCTGGCGGTGCTGGTGCTGCTGGCCAATCTGGCCCCGATGGCCGGATTAGTGGCCTCCGTGTGGCAACCCGCGCTGCTGCCCTGGGCCGCGGCCGGCCTGGGCCTCAAGCTGGCCGCCGACTGCTGGTTTCTGGCCCCGGTGCTCCAGTTTCTGGGCCGCCGCCGCTGGCTGGGCTACGCGCCGCTGCTGCAGCTGGCCTACGCGCCCTACGCCCTGCTGGTGGGCCTGGCCGGCTTGCGCGGCGGCTACGAATGGAAGGGCCGGCGGGCAGGGTAGGGGCGAGGTTACGGCAGGGCAGCATCATGACAAAAAGAGTCGTGCCATCACGCCATTTATATGCGCTGCAGGCTTGTTATTGCGGCGTTTGGGTGCGTACTTTCTGTTGTGTTCCAATCTATCTGTCGAGATGAATAAGAACCTGCCGGAAATCGTACTGCCTGCCAGCATGGCGGTGGTGGCTTTGCTGATTTGCGGGGTACTACTGGCCACAACGGGCGTGCTAAACGAACACGCGGGCGCTGCGCTGGCGGCCCCGGAGCCAGTTCCGGGTTGCGGATTGACTTCCCCGACAACGCGTAACGCTTCTCAGCTGTCGGGGGCGGAAGCTATCAACTTTGTATCCGGCGACGCCCTGTTCAAAGCTAATTGCGCCCAGTGCCATGCCCTGAACGACGTCGTGGTAGGTCCGGCTCTGGCTGGTATCACCAAACGCCGGCCTATGTCATGGCTTATTCCTTGGATAAAGAACTCCAGTAAGCTGATAGCCAGCGGGGACGAGCAGGCCGTGAAAATCTACGAGCAGTACCAGAAGCAGCAGATGCCGAGCTTCAACCTGTCGGATATAGAAATTACTCAGATTCTATACTATATAGAGACTGTGGAAGCTCAGGAGGTTACCGTAGCAGGCAACTGAACGAGACCTCCTTTTAACCGCCGCGCACCCTGCTGCGAAACTCTGTAGGAAACCCCCTCCGAACATCTACCTTTGCCTCCTCACAATCCGCCCTCCCTGCCGTGACCGACGCCGAATTTGATGTTCTCGACGAGCTGTACTTCGTCACGCCCTTCGCCGAGCTGCTGAAAAAAACCGGCCTGCCGCGCCCCGAGCTCGTGGAAACCCTGCGCCGCCTGATGGACGTGGGCTACGTGCGCAGCTTCTGGCCCGACCCCGACACCGAGCTGGCCTACGAGGAAAGCTCGTTCGGGGCCCTAGTAGGCGACTGCCAGTTTCTGGCCTCCAAAGAAGGCCTGCTGCAACACAACACCCGCTGATGCCCGCTCCCGTCGCTGCCGTGGCCGCGCCGCCTCCCGCCCGCTCGCCGGGCTACTACGTGCGCCAACGCCTGCTGCGCAACCTGCCGGCCATGCTCGGGCTGGGCTTTATCGTGCTCTGTACGCTGGTGGCGCTGCTGGGCTACTGGGTGCTGCCCGATAACTCGCCCTCGGCCAACAACGGCCTGGTGCAGCTGCAGAAGGAAGCCCCCGGCTTCCGGGCCACCCTGCTGCGCCTGCCCCGGCCCGACGCGGTGCGCGACGCGGCCGACAACCCGCTGCTAACCTGGTGGCAGGGCCGCGCGCCGCGCTTCCGCGAGGTGCCCATTGCCGGCTACCGCATCGTGGGCGACTCGCTCATCACCCAGCCCTACCAAAACCACTCGGCCCTGGCCGACCAGCGCCAGGCCTACGCCCTGAGCGCCGTGGCCGGCCGTAGTGGCCCGGCCGCCGAGCTGGCCCCGCTGGCCCGCCGCAACATTATCGAGCGAACCTACTGGCTGGGCACCGACAAGGCCGGCCGCGACGAGCTGAGCCGGCTGCTGCTGGGCACGCGTATCAGCCTGGGAATCGGGCTGGTGGCCGTTATTATTTCGGTGTTGCTGGGCATGCTGGTGGGGGCCGTGGCCGGCTACGTGGGCGGCTGGCTCGACTCGCTGCTGCTGGGCCTGATGACGGTGGTGTGGAGCATTCCGGGCATTATGCTGGTCATTGCCATTTCGCTGGCCCTCGATAGCAAAGGCGTCTGGACCTCGTTTGTGGCCGTGGGCCTCACCATGTGGGTGGATGTGGCCCGCGTGGTGCGGGGGCAGATGCTGAGTTTGCGTTCGGCCACGTTCGTGGAGGCCGGCCGGGTGCTGGGCCTGCCCCAGCGCCGCCTGATTGCCCACCACCTGCTTCCCAATATGACCGGCCCGCTGATTGTGCTGGCCACGAGTAACTTCGCGGCGGCCATTCTGCTCGAAGCCGGCCTGAGTTTCTTAGGTTTGGGCGTGCAGCCGCCGGCCCCATCGTGGGGCCTGATGGTAAACGAGGGTTTCCAGCTGCTGGGCACCCGCGCCGGCCTGTGGCTGACGCTGCTGCCCGGCCTGGCCATCAGCCTGCTGGTGCTCAGCTTCAACCTGCTCGGCAACGGCCTACGCGACGCCTACGACCCCAAAACGCCGCTGATGTAGTAGAAAGCAGGCGTGGTGGTCCAATTGGGAGTCGACACGTGTGCCGCCAGGACTGCCCGAATTTCAAATGGCTATTTTGCCCCCCAACCACCAGGCGTACCCGCTTGCCCATCCTTTCGCAACCTCCCTGTTTTCCCTTTGCTATGCCCAATACTACCCCTGAAAAGAAGTTGTTCCTGAAAGAGCGGGAGTTGGGGGCGTTGCTGGAAATCACCCAGGCCATCAACCAGGACCATACCGAGGCCGCCCTTTACCGGATTTTCCAGTTCACGCTGCTCGGCCAACTCAACATCCGCCGGCTGGTGCTGTACGTGCTCGAGGACGGCCACTGGCAGTGCATGACCTATTTCGGTACCGGGCAGGTCGATTTCCGGCAGGTAGAATTGCCGCACCTGATTACCGACGCCTGTAACAATGCCTCGTGCCGACTGGACGAAATTACGGGGCTGGAGCCGGTGTGGGCCAACCTCGAAGTGGTGATTCCGGTGGGCAGCAACGGGCAGGTGCTGGCCTACGTGTTCATCGGCAACGCCCACGAAGACTACGCCGGCGAAGAGGCCCTGAAGTTTCTGCAGACGCTGAGCAATATTCTGGTTGGGGCCATTGAAAACCGTCGGCTGGCCCGGCAGCGGGTGGCCTCGGCGGCCATGCGCAAGGAGATTGAAATTGCCCGCGAGGTGCAGACCATGCTTTTCCCGCAGCGGCTGCCCAACGATGCCCACGTAGCCGTGCACGCCAGCTACGTGCCCCACACGGCCGTGGGCGGCGACTACTACGACGTGGTGGAGCTAGGCGACAACCGGGTGCTGCTGTGCGTGGCCGACGTGTCGGGCAAGGGCGTGGCGGCCTCGCTGCTGATGTCCAACTTCCAGGCCGGGCTGCGCACGCTGCTGCGCCAGCAGGTCGATCTGGCCACCGTGGTGCACGAGCTCAACCACCTCATCTTCCGCAACGCGGGCGGCGACAAGTTCATCACGGTGTTTTTTGGCCTCTACGACCGCGCTACCCGCGAGCTGCACTACGTAAACGCCGGCCACAACGACCCGCTGCTGCTACTCGACGACGGCAGCGCCAGCCAGCCCCTGAAGGAAGGCACCATCATGCTCGGCGTAATGGAAGAGCTGCCCATGCTGAACGTGGGCCATCTGGTGGTGCCGCCCCACAGCCTGCTGCTGGCCTACACCGATGGCCTGACCGAAGTGTTCGACGCTGAGCAGAACGAGTTTGGCGAAGACGGCGTGCTGCGCGTGCTGCGCCACAACCGCTACGCCCCGCTGGCCACCATGCACGCCGAACTGCTGCGCGAAATCACCGCCTTCGACCAGGCCGGCACCGGCTTCGCCGACGACGTTACCATCCTAAGCTGCCGGTTTAAGTAATTATTGGGTGATGGGCTGAGGATGTAAGTAAGGCGCATCGTGGTATCTGATTACTGAATGATGCCGAAAAAGCGGGACCCTAAAAACGCATAGGTTTTTAGGGTCCCGCTTTTTCGTTCGCAAAGCCATTACAACTTCATATATCTAATCGGGTAGTCGATTCCCTGGCCCGCTAAATATTCGTCAGTAAGCGCTTTTTCCTCCTCTTCGCTTATTCCATTTCCTTCCAGCTTTTCAAGCTCTATTAGCTCGTGCAATAAATATTGGCTGAAGTTATGGAAGACTTTGGCTTTGATTAACGGATCGTGTGAGAGGAGAAATATTTCTCCGGAATTCTTATCGAAACATAACGGGTCGTTGGCCGGACTTAGCGCAAAGGCAACCAAGTCTTTAAGCTCATGAAATTCAAACGAACAGCAAGGAAAAGAATCGTCAGTGACTGAAAATACCTGGATCTGATTGATTTTCTGCAGGCCATACATAAAATCGCTACTGTCTGTGCCTCCAAAGTGCAGGTAGTATTCCTTTATGTCAGTGGGAAGTGTAACGCCCAGCGCTGCTTCTCGCTGTCGAATACTTTCCGATGAAATACCCACCGGCTCAATAGCATAACTGTTGAGAAACTGTGCTACTTTCTCAACCCAGTTGTCCTGCCCGATGTTCGTTATTGGTAACCTGAATTCATTAGGCATATTTTCAATGATTAGTGACTAATAAAATTAAGTCTTGCTTAATTGTTCCAGCTTATCAGACTCCAACCAGGCTACCGACTTTTCCTCCCGCAGCCACGTTCCAAGCCGCACGAGCATGGCCAGGTTGATGAAGAAGAACGAGCCTATTTTGTCTACTTCTACCAGCTCGTTGAGCAGCAGGTGGAACACGATGATGACGAAGCTCAGGCCGCAGGCCAACAGCACGGCGCGGTACTCGGAGCCGGGCGTGGTGCGGTGGTAAAGGGTTTCGATGGTGATGAGTGCCGCCCCGACCAGCGTGATGAACAGTAGCATGCCGGGGAAGCCCTGCTCGGCCAGCAGCAGCAGAAAGTAATTGTGGGTGGTTGATTTTTCGGGGTTGTCGCTCACGTAGGTACGGAAGCTGCGCACCGTGTAGCGCTTGTATTCGGGGTAAAACGTGTTGGGGCCGCTGCCCACCAGAGGCTTGTCGGCGGCCATGCGGGCGGCGGCCACCCAGCGGTACACCCGCTCCATACCCGACACATCTTCGAGCTTGTAGGTGGCCTCTAGGTGCTTGCCGAAGTTCTCGCCGTTGAACACGGTTTTCTCGAAATCGGGGGCGTAGAGCATGTAGTTGTTCTGGCTCATGAAATAGCCGGCCCCAGCCAGCGCCGCTACCAGCGCGCCCACCAGCAGCAGGCGCGTCTGGCGCAGCCGCATCACCACGTAAAACAGCCCCGCCACCGGCAGGCTCAGCACTGAGGCCCGGGTGTAAGAGAGTACCAGCCCCACCAGCATCAGGCCAAGGGCTACCCGCCAGGCCAGCCGCGCCGCGCCCCCGGCCCGGCGGGCCCCGTACAGCGCGAAGGGCAGCAGCAGCGCCAGCACCGTGGCGTAGGTAACGTGGTTGCGGTAAAAGTCGTGCACGGCCCACTGCGTCTCATCGAAGGCGAAACCCCGGCTGCCGTGCTTGGCCAAAATCACCAGGACCGTAACGATGGCACCGGCCGTGTACAGGCCTGCCACCCGCCAGATATGGGCGGGCCGGCGCAGCAGCAGCAAAGTGCCCAGCACAAAAGGTGTTAAGTACCAGCCCTTGGCCAGCAAGTACTTAACCGACTTGGTGCTATCGACCGAAAAGAAGGCCGATACAAACGCCCATAACAGCGTGAGCAGCAGCAGCAGCAGCAGCGGGTGGCGCCACTCGTGGGCCGGCAGCCGGTGCCGGCCCATAAGCAGGCTGGCCCCCACGCAGCCGCTGAGAACGAGCATCAGGGGTTCGGACGGGACATCGAGGCTGAGGCTGCGCCCAGCGCCACCTCGCGCGAGAAGGGCAGCGTCAGAAATAACAGGAAGTACAGCAGCCGCCACTCGATAAGCAGCAGCAGCAGCCCCAGGCCTGCCACAACCGGCAGCAGCGGCAGGGGCGAGGAGAGCAGCAGCGCGGCCGCCCCGCCGGCCAGCAGGAGGCCCATAATGCCCACGAATACCCGTTGGGCCGGGTCCTGGGGCAGCCACTGCGCCAAGCGCGGCGGCAATGGCATCATAGGCCCTCGCCGACAGCCAGCCGGCGTTGGGTGCGCTGAAACAGCTCTAGCAGCGTAATGACGACGATGGATGCGGCCAGCGTGAGCACCATCGAGCCCAACACAATCAGCCAGCGGATGGGCTGGCTTTTACGGGTGGCGGGGTAGGCCTTTTGCACCAGGTAGAGCGAAGAAATCTTGGCCCGCAGCGTCAGGTCGGCGGTTTCGTACTGGCTCTGGGCGTTCACTAGGCGCTCCTGCAGGTTGGTGAGGCGGGCCGTGAACAGGTTCAGCGAGTCGGCCCCCTGCACGTAACGGTCCAGGTTGATGAGGTTCTGGCCATCGGGGGCCGTCAGGGCGCTCAGGGCCCGCCGCAGGCCGGCGGCCCGGTTGCTGTTGCCGCTGCCCTCGGCTTCGCGCAGGCCACTTTCCAGCTCCACTACCTCGCGGGCCATGTAGCGGCCCTGCTGTTCGAGGCCATAGATGCCATAGCGGCGGCGTGCCTGCACCACCTGGCGGCGGGTGCGCTCAAACTCGGTATTCAGAAAATCGTAGCGGGTTTTGTATAGCCCCAGCACGCCGCGGCGGTTTTCAAGCGTAAGCTGCTGGTTTATTGAGTCAATTACTTCTACCAGCCGGTTGGCCAGGTTGGCGGCCAGCAGCTTGTCAGTGTCCTGGAACGTCAGCTCAATGGCGTCGCGCTCGTTATGCACAATGCGCAGGTTCGCGCTAAACTCCTTGAGCACGGCATTCTCGGCCACATCGTTGCCGGGGCTGCCCACCTTGTAGTGTTTGTACAGGTTGAATTCGCGGATGAGCAACTCGGCCACCGGCTGCGACTGGCCAATGGTGATAACGCGGTCGAGGTCTTCACTGCGGCCGCCCAACTCCAGCTTGCCGCCCTCCACCAGCCGGTCGGGGTCGGTAGTCTGGGGGTCGGTAGGGAAAAACACGGCCGTCGACTTATAGATATTGGGCAGCAGCAGGGCCACGCCGGCGCTGATCAGGCCCGCTAGGCCCACTGCAATAAGTACCAGGTTTCTCCACCGACGAATAATAGGCCATAGCCCAAGCAAGGAATAGGGTGCTGACATAGGAACAGGGCGGCAGCTGCGGCGTTGAATGGAAGAAGGAGGAAAAGCAGCTGTTGGCAAAGGTAAGGGGAAAATGCACTTCCCGGCCGCCACAAAACTACCCCGGCCCCTACCTTGACGGGCCGGCTTTTTGCGTAGTTTTGCGCCGGCCCGCCCGCTGAGGCAGCCCGGCCGGGTAGTTTGTCCGCGCTTGCTAGCCCGCTGCTCACATCAAACGGTTCCTCGGAAATATCAGCCTGGTCGTTCTGCTCAACGTGCTTGTGAAGCCCGGCTGGGTGCTGCTCGAAAACCTGGTGCAGGATCGGGTAGGCCACGCTGCTTTCGGCCTGTTCACGGCCCTTTCATCGCTCACGCTGGTGCTGGCCACGTTTTCCGACCTGGGCCTGACGCACTACAGCGTGAAACGCCTAGCCGGCGAGCCGGACTTCTTCGCCGATACCTTCCCGACCCTGCTGCCGTTGCGGGCCAGCCTGACCGGCCTGGTGCTGGTGGGCATGGTGGGCCTGGGCTGGCTGGTGGGCTACCGGGGCCGCGAGCTGGGGCTGCTGGCCGTTATCGGGGGCAGCCTGGCCCTCACGCAGTACGGGCTGTTTCTGCGCGGCACGCTGCAGGCCCGGCAGCATTTCAATACCGATGCCCTGCTCTCGGTGCTCGAAAAAGTATTGCTGGTGGGCCTGGTGCTGGCGCTGCTGCCGCTGGGCCTCACGCTGGAGCGCTACGTGGGCGTGCGGGCCATTGCCGTAGTACTCACTACGGTGGTATTCTACGGGCTGATGCGGCGCTTTATGGGCCGCGTGCGCAGCCGCTGGCAGTGGCCCCGGGTGCGCACCCTGCTGCGCGAGGCGGCCCCGTTTGCCGTTATCACGCTGCTGTATGGCGTGAACGAGCGGGTAGACATGGTGATGCTGGAGCGGCTGGCCTCGCCCACCGAAGCGGGCTACTATGCCGGCGCCTACCGCTGGGCCGATGCCCTGATGATGTACATCTGGACGGTGCTGCCGCTGTTTTTTGCCCGCTTTGCCGCCGCCCAGTACCAGCCCGCCGAGCAGCAGCAGCTGCTTTGGTTCGGGCAGCGGGTGGTTACGGTGCCCATGCTGTTTGTGTGCGCCTTCGTGCTGTTTCGGGGTGAGGTGCTGTTCTGGCAGTTCCAGAACAGCTCGGCCGCCGAAATAGCCCGCATGAGCTGGTGCCTGAAAATCTTGTTCCTCAATGTGCTGGTTCACTCGTTTTTTGCCCTCTACGCCTCGCTGCTCAACAGCACGCGCTTCGTGGGCGCAGTCAGCAAGCTGGTGGGGGCGAGCGTGGTGCTGAACGTGGGCCTGAACCTGCTGCTGCTGCCGCGCTTCGGGGCTGTGGCCGCCGCCTGGAACACGCTGGCCTGCGCCGTGTTCGTGTCGGTTTGCTACCTGTGGCTGACGCACCGGCGGGCGGAAGTGGCCGTGCCCTGGCTGCTGCTGGGGCGGCTGCTGGCCGTGCTGGCCGCGCTGTGCGCCGGCTGGTACGGGCTGCAGCAGCTGGGCCTGAGCTGGTGGCTCGAAACGGCGGTGGCCGGCCTGCTGTTTGGGGGGCTGGTGCTGGGCCTGGGGCTGCTGCACCCGCGCGAGCTGCGCCAGCTGCGGGCCGGCAAATAAGCGCCGCCGTACGGCGCCTTCATCCAAACCGCCGATATTTGCCCGGCGCGCCCCCGTTGCGCGCCGTTCTGTTCACTTCTACCGCCTCATGTCATCCTTTCTTCGCCAGCTGGCGCACGTCGAAAAGCTAGCGGCCAGTTCCCGCTGGCACCGCCTGCTGCACGCGCCGGGCCGCTATATCTACGCCATTGGCTTCCGCACGCTGGTGTACGCCCGCACCCGGCGGGGTGTGTTCCGGCAGGTGAATACCTTTTTTGGCGTGCCCATGCAGGTGGTACTGCCGGCCGGCACCGACCTGTACCTGACCGGCGGCAAAACCCACGACTCGGAAATCCGGCTGGCCCGCCTGCTGCTGGAAACCCTGCGCCCCGGCGACAATTTCGTGGACGTGGGCGCGCATTTCGGCTATTTCGCGCTGCTGGCCGCCCAGCTGGTGGGGCCTACCGGGCGGGTGCGGGCCTACGAGGCCTCGGCCAGTACCTACGCCGTGCTGGCCGCCAACGTGGCCGCGCTGCCCCAGGTGCAGGCCTGCCACCAGGCCGTCTCCGACCGGCCCGAAACCGTGTCGTTCTACGAGTTTCCGGTGCTCTTCAACGAGTTCAACTCGATGGATGTGAGCCAGTTCGAGGGCGAGAAGTGGTTCCGGCAGTTTCCGCCGGTGCAGACCCGGGTGGCGGCCGTGAACCTGAGCGAGGTGCTGCACGAAACCGGCCTGCAGCCGCGCATCATTAAAATAGATGTGGAAGGGGCCGAGGACAAGGTAATTGCCGGCGCCCAGAAGGCGCTGACAGAGCTGGCCCTGGCCGGGCAGGCGCCGCTGGTAGTGATGGAGTACCTGAGCCCAGACCGCCACAACGCCAGCCACCGCCGCGCCGCCACGCTGCTGGCCGAGTGCGGCTACGCGGCCCACACGCTCAGCGCCGCCGGCCGCCCCCTGCCCTGCGCCGACCTTGACGCCTACCTGGCCCAAAGCGGCCAGGACTCCGATAATTTCGTGTTTGTGTTTTAGGACTTAGGGACTTAGGTGTCAGGGCTTAGAAAGCTTGTCACCTCCCTACTACCTAAGCCTCTAAGCCCCGATACCTAAAATGCATATTGCCGTCAACGTCCGCTTTTTGCTGCCCGGCGACAAGCTGGAGGGAATTGGGCGTTTCACGCTCGAAACCCTGCGCGAGCTGGTGCGGCAGCAGCCGGAGCACACGTTTCACTTTCTGTTCGACAGGGCGTTTGACGAGCGGTACCTGCTGGGGCCCAACGTGGTGCCGCACGTGCTGGGGCCGCCGGCCCGGCATCCGCTGCTGTGGCTGGCCTGGTTCGAGGGGGCGGTAGCGCGCTGGCTGGCCCGCCACCGCCCGGCCGTGTTCCTCAGCCCTGATGGTTTCACCACGCTGCGCACCCGCGTGCCCCGCGTTACGGTGCTGCACGATTTAGCCTTCGAGCACTTCCCGCAGGATGTCGATTGGCTGGTGCGGGCCTACTACCGCACTTTTACGCCCCGTTTCGCCCGGGCTTCGGCGCGGTTGGTGGCAGTGTCGGAAGCCACGAAGCAGGATGTAGTGGCCCGCTACGGCATCGCGCCCGAAAAAATAAGCGTGGTATACAACGCCGTCGATGCCCGGTTCACGCCCCAGTCCGAGCCGGTGCAGCGCGCCACGCGCGAGCGGTACGCGGCCGGCCACCCGTACTACCTGTTCGTGGGGGCGTTGCAGCCGCGTAAGAACCTGCAGCACCTGCTGCGGGCCTTCGAAGCGTTTAAAACCGCCACTGGCTCGGCGGCCCGGCTGCTGGTGGTGGGTCGCACGGCCTGGAAAGCGGGCCCCATTTTCGAGGTGTACCAGGGGCTGCGGCACCGCGCCGCCGTGCACCTGACGGGCCGCGTAACCGATGAGGAGCTGGTGCAGCTGTATGCCGCCGCCCGCGCCACCTGCTACGTGCCCTACTTCGAGGGTTTCGGCATTCCCGTAATCGAGGCCCAGGCCTGCGGCTCGCCCGTCATTACCTCCAATTGCAGCTCGCTACCCGAAGTAGCCGGCTCCGGCGGCGCCTGCCTGGTCGACCCGTTTTCAGTCGAGTCCATCACCGCCGGATTAGTGCGGGTAGAGGAATCGGCCGACTACCGCCAGCAGCTGATAGCGGCCGGTTTCCGCAACGGTACACGCTTTTCGTGGGCCGAAAGCGCCCGGCGGCTGTGGCAGGAAATTGAACGGGCGGCGGATTTGGGTTAGGGGGAACGGGGTGATGAGGTAATAGGACCTGTCATGCTGAGCGAAGCGGAGCGCAGTCGAAGCATCTCTACCGCTTCGTCGCCAGACCAACTATTAACGACAGGGTTACTGTTGCGGTAGAGATGCTTCGACTGCGGCTGCGCACCCTGGCTCAATTCGCCACATGCTCAGCATGACGTTCGTAGTTTTGCCCCATCACTCTATCACCCCATCACCCCAACCAAAACCAACTTGCACTTACACCGAATGCCGGGGCTGGTGCGGCGGCTGTTTCCGGAGTGTATCTGGGAAATGCCCGCCACCGACCCGCCCACGCTCTACCTGACCTTCGACGACGGTCCCATTCCGGACGAAACGCCCTTCGTGCTGGAGCAGCTGGCGCGCTACGATGCGCGGGCCACGTTTTTCTGCGTGGGCGAAAACCTGGCGCGCCACCCCGAGGTGGCCCAACAGGTGCTGGCCGCCGGCCACCGCCTGGGCAACCACACCCACCGCCACCTCAGCGGCTGGCGCCACCCGCGCCCCGAGTATCTGGCCGACGTGACCCACTGCCAGCACCTGCTCGACGCCCTGCAACCCGACGTCGTCCCCGAAGGCCGGCCGCTGCTGCGCCCGCCCTACGGCCGCATCACCCGCCCGCTGGCGCAAGCCCTGCACCCCGCGTACCAGCTCATCATGTGGGACCTGCTCACCTGCGACTACGACCCCGACTACGCCCCCGAAGCCTGCCTGCGGGCAAGCATTCGCCTCACCCGCCCCGGCAGCATCGTCGTGTTCCACGACAGCCAAAAAGCCGCCCGCAACCTGCGCTACGTGCTGCCCCGCTACCTCGATTATTGCGCCGAGGCTGGGTATCAGTTTGGGGTGCTGTGAGAACGGGTAGGGGCGGCTGTCCCCGCCCGCCGTTCGCGCCGCTGCAACGGTAATCGTTCACCGGCGGGCGGGGACAAGCCCCGCCCCTACACACCGGCAAAACCCCTCCGCAACCTTAATTAACCCCTAACCAACATGCTGTTCTCCCTGTACTTTATCGGCTGGTTTGCGCTGCTGGCGGTTTCGGCCTGGGTGCTGGGGCGGCGGCTGGCGGTGGCGCCGGTGTTGGGGGCAGCTCGGCCGCGGGTGAGCATTCTCATTGCGGCCCGGGATGAGGAAGCAGCCATTGCGTGCTGCCTGGAGGCTATTCGCAACCTCGACTACCCGCCGGAGCTGGTGGAGGTGCTGCTGGGCAACGACGGCTCGACCGACGCTACAGCCGCCGTGGCCGAGGCGGCCATGCAAGGCTACGCGGGTACGTTTCGGGTGCTCGATATCCGGGAGAACCTAGGCTTGGCGCGGGGCAAGGCCAACGTGCTGGCCCAGCTGGCGCGGGTTGCTACTTCGGATTACTTCTTCATTACCGACGCCGATATTGCCGTGCCGGCCAGCTGGCTGCGCGGGCTGCTGGCCTGGACCGGGCCGGGCGTGGGCATCGTCACGGGCCTGACGCTGGTAACGGGCCCGCGGCTGTTCCACCGCTTGCAGGGCCTCGACTGGCTGCTGTCGTTGGGGCTGGTGCAGGTGGTGACGGACTTGGGCCAGCCCGTAACGGCCATGGGCAACAACATGCTCATCAGCCGCGAAGCCTACGAGGCGACTGGCGGCTACGAGGCGCTGCCGTTTTCGGTCATCGAAGATTTCGAGCTGTTCAAGGCGGTGCGGGCGCGGGGCTTCGGCTACCGCAACCTGTTCCGGCCCGAAGTGCTGGCCGAGTCGCTGCCGATATACACCTGGCGGGGGCTGCTGCACCAGCGGCGGCGCTGGATGCTGGGCGTGGAGCAGCTGCCGGGGTGGCTGCAGGCGTGTCTGGCGCTGTACGGGTCGTTTTATCTGGTACTGGCGGCCCTGGCCGTGGTGGCGGGCCCCGGCACGGCGCTGGCGGTTTGGGCGGCTAAAGCGGCCATGCAGGGCGTGTTGGCCACCGTGTGCTTCCGGCGCGTGGGCCGCCGCCCGCCGCTGGAGCTGCTGCCGCTGTTCGAGTTCTACACGCTGGCCCTGACGGTGAGTCTGGTGCTGTTTCGGCTGCTGCCGTTGCGCTTCGAGTGGAAGGGGAGGAGCTACCGCTAGGTTGTGAGGTGCTGTCAGCACGACGTAGGGGCGGCTGCCCCCGCCCGCCGGTGAACGATTACCGTTGCAGCGGCGCGAACGGCGGGCGGGGACAAGCCCCGCCCCTACGTCGTTTCCACGTTCCCGTTCTGTCAGCACCGTATCTTTGCCCCTTCCTCATCCTGTTACCCCCAACATGACCTTTTCCGACTCCCACGCCCACGTGTATTCCCCCCAACTGCAGCCCGACCAGGAGGAGCTGCTGCAACGGGCGTACGAGGGCGGCGTGGAAACCATCTTCATGCCCAACATCGACCACGAAAGCATTGATGCCATGCTGGAAGTGGAGGCCAAACACCCGACGCAGTGCTTCGCCATGATGGGCCTTCACCCCTGCCACGTGACGCGCAACCTAGCGCGCGAGCTGTACGAGGTGGAGGAATGGCTCGGTCGCCGGCCCTTCGCGGCGGTGGGGGAGTGCGGCATCGATTTGTACTGGGATAAAACGCTGCTGGCCGAGCAGCAGGAGGCGCTGCGGGTGCAGGTGGCGCTGGCCAAAAAGCATCAGCTGCCCATCGTGCTGCACACCCGCGAGGCCTTCCGCGAAACCGCCGACATTATTGCCGACGCCCAGGACGGTACGCTGCGGGGCGTGTTCCACTGCTTTTCAGGCACGCCGGCCGAGGCCGAGGAAGTCATCAAACTGGGCTTCAAGCTGGGCATTGGCGGTGTGGTCACCTTCAAGAACGGTGGGCTGGGCAAGGTGCTGCCCGGCGTGGGGCTGGATCACCTACTGCTCGAAACCGACTGCCCCTACCTGGCCCCCGTGCCCCACCGCGGCAAGCGCAACGAGCCCGCCTACGTGCCCCTGGTCGCCCGCCGCGTGGCCGAGCTGCTGGGTGTGTCGGTGGAAGCAGTAGCCGAAGCTACGACCCGCAACACGCTGGCGCTGTTTGGAGAAACCAGAACGGCGTAGGGGTGGGGCTTGTCCCCGCCCGCCGTTCGCGCCGCTGCAACGGTAATCGTTCAACGCCGCCGTAGGGGCGGGGACAAGCCCCGCCCCTACGGCGGCGTATCTTTACCTCCTCACCCTATCCCTCCTCATCCCCTTGGAAACCTCCATCCTCGTGATTTATACAGGCGGTACGGCCGGCATGGCGTACAACAAGCGCGGCGAGCTGGTGCCGATGAACTTTGAGCAGATTCGGCGCAAGATGCCCGAGCTGCGCCAGCTCAACATGGCGGTGGAAGTTGTTAACCTGGGCGAGCCGATTGATTCGAGCAATGTAATGCCTGCCGACTGGCTGCGCATGGCCGCCCTCATTGCCGAAAAATACGACCAGTACGACGGCTTTGTGGTGCTGCACGGCACCGATACCATGGCCTATTCGGCGGCGGCGCTGAGCTTCCTGCTCGAAAATCTGGGCAAAACGGTGGTCTTTACCGGGGCTCAGGTACCCGTGGGCGGCATTCGGACTGATGCGCGTCGCAACCTGGTAACGGCGCTGGAAATGGCCGCCGCCCGCCACCCCGTGGGCAACACGGTACGCGTGCCCGAGGTGTGCCTGTTTTTCAACGACCTGCTGATTCGGGGCAACCGGGCCAAGAAGGTGGAAAGCCAGCAGTACGACGCCTTCCGCAGCGAAAACTACCCGCCTTTGGCCCGCGCCGGCATCGAGCTGGCCTTCCACGACAAGCAGATCCGGCTGCTACCGGCCAGTAAGCTGCACGTTCATCAGCGCTTCGATGAGCGGGTGGCCCTCATCCGGCTGTTTCCGGGCCTGAGCGAGCGGGTGCTGCGGGCCCAGCTGGAGCTGGATGACCTGCGCGGCTGCGTGCTCGAAACCTACGGCTCGGGCAACGCGCCCACCGCGCCCTGGTTCCTCAACTGCCTGCGCGAGGCCTCCGACCGGGGCGTAGTGCTCCTCAACGTGAGCCAGTGCGAGGAGGGCCGGGTGCTGCAGGGCCGCTACGAAACCAGCGCTTACCTCTCCGACCTCGGCATTGTGGGCGGCGATGATATCACGGTGGAGGCCGCCATAACCAAGCTCATGTTCGTGCTCGGCCTGGCCCTGGAATCAACCCAGTCCCGCCGCCTGATGGCCCAGGACCTGCGGGGCGAAATAACGCTGCTGTAGCGCCACCAGAACGGGCACGCCCGAATGACGGGCGGGGCTTCGCTTCGCTGTCCTTCGATAAAACGATGTCACCAGAACGCTGTAGGGGCGGGGCTTGTCCCCGCCCGCCGTTCGCGCCGCTGCAACGATTCTGTTCAACGGTGCATACGGCGGGCGGGGACAAGCCCCGCCCCTACGGCGTGCTTATAGCGCCTGATATTCCGTTCCGGCGGCACTGCTGGCCAGCTAAAGCGGTTGGCGCTTGCGTTTCCGGAAAATCGGGTGTTATTTTGCGCCACCAAACCGCATCACCCAGAGGGGTGTCCGAGTGGTTGAAGGAGCACGCCTGGAAAGTGTGTATGGGTGCAAGCTCATCGTGGGTTCGAATCCCATCCCCTCTACAAAAAGCCTCGTTTCTGATTCAGAAGCGGGGCTTTTGCGTTTTCGGGGTGTCTCTTTTGGCTCCTTATTCCACCACCAAGCGGCCGGCGTAGGCGCGGTTTTGCGCATCAACAGCCCGCACCACATAGAGGCCGGGCGTGAGGCCATGCACCGAAAATGAGGCATCGGGGGCCAGGGGGGCGGTGCGCACCAGTCGGCCCAGCTGGTCGAATACGCTTATGGGGCGGCCGGCGGGCAGGCCCAGCAGGCGCACGCGGCCCGTGGCGGGGTTGGGGGCTAGGCCCAGGGCCAGCGGGCGGGCGGCGCTGGTGCTGAGCACGGCGCTGCCTAACAGGGCCATGAACGTGCCGTTGGGGGCCGGCGTGGTGAGCACCTGCTGGCCGAAGGTGGCCGGCGCACTATACGACCCAACCAGGTTCAGGGAGTTGTTGAAGCCCAGGCCCAGGTAGGAGCCGTAGTCGGGGCCGGGGCCGCCGGCCTGCTGGGCCCAGCGGGGCTGGCCGGTGGGCGAGTAGGCTGCTACCAGCACATCGCTCTGGCCTGTGCTGGTCAGGCGCTGAGTGCCAATTGTCAGGGTTTGCTCGAACGACCCGGTTACGTAGGGCGCGCCGGCCGCATCCACGGCCACCGACCGCAGCTGGTCGTTGCCGGGGCTGTTCACCATTTGGGCCCACTGCACTTCGCCGCTCAGGTCGTACTTGAGCAGGTAGCCATCGGAGCCGCCGTTGTTGGGCAGCGTGAACAGGCCGGCCCGCACCGAGCCCAGCGAATATCCCACCACGTAGAGGTTGCCGGCTGCATCGGTGGCACCCTGGGCCACCTCGTCGCGTTGGGGGCTGCCTAGCTGCCGGGCCCACTCCAGCCGGCCATTGGCTGCGTAGGCCAGCACGCCCGCATCGAGGTTGCCGGCGCCGGTAAGCCTGGCCCCACCCGGCAGCAGCAAGGGGCTTTCAAAATTAGACAGCAGGTACACGCGCCCGCCCGCAGAAGCGGCCATCAGCGGCCCCGTGAGCGTGCTATAAATGTTGCCGCCCGTGTACGCGAAAGGGGCCGTCAGCGACTCCAGGGCACCCGTTTCGGCGTTGAAGCGGGCCAGGTAGGCAGTGAAATTATCGGTGCTGAAGGGGGTAGCCAGCGTAGTGCCGCCGAGCGTGATGCTCCAGGCAAAAACCCCCGCCACAGACACCTGGCCGTTGGCTTCTACCGCAATGCCGGAGCCCCAGGCACCATTGTCGTTCGTGTTGTGCCGGGCCCACTGGGGCGTGCCCTGGGGCGAGTAGCGGATGCAAAACGCGTTGAACGCGGGAACTCTAAGCCCTTGCACTACCAGGCCGCCGCCCAGCGTGAGGGTACCACTGAACTGGCCGGTAATGTACACGTTGCCGGCCGCATCCAGGGCCACTGCATTAACTTCCCCTCTTTCCGTGGAGCCTAGCTGCCGTACCCAGAGCACGTTGCCTTCCGCTGTGTATTTGGCCACGTAGCCGTCGGAGCTACCCTTCGCCACGAGCGGGTTGCCCCCCACACTGGTAGTGCCGGTAAAGGAGCCCACTGCATAGAAGGTGCCATCGGCCTGAGTGGCGCTGATGTGGGCGCCGGCTTGGGTAAGCAGGTTGGGGCCGGCGCTTATGGCCCGCACGTTGGTCCAGGAGGGCGTGGGTTGGGCAGAGGTGGCGGTGGCGGCGGCCAGCAGCAGGCTGGTGAGGGGGGCGGTCAGGCGGCGCGCGAGGGTAGGAGTGTTCACGATAAGGTAGAAATAAAGGATGAAAGCGGCGAAAGATACACCCGGCTTCCCTATTCTGGCGGCGGCGTAAGCGGCGGCTAAGTGGCGGAGCTTACCAGATAAGCTGCTGACTATAAACCGATTTCGTAACAACTACAAAAAACCGCGCCTCCATCCGGAGACGCGGTTTTTGCTTTCACATCTTCCCCTAAACCTTTAAACCCTAAAGCTTCTGCTGGCGCGTGCCCGCTACCGCAGGGGCCGGCTGCCGTTGGGATTAAACGACCCAATTGGGGTTATGAATCACGCCTTCCAGGTGGCCAACTAGTTTGGAGCGGCAGGGGTTGCCAACCCAGACGAAAGCAATGGTGCACTCCTTGCCCTGTGGGCCTTGTGCGATGGGTGCCAGCGAGTCAAAAACGTTTCCCGCATTGGCTTTTAAAAGCCTATCGTATTCTTTCTGGACTTTCTTTAATCCATCCGGGCCGCCCTCTAGCTTGAAGGGGCGCGCCGGGATATTGGTTAGCTCGCGTGTGGTGTCTTCCTTGGTCAGCCGGATTGTCAGGCCGTCGTCGGGGGAGGCGAAGAGGGCCTCCGAGTCGCTGGGCTGCTGCGGCTGCCCGAGTAGGCGGGTGTAGAACTGCACCAGCTTCTCCCACTGCTCGGCTGGGACGATGGTTTCGATGGCATTGGAATCGTCGGTCATAACTAATGGGGGTAAGTAAATGATAAGACAATATATATAATTACTATAATAATAACTAGTTAATTTGGAGCTTCCGAGAGCTACCCCAAGTTGCGAAGGGCGCTGTAGGGGCGGGGCTTAGCTGCGCTGTCCTTCGGTTGTCCCCGCCCGCCGTTGAACGGAGTAGTTGCAACCGGTGGCGGGCGTGTCGTTCCCACGTCACCGTTCTCACATCACCGTTCAACGGCGGGCGGGGACAAGCCCCGCCCCTACATCGTTGCCACGTTGCCGTTGCCGCGTTGCCGTTTCCACGTTGCCGTTGTCACGTTGCCGTTGTCACGTTGCCGTTGCCACGTTGCCGGCCCTGCTTAGTAGCCCACATCGAAGCGGCCTTCCGTTGCGCTGACTTGCTGGCCGGTGGCGGCCCGGCCAACGAATTCGAATGTGCCTGACACTACGCGGGCTACGGTGTCGAAGCGGGTGATGGTGAGCTGGCCGGGGGCGGAGGGGCCGGTGTAGTAGACGGTGTGGGTGGTGCTGTTGCTGGGGTCGGTGTATATATCAAAGGAAGCGTGAGCGGGGTAGGGGCCGCCGGAACCGGGCGTGAAGGACTGGTTGAGAGCAATGGAGCCGACGCCGCGCAGGTTGGGCACATACAGGTCGACATCTGATATGGCGTTGGGATAGGAGGCATCGGCCCGGCGCACGAGCGAGAGCGAGAAGCGGTAGCCGGGGGTGTTATCGGTGCGGCGGTCGACGCTGATGTATAGTTTTTTGGGGCCGAAAAGGACCTGAGCAGGCTTCCAGACCGTGCCATCTATCCGGCAGCCTCCCTCGTTGAGGCCCTGCTGGGTGGCGGGCGGCAGCTGCTCTTTAGGGGGCGAGTCGTCGGAGTTGAACAGGCAGCCGGGCAGGGCCAGCAGCAGGCTGCCCGCGAGCAGCAGGCGGACGGAAGGAGGGTAGGAGCGCATAGGGAAAGGGAGTAAAGCCAGGAGCGGCCGGGAGCGGCAACCACCGCCCCGGCCAAGATGAACTATAGCGGGCAAATGGGCCCCGCTAGCCCGCATACAGCCCGTCGTCGGTTTCGCGGAGCAGGCTCAGGGCGACCAGCGTGGCCAGCAGCGGCTGGAGCTTGGCGGCGGGGGTGCGGCGGAAGCGGGCCGCGACCTGGGCGGCGCTCAGGGGCTGGCCGGCC